>JAABSX010000014.1 GCA_011390205.1 Microscillaceae bacterium | reverse complement strand
ATGATGTGTGTGCAGAAGTAAACGATAAACACAAGAAAATGATGTGTCTGTCCTGATTTTTATGCTTTGGTCTTTTTGTTTTTAAAAGGAAAATTTAACCACATAAGCTATAATCACCTTCTTTTTAGCCATAAGTTTGCTAAATTGCAGGCAGAAAACAACAACACCTTACCTAATGAAATACTTTAATACCATCACAGATGCCATTGGCAATACACCTCTTGTAAAGCTAAACCGAGTTACGAAGGGCATCGCAGGGACAATCTTAGTCAAAGTAGAATATTTTAACCCTGGCAACTCTGTCAAAGACCGCATAGCCGTCAGGATGATAGAAGATGCCGAAAAAGCAGGACACATCAAGCCTGGAGGCACCATCATAGAAGGCACTTCTGGAAATACGGGCATGGGCTTGGCTTTGGCAGCTATTGCAAAGGGCTATAAGTGCATTTTTACGATGGCAGACAAGCAATCTCAAGAAAAAATAGACATCCTCCGTGCTGTAGGGGCAGAGGTAGTCGTTTGCCCTACCAATGTAACCCCTGATGATCCTCGCTCTTATTACTCTGTAGCCCGCAAACTGAATCAGGATATTCCGAACTCCTTCTATCCCAATCAATACGATAATCTCTCCAATGCCGCCGCCCATTATGATACTACAGGCCCTGAGATTTGGAGAGATACCGAAGGCAAAATCACACACTATGCCGCAGGCGTAGGCACAGGTGGCACTATCTCAGGCACTTCCAAATTTCTCAAAGAGCAAAACCCTGACATCATCACTGTAGGCATAGATACCTATGGCTCGGTATTTAAAAAATACAAAGAGACAGGCATTTTTGATGAAAATGAAGTCTATCCTTACCTCACAGAAGGCATCGGAGAAGACATCTTGCCCAAGAATGTAGATTTTGATACCATAGATACCTTTATAAAAGTAACTGACAAAGACGCTGCCGTCATGACACGTCGCTTGGCACGTGAAGAAGGGCTTTTTATTGGTTGGTCTTGTGGCTCTGCGGCTTTTGGGGCATTAGAATATGCCCGTGAGCACCTCAAAGAAGGAGATGTAATGGTGATTATCTTGCCTGACCATGGCACACGCTACTTAGGCAAGGTCTATAATGATGCTTGGATGAAAAACCACGGATTCTTAGAGTTGCGTGATTTCTCTACGGCAAGAGACATTATCAAGCAAAGACCAAACAATACAGAACTGACCGTAGTAGAAAAAACAACCACCATCGGAGAAGCGATTACAGCCATCACAAAGGCAGGCATTTCTCAGCTTCCTGTGGTAGAGGGAGAGCACATCGTAGGTAGCCTCACAGATGGCAAACTGCTGGCACATATGCTAGAGAATCCAGATATTAGAAATCATCCTGTGTCTGAGGTCATGGGTGCACCTTTTAGTTTTGTGGCAATGGACAACACCTTAGATGTGCTTTCTTCGCTGATAAACAAAGAAAACCCTGCTCTTTTGCTGCGTGATGAACAGAATAAAGTACATATCATTACCCAGTCTGATATCCTTATGGCGATGTCAAGGGGATAGTTTTTCCTAGTCTTGAAGTGTATAATTTGAAGAGATTGCTTGCTGCTGGTTAAGATATGAATCATCTAACCCAATAAGCAATCTCTTGCCCAAGCTTAGGCTTAAAACTTCTTATTTTTGAGGATTTTAGCGTAATTTTGCTTCTCAAATAGAGAAACAGTCTTGGAAAACAAAAATACAAACCAAGGCGGTGAGGTGCTTCAATACATTTAATGTACACTGTTTTCAGTGTGATGTGTCGGTGATTCGCACATTGGTATAATAAAACTTCAATAATTTTATAGAAGAATATTTACTCAATCCATAACTAATTACTTATTTGCCATGCAGTATTTTTTCAGATGTGTGTTTCAGTTGGGCTTTTATGTGTTTGCTGCTTACTGGCTGAGTGCTTGCGGAGATAAAAACAAAGACACCCATACAGAGACTGATTTGCCCGAAGAAGTCCAAGCCATTGTTCTTCAAGAAACCCCTCAAACATTGGCAGATTCGGCACTGGCTTTTGTGCAAGCACAGGTAGATTTTGGGCCAAGAGTTCCGAACTCAGCAGGGCACCAGCAATGTGGAGATTATTTGGTATCTCAGCTCAAATACTACGGATGGGAGGTTACAGAGCAAAAATTTGATGCAACAGCATACAACCAAAAAATCCTTAAATCTCGCAACATCATCGCAAGTTTTAATCCTGGGGCAAGTACCCGTATTTTATTGGCGGCACACTGGGATACCCGCCCCTTCAATGACAAAGAAGCCAAAGACAGTACGGCATATACACCCATTGCAGGAGCTAATGATGGGGCAAGCGGTGTGGGCGTACTTTTAGAAGTGGCACGCACACTCTCACAAGCCTCCAAAAAGCCCAACATAGGCATAGATATTATCTTTTTTGACAGTGAAGACTACGGGCAGCCCGAAGGCTATGAAGGGGAGTGGGCACCCGACCAGTGGTGCTTAGGCTCACAGTACTGGGCAAAAAACAAGCACAAAGAAAATTATTCGGCTTATTATGGCATCTTGCTAGACATGGTAGGGGCAAAAGGAGCTACCTTTTACCGTGAAGGATATTCTATGAAATACGCCCCTTCTATCAATCAAAAAGTATGGCAAATCGCCCAGCAGCTAGGTTTTGGAGCTTACTTTATCCCCAAAAATAGCCCGAGCATCATAGATGACCATTATTATGTAAACACCCTTGCCAATATCCCGATGATTGATATAGTAGATTTTGATGCCCACGCACAAGAGTCTTTCTTCAAAGAGTATCACCATACGAGCAAAGATGATATGGAAATTATAGACAAACAAACCCTCCAAGCAGTAGCACAGACATTGGTGCAGGTTTTGTATAATGAATCAGCAGCATTACAGTAAAACTTGAAAGACAATGAATATTTTACATTTAGAAGATTACCAAGACCTCCAAGACGAACTACTAGAAATTATTGCCTTGTTTCACCAAAAAGGATGGTCACCTGCCACAAGCACCAATTATTCTTTTCGAAATCCGCAGCCTTACCAAGAGACATTTACCATCTCTTCTTCTGGAATAGACAAGCTGCACTTCAAAGCAGAAGATTTTATGATGATAGATGACGAAGGAAGTCCTTTGCCAGGCTACGAACACAAAAAACCCTCTGCTGAGACAGGGCTGCATACGATGCTTTACCATCACCTAGATACACAAGCCATTTTGCATACACATTCAGTGGCTTCCACAGTGTTTTCATTGGTGCACCACAAAGATAAAATCGTGCAGCTTACAGGCTTTGAGGTCTTGAAGGGCATCAAAGGAATCAATACACATGAGGCATCAGTGTCTATTCCTATTTTTGACAATTCACAAGACATAGAAGCACTTAGCCAAGAGATTAAAATTTATTTTGACCATAACCCCAAGATGAAGGGCTTCTTACTTGCAGGGCATGGGCTGTATGCCTGGGGCACAAGCCTTGCCGAAGCAAAAAGACATACAGAGGTTTTTGAGTTTATATTTGAATGCATGAACCAAATGTACTGCTTCTGTAGGCATGGCAATTAAGTATGCCACCTACTGGCAAATCCTGACACAAAATACAGAAAATATTCATACAAGTAGAATAAAGCAAAAAAGAGCATTGAATCACTTGATTCCTACTAAATAAGGCTTATCTTAGAAAGTGAATCATCAAACAGAGTGAAAGGCCTCCCAAAAAAGTACTGTATATTAGAGGATTGGTACTTAAATTGTTATTTCTTGGCAAAGAATGCAATAATTTGAAGGGTTCATCAAAAAAATAGTTTTTTTTACGATTCCTCATTAACTTAGCTCACATAAGAGAAACATAAGCGCGTATGTTCAAAATAGGTCTTAATAGTATCAAAACCAAAGTAAGGATATTTTTTATCATCAACATTGCTTTGGTGGTAGGCAATTACTTCTTTCAAATTCGGTTTAATGCTATTTCTGAAGAAAACCGTAAGTATCTGGAGATTTCAGAAGAAAATGAAAAATACATAGAGCGTATTAAGTTCTTTACAGCCTCTATCTTAGACAATCCAGACGAAGAAAAAGGAATCAAGATTTTGCTCACAAAAGAAATGGGCAATTACCGTGATAATCTTGCCGTCCTAGATAGAGGGGGAACTGCCATCATCAGCGGAGGGCGTGAGTCTGTTGATATAAAAACATATCCCAGTGTAGGGAGGGGAGAGCTGAGAGAGCTTACACTCTCTTGGAATGAGCTGGAAGAACTCCTCAAAACCATACAGCAGGAGAGAAGCCTCAGTGATACCACCATCAGTTTCAGAAACCCCAATGAACAAAACCTTAACCGAATACCCTCAGATACGGGCTTTGTAGATTCGGGTGAAAATCTCACAGAAGTAGAGAACCCCGAAATCCTTCTAGAAGATTCTATGTTTGTAGAAAATGCAGAACAACTCGATATCTCTATTGCCAATGAAAACACGACACAGCAAACCATCTCTTCTTATCTCATAGACATTAACCCTGAAGTAGAGCGGGTCTCCTACCTTGCTGAGACTGCCCTAGAAGAAGTAGTAAGTAAAAACCGTGAACTGAGCGAAATCTACCAAGATGTATTGGCCAATAGCCAGTCAGTGCTTAGGTTTATTCTGTTTTTTACCTTCTTTCTTAACTTTTTGTTGCTCACAGCAGGTACATTTTTATTCGGAAGCCTACTCTTAAAGCCTCTTAAAAACATAGCTACGGATGCCAAAAATGTAGCTTCTGGAGATATAGATACACATATCTCTTATCGAAATAGAAAAGACGAAATAGGAGAAGTAGCCGACAGCCTAGACCTCATCGTGGAGAGTTTTCAGCAATATACCACATTTGCCAACAATATCGGACAGAGTAACTTTGATACGGGCTTTGAGGTCAAAAGCGAAAAAGATACCCTCGGCTATGCCCTTCTTTCTATGAGAAATGGCCTGAAATCAGTGGCAGAAGATGACAAAAAACGAAATTGGTCTAATGAAGGTTTTGCACTCTTTGGCAATATCTTGCGCTCATCCGAAAAAGAAATAGAAGAGTTCTCTTATCAAATCATCTCTAACCTTGTCAAGTATTTAGAGGCCAATCAAGGAGGGCTATTTATCTTAAATACAGATACCAAAGAGCCTTACCTCGAGATGAAAGCCGCTTTTGCGTATGACAAAAGAAAATATGATGAGAAAAAAATCATCGTAGGGCAGGGGCTGCTAGGGCAAGTTGTGCTTGAGAAAGACATCATCTACCTAGACAATGCACCCAACCAATACATACAAATCACCTCAGGACTGGGGCACGCCAACCCCAAACACCTACTCTTGGCCCCACTCAAAGTAAATAACGAGGTGCTTGGAGCAATGGAAATCGCTTCTTTTAAACCATTCGAGGCATACGAAATAGATTTTGTAGAACGAATATCTGAGAACATCGCCTCTACACTTGCCGCAGTAAAAGTAAGTAAAAACACAGAACGACTCCTAGAAGAGACCCGACAGTATGCCGAGCAAATGCAAGCCCAAGAAGAAGAAATGAGGCAAAATATGGAGGTACTCGCCATCACCCAAGATGAAATGGAGCGCAACCAAAGAAAATTAGAGGAATATAAAATTAACCTAGAAAAAGAAGTAGAAAGCCGCACAGCCGAACTCCTAGAAAAAGAGTATGCCCTCGCCAACACACTGGCACAAAGACAGGCAATCATTGACAGTGCCAAATCAGGCATCGTAGCCCTTGATACCCAATACCACGTGGTGGCAGCCAATGAAAGAAGCAAAGAAATCATTAAAATGGTCTATGGTGTGGAGTTTAGAGAAGGAGATTACTGGTTTGATGTCTTCAAAGAGGAGAGTGACCGAATCCATAGCAAAAAACTTTGGGACAGGGCTTTGAGCAAAAGCTACTATAATACCGAAGAAGAATACATCATAGAAGGTGGAATCCGAAAATGGTTTGACATCGCCTATAACCCTATCCAAAATGAATTTAATGAGGTCATAGGAGCCTCTATGTTTATCAGGGATATTACACAGCGCATGCAAAACCAAAAAAATACAGAGCTGACCGCCTATATCCTAGACAACTCTACCAATGAAGTATTTATCTTTGATGCAAAAACACTAAACTTTACGTATGTAAATGAAAGAGGGAAACTAAACCTCGGATACACTACCGAAGAACTCAAACAACAGACACCCTACAGCATAGAGCCTTACTTTGACAGAGGGTCTTTCCAAGAATACATCAAACCACTGCAAGAAGGAGAAATCAAAAACCTTGTGCTTGAAACTGTATTTAGCCGAAAAGACGGCACAAGCTATGAAGTAGAGATGAATATGCAGTTCTTTAAAGATGAAGAAACCCCGCTGTTTGCTGCCATCGTACAAGATATATCACAAAGAAAACAAAACCAACTCAAACTCACCGAAGCCCTCAATAGATTTGACCTTGCTACCTCTGCCACCAATGAAGGCTTCTGGGAAATGAACATCATCCCCTCTGACCCCGTAAACCCTGATAACCCTGCTATCTGGTCTAAGAGATTTACCAACCTTCTCGGATTTGAAGAAAATGAGTTTGAGCTCAAACTCAACAGCTGGAGTTCACGCCTACACCCCGATGATAGAGAGCGTGTACTAAGGGTGCTCTATGACCACATTACTGATATGTCAGGGCAGACTCCATACGACCTAGAGTA
Organism: Microscillaceae bacterium; assembly: GCA_011390205.1. GTDB lineage: Bacteria > Bacteroidota > Bacteroidia > Cytophagales > Microscillaceae > JAABSX01. The sequence continues at coordinate 76,906 of JAABSX010000014.1, read as the reverse complement.
TAGACTTTTGATGAAAGACGGGCAGTACGTTTGGTTCTCTGCAAGCGGTGCTACCAGACGTGATGACCAAGGCATGCCGCTCAGAATAGCAGGAAGTATCCGAGATATTAACCGCCGTAAGCAGGCAGAGCAAGCACTTAATGAGCAAATTGCACTCGTGAATGGCATCTTTAATGCCTCTGTGAACAGTATCATATCCATAGATACACTACACAGAATCAAATTGAGCAACCCTGCTACCACCAAAATATTTGGGTATGAGGCTGATGAACTACTAGGGCAGGATATCAAGATACTCTTTGACAAAACAAGTACACTTGCACTAGAAGATACCAACGAAAACGTAAAAGTTGTTTTGGCAAAGCACAAAGAAGGGCATACTTTTGAGATGAAGGCCTCTGTATCTGAAACCATCATTGATGAACAGAAAACATTCGTGGTAATTTTAAGAAATGCCTAGAACTAGAAAAGGAGGTCTTGTGGCACTACTGCCTGCTTTTTGTACATCCTTTGATTTAGGTTGAAGATACCGCACCTAAAGGTGTTGGACAGGTTTTTTGACCTTTTTTGCTACAAAGACGACAAGCCCATGACTTTAGGTGTGAAGCCTTTTAGTTGTAAACATTCATTTCCAAAAAGAGGGTGATGAGAGTGCAGCAAGGAGTCAAATCTTCAGATTCTTTCTTGATAAAAGCAAAACACTCTGCTGAGAACCTTTCAGTTGTAGCAGAGTGTTTTTTATATTGTAGAGTTTTACAAGGGGATATTCCCGTGTTTTTTCTTAGGCAAAGTTGCTACTTTGTTTTCTAGCATCGCAAAGGCACGCAAAAGCTTGTGTCTGGTTTCTTCGGGGCGGATGACCTCGTCTATGTAGCCTCTGGCGGCAGCTCTGTATGGAGTAGCAAACTTGCGGGTATATTCTTCTACCTTTTCTTGAAGTTTGGCCTCGGGGTCTTCGGCTTGGCTGATTTCATTTTTAAAAATAATCTCAGAAGCTCCTTTTGCACCCATGACGGCTATCTCAGCTGTAGGCCAAGCATAATTCATATCTGCCCCGATGTGTTTGGAGTTCATCACATCATACGCACCTCCATAAGCTTTGCGAGTAATCACGGTTACTCTTGGCACAGTAGCCTCACAGAAAGCATACAAAAGTTTTGCACCATTGCTGATGATGCCATTCCACTCTTGGTCTGTCCCAGGCAAAAACCCTGGTACATCTTCAAGCACAAGCAAAGGAATATTAAAAGCATCACAAAACCGTACAAATCGGGCAGCCTTGGTACTTGCCTTGATGTCTAGGACTCCAGCCAATACAGCGGGCTGGTTTCCTACGATTCCGATGCTGCGTCCTCCTAAGCGGGCAAAACCCACCACGATATTTTCAGCAAAATTTTTATGTACTTCAAAAAAAGTATCTGCATCTAGCACACCCTCTATGACCTCACGCATGTCATAAGGTTGGTTAGGATTTTCGGGGATAAGCTCATTCAAAGCGGGGCGGATTTCGTTTCCATTGCTTTCATAAGGGATGCGAGGGGCTTCTTCCTCACAGTTTTGAGGCACATAGCTCAGTAATTTTTTGAGATATTCTATGCACTCCACTTCGTTGGCACAGGCAAAATGCGTAACCCCACTTTTTTCGCTGTGTGTGCTTGCACCGCCTAGCTCTTCGGAGCTTACTTCTTCATTGGTTACGGTCTTGACCACCTTTGGCCCCGTTACAAACATGTAAGAAGTCTGCTCTACCATCAAGATAAAATCAGTAATGGCAGGAGAATAGACTGCTCCGCCAGCACAAGGGCCCATCACTGCAGAGAGCTGAGGCACTACTCCAGAGGCAAGCGTATTGCGGTAAAAAATATCTGCATAACCCGCCAGTGAAACCACTCCTTCTTGGATACGAGCCCCACCAGAGTCATTCAGCCCAATGACAGGTGCTCCATTTTTCATTGCCAAATCCATAATTTTACAGATTTTTTCGGCAAAAGTCTCCGAAAGTGAGCCTCCGAACACCGTAAAATCTTGTGAAAAGACATAGACCAAGCGTCCGTATATCGTGCCATAGCCCGTAACCACCCCATCACCAAGGTAATATTCTTTATCTAGTCCAAAATCTTTGCAGCGGTGGGTTACAAATTTACCTATCTCCTCAAAAGAGCCTTCATCTAAGAGTAAGTCTATCCGCTCACGGGCAGTAAGCTTGCCTTTTTTGTGTTGGGAGGCAATGCGTGCTTCACCACCTCCGAGGAGGGCTTCTTCATTTTTTTTGGCTAAGATTGCAAATTTTTCATCTTGAATGCTCTTTGAAGATGTAGTATCTTGATTATCTGTATGTTCCATATGACTCGCATTAAATGTTGTTTTTTCAAAAATAGGAATTGATTTAGAAAAATAGGCATATAAATGCTAAAAATAAAGTAGCAGCGGCATATAAAACTACGGAACACGTTTACAAGATATTTTCACCCTTGTGTATTTCTTCAAAGAGTTTGTGCAGCTTTAAGACCTGTGGGATGACGAGCTGCTTGCCATCATTGTGGATGACATAGTCGGCACGGGTTATTTTTTCTTCTTCGGAGAGTTGTTTGTGTATGATTGCCTGAATCTCTTCTCGGCTACGCTGTGTATCTCTCTTGCTGACCCGCTCTATACGTAGCTTTTCAGGGGCAAACACGGTGATGACTTTGTCTAAATCTTGGTATCTTCCTGACTCAAACATCAGTGCAGCTTCATTAAGGAGGTACGTGTATGCTTGATGTGCTGCTGCCCAAGCCCTAAAATCTTCTCCTACCTTGGGGTGTACGAGCTGGTTAAGTATGCTGACCTTATTGCCATCTTTGAAGACCTGTGCAGCGATGTGCTGTCTGTTGAGCTGCCCTTCGGGTGTGTAGGCACTTTCTCCAAAAGCTTCTTTAATAGACTCAATGAGTGCAGGGTCTTGTGTCATAAGCATTTTTGCTCTTGAGTCTGCCTCATACACAGGGATGCCTAGAGTAGAAAACACCTTACAAATTGTACTTTTGCCGGAGCCTATTCCCCCTGTAATTCCTACTAAAAGTGGTTTATTTTTTTTCATAATCCAGTTTTACCTTAGGTTTGAAGTTAATATCATCTTTATAGATAAAGTTTGGTTTTCGCTTCAGGACAAGGTTTACGGTAGAGTCTTTAGGGTTGAATGTCTTAAAATCAGCAACGATTAAAAAATCAGACAGACGAATCTTTCCAATATCTTTACTTCTGAAGGCATACCTTATATCCACTCGCCTGTGATTTTTGTGGAGTGTAAATTTAGAGTCTTCGGGAAAGTGGGCAAGCTGCACCACCAAGCTATTGGTTTTGTAGAGATATTCATCTACTTTGAATTTGACTTTAATTTCATCGGCACTGAGGCTAAGAAGCGCAGGTTTTTGGACTCTAAATCCAAGCATTACCTCTTTTGCGAAGTCTTCACGAATATTTCTTTGAGGGATAAGGACAGGATAGGGGTTCGGGATTCGCTCCAGATAACTTTCTGGCCCTTCTATGGTGAGTTGTTTGGGTGTAAATTCTATATCTCCTATAATGCGATGATTGGTTTGTAGATTGATATCAAAAGGGTCTATTTTGAGAAAATAACGTCTTTTTATCTTTCTGTCTAGCCTAATCGGGATGGTATCACTGATGATATTCTCTATCTTAAGACCTACGGCTCGGCTGTTGATGTCGGAGAGGTAGCTTTTTGTAAGCAGATAAGGGCGGTTATTTGAGATGACAGAGGGTGTAAATATTTTGATAGGTTCTACTTTGGGTGAGACCGTTTTCCAGAAGATTTGCCAGCCAGTGCCGTGCACTTTAAGCAATATAAATTTAGGTTCGGCTTCTAATGCGATGTATTTATTGCTATCATAGATGACCTCTATGGGATATTTGATGATTTCACTTCGGGGGTGATTCAAGGCATTAAAGAACCACAGCACTACGGCAATAGAAAAGCACACCAAGAATACTTGCACATCTGCTTGGCGTACATGCCTAAAAAGTAACGCAAACCTTTGTTTGTTTTTTGAAAAAAAGGATGTGATTCTTTGTGTCACTATTTTATTCAGTAGTTGCTTCTTTTTGAACTTTTTTACTTGCTTCTGACGAGATGGCGTGTTTATCAAAAACCATCTTGGTTTTGTCTATCATCAATGTGATGGTATGCTCATCTATTGCATGAATCTTGCCATGTATTCCTCCGATGGTTACGACGTGGTCTCCTTTAGAGAGTGCATTTCTAAACTGCTCTTGTTGTTTTTTCTTACGTTGCTCTGGCAGAATCATAAAAAGATAAAAAATAAGCATTACGCCCGCAAATAAAATCCAGATGGAGAGTCCTCCACCGCTGCTGCTAGTCTGCAATAAAATATTGAGTAAGTTCATGTTTGAGATTAAATGATTTGAAAATAAAATTTAGACAGCACTTGATGAAGTGCTACAGAGGAGGGCTTAAGCCTTAATTCTTGAAGAGCAAACAATGCACCCTTCAAGAATTAAGATACCTCCCGTGTTTGTGAGTGATTTATACGGTGATTATTGTTTTACAGGGCCCATCATATTGTTGGTGCTTGTTCCTTTTACTGAGCCAGCAATCTTAAGTGTAGTGATGGCAGGGTTTGTATTGGCAGTAACGGTTACTGTTTTGTTTTGCATGCCAGGCTTTCCCTGCGTATTAAATTCTACATTGATTTGACCTTTTTGTCCTGGTGCGATGGGTTCTTTAGACCATTCAGGCACTGTGCAGCCACATGAGGCAGTTGCATTGGCGATGATAAGTGGAGATTTTCCTGTATTTGTAAAAGTAAAGGCATGCTTCACGATGTCTCCCTCATTGGCTTGTCCAAAGTTAAATTCACTTTGGTCAAAACTAAAAACAGGTGCATTTTCGGGGTTAATGGCTACTTCTGATGTGCCATCACTGGCAAGTGCAGCACTGCTTTCATCCTTTGTGCCATTGGCAGCAGCGTTTGCATCTTCGTTGCTGGCGTTTACTACCTTGTCTTCTAGTGCTGTATTTTGTGTTTCTGCTTCTTTTTTGGTGGCTTGCTCACAGGCAGCAAACCCAAGTAAAAATACCAAAGCAAATGCACTTAGTTTGAGATTCGCAGATTTTAAAAAATGAACTGTATTCATATTGTATAAAGGTTTAATTATTAAATAATACTAGAAACTGTTAATTCTATAAATGGTTAATTACATTTTGTGTAAAAGTCTTGGTATTGGCATTCCCGCCCAAATCACCCGTACAAAGTTCTTTTTGTTTGAGTGTTTTGATGAGGGCTTGGTCTATTTTTTGGGCAATCTCTGTATATTCTAAATGAAAGAGCATCATCACTGCCGAGCGCAGAAGGGCAGTAGGGTTGGCGATGCCTTTGCCTGCGATGTCTGGAGCAGTGCCATGGACCGCCTCAAAGATGGCGACTTCCTCGCCGATGTTGGCCCCTGAGACCACACCTAGCCCACCTACAAGCCCTGCACAGAGGTCTGAGAGAATATCTCCAAACAAGTTAGAGGTAACAATGACATCAAAACGCTCAGGATTACGGACAAGCTGCATAGACATATTGTCTATGATTTTGTCTTCAAACTCAATATGAGGGTATCGGGCTGCGGCCTCGTGCCCTGCATCTAAGAGGATTTTACCTGATTGTTTGAGGATATTTGCTTTGTGTACGAGGGTTACTTTCTTGCGTTTATTTTGGTGGGCATACTCAAATGCTGCTGCTAAGATTCGTTTAGAGCCTGCCACAGTGATTCGGCTGATGGTATCTGCAATCTGAAGCCGCTCATCATAATAATCTAGGCCTGAGTAGAGACCTTCGGTATTTTCTCTAAATATGACCAAATCTACATTTTCATATCTAGATTCTACGCCCTCAATGGTTTGGCAGGGGCGCACATTGGCATAAAGGTCAAATAACTGTCTGAGCTGCACATTAACACTCTTGAAGCCCTTGCCTATGGGGGTCTCGGCAGGCCCTTTGAGCCCTATGCCATTTTTTTTGATAGATTCGATGAGTGCATCAGGGATGAGCTGCCCTGTCTGCTCAAAAGCAGTCTTCCCGATGATTTGCGTATCCCAAATGATGGGCGCTTTGGCAGCAGCAAAGATTTCTTTGACAGATTCTACAATCTCAAGTCCGATACCATCTCCTGGTATGAGTGTTACTGTTTTCATGATTGATTTTGGGCCTATTTTATTGATTAGGTATATTTTTAATTTTGTTTTGCAGTTCGTCTATCTCACTTTGAAGTCTTTGTGCTTCACTGGTGATATAGCTAATATGCTCTTCTCCTTGTGTACGGGCTGTATTTTGAAAAATTTCTTTGTCTTTTAAAAGAGAAAGAAGTCTGTTTTTCAGATTAGAAAAATGGTAGCTCATCGTATCACGGTTATGTTGCCCGTCAGAGGGGGTGAGTATGAGTGTAATGGCGGCACTGATGCCAGCTCCTGTGAGGAGTCCTAAAAAAAATGAAGTTTTCTTTGACATAAAATAGGCTTCTTAATTGAATGATAGATTTTTGTAAATATACGCTTACTTCTAAAAATAGCAAAAATTTAGCTGTTTGCAATCAGCCCTCTCCCACTTTTTTTAATGGTTTTGTTTTCGAGTAGTTCTTTGGAAATACTTTCTACCACTCCATTGATAAATTGCTTGCTTTTAGGAGTGCTGACTTGTTTTGCGAGATCCACATATTCATTGATAGAGACCTTCACCGGAATGCTGTAGAAGTAAATCATCTCGGCGATTGCCATTTTCAGGATAATCTTGTCAGTAACGGGCAGCCTGCTTATATCCCAGTTTTTAGATTTTCGGGTGATTTGCTCTATGACTGTTTCTTCGTGGATGAGGCTTTGTTTGAATAAATCTAAATAAAACTCATAATCACTTTCCCAGTTAGAAGACAAGCCCATGAGCACTTCTTCGCTGTCTTCATACGCATTTTTAAAAGTTTTGAGGGTGATGTTTTGTACTGTTTTTTGGTTGTCATCCCAGTTAATGTCCTCTTCATAAAAATACTCACTCAACACAGAGCCTGATTTTTCGGCGATGATTTGCACCGTGATTTGATTGTAAGAGAAAGAAGCGATGCCGATGTCATCCATAAATCCGAAGAGTGCCTTGTCAAAAGCTTGTAAGATGGTCTTTTGTGCATCATTGTGATTGAGGCTGTGTTCGGCAAGAGTTTGTGAGAGGATATTGACAAGGTCTTTAATCCATTGTTGGGTTACTTGCTCTATTAGGAAGTGATTTTCATTAAAATAATTTGTGTTATTTTCAGGTTCACTGTTTCTGATATTCTTGTATTTTCGGAGGGTCTCACTGACGGTTTGGTCACGCAGTTCGGCTTTGAGTCGGTTGGCAAAGAGTTGGGTTCTTTTTTTGATTTCTTGGATTATTTTTCGGAAATTTTCTTGATTTCCAGTGATTTCAAGGTCTTCAAAGAAATTTTGGATAGTCGGGATGGTTTTCTCTTGTATCCTTGTCCAGAACTCATCGAAAGAATATTGCGAGAAGATTTCTTGCCAAGCGGGTGGGTGTATTTTGATTTCGCTGACCTCGTATTGGTTCATGACTGCCTGCCTGAATGCTACCTGCTTTACGAGGTAGAGCATCATTTCTTGGTCTTGCTCAGGCGTGGTGCTTACCTGTCGGTCATATTTGATGTATTTCTCATCTTGCTCAAAGAAAGTGCGGTATGCTTTTCTGAGTTGTCCTCTTTGTTCTTCCCAGCTAGGGTTATATCTGATGAGCTGGTCTTCTAGCTGTGGGTTGGCGATGAGTTTTTGGTGGAGGGGGTTACGGGCCAATTTAAAATCACCTCTTTGCTGAGATACACCTTCTCTTTTGATTTTTTGTTGGTAGCGTTCTTGGTCATCTTTGACCAGTTGTATGATTTCTTGGGGGAGGAGGAGTGCCTTGAGATAGAGTTTTTGGATAATCTGAATATCCTCTTTGAGGCTGTTAAAGATTCTACTTTGGTCTTCTTTGCAGAGGTTTTTATAGTAAAAGATGGCATCTTGTGCCACTTTTCTGATTTTGGGCTCTAGGGAGGCATTTTCTAGGGCTTGGTGGTCTTTGAGTCCTATTTTAAAATGTCTGTGGGTTTGTTCTACATCTTGTGCCACTTGTGCGGGTGTAGTGTAGGTTTTTTCTACCCAATCAGGGGTAAATATTTCTTGGATATAATCTTGGGCAAGTCCGAGATTGGCTTCTCGGGCTATTTCTAAACTGTAGAGGGCTTGTAGTACTTTGGCACGGAGCAGACGGCGATTGAGCATATTATGAGTATATTTAAGATAATTTCAAATTTTGATAGACTAAAAACATATGTATTGAGTCTTTGTGATGGTTTGGTTTTTTAAACATCTGATTATTTATCGTAGATGCTCACTGTGCTAATATTCACCAAAATTAAATCCAAATTTTCAAAGAACCAATCCAAGAGCCATATAGATGGCTCTTGGGCATTATTGATAGAGGTATTTTCGAGTATTTTACACCATTAAAGGCGTGCTTTTAGTTTTCCTATGGCTTCTATGCGTGCTTTTGCCATTCGAAGTGCAGCCTCATGGGTATTGATGGCATGTTGCTCGGCTTGCTCAAACAGTTTAAAAGTATAGTCATAGATTTTTTCGGCGTGTTTATAAGCCCGTTCTCTGTTATAATTGCCTATGATTTCATAATAAACATTAATGATGCCACCTCCATTGATGAGAAAATCAGGGGCATACAAGATGTTTTTTTCACGGCAGAGGTTGGCGTGTATTTGTTCATCTTCTAGCTGATTATTGGCAGCCCCCGCAATGATGTCACATTTTAATCTCTTAAGTGTATCATCATTGACAGTAGCCCCGAGTGCACAAGGGGCATATATATCTACGTCTAGGTCATAGATTTTATCTTTTTCTACGCCATTGACTTTGTATTTATTGCAGATTTCTTTCACTCTGTCTTCATAAAAATCAGATACATAGATGTCCATGTTTTCTTTGATGAGGTATTCTAGGAGATACTCCCCCACATGCCCCACGCCTTGCAGTGCTATTTTTTTACCTGATAGGCTATCCGAGCCATAAGCTTTTTTGGCGGCTGCTTTCATACCCATATACACACCATAGGCTGTTACGGGTGAAGGGTCTCCACTTCCGCCCATATACTCAGGCTTGCCAGCTACATACTTTGTGCTCATCGCCACGTGTTCTATGTCTTGTGTAGTGATGCCTACATCTTCGGCAGTGATATACTTGCCATTGAGCCCTTCTATGAATTTGCCGAAGGAGCGAAAGAGCGCTTCGGTTTTTTGGGTGCGTGCATCTCCGATGATGACCGCTTTGCCACCACCTATGTTTAGCCCTGAGATTGCATTTTTATAAGTCATTCCTCTTGAGAGTCTTAGCACATCACGGAGAGCTTGCTGCTCATTGTCGTAAGCCCACATGCGGGTGCCTCCTGCGGCAGGGCCTAATACCGTATTGTGAATGGCTACGATGGCTTTCAGGCCGCTCTCTGGGTCGTGGCAATAGACTACTTGCTCGTGGTCTAATTGGCTAATTTGGGCAAATACGCCCCCTTCTGTGTTGGGTAGGTTTTGGCTATTCATGGTGTTACAAAGAAGCAGTCAGTAGATGTTAAAATATTATTTTATGTCAAGTTCATCAAAGAGATGAATTTTTATCTATGTTTTGTTTACAAGATTATTTAACAGATAAAACTGAATGTTTTGTGGCTATACATAATCTATAAAAAATATAAATATTTCTGCAAAAATAATGCTTTCCATATTAATTGACAACTATTTGTGGAGCAATGCAGCTAAGAGAATATTTTGTATAATGTGTTTTGGTTTTTTTTAGATTCGGAATGATGTGTGATGTGGGCTGATATTTACAATATTATTTTATATCTGATGTAAGATAGTTTTGTAATAGATAAGATAAAACAAATCTTTACCTTGGGCCACCCACAAAAAAGTCAGACTCTAGGGCCTGACTTTTTTAATATTTTTTGCTTTTCTGATAATTTTTGTGAAGTTAGAATTGTAAAATAGGCTTCAGTCCGTTTTTGAGGCCAAGAGGGCAGGCTAAAGTCCACCGTTATGGACTTACCACAAAACCACTAGACAAACATTTTTTAATTGTCTTTCCATTTATCTTTCTTGAAATCTCCTCTTTTGATAGACTTGATGAAGTTAGCCCACGCAAATGGATTGAGCAGCTGCAATGTAGGTCTGAAATACCTGTTTTCTCGTGCTTGTATATTTTGGTACATTTGGTGTCTGTAATTCATCTGTGCATCCATGGGCATATCCATAGCGAGGCGTGCCATGATTCTCTGATTGAGGTTTTCCTCTAGGTTTTTCCGTAGCTCTTCATCGGGGAGCTCTAGTGCCAAGAAAGCCTCTTTGAATAACTCTTCGGTAGGGTAAGGAAATACCTCTATCACAGGCAAGCTAGTAGTATCTTCTAGCAGCTCTATGACCACAGAGTAGCTTTCAAGTTTATCTCTAGGAATGATGTAATAATGGTTTTTATACCCAATAGAGCTCACCACGATGCTGTCTCCTGGCAAAGTAGGCATCATAAAATACCCTTCGGGGTTAGTAGCTACGCCACGCCCTGCCTTAGGGATGAATAAGTGAACCCCTGGCACTGGTTCAGAGTTGCCCTCATCCACCACAAACCCTGAAAACAAAACGGGTGTTCGTGCCCCTTGCCCTAGACTTGGGAGGCTATATAATAAAATAATGATAAGGGGTAAAAAATATTTGGGTGCTTTCAAGGTTTTTAAATTTTAGGTGTAACATACATTTAAAAAAAGGAGAAAACTAGAGGATATCTTTTTGAAAAAATCTTGCATACAAACCTAATAAATCTTTGGGTGTGTGATGGAGAGATAACACTAAATCAAACATAAGTGCCTGAATATAAGTAGTTTAGAATATTCTCCCTAAGACTCCGATTTTTTTGATTACAAAGTATTTCTAGTAAATGTCTTATGTCTTATCAAAACAAGTACTTGCTTTGAAAGTTTAAAAGGCACATTAGGCATCCAAATTAATAAATTTTTACCTTATTTTGAATGTATCGACACATATTTTTTGACCTAGACCATACACTCTGGGATTTTGACAGAAACTCAAGAGAGGTATTGTTGCATCTTTTTGAGAAGCATCAGCTTGCCCAGAGAGAGATTGTATTTGAGCTGTTTATGGAGAGTTATTACCAGACCACATGGCAGCTCTGGACCTGGTACAACCAAAATCAGATTAGCCAACAAAGGCTTCGTGAGCTGCGCTTCCCAATGGTTTTTGAGCGTTTAGGGGCTTCCTTAGAGGGGCTTGCCCATGAAGAAATGTCAGAAGAATACCTCTACCTGACACCACGGCAGCCGCATTTGCTGCCTTATGCCCGTGAGGTGCTGGAGTATCTCCAGCCCAAGTATCAGCTGCACATCATCACCAATGGCTTCTCAGAAGTGCAAGACTTAAAACTGAGCAGCGGAGGGATTCAGCATTTTTTTCCTTTTGTGTTTACCTCTGCCCAGTCGGGTTTTCAGAAGCCACACAAAGAGATTTTTTTGCATGCACTTCAAGCCACCAATGCCCGCCTAGAAGAATCTTTGATGATAGGAGATAATTACGAAACAGACATACTTGGGGCAAAAAACACAGGTATGGAAGCCATTTTTTTTAATCCTAAAAAAATAAAAATAGAAGCACATACAGGAAAAGAAATCTCTTGCCTCAGTGAGCTACTGGCTTGTCTGTAATCGCTGTGCTTGCCACAAAAAAAGACCTTCTGGGCTTGCTGCTCAGAAGGTCTTTTTTTTGAAAAGGCGAAGTATCTCACTTATTTTACGATGCCAAGGTAAGTACTGCCATAAGTGCCTACTCGGTCTAGTTTGTGGGTTTTGTCAGTGGTCTCCATCTGAAAATCAAGGGCTTCTTCTACAAAATCTGGGAAGAAATCTACTTTCAATGCAGCCGAGCGTAAGAGGACATTCGTGCCTTTTTTGCTATTTTTTAAGACCAGATTCCACTCATCTATCAGCGCCTCCACATCGTGTGCAGCGAGCCAGTCTTGGTGGTCAAGCAAAATAAAATGACTGTATTTATGAGGTTTTTCACGCAAGAAATTACTCACTGTGGTTGTGTGTGTTTGTATGCGTTTGCTGCGTTCTCTGAGGGTAGAGAAGTTTTCTTCTTTAAGATACTGGGGGCAGCAGTCTTTGGTATATTTGCCTGTGAGGTAAAGCCTCCAGAAGTAATTTTCGTGGATGGGCAGCTGTGTAAACACATGGTGAAGGCAGTCTGTAGCAAAGCCTGCTACCTTGCCTGGGTATTCATCTACAATGAGCTGGCGCTGTGCACGAGGCACACCTAGCAGGGTAAGCGTTACGTGTCTATTGATGAGCCATTTTACCACTTGATTGATAATTTTGGGCTCTACCTCTTTGTATATTTCTCTTTGGTTATCCAAGTCTTCGGCATCCAGAAGCTGTGCAATGAGCTTACGAAGTTTGGGGCGTGCATGGATATACTGATAAAAAATCCAAGCGAAAGTGCCTGAAGTACCAAAGAAGTAGAAAGATTTTTTGGTAAAATAAAGGATGTTTTTATCCCAAAACTCTTGTGCCTCTGCGGGTAGATAAGGTTTTAAGTATTTGGCATAGATAGAGACAGCTTCGGGGTGATGCCCTTCTCCGAAGAGTTTCCAAAAATCTGGATACTCTAGGTGCTGTAGTCCTGCTATTTTGAGCTGCAAGAGGGCATTTTGCCGGCTATTCATATCAATACAATCAATGCTTTTGGGGTCATCAAGGAGATAATCAAGGGCATTGCAGCCAGCACTTGTAATCATGACTATCTGGCTGTCATTGTTGAAGTGCAGCATCTGACGGTCACAGCGTGGGTCTTCCCAGCAAGTATTGTAGATGAGGTTGTTGCTGTGGACATTGGTAAAGATTTTATCACGAAAATTATTAAAAGTCTGGGTTAATTTAGACATAGGTTTTGATGATTTAGCCCTATTTTGGCACAGTTTCTTGTTTTTTTGAGTTGTGAGCCAAAAAAGACAAATGACAGAATAATTATTTACTGCAAAATTAATGTAAAGTCATGGATAATGATTTAAAAATCTTAAAATAATCTAATCAATGGAACTGAGTACTACCTTATTTCTTATCATCATCAATAGTTTGTTTATCATAGGGCTTTATGAGGCAAGTGAGTCAGGGCGTATTTTGTCTGGGGTTCATGATTGGATGGAGCGGCATTTGCCTATGTGGCTTTACAAACCTATCTTAGGCTGTGTCTATTGCATGGCTTCCGTGTGGGGCTGTGTGCTATTTTTATTTTTTTATTATCCGTTGTATCTCCAAAATTATCTCTTGGTATATTGGCTTTTGGTGCATATCGGTGCAGTCAGTGGGCTAAATTATCTTTTGTATGAGATGATTTTATTTTTTAGAAAGTCGGATTAGGCAGGGATATTTTTTTATAAATGCTTGACAATCGAAGTATTACAATTGCCTACACGCCGTAAAAAGTCCAAATACAATCAAAGCAAGTGCAATCAAGGTTTGTAAGCGTTTTGTGGAGACAGAGGGCAGTAGATGGCTTCCTCTTCTGATGGCAAATACATAGACATAAAACCAAGCAAAATCACCCAAACCTACCCCCAACAATACAGGAATCAGGGCATAAAAATTTTCCAAAATAAGTGTGTGATAAGCAAACATACCTGCTATAAAAAACCAAAGGACACTCAATGCCACATTGGAAGCACACAGAAAAACACCCGTCAAAAAAAAATGAAACTTCTGGCGGGAGCTAGGCACATCAGTGTGTTGCTGCCGAATCTTTTGGCTATTTTTGAGCAAGCTAATCAGCCCAATACCTGTCATCAGCAAGCCCCCCAAGATGTGCCAAAACTTACCGATACTCCACTGCGAAGATACAAAAAAATAAGTAGCAAAGCCAAGACCCACATAAAGCAAGTCTATCATGATGACCCCCCACACAAAATAAAGCACAGGGGATTTTTTATCTTGTAGCATCCTGTGTGCAATCCAGAGATTGATAGGCCCTACAGGCACGGATGCCACAAAACCAGCCAATAAAGCTGCAAAAAAGAGTGAAAGGCTAAAAGACATAAGCAGTCATAAGTTTTGGTAGCAATCCTTGCTTGTTTGTTTAATCTACAAAAGACAATAAAGTAAACCGATTTCTTGTGTTGTTATGCTGTTTCTTGCAACATAAAAGTACCTATGTTTACTTTAAAACCCACAAAATCACCCGTTTTTATTCTGCACCTTTCTATCATTTTACGCATTTTCCTCTTCCAGCCAGGGCCATTTTTGAAGAATAATTTGATATTAGCCCAAGTATTATGAAAAAAATAACGAGAGCCACTGATGCCCTGCTGCCGAGGCACGATTTCGTAATGAAATTCATAATAACGCATAACCTCTTCTGCACAAGGGTTGCCTAGCAGTAGCCCATCTCCATCTCGAGTAAAAAGCAGTGTGGGGCTGTATCGCTCAGGAGTTTTGAGAGATTCTTTGCTAGCACCATCTACAGTGATGGTGATTTCTTTGCCTGTCATCATAGATTTCTCCTTGATTTTTTTTTGCTGTGCTGCCAAGGGTTGTAAGCCCCCTAAGAGTAAAAAACAGCATAAAGTTATCCAGTATAATAGGTGTGTGTCTGTTTGTATCATTGCCAAGTAAAGTCATGAATTAAGTGAATGAACCCATTTATACATATGCCGATGTGCCAATATTCAGGGTGTTGTGCCAGAAGTAATGCAAGCCAAGTACACTCAAGCACTCATGTGCTTATCAGTGATGCACACCTTTAGGTTATCAAAAATGTACCCAACCCTGTGCTGTGATTTTGACTTCATTATCGCCACGAGTCTTGAGCCAAACACCCTCTGATTTATCAACGATGTAGCCAATCGTGCTGATATCAGGGTGCATCTTTATTTTCTCATAAGCAGGCTGTGGGATGGTAAACAAAAGCTCATAGTCTTCTCCCCCGTTCATGGCACAGGTAGTCGGTGCTATCTCAAAACCAATCGCCGTTTCATAACTGAGTTTATCCACAGGGATTTTGTCTTCAAACACAAAAGCCCCTACTTCTGACTGCTCACAGAGGTGCAAAATCTCAGAGGCAAGCCCGTCAGAAATATCAATCATACTGCTAGGCACTAGCTCCAGGTCTCTCAGTTCGTGGATAATATCCATCCGAGCCTCAGGGCGTAGCTGCTTGGCGACGAGGTAATCCAGCCCTTCAAGCTGTGGCTGCATCTCGGGGTTTGCCAAAAAAACTTCTTTCTCACGTGTGAGTGCCTGCAAGCCAAGGTAAGCCGCTCCTAAATCACCTGTTACACAAAGAATATCTCCTTTTTTAGCTCCCTTGCGGTAGGCTACTTGTTCTTTTTTGACTTGCCCGAGGGCAGTAACCGAAATCATCAGACCTGAAGTAGAAGAAGTCGTATCTCCACCCACGAGGTCTATACCATAGTTTTCGCAAGCAAGGTAAATCCCTTGATACAGCTCCTCGAGGGCTTCTACCGAGAATCGATTGCTGACCGCAATAGAAACCGTAATCTGTGAGGGTGTGCCGTTCATGGCTGCAATATCAGATACATTAACTGCCACAGCCTTATAGCCCAAATGCTTGAGCGGAAAGTAAGTCAGGTCAAAATGTACGCCTTCTATCAGTAAATCTGTAGAAACCAGTGTAAAGAAATCTCCTCCATAATCTAGCACGGCGGCATCATCTCCTATGCCCAAATGTGTGCTTGCTTGTAGTGTTTTGGCATGCTTATTTAGCCTTTTGATGAGCCCAAACTCTCCCACTTCCTTTAATTCTGTTCTTGTCATGATTGCACTAATTTTTAATTTGGTAACAAAATAAATGATTTTTTCGCTTTTTTTTATTATCTTAACCTTGATAATATCTAATATACAAAAATATCTTATAAGGATGAAATTGATAAGTAAAAGTAAATTTGCAGATCGATTTTATGATGACACCAAGTATCTGATAAAATCTGTCTGGAAGCCCAGCACCGAATTCATGACCGAATCAGCCTATAAGCAAGAGATGCTCTCTGCAGTAGAGCAGGTGCGCAAATACCCATCAACTTATTTTTTGGTGTATGCTCAGCAATTTAAGTACATCATTTCTCCTGAGCTTCAGCTCTGGACTGCCGAACTTATCGCTGCTCCTATAGCCAAGCTAGGTGTAAGGCGTTTTGCCTACATTGTGCCCGATGAGTTTATCGCAGCCTTGTCTGTAGAGCAAACCATACAGGAGTCTAACAGTTTAGCCCTTGACAGGAAGTATGAGTTCTATTATTTTAGTGAAGAAAAGGAAGCCATTCGGTGGTTATTTGCCAACCAAAAACAAGAAATATAAATCTGGGCTTTTCACTAAGATGTACTCGAGCGGTGTTTTCCTTATCTATACAGACATTTTCTGGTGAAAGTGTGTGCAGACTTTTTGACCGAAGCTCGAATATTGATTCTAGTTTAAGTATCTTCGCTCAAACTTTGAAACAAAACATTGTTTGATGATTTCTCTTTTTATTGCAAGCCAAGAGGGCTCTTAGGAGGTTTTAAAATAATAAAGTATCATTTACCCCTAAAAATTGATAAAACTACCATAAAAAATGGCAAAGATAAAATCGGCATACTTTTGCCAGCAGTGTGGCTACCAATCTCCTAAATGGATGGGCAAATGCCCCTCTTGTGATGGCTGGAATACCTTTGCAGAAGAAATTTTGGAAAAAGAAGATACCGCCAAAAAAGGAGAGTGGCGCAGTTCTTCTTCTCAAAAACGAGCCACCAAGCCCCGCCTCATTCAAGAAATAGACCCCCTCTCACAAGAACGAATCTTGACTCCTGATGCAGAGCTAAACCGTGTGCTAGGGGGCGGAATCGTACCTGGCTCATTGGTGCTGATAGGTGGTGAGCCTGGTATTGGTAAATCTACCCTACTCTTACAGATAGCCTTGCAGCTAAGTAACCACAAAATCCTTTATGTATCTGGAGAGGAGAGTGAGCAGCAGATTAAAATGCGTGCCGAAAGACTTAACCAAAAAATGCCTTTTTCGGGCGAAGACATAGGCGTAGCATCAGGCTGCTATATCCTGACAGAAACCTCTACCCAAAATATTTTTAAGCAAATAGAAACCTTTCAGCCCCATCTTTTGGTCATTGATTCTATACAGACCTTGCACTCTTCTTTCATAGAATCAGGGGCGGGCAGCGTCTCACAGGTGCGTGAATGCACTGCCGAGCTGATGAAATACGCCAAAGAAAGCGGTACACCTGTTTTTTTGATAGGGCATATTACCAAAGAAGGCGGGCTGGCAGGCCCCAAAGTGCTAGAGCACATGGTGGATACTGTCCTACAGTTTGAAGGAGATAGGCATCTGGTCTATCGTATCTTGAGGGCCAATAAAAATAGATTTGGTTCTACTTCTGAGTTAGGCATTTACGAAATGCTAGGGGATGGGCTCAGGGAGGTAAGCAACCCTTCCGAAATTTTAATCTCGCAGCGTGAAGAAGATATCACAGGCATTGCCATCGGGGCTACCTTGGAGGGAAACCGCCCGCTGCTGATAGAAATTCAATCGCTGGTAAGCCCTTCTAGCTACGGTACGCCACAGCGAAGCTCTACGGGTTTTGATAGCAAACGCCTCAATATGCTGCTGGCTGTTTTAGAAAAAAGAGGTGGATTCAGGCTAGGAGCTCAAGATGTTTTTTTGAACATCACTGGAGGGCTCAAAATAGAAGACCCTGCCATAGATTTGGCGGTCTGTGCTTCTATTGTTTCATCTTATGAAGATGTGGTGATTTCGGCAGATACGGCCTTTGCCGCAGAGGTAGGGCTAGGAGGCGAGGTGCGGGCTGTCAATAAAATAGAGCAACGCATAGGGGAAGCAGAGAAACTAGGTTTTAAGCGTATTTTTGTATCTAAATTTGCCTTAAAGAGCATCGTGGTAGAGCAATTTAATATCCGAATCATTGCCGTAGGGAAGTTAGACGAGATGTTTGAGGAGTTGTTTGGGCATTGAAAAAGCAGGTAAAGTCGGCTTTGCAGCTGTTTTTTGATTTAAAAATCTTTTGTGCTCAAATAATTACTCATAAGTCTAAAAGCTTGACTAATTTTGCAATATCATCAAGGCATTTGCCAAGATAAAATCTAGCGAGAAAGGAAAAAAGGTTTTCAAAAAACGAAAAAACCTTTCTCGAACAAACACACTGTCAGGATTGTAAGAAATTATTCACTGTTTATTATTGCGATGTTTTCTTCGGAACTACTCCAAAATCTTCCTCAAAAATTGGCTGACCTTATGGGTGGGCTGCCTTGGCTTTTTCCTGAGGGCGTGCTTGCCTTTGGCTTTTTGGGGGTCTTACTGGTAGATATTTTATTCAAAAAAAAATCAAGTACTTTCTTGTATTTTTTTAGCTTAGTGGGCTTTTCTGTGGCTTTATGGAGCGTTTGGCAGATGCCTGTTGAGTCTGAGAAGGTTTTTTTATTGAATCTGCTGAGACTGAGTCCTTCGGTTTGGCTAGTAAAGATACTGGTGCTGAGTGCTTCAATACTTACTTTGTTGATATTACCCAACACCATTTTTTTCAAATCAAAGGAGCTTCCGAGGGGGGAGTTTTATGCTCTGCTTTGGTCCATTACTTTGGGCTTGTGCTTGTTGGTGATGTCTGCCAATCTTTTGATGGTATATATGTCTTTGGAGTTGATTTCTATCAGTTCATATCTTTTGACCGCTTTTGGGCTTACACGGCAGAGTGCAGAGGGCAGTATTAAATACCTTTTGATAGGGGCTTTGTCTTCGGGTGTGATGCTCTACGGGATGTCTCTTTTGTATGGGCTTACGGGTACATTAGATTTTGTGGGGGATGATTTTGTAAAAGCAATCAGCCAAAGCAATGGCAATGCTGTAGGGCTTGCGATGCTGCTCAGTTTTGGAGGTTTATTTTTCAAGGTTTCCATTGTTCCTTTTCATATTTGGGTACCAGATGTATATGAGGCTACGCCTACACCCTTGCTTGCGTTTTTATCTACAGCTCCAAAGATAGCCGCTTTGTTTTTATTGTATGAATTGAGTCGTTTGGGTTTTGTCTTTAAGAAAGATATATTTGGTGGACACCTTATGCTGTCAGAGATTTTTGTGCTGCTGTCAGTTGCCACGATTACTTTGGGCAATTTTTCTGCACTTTGGCAGGTGAATCTTAAGCGTATGTTGGCATATTCATCTATAGCACAGGCAGGTTTTATGATGATTCTGCTGGTGGTAGATAGTTCATTGGGTCTGCAGAGTTTTATTTTTTATAGCATTGTGTATTTGTTCACAAATTTTGCTGCATTTCTGCTTTTGGAGATGTACGCAAGGGCTTCTGGTGAGAGAGAAGATTTAGAGAGTATTCAGGGTTTGGGTCGGTTATTTCCACTTCCTGCCCTGCTTTTCACATTGCTTGCCATCTCTTTGGTAGGGCTTCCGCCTTTGGCGGGTTTTACGGCGAAGTTGCTGCTATTTTCGGCACTTTGGGAGGTCTATTCTATTGAAAAATCTCCTTTGATGTTATTTCTATTTGTCTATGGCTTGCTCAATGCTGCAGTTTCATTGTTTTATTATCTAAAGATACCTTACTATTTATTTATAAAATCACCCAAAGCAAAGGAGTCTTTGCTGGGCTTTCATCGCTATGACCAAGTATTGCTTGTGCTGCTTGTATTGCCATTATTGGTCTTGTTTTTTAGGCCTGATTTGATACTTGATTTTCTTCAGTCCATTCTTTAAACTTTGGCATGGAGGCACAAGCTTGGAATAATCTTGCTAGAATATTTGTTGTAAGTTATATTTATTGTATCACTTAAGTCCTCTAATAATTATGTGTGGAATCGCTCTCCTTCGATTAAGAAAACCCTTCGAATACTACGTAGAGAAGTATGGTACTTACCGTTATGCCCTCAAAAAGCTCTACCTTTTGATGCAGAAGCAGCACAACCGTGGTCAAGATGGGGCTGGCGTAGCCAATGTCAAGATTGATGTAGAAGCAGGCAAACGCTACATTAGCAGGTATCGTTCTATAGCTGAGCAGCCCATAGAAGACCTTTTTAAGAAAATAAACGAACGCATTACGCCTGAGTTGCAAGATTTTTCGCACACTATAGCAGAGGCACAGCGAGCCAAAGAGGATATTCCTTTTATGGGGGAGGTCTTGCTAGGGCATTTGCGATACGGCACACATGGGGGCAATAGCCTAGAGCAGTGCCACCCATTTTTGAGGCAAAGTAATTGGCGAAGCCGCAACCTCGTGATGGCAGGTAATTTTAATATGACCAATGTAGATGAGCTCTTTGACCGCCTCGTGGAGCTAGGGCAGCATCCCAAAGACAAGGTAGATACGGTCATCGTGCTCGAGAAAATCGGGCATTTTCTGGATGAAGAAAACCGCCGCATTCATGACAAATACAAAGACAAATATACACGCCAAGAGATTAACCAACTTGCCGAAAACGAAATAGACCTGCAGACAGTCCTTGAGCGCTCTTGCAAAGATTTTGACGGAGGCTATGCCATGGTCGGTATCACAGGTTACGGTGCTTCTTTTGTGGCAAGAGACCCAGGAGGGATTCGCCCTGCCTACTACTATGCCGATGATGAAATCATCGTAGTGGCTTCCGAAAAACCCGCACTCAAGACAGCCTTCAATATAGAATATGACGAAATCAAGGAGGTAAAGCCCGGACACGCACTCATCATAGAAAAATCAGGAGAGTATGCCGAGAAAAAATTTATAGAATCACAGCCCAAGACCTCTTGTAGCTTTGAGCGAATTTATTTTTCCAGAGGCTCTGACCCTGTCATTTATAATGAAAGAAAAAAACTAGGGGAGCTGGTCTGCAAGCAAGTGCTCAAAGCCATAGATTATGATTTAGAAAATACGGTCTTTTCTTATATCCCCAATACTTCTGAAACTGCCTTCTTGGGCATGATGCAGGGCATAGAAAATTACCTTATCCAATACCGAAAGGAAATGATTTTGGAGGGAAAACAAAAAGGCAAAGACATAGACCCACTCAGCCCTGAGCAGCTAGACCGCATCCTGTCGTATCGGCCTCGTGTAGAAAAATTGGCAATTAAAGATGTGAAGTTGCGGACTTTTATCACAGATGACCAGCACCGAGATGAGCTAGTAGCCCATGTGTATGATACAACCTATGAGGTCATTCAGAAGAAGAAAGATACCATTGTCTTAATAGATGACTCCATCGTGAGAGGTACAACTTTAGAAAAAAGTATCTTAAAAATGCTCGATAGGCTAGAAGCCAAAAAGATTATCATTGTGTCTTCCGCCCCTCAGATTCGGTTTCCAGATTGCTACGGGATAGACATGTCTAAAATGCGTGATTTTGTGGCGTTCAGGGCTGTGATTGCGCTCATAGAAGATTCAGGAAAAGAAGAACTCTTAGAGCGTACACTTGCCAAGTGTGCAGAAGCCATTCAGCAAGGGCAAGACGGACAGTATAATTATGTGCAAGATTTGTATGCACCTTTTACACAAGCCGAAGTATCTCAAAAAATAGCCGAAATTATCTCTAATGAGCATATTAGGGCTGATTTTCAGGTCATTTATCAGACCGTAGAGAATCTGCATGTGGCTTGCCCTAACCATTCTGGAGATTGGTATTTCACAGGCAATTATCCTACTCAGGGCGGCAACCGTGTGGTAAACAAGGCATTTATCAATTATATGGCGGGCAGTTTGGCAAGGGCTTACTAAAATACCAAACAAGCTAAAAAACAAAAACCTCCACCACTTTCAAAAAGTGATGGAGGTTTTTTTGAGATGTATTTCGTCAGAGATTAGTCAGCTATTTCAAAACGTGCTTTCTTTCCTTTGATTTTACGGTTTTTCATTTCTTTGATGACACGCTCAACATCACGTGAATCAACATCTACGAAGGCGTGTGCATCGTGTAAGTCAATCGCACCGATGGCACTTCCTTTGATTCCGAGTTCACCAGCGATGGCTCCGACGATGTCGCCTTTGCTTATTTTCTGGTCTTTGCCAAGGTTCAATACCAAGCGCTTCATATTGCTGTTGCGGCTCTCGAAGCTTCTTTTAGCACCTTTGCGCTCTCCACTTCTTTCACTACGCTCACCACGTCTGCCACTTCGCTCACGCTCGTGCTCTCCGCCGCTTCTTCTGCGTTCGTTGGGGTTTTCCAATTCTATTCTTACCTGCTCGTGTTCGGTCAGAGATAAATCAGTAAATTTTTTAATAAGTGCAGCAATGATAGACTGAGGCTCGTAGCCTTTTGCAAGGAGTTCTTGAGCGATGGGTTCATAATCTACAAACTTATTCTCTTCCATTACTTCTTGAAAAGAATTCAAGAAAGACTCTTGGCGCACCGCCACGATGTCTTTAACAGATGGTACTTCACCCTGTGGGATGCTTGTCTTGGCGTATCGCTCTATATCACGAAGTTTTTGAATATCTTTGCCTACCACGAATGTAAACGAAAGACCACTTTTGCCTGCTCTGCCAGTACGCCCGATGCGGTGCACATAATATTCAGGGTCAAGTGGGGTATCAAAATTGAATACAGCTTCTACTTCTGGCACATCTAGTCCACGAGCAGCCACATCAGTAGCCACAAGCACACCTACTTTGCCAGTTCTAAATTTATTCATAACCACGTTTCTTTGTGCTTGGCTTAAATCACCGTGCAAAGTGTCTGCGGCATAGTTCATTTGTTGGAGGGCATTGCTGACCTCATCACAGCGCATCTTGGTATTACAAAACACAAGCATAGATTTGAGCTGATGTTTTTCAATCAGGCGGCGCATCAATTCAAGTTTTTGGCTTACTTTGACAGGGTAATAAGTCTGCTCAATGGTTTTATTGGTCAGTTCTTTGCTCGCAATGCGTACAATCTCAGGATTGGTCTGATACTTTTTGGTAAGCTCCATAATGGGCTTAGGCATAGTAGCAGAGAAAAACACAGTTTGGCGTTTTTCGGGCATTTGAGAAAGGATAAACTCAATATCTTCTTTAAAGCCCATGTTGAGCATTTCGTCAGCTTCATCTAAAATGATGGTTTTGACATTGCTTACATCAAGTGTGCGGCGTTTGATATGGTCTATCATACGGCCTGGAGTACCTATTACGATTTGAGGATTGGCACGAAGGGCACTCATCTGCTTGGTGATAGAATCACCACCATAAATGACTACTTCTTTGACACCTCTTTGATACTTAGAAATTTTACTGAATTCTTTGGAGACTTGAATTGCCAATTCACGTGTAGGGCAAATCGTGATGACCTGTACACTTTTGTTACTTAGATCAATGGTTTGTAGGGCAGGGATGGCGAATGCACCCGTTTTGCCTGTGCCAGTTTGGGCTTGCCCAATGACATCACGGTTATCTAATAAAAATGGAAGCGCTGCTGCCTGAATAGGCGTAGGCTCACTAAAGCCCATATCATCTAGGGCTTGTTGGATTTCGGGGATGAGCGGTAAGTCAGAAAATAACAGACCTTTCTTTTCCTCTACTTCTGATTCTGAGTACTTTGACATGGAGTTGGATACAATTGTTGTGGACATGTACTTTGTTTAAAACGATAAAAAGGCACGTGTGAAAACTAAGCTATCCACTATACAAAACAACGCATAGACCCAAACGCCTATCTCCAAAAGTACCCTTAAAAATAATAAATTAAAATAATAACCGAACCTTTGTTTGGTTACGCTCAAATGACATATAGATTTGATTCGATGTTGCAAAGATAAGAAATAATTTTTGGATTATCTCTAAAACTAGTCTTGTTTCCTTTTAATTTAAGTAAGATAAAGCGTAGAAACCGAATTTTATTTTTATTAAATAGGATTAATTCGTGTTTGGAAGCTTTTTTAAGGCAAAATATTGTGTGCAGTAGGTATTTAGAATACAAAATAAATTTTAAAGCAGCACCCAAATTGCGGATATAAAAATATAGAAGTACTCTCTTAGACCCCAAAAATAGCCAACAAAAATAGGTCTAAGTGCTTTTATTCGTTAAATTGGGGTTAAAAATAGTACAAAAGACAACCAAATATTGTATTTTGCTATTTAATGAATTATAAGACCTAATTTTACCATACTAACCACCCTAATTTTATGATTGATAAATTTTTGAAAATAGCTGTAATAATAAGTACCATTTTTTTAAGCATGCCTTTTAAAGGGCTGGCACAGCAAATCAGCCCTGGCTCACTAGGCTATTATAATGATGCACTGCGCTTCTCAAGAACGACCTTTGGAGGTTCGGCAAGGTTTCAGGGCATTGCAGGCGCTCATACTGCAGTAGGAGGAGATATTAGCAATTTGAATGGAAACCCTGCAGGGCTGGCATTTTTTCGTCGTTCGGAGATGAGTTTTAGTCCGAGCATCTTGTCTGCTCAGACTTCTACGGATTATTTTGACCTGAACGAGCGCATCAACACTAAAGAGGATAGCAAAGGCAACTTTAACATGGCAAATGTCGGGGCTGTTTTTTCAGAAGCTAAAGAAGATTTTTTGCCTGGTGCATGGCGAGGTGGGGCATTTGGGGTTTCACTCACTAGGGTCAATAATTTTCAGAATCAATTTAGCTACAATGCCCCAAATCAAAATTCTTCGAAAACAGATTTTTATGTGGACAGAAGCAATGGCATTTCCGAAGGAAGTTTACAAAATCTAGACCTCCTACAGTATGAGTATCAGCGGGCTGCCTATTTTGCTTTTCTCACCAATCCTTTCTCAGCAGGCAGCGATGCGTATTTTACTTATGCCAGAGATGAAGATGAAGTGCTTTTTGCACCTCAGCAGCAAGAAATCATAGAAACCACAGGCGCTCAATATCAATTCTCCCTCTCGGCAGCGGGCAATTATGATGACAGGTTTTATTTTGGGGCTACACTCGGTGTGATGTTTATCAATTACAGAGAAGACCGCCTCTACTCAGAAGATTTTACTGGAACTAGCTCTTTCTTGGATTCATTCACAGAAACCAACCGCACCAACGTAACAGGCACAGGCATCAATGCCACTGTAGGGATGATTTTCAGACCTATCAATGCATTCAGAATAGGGGCAAGCTTTAGTACACCTACTATATATGCACTCAACGAAGAGTTTAACACTACTTTTCAATCCAATGTATATTCATTTGATGACCCCAATGTGATAGACTCCTATGAAGAATCTACCTTGCCAGGTAATTTTAATTACCGCTTGCGTACTCCTTGGCGTGCCAATGTGGGGGCAGCCGTGTTTTTTGAAAAATATGGTTTCTTGTCTTTAGATGCTGAATATGTAGCCTATAACAACATGACCCTCCGCAATAGTGAGTTTCCAGGAATATTTGATGCAGATAATCAGACCATTGAGCAGCTTTATCAGCCCGTCTGGAACATCAGGGCAGGAGGCGAATTTAGGTATGATATATTCCGATTGCGTGGAGGTTATGCCTTAGAAGGAGACCCTTATGATAATTTTGGGAGTAACTCAGACTTTAGCCGCAAAATCACAAGCATCACAGGGGGGCTAGGTGTGCGAATGTCAGATTGGTATGCAGATTTGGCAGTGGTGCATGCACGCAGCAACCAAGCCTATCAGCCCTATGGCTTTGATGGCAGCAGTATTTATGCAGGTCTTGAGCCTTTCACAGAGATTGGCCTACGCAATACCCGCCTTGTAATCAGTATGGGGCTATTTTTCTAAAATAATGCAGGTGCTTCTTAGGAGATTTACAAACTTTCCTCTTTATGCTTGTGGTTTCAGGAAGGCTTCGTATATTTGCAAGAATTTTTTAAAAACTTGACAAGAACGTATGGCAATCATTAGTAAAATTAGAGAATATTCAGGAGTAGCAATCTTTTTTATTGCTATCTCGATTATTGCTTTCGTATTAACTGACTTCTTGGGCGGTGGCCTTTTTGGAGGTCAAAAACAATATGTGGGTGAGATAAACGGAGAGAGTGTGGAGTATGCTGCCTATGATGCACAGCTCAAACAAACACTTAATAATTACAGAATGCAGACAGGACAAACACCCGCCGATGCACAGCTCAACGGCATTCGTGACCAAGTCTGGAATAGTTTCATATTTGAATATGCTTATACCAAGCAGTTCGATAAATTGGGAATCAAAGTAAGTGACAAAGAACTTGTGCAAATGGTGCAAGGGGATTCTGTCTTTATTCACCCTCAGATTCGCCAACAATTCACCAATCCCGAAACAGGTGCTTTTGACAAGCAAGCCGTAGTTGGGTTTTTGCAGAGCCTCTCCCAGCGTCCAGCCGAGCAGAGAATGCAATGGGCCGATTTTGAAGATGGATTGAGAAAAAGCCGCATGCAGACAAAATATGAAGGACTTATTCGTATGTCTTCTTACGTAACCAAAGCCGAAGCAGCACGTGAATATACCAACCAAAGCACCAAAGCCGAAGTAAAATATGTGTATGTGCCCTTCACTTCTATTGCAGATTCTACCCTTGCTGCACAAGTAACCGATGAGATGCTCAAAGAAGAACTCAATAAAAATCCAGAGAAATACGAGGCACAAGAAACACGCAGCCTTGATTATGTGGCTTTTGATGTGAACCCTTCTCCGAGTGATAGCAGCACATTCCGCAAGGAAATCCAGCAGCTTGCAAAAGATTTTGCAAAAGCACCCAATGACTCTGCCTTCGCTATGATTAATTCAGATTCTCCTTCTACTTTTGCTTTTCAGCCCGTAGGGCAGCTTCCAGGTATTTTGTTTGACAAAAATCCTGTCATTCTAAAAGGTGGAATCTACGGCCCTTATGTGGACGGAAAAGAGTACAAAATCTTTAAAGTATCAGACGTAAAAGAAGATACCGTAGAGTATGTAAAAGCCAGGCATATCTTGTTTAAGGCTGATAAAGAATCAAGTACAGAGCAAAAAGCTGAAGTTCGCAAACAAGCCAGTGAAGTGCTGCAGCAGGTCAAAGACGGGACAGACTTTGCCGCACTCGCTGCACAATACGGACAAGATGGCACAGCACAGCGTGGCGGAGACTTAGGCTGGTATGGGCGTGGGCAGATGGTAAGCCCTTTTGAACAGGCTACTTTCGGGATGGCCAATCCTGGTCTTATTCCTAATCTAGTAGAAACTGATTTCGGGTACCATATCGTAGAAGTTACACAGCCTCGAAATAATACAGCGTATAAAGTGGCTACTGTTTCTCTCACACTAGAGCCTTCTCAAGAAACCCTTGACTCAGTGCTTTACAAAGCTGAAGAGTTTAAACTAGCCAGTGAGAACGGAGAAGCTTTCCGAAAGCAAGTAGAAAGTAACCCACAAGTAGTACTGCTAAGTGCCAATAAATTAGCAACTACATCTACCAACTTAGGAGCAATGCAAGGAGCAAGAGATGTCATCAGATGGGCTTTTAATGAGGCAAGTAAAGGAGACGTATCCGAGGTATTTAATATTCAAGAGCAAAATAAATTCGTCATCGCTACCCTGACAGACAAGACCGCAAAAGGCGCTTCTACCATTGAAATCTTCCGTGAAGAACTCACCAAAGAGGTCATCAAAAAGCTCAAAGCAGCACAAATAGCTAAAAAACTTGACGAAAGCAAGGGCAAAAGCCTTGACCAAATTGCTAAAGCCTACGGCACCGAGGCCCTCGTAAGCACTGCCAATGACCTTTCATTGAGCAGCAATGTACTCTCTAACACGGGCTTTAACCCTGTTGCCATTGGCAAGGCGTTCGGTCTTAAAAAAGGCAAGCGTACAGATGCTTTTACAGATGAAAGTGGGGTATTTGTCTTAGAGCTAGTAAGCCTTACACCTGCTGCCAAAATTGCAGATTATGCTAAGTATAAAAGTGATATAGAAACCCGTAACAATCAAAGGGTTCAATTCTTAATTTCAGAAGCTATTAAGAAAGCCTCTGATATTGAAGATGAACGATACAAATTTTATTAATCAGAAAGACTGATTTTATGTTTAAAAAGCCCCAAAATAGACTTTTGGGGCTTTTTTTATGATCTATGCTCATCACTGACAGTTAAGTGTAAAAAGTATCTGTTAGCTTTAGAGCAATACAGAAGCCTGTGCAGTTAGTGGATGGTGTTTCAATTTTTGAACTCTCTTTTCGCACCCTTTCTCAGGTATTCTTTGATTTACGTCAAAGATGCCACACCTAAAGGTGTTGGTTACGCTTTTTAATCGCTTTTGCTACAAAGATTTCAGCCCTAACGGACTTAAAAAAGCCGTAGGCTTGTCATCTTTGTAGAAAATACCAAGCCAAGAAAGAGAAACGCCGTAGGCGTGACATATTATAGCTTTTTGATGTAAATCATTCATTGCCAAAAAGAGGGTGCGGAAAGTGGGTTTGAATCAAGTTTGGTAGAATAAGCCTCATATAGCTTTTTCAATCTCTGCAAGCATATTTTTAAGTTTGGATGGAGAGACACTTATTTGTTTTGTGATTTTTGCATGATTATCTAAGAAAAACACCACTGGATTTGATTCAATCATTTTATGATGAATGGCTATATTTTTAGTATCTATGATAATGTTCTCACCTATTACAAAATCTTGCCCATATTTTAGACGAAGCTCTTTACTACCAATTACATTAGTAATGATGAATAGAATCTTAGGATTGTTGCTGTGTTTTCGGATAAACTGAGCAGAGATGTCTAGGCAATGTATGCATCTATCTTGAGCTATCAAATAACATACTTCTACATCTTTGAGCGATTTATTATGGCTGCTGATAAGTTTTTTGAGGTAACTATCTTGATGCTCTGCTCCTTGGCAAGATAGCAGGAATAACAATATGAAGAAAGTGAATTTACTCATTTTTGATCAATTCAAACAGTCTAAAATTTAGCTTATCTTCATTTACTTCGGGGTTCTCGATATGATTCTGAGAAATATATAAGCCTTCGGGTGCTACAAAGTAATTGCTGTAATACATCTTTTCTTTGAATACCTTTGTTTCACCTATTATTGCTAGTTTTTCATCTAATATAATAACAGAAAAAGGCTTACCATGTAGATAGTCTGGCTCATCAGGCTTGGTAGGGTGCAGCACAAAACGATAATATACTTTTCTGAATTTATCATAGATAATTTGGCGATAAGAGAAGTTTTCTCTGAAAAATATTTTTTCTTTTTTTGTATCATTAGGAACAGAAGCCATAGAAGGTATATTTTCAAAATATTTAGATCCTGCATAATAAGCCTTAGACTTCTGCTGAAAGTTAGTAAGATAAATATAATTATCCATAAAAAAAGAATACACAAACTCCTCTTTTTCATTTTGCTCAAAAGAATAGGGTAAAAAACCACCTGTAAATTCATCATCTGCTCTTGTACCTTCATACTTGAATAAAGTATCTAGTTTTCCTGTTTCTAGATGTTTAGCAAATGTGATAGGAAAACTCCAGAAGCCCTTCTTTCTTGGAGGATAATAAGGTGCTCGATGATATACAAAACGCTTATCTGACAGCAAGCCCAGTCTGGTAAAGTTCTCAATAGTAGAAAAGGAATACAAACCATCTTTAGGTTCAGCTTTATAAGTTTTTAGACTTTGTCCTTTCCGATTACTCAGATGAAAATAAATTTTAGCCTCAGAAGCTACTAAGATAGAATCAAGACTAATGATATGAAATCCATCAAGCTGACTGATATTAGATTTTTCATCAAAGGCAACTCTAAACTCTAGTTTTTTGGCTTTTATATCATAAAATTGAATTTCATTATTGGTATTATTGAGGTAAGCCAATAGTTGTTTTTGGCTTGTTTTATCCTCATAGTAGGCTAGGTAGTTACTTGTAAAACTTGTAAGTGTATCTATATCTATAATGAGTGATGTAGCAGGTCTCAAAGTAAAATCACTTTTATGCTCAGCAGCATTACTTCTTGCTTCTTCCCTCTTTGACTCTACGCATCCATAACATAGCAAAACAGTCAATAATATAACCAGTAAGTAAGGTCTATAATGTGTCATTTTTTATGTTTAATAAAGTGAGTAAAAGGCTTTCTAAGTATTCAAAACCCAGATAAGCCTTTATTTTAATGGAAATATTATTGAAAATTTTCAAACTCTGAAATACTCCCACTTGGACAATCTTGGTCATCATCTACATGTTCCCAGACAATACAGTCATCTCCCATGTATCTGCAACCTGACTCAAGGTCTGTAGATTTTGCACAGGTCTTTGCCTCAGCTTTTTGAGAAGGAATAATTATCATAAAAGCAAGACAAGACAAAGTAAGCAGCAGAGTAAGTAGGGTTTTTTTAAATAAATTTTTCATAAAAATAAAATTTTAAAAGTTAAAAATATAAAATATTTTCAAATCAAAAAAAAAAAATGGAAAATCCAAATTTTTAAGATTATTTTAAAGTGTTGCTAGTTTCAGTAGTTTATGACTGAAGTATGTATGCTATGAAAAATCATACCCCCTTCAATGTTCTACTACCAAATAGTGTAAATTAGATATAGACATTCACTGAAAAGCAAAAAACTCACTTAAGTCTTTGTCTTGCCTTGACTACCACATCATCTTCATTCCAACCCCAGTTAATGACTCGTCTGAGATAAATGGCTGCCTTTGGAGAGTGCTGATTGTCTAAAATCTCACCAGTGTAATAAGTAGCCAAAGGCTGGTACCACCTAAGTTTAAAATTAGGCATGTCTGCTGCTGCTTTAAAGTAAGGCAAGGCACGATTTTCTTCGTGAAGGAGATAATAAAACTTACCAACTAAATACTGTATATAAGGACTTCGCATGCCTTCTTTGGTATTTTCTATGATAATCTCTGTGATAGGAATCAATGAATACTCTTCTTGTTGGATAAGCTCTATGAGAGGAAATAGTAACTGAGCATCGGCGAGTTGCTCTAAATCGGCTGAGAAGTATTTCGCAAGTAGCATCCAAGTTTGCATACTGGCCTGCTGATAGCTTGGCTGATACTTCGACATATAGCTCTGCAACATAAATCGACTCAATAGTACTTCTTTGGCTTGGCTTTTAAGTGCATCTGGATAAACGTCTAGTCCGGTTTTCCATTGGGCTAAGGGAGCATCCCAAGCAGGTAGCTCCATGTTTTGTGTAGATTTATCCCAGACAAAATGTTTAAAAAATGCAGTAAACAATGCCGAGCGGTTAGGGTTGCCACTGAGCATCTGCCCGTGTTCAGAGAGTGCTGCACTATTGGCGAGCATGATAAAGGTAAGGTCTTTTTCGGGGATATACATCAGCACAGTAGAGAAGCAAGCCTCCTGCCCATAATGCCATATAATTTTTTTTCCTTCTGTATTCCCAATAAACCAGCCTAAGCCATAAGGCAGTGTATCTCTGGCGAGGCTTTGGGTATTTGTCCACATTTTTTGCCGTGTGTCAGCTTGGAGTAATTCCCCCTGATACAGTCCTTTAGCATATTTCGCCAAATCTTCTATGCAAGAGACCATGCCCGTGCTGCTTTTTAGCCCTTCCGAAGGCAAGTAGCCCAGAAGTATTTTTCCATTATCTCCTAAGCGGTAGGGTTTGGCTATCTGTGCAGAAAGTCTTTCATAGCCTTTAGCACCTACCCCAGGAATGCTGCGCTGCATTTTTAGAGGTTTGAGAATATTTGACTCCATCACTTGATAGTATTTCTTTTGGGTGATTTTCTCGAGCACATCTGCCAGAAGTCCGTAGCGGCTGCTGTATTCAAAGAAAGTCTGGGGCAGCCCCTCCGAAGTATGAGATAATAGGTGATGAATCTTGACCGATTCTGGGATTTTTTCTTGAGGAAGATACTCAAGCACGGCATCGTCAAGCCGCAATCTGCCCTGCTCCACAAGCTGAAGCACCAAGACAGCCGCCATCGTCTTGCTGATAGATGCCAGTGGAAAAAGGTGAGAGGTATTCATCGCCACCGAACGTGCTCTGTCTGCCTGCCCTATTGCCGCTTCCCACACCAAAGAATCCCCTTGCATGATGCCCAGCGTCATACCAGGCACAGCCAAGCTGCTTCCGATGCGTGTTACCTCTTCTAAAAAAGCACTTGTTTGGCTGTTGTTTATCTGCATTTGTCCCAGAGCTTTCTCCTTGCAGCTTGTCATAAGGCAGCCCCAAAAGAGAAGATATTTTAGGTGAAATAAATAGACTTTCATGGTTTCTTTGATTCTGAGTTAAAAAAGCTGCTTTGGTTAAGGATGTTGGTTTGTATGCACCAAGCACTGAGCGATGCGCAACTTAGCACTGCGTGCACGTGGGTTTTGGTCTATTTCGGTGGCACTAGGGAGGATAGGCTTCCGATTGACAGCCTCTAGGGGTTTGATAGGGTTGCCATACAAGTCTTTTTTGGCATTTCCCTCAAAATTTCCTGTCTGGATAAATCGCTTCACGGGGCGGTCTTCGAGGGAGTGATACGACATAATGACCAGCCTGCCTTTGGGTTTAAGTGCATCTGGACATTGTATGAGCATTTCTTCTAGGGCTTTTATTTCTTCATTGACCTCTATGCGGAGTGCTTGAAATACTTGGGCAAAGTATTTATTTTCTCTGCCTTTGGGGGCATATTGCTGCAAAAAACTTTTAAAATCTTGTGTGCTTTCTATGTTTTGCATACTTCTATGCCTGATAATCGCCTGTGCAAGTGTACGGGCATTGCGTACCTCTCCGTACATGCCCAAGATTTTGTGGAGGGCGGCCTCTGTATATTCGTTGAGAATTTTTTGGGCGGTATTGCTTTGTTGTGGGTTCATTCTCATATCTAGAGTACCTTCAAATCTCAAAGAGAAGCCCCTTTCGGCAGTATCTATTTGGTGTGAAGAGATACCCAAATCCGCCAAGATTCCATCTACTTTGGAGATGCCATAAAGGCGAAGATACCTGCTAAAATACCTAAAATTAGCAGCTACAAACTGAAAGTGTTGGCTCGGGATGCTTTGTGCCTGTGCGGCAGCCTCAGGGTCTTGGTCAAAGCCAAAAACCTTTCCATTGCCTGCCAATTTTTCTGCAATCATGCGAGTATGCCCACCTCCTCCGAAGGTAAGGTCTAGGTAGATGCCCTCAGGCTTGATGTCTAGGGCATCTATACATTCTTGGAGCATCACGGGGCGGTGGTAGGGGTTTTGCATATTTTTTAGTTGCGGTAGATTAAAAATAAAGTAGCAGTGATGAGTAAAAAGACACAAATCTCAATCCACATCTTTGAGTTTTTTTCTTGGTCTAGTGAGATAAGTTGGTTCTCTTCTGCTTTGATTCGTGCATAAAAGCCATTGAGTTGAGTGCTAGATATTTCAGCATTTCGCATATTTTCGCCCACTACTTCTACTATTTCGCTGGGGCGTAGGGTGTCATAGCTTTGGGTATTGAGGTTAAAATAAATCCATTCAAAATAGGTTTTTAGCGGATATTTCCCTGCTTCTTTTGGGATGACTTGGTACCTGAATAATTTACTGCCTGTTACTTGATTTTGCCCTCTGTTGATGAATTGCTGCACATAAGGTGAGTAAATTTCAAAATCGGGTTTTTTGTAGAGGTTAGGCTCTTGGATGGCAGAGATATTGCCTTCACCGATGATTCTGAGTTCATACACAAAATCATCTCCTGTATTTTGTTTGGGGTTAGGTTTGTTTTCTGAGAGGTAGTATTTTCCTACGGCTACTTTATCTCTGAGTGGGTGCTTGGGCAATTCTTTGACTTCTACTCGCTTAGGATTGGTGTAAAACGTCTTAAAAATACTCAGCGAGTCTATGGCTTTGTCAGGAGTATCTGCGGACTCTGACCTGAGTTGGTTTTGGACTTTCATTTTGAGCCCTACCTTCGGAAAAATGACAGGCTCTGTATTAAGAGGAAAAAAAGATGCCTGATAGAAGATGTATTGATAATAATATTTTCCGTTGATGTTAATTTTTGCGGGTTCACCGAGTTCATTGATTTCAAAATTTTCTTCCCAGCAGTTTTTAGGTTTCAGCCTCTGTGTGATTTCCTCTACTTGTCTGCCGAGCTCCCAAAAATTCATGATGGCTTGGTTGGTTTCGGCCACATAAAGCGATAAGATTACATTGAAACCCTCTCCAGCATAGACCTGTGTTTTATCAATGGATAAACCTAAGAAAGCCTCATCTTTCAGTTCTATCAATTCTTTGACCTCTTCTTTTAAAAACAGGTCTTGGTAAGTCCATTCGGTCAGTTCACTTCTTTTTTCATCATAGGGGCCTACTTGGAGGGTAGTGCCAGTGAAGTTCTGATTTTTGCCATTGACACGCACCTGAAAATCAGGGATTCGGATAAGCCCTTCACGGATAGGGTGATAGACTTTGCTCTTTATATAATATTTTTTAGTTTCACCCTCAAAATTGCTAGAAGAAGTAGTAGAGATAAAGCCCTGTATTTTTTTTAGACCATCTATGTTGGGGAATGCGGATATTTCTTCGATGGGTGCACCTTCTGACTCGATAGAAATCGTGAAAGCTTCGTTAAGTGAAACCCTTCTACTGCTAAACTCTATTTTTATCTCTTGAGACAGCAGGGGGTTAGCATGGCATAAAAAAAGAGCAACACCCATAAAATAAAAGGCATTTTTTTTGAACATTTCTTTCATATAATACAAAAAAATATTAGATTTGTTACAAATATACTTCATCAATGAATGTTGATTGCCATTAATAAGGCATCAAAGATAGAAAATTTATTCCAAAGATGAGTTAGTAAAGCTTTGGTCTTTGGTGGCTTGGCACTAGGGTTATTTTTTGCTTGACCTTGGTAGATATTCTTAAAACTTTTTAGGGATGTTTTTTTTATATACATAAGGTTACTTGCTGCTTGGCACAAGGCAAAAGAAAAAAAGCACAATTAAAGCGTACATGATTTTGAAAGTAAACAATTTTTTTATTATTTTGTCACTACGGCTACAAGTTACTTAAAGAAATGTATTTATGCTCAACTTAAAATTATATTCTATAAAATAACTTTAATTACATTAAAATTTATAAATAAATGCCTATTGAATTAACATTTACACCATTTTTTTTAGTTCACTTTTAATTTTTACGATTATGCTAGAATATGTGAAAGTAATTTTGCAAAAAGTCAGTTTTGACTTAGGTCTATTTGAGAAAGAACTGCGAAAGTCTATTATTCACTATTTAAAACCTACCGAAATAGAATCACTACAGAGATGGTGTTATGAGCAGTTTGAACATTCTAAGAATCATACACTTATCATTCAAAACTGCTTTACTGTGGTGCTAGAGTAAGGGCTTTTTGAGTCTTCATTCATCTTCAAGGGCTTTCGGCGATAAATTGTATATTTCGTTGTAAGCCCTTAAATTTTGTCCTCTTCAGAGGTGATTTTCTGAATATCTCTTTAAAGACATCCTCTGTTATTTCTTGCCAGTCATTTTTTGTAAATGTTTTGAGGGCTTCGTGTGGCCTAAAGTCAGGGGTATGATGAGGGCTAGAGAACCTATTCCAGGGGCATACATCTTGGCAGATATCGCAGCCAAATATCCAGTCTTCAAATTTTCCTTTGACTTCCTGTGGGATAGATTCTTTGAGCTCAATGGTAAAATAAGAAATGCACTTGCTTCCATTGACTACATGAGGTGACTCGATGGCATCTGTAGGGCAAGCATCTATGCAGCGGGTGCAAGTGCCACAGTAATCTCCTACGGGGCTATCATAGACCAGCTCTAAATCTAGGATAAGCTCTCCTATAAAAAAGAAACTCCCCATTTTTCTATTCAGCAAGTTAGAGTGTTTGCCTATCCAGCCTAGCCCGCTTTTGGCTGCCCAGACTTTGTCCATGACAGGAGCCGAATCTACAAAAGCCCTTCCATTGACATCTCCTACTTCTTTTCTGATGGCTTGTAAGAGTGTTTTGAGTTTGTCTTTAAACACAAAATGATAATCCTCTCCGTAGGCATATTTGGAGATTTTATAGTTATTTTTGGAAGGTATTTCTTGCTCGGGGAAGTAATTTAAGAGCAAAGAAATAACCGATTTTGCTCCTTCCACGAGTTTTCGGGGGTCAAGGCGTTTGTCAAAGTGATTGGCCATGTAGCCCATTTGCCCATGTTGGTTTTGGTTAAGCCAGCGTTCTAGTCGAGGGGCTTCTTCTTCTAAAAAAGTAGCTTGGGAGATGCCACAAAATTCAAAACCAAGTTCTTTTGCCATTTGCTTGATGCGGGCAGTGTATTGAGGTGCATTTTTCAAGATAATCTTGTTAGGTTTACTTTTTATTTCCAAGTAATTTCAAAAGGAAAAATCTCACTGTATGAGCCTTCTTTCTGGCTGAGGTATATTTTATTTTTTTTCCTTCGGATGTAGATGTCGGAGGGTTCATCTACTGCTTTGATACTTTTTATTTTTTGCCATTTCGTTGCTGAGGAAGGGATATCTAAAAAAAGTTTCATGTCAGTTTTTCCTCCTGCGCTATGGTCTAGGATGGCTTCTTTCTCCACTTTAAATTTTCGGACTTCTCCTTTTTTTTGATAAATTTCATACATATTGGGTTTGACCTGCTCAATCGTGATGGAAGACAATACCCGCCCACCTTCTAGCTTGTTAAGCTGTGCAGTTTGTATGTGGTTGGGCAAGAGATGCGCCACTAAGAATACAATCAAAAATAGAACATCCATAAGAAATAATGTTTTTTAGGAACCATTGATACACGAGAAACATACCGATAGTCAGCACATTGTCAAATTAATTGATTGGTGTATTTGTTTATAATACAACTATTTTTTGGGCATATCACAGACTCCATCACAAGATGGGCAGAATGTACCGAAGCTATCTGATTTTCGCTCCATTCCTTGTTTTCGGGCATCTAAGAGTGCTTCTTGTAGGGCTTCTTTTGCTGTTTTTTTGAGTTTTAATTTTTTGAGGTGTCTTTTAGTATATTGTTTGGTGAGAGCAGCAAAAGCATTGAGTTTGATATTTCTGTCTTCAGACTTGAGTCCCATTAGGATTATTTTGGGTGTTTTGCTTCTTTTACCAGTTATTTTTCCTGCACGGATATACTGCTTAAAGCCACGCTCTACGGGCATACAGATGGGGCATTTGACCACAAAAAAGCGTTGTTCACTTTCGGTAATTTTTTCTGCAAGTGCCACAGGAAAGGCATCTCTTATGAGTCCTTGATAGATTGCCTCTTGCAAAAACGCATCCATATGGATGTTTTCTTGGGCTTGGCTCAGTGAGGCTGTGCTGGTGAGGAGCAGACTGAGCAAGACAAGCCCAAGAGGATGTATTTTGAGCAATAGTTGTATGTTTTTTGAGAGAAATATTTTATGCATCATTGTGTGTAGTATGGTCTTTAAAATACATTTCCTTGTGCATCTGTTTTGATAAGTCCGATGACATCATTGTTTTCAAAACGAATTTTTGCAATGATTAAGTACCCACCATCTATGTTAGACTGAATGAGCATCTGCCCTGTGTCATTTCGGTCTTGGCTTCCATACCTTTTTTGCCATTCTACATCACCTGTTGCGTTGGTTTTTATCAAGTAAACATCTTGGTTAGTGCCTTGTGTAGTAGAGCCTGTGATGGCAAAGCCTCCATCTTGTGTCTGAAATCCAGAAATCCCTATTTGGTCGCCATCTCCTCCAATTTGTCCTGAGGGTGCACCTATGATTTTTTGCCATTGCACTTGCCCTGCTGTATTGGTTTTGACCAGCAGAATATCCTCTGTGCCATTTTGATTGGTATTGCCGACCAACAAGAATCCTTCATCATTGGCGAGCGTAATAATGTCCCTTCCTGTTTGAGAAAATTCATCATTTTCGCCGATGGCAAAATCCCATTGTAAGTTGCCGACTTGGTCAGATTTGATGATGCGCATATCTGAGAAGAAGCCTCCTGTGGGGTTTCTTTTTCTGTTAGAAGTACCGACCCATACGATATCTGCTGTGGCACTTTCGGCAAGAGATCCCACTTGGTCATCACGGTTCAGAATCCCATATATTCGCTCATAGACCGTGTTTTTGGTAGCATCTAGGCGGTGCATATACATATCTGAGGTAGGGGCATCTCGTTCTATAAAGGTGTTTGCAAGCATCATAAACCCTCCATCTGCCAGTTGTTGAAGATAAACGCCGTTGTTATTGCGGATTCGCCTGTCTTCAAATAATTTACTTTCCACTAGGCTTCCGTTTGGGCTGAGCTCTAGCAGGATGAGCAGTGCTTCATTGGCATATTCAGGGCGGATGCTTCTGATATTGCCCAAGACGAGGATATTGCCATTGGGTAGGATTTCTAAATCTCTTCCACTCTGTGCCAAGGTATCGGGGTTTGTGCTAAAAGTGCCAATAATCTCTGCATTCGTAAAAGTTTTTTGCCATATTTTGTTTCCGTTCTTGTCTGTTTTTGCTACAAACATTTGTTCATTTTCTCCAAAAGATTGGCTACTCCCCACCAGCAGTATTTCTCCTTCTGGGCTTTGTTTGAGGGCAAAGGCAGTTTCATCTAAGGCACCACCTAAAAATTTAATGAATTGCCCTGATACATCAGGATTGAGTGTACTCTGGCAAGATGGCATGCAAAATGAGAGTGTGCAGGCGACAAAAATGGAGGCTATCTTATACATTGTGTGTATATATTTTGTTAAGGGATTAAATCTTGGATATAAATTTATATTTTTTTGGGTGAAAGTCAAGAAGAGTTTTCTAATTATTTATACTTTCTATAAAAAAAATATCTTTTTTACCTGAGTTGCTGGTTTTATGATAGATTCTATTCGTACTATTTCTTTGAATATAATTGTATGCTTCGTCTGATTCTTTCTTTTTTTATATGTATCGGGATGCTTTGTGTGCGTCCTGCATTTGTGTCGGGGCAGCAGATTGCTGCCTCGAATGCTTCCGATTTATCTCTGCTTCCTGAGGATGCTAGAGGAGTACCTTTGTTTAGAAAATCGCTTGACCCTCAGGCTTTGATGCTACAGATTGCTGAGCAAGAAAATATGCCATCAGATTCTACTGTCTTGAATGTCTTTAGGCGCAAAATATCTTTGTGGCAATCAAGCGTTTTGGTTTGTGACTGGACAGAGAGTATGTATCCTTATGGTCTGCAGGCATTGTCTTGGATTACTTATTTTGGGCAAAAGTCCTCTCATCAGGTTCGGTCTTGGGTTTTTTTTAATGATGGCGATGACAAGGTTTTGGGTGAGAAAGTCATAGGACAGACACAAGGTATTTATCATTATGAAGGGGATGATTTGGAAGCCATTCTGGAATTGATGCAGAAAGTAAAACAGGCAGGGCGTGGAGATGATGCTCCTGAGAATGATTTAGAAGCACTTTTGTATGCGCAGGCATTTTTTCCATCTTGCAAAGATTTGATTTTGATAGCTGATGCACATTCAGAGATACGAGATATGCTGCTGCTCGAAGCACTCAAAAAGGCTTTAAAACAAAAAGGCATACGCCTTCACATTATTCTTTGTGGGGCAGCACAGGGCGTTTCGTATGATTATCTGCTGCTTGCACAAGTTTGCGATGCCTCGCTGCATGTCTCAGAGAAAGATTGGGAAGGGATAAGCACTTGGAAAGAAGGACAAGAAATCATACTGGGTGATGCCACATACAAGCTAGAAGATGGACAGTTTAGGCGCGTGTATCCATTTAGAAGGCGGAGGTAAAACGATGCCAATTATCAGTATGTTACGCAAGAGATAGCATATATACTAAGTACGTTGAAGCACTCACAAGTCTGTGTTTACACAAAAAAGAGAGCGGTGCCACCTCTTGGCACATAGATTTGGATGGGTGGTTTTTTCTTAAAAAAGCGAGGGTAATACGAAATATAGCAAAAAAAGTTTTCAGAAGCCATTTTTTAGTGTAATTTTGATGTGGGTTGATTTTCAGGTTTCACATAACAGGGATAAAAAACACACGAATAGATAGGTTTTGAATACATTATGAAGCTGCTAGAATATATCTTTTATAGATTTTTTATGTTTTTTTATCCTGTGCAGCCTGCAGGGCGAGCGGCTTTTATGGCTATGCTTCTTTTTTCTATATCTATTTACATCTATTTATTTAACTTGTATGCCCTGATGGCAAGCTTCGGCTGGGTGCGTTTTGTGAGTTTATTTGTAAGCTCATCTCATGACTTCACGATTTTGTTTGTGGGAGTAGTAGTGCAGCTACTCATCTATCAATGCTTTATTCACGAGAATCGCTTTGTGAAGATTCATCAATTTTTTTCTAAATATGAGGTCTCGAGCCTGTTCAAAGTTTTCTTTATCAGCTATCTTGCTCTTTGGGGGATGTCCCTTTTGTCCTTTCTAATCATTTTAGAATATACCAGCCGTTTGGGTTAGTCTTAAAATTATTTTTTTCATCATCTCTTTTTTTCATAATGCGTATAGCCTGAAGGCTGGTTTCAAAATCCGTTTCAGGTGTGGCTGCAGCCCAACTCTCTACTGCCGCAAGGTGTGTGAAAGAGAGGAGAATGCTTCAGATGTTAGGTGGTAGCCGTACTTAGAGGGGTATGTAAGTCCAGTGCTCAGGCTGAGTGTATCAGATAGGAGGGTCTTTGTTTGGTTTGACTTGGCTGAGAAGATTACTC
This sequence comes from Microscillaceae bacterium, assembly GCA_011390205.1. Lineage (GTDB taxonomy): Bacteria > Bacteroidota > Bacteroidia > Cytophagales > Microscillaceae > JAABSX01. The sequence continues at coordinate 36,254 of JAABSX010000014.1, read as the reverse complement.
TAGGTCCTCGGTTGTTTTAAAACAGATGGGATGAGGTTGAGAAATTTTTGGCGAGTTTTAGGTACATTCTACAGAGCAATTCTTTAAATTTTTATGGACATGTTTTTTTTTATTTTTTTGTAACTTATTATTTTTCGAGTCGTTTATCTTGCTATTATACAAACTGTTCTAAATTAAATATTGTAATTATGAAAAAAAACCTCTTGTTATTTGGATTCGTATCTATCTGTTTCTTATTTAGTGCTTTTAATAGAGCAGATGCGCAAATTACTATTACATTGCAAAATGATTCTGAATGGACATTTTATGAAATGTATATGACAGCTTCAGATTATGAGTCTTGGGGTGAAGATTTGCTTGAGATGAGCGGGCAATCTGTTTTGATAAATGGACAGGCCATCACGATTACTGTACCCAAAGAAGGGTATTGGGATTTGAAAATCGTAGATGAAGATGGAGATGAATGCAAAGTAACACAAATGTATATCAGTGATGATGAGATAGTTCACATCACTACTGATATGATGCTAGACTGCTATGAATGATTTGACCTAGCGAAAATCTGTAATTTAAAGTCTTCAAAATTGTTTGAAGGCTTTTTTTTTGTAGTTAATTTCAGTCCCCTTTCCTAAAAAACATTCTATCTAATTTCATCGGTGTTCATCATATTGCTTGGGCTTTAGTACCTTTCTTAGTTGTGTTAGGGCTTCTTCTTTTATCTCATCATAAGCTGCATTTAAGACATCTTTGAGCTGTGCCATTGTGCGTATGCCTATCACCGCTGATGTGATGGCAGGCTGCTGCAGCACAAATGTGATGGCTTGTGCCAAGGGCTTGCCCAGTGCTTGGCTGCGCTGTTGTATTTTTGCTACTTCCTCTTGGGTATAATCTAAGTATTCTATGGGTTTTTTATCTAGGAGTAATCCTTTGGCGAGTGCGCCTCTGCTGATGATCGAGATGCCTGCCTCTTGGAGTAAATCCAGGCAAGTTTCTTCGGGGCGGCGGTCTAGCAAACTGTATTGCATCATCACGCTGGTAATGTTAGATTTTTGGATGTATTCACGGATTACATTGGGGCGGATAGATGAGATACCATAATATCGAATTTTGCCTTCTTTCTTGAGCTGCTCAAAAGCCTCTATGCTCTCTTCTATGGGGTCATCTATAGTGCCTCCATGTAGCTGATAGAGGTCTATATAGTCAGTCTGTAGGCGGCGTAAGCTGTGATTTACAGATTCTAAGATATAAGCCTTGCTCGGATTCCAGTCCCAGCCTGTGCCATCTTTGCGTATTTGGTTGCCTACTTTAGTGGCTATGATGGTCTTTTGGCGTATGGGTTTGAGCGCTTTTCCTAGGCTTTCTTCATTTTGCCCTTGATGATACAAATCTGCGGTATCGAAGAAATTGATTCCTTGGTCATAGGCTTGCTGGATAATTTTGGCATTAGAGGCATGTTCAGTACCTAATGACATACAGCCTAGGCTGATTTGACTTACTTTTAAGTCTGATTTTCCTAAATTCTGATAGTGCATATTTTGATGTTTATGGGTTAGGTGGGGTATCAGTGAGGGCAATTATCAAAGCAAAAAGGCGCAGTTACAATCCTGTAAATGCACCTTTTGATATTTTTGAATGAGAAGACACTTCTTTTTTACTCTTTGATAAAGGGGTAGTCTGTCTGCACATAGACATCCTCGAATGCTTCACTTGCATCAGGGTAGGGAGAGTCTTCGGCAAAATCTACCGACTCTTGCACCTGTGCTTTGATTTCGTCATCTATAGCTTTGAGTTCTTCTTCTGTGGACATTTTTTTACTTAGGATGGTCTGCTTCACCTGCTCTATGGAGTCCAGAGATTTGTAATGTTCTAGCTCTTCTTTGGTGCGATACTTGGCAGGGTCAGACATAGAGTGTCCTTTGAATCGGTATGTTTTAAACTCCAGCAAAGTAGGGCCATCTCCCTTTCTGGCTCTTTCGGCGGCACGTGCCACGGCTTCATGTACATTTTCTACGCTCATTGCATCTACCCCTTCGGAGGGCATGTCATAGGCTTCGCCGAGCTGGTGTAATTCTGTAACATTAGAAGTCCGTTTGACGGAAGTACCCATGGCGTATCCGTTGTTTTCGATGACATAAATAACAGGGAGTTTCCAAGTCATTGCGATGTTAAGAGCTTCGTGAAAAGCACCTTGCCTGACAGCCCCATCACCCATATAGCAGATACAGAGGTTATCGGTTTTGTTGTATTTTTCGGCAAAAGCTATTCCAGCTCCTAGTGGGATTTGCCCTCCTACGATGCCATGGCCACCCATAAAGTTTACTTCTTTGTCAAAAAGGTGCATAGAGCCGCCTTTCCCTCTTGATACACCTGTATTTTTTGCAAAAAGTTCTGCCATGATTTTGTTGGGAGAAGTGCCGAGTGCGAGCGGATGCCCATGGTCACGGTACGCAGTAATCCATTTATCGCCTTTTTGGAGTGCACTTGCTGCACCTGAGGTACTGGCTTCTTGCCCGATGTATAAATGACAAAAGCCTCTAATTTTTTGTTTGAGGTAGAGTTGCCCTGCTTTTTCTTCAAAGCGGCGCTGTAGAAGCATACTACGGTACCAATACATGTAGGTATCTTTGGGGTATGCTGTTTTTGCTTTGCTTTTTGCTTTAGATTTGGTTTCTGTACTTGCCATGTGAATTTTATTGTTTATAAATGATGAATATTGTGAGATATTGGAGTCTTTGTATGAGGTCAATTACTTGTTTTTCAAGATTTTCTGCTATCTCTTTTATGTTAGATTGCTTACACTGAGCGTACCAAATTACAAAAAAAATAAGATTTTTAGAGTAAGCCAATGAATAATCCCAATTATTTTGGCTTAGATGTTTATCAAAATAATTTTTTATTTAAGGCTAAATATCTGATTATCAAGTAATTATTTAGCTTCTAAGTGTTTATTTTTTACTTTGATGAGAGGCTCGTAATTGTTGATTGATTACCTCATAGGTTTGCTGCTGTAGGGCTTTGGTATCTTTTAGAGTCATTCCTTTTGTGGGGATAGGCTCGTGAAAAATCACTTCTTGCCTGTGCCAAGCCAATTTTTTGTAATCAAATACGGGCATCATTTTCCAGTTAAAAGGAATCGTAACAGGCACTATAGGCACTTGTGTCTCTATGGCTATCCTGAAAGGCCCCTCTTTAAAGGCTGAGAGTTTCGGAAAATCTTCTGTCCAGATGCCTCCTTCGGGGAATATCACCAAATTTTTGCCATTTGTGAGAGCTTCCTTAGATTTTTGAAAGGTAGCATACCTATCTCTTGCACTGGCCCTATCTACGGTGATGTGGATTTTGCGATACATATAGCCGAAGACAGGAATCTTTTTGAGGTCGTGCAAGCCCACAAAGGCAAAGAAAGCAGGCATGGTAAGTGTCAGAATAGGAATATCCAAAAAAGCAAAGTGATTGGGGCAATAGACATACTGCTGTTTTTTGGAAGGGGTGAAGTGCCAAACCTTTCGGACAGGTATCAGATTAAATGTATAAAACATTTTTGCCCAAAACCATGTGAGGGGATAGTAGTATTTATGCCACTTTTCTCTTTGTAAAATCAGCAAAATAAAAGGCAATATCAGCAAAAATCCAAAGACAAACCACCACGCCATCCAGATAAAATACAGCCTTTGTAAGATTTTCTTCATCATTTAGATTGATTGAGGTGGGTTAAGAGGTTTTTCATCATAAGGTTGATTATCCATTCCAGACCATTTTTACGTGGCGAATGTCTGCTTCTATAAACTCATCTCCTTCTATTTCAAAGTTAAATTTTTTGTATAAGGGCATGGCATTGAGCTGTGCATGCAGGTAAAGTATCTGCCCTGTGTAGCCTGAATGGGCAAGAATGTCTTCTAAGACGGTTTTTACGAGTGCAGAGCCTACCTGTGCGCTTCTAAAATCTTCTAGCACCGCAAAACGCTCAAGTTTGATGCCCTTGCTGGTTTCTCTCCAGCGTGCTGTGCCGCAGGGTTTGCCATCGGCATAAGCCAAAAAATGACGTGAAGCATCCTCAAACTCATCGTACTCTAAATCTTGAGGTACATTTTGCTCTTTCACAAATACTTCTTCTCTAATTTGAAAGGCCACCTTTTTTTGTGACTCATCTTGGACTAATCTGACTTCTAGCATCAAAAAAATTGCTTTTTATGTTGAGAATAACTAACTTAAACTCAAAGATAACTAAGAATCTTCATTAATTACATCTTAGGCTTTGCTTTCCTCAGCGAAGAGGGCAGTCACAAAACAAACCATCACTTAATCTGTTTTAAAAATAAAAAAATGCGTATATTCTTAAAATTCACTCTTGTCTGTATGATGTCTTTGTTTTCCGCAGGGCTGTGCGAATTACTCGCCCAGATGCTGGTCAGCCAACGGTATGAAATCCCTACCAAACGCCAAGACGAAGATGATTTTGAGGTAATTTCCCTCGGAAAAGAAGGGCTTATCCTTATCAACCTGACAGAGCCTTGGAGATACGCCAAGGATAAGGAATTTAAAATGTCTTTTTTTGATAAAAATCTCCAAATATTCAAAGAGCAGAGCTATGTCATCCCCTATATTTTTACTCAAAATAGATACACTTATTTTGACAAGGATAAGTATTTGTATTTTTTTGTGCAAGACCAATCAAGCCTAGAGATTTCTATCTTTCAGCTACAGGTATATACAGGTGAGGGGCAGGTATTTCAGTTTACACCCCCTGTCAAGATTAAAGTGAACCTCTACTATGCCATAGATGACTATGCCTATGTAATCGGGGAGTTTAGTGCTAAACCTGTAGTGATGAGTTTTAATTTCTTAAATCAGTTTAGCAAAGTCCTTCCTGCATTTTATGAAAACAAAGAAGAGGTAAGACTCGTGCAGACCGATGTAGCGCATAAGCAGATTTATTTCGTGATTAGCACCAGCAATACACGCCGCTGTGAGATAGTGGTCAAGCCTTATTCGCAGCTCATCGGTATAGGCAACCAAATGCTCATCAAAGACAAGGGCACACGCACAGTCAGAGAGGGTTTGGTCTATACCCAAGACAATCTCCAAAAAATGCTCATCGGCACTTACTCCATCAACTGTGCAAAAACACCACAGGGGGTCTATGTCGCTAAATTTGAAAAAGGAGAGCAAAAAAGCATTCAATATCATCAGTTTACAGATTTTGGTAATTTCTTCAATTATTATGGAGAAAAAACCGCCGACAGATGGCAAAAAAGAATAGAAAAAAAACGAAAAAAAGGAAAAGATTTTAACCTCAATAGGAAAATAGACCTCCAAGAAGAACTCATAGAATACAATGGGCAGCTCATCATGCTTATGGAAGGCTACTATAATTCTAATGCCAATACCAATGACATACAGCGCTATGGGCTCGGAAGATACGGCACTGCCAACAATACTTTTTATAACTCACCTTATAGCTATGGCAGAAATTTTTATCCTTATCAAAACAACTCAAACCTCAGCCTGCAGTACAATTATGTCATCATTTGTGGCTTTGATACCAAAGGAAGATTACTCTGGGATAACTCCATGGCAATAGATAAAGTAGAAGCCTCCGAACGAAAGCAAATCACAGCACTAGGGTATCTTGGTGATAGCCTTATCCTTTCTTATATCAAAGATGCAGATATCTACTCTAAATCAATCCACAGATACAGAGAGGTCAAAAAAGAAACCAAACAAGAGATTAAAGTCATCTTGGCAGACTATGCCGTCAATGACAATACTTGGAATGAGTATATTCACTGGTACGACAATCATTACTTACTCTTCGGTGAGCAACGACTCAAAGGAGGTGCTAGCCAAGATGGGATACTGGGCAAAAAAGTATTTCACCTCACCAAACTTAGCTACCAAATACTAGAAGAGGAAAAACTCGCCGATGCTGACACTGGCAAAGAGCCTAAAAACAAGAAAAAAAGAAAGGAAAAACAGGAGAAAAATGAAAATTGATTTTTTTTCACGAAAAAATTTGGAATTTAAAAATTACCCTACTACTTTTGTACTCCGATAGCGACAGTATATAAGCGAAAGTAGCTCAGTTGGTAGAGCGCGACCTTGCCAAGGTCGAGGTCGCGGGTTCGAACCCCGTCTTTCGCTCTTTTTTATTCGATACGCACTATCTAATAAAAAGCCGGAATGGTGGAATGGTAGACACGCAAGACTTAAAATCTTGTGACCTTCGGGTCGTGTGGGTTCAAGTCCCACTTCTGGTACTTTATTTATGCTCCACAGCTCAATCAATCAAAATTTCTCCTCACCCAAGAAAACATACTCTCCAATATTAGGTCTCAAACCAAAATTTAACAACAAATCTATTTCCATCCGCATAGTCCTTAAATAATTCATCACTTGTGCAAATAGCGCTGTCTGCATAGCTTCGAGTGCTAGAATCACCAAAAACACCCCCATCTTCTAAATACCTCTTCATCTGTATTTCACAACAAATTTAGGCTGATGCACCCCATCTTGCTGATATTCCTTTTAACTTTGTATCTATCACTCAAATTTAAGTCTATATGCCTTTTGATACCTTGGGGCTTTCCCCTTATCTAGTAGCCGCCCTCAAAAGCCAAAACTATACAAAACCTTACCCGATTCAAGAGAGGGCCATCCCTGCCATTCTTGCAAAAAAAGATATACTTGGCATTGCACAGACAGGCTCAGGCAAGACTGCCTGTTATGTGCTGCCTATTCTGAGCAATCTCGAAGGAAAACCTGCACCCAAAAGTAGGCACATTCAGGTGCTGGTGCTAGTGCCTACCCGAGAGCTCGCCATACAGGTAGGCGAAGTATTCAAAAAATTTGGAGAAATTTTACCCTTCAGATTCAAATCACTCTCCATACATGGAGGGGTTTCTATCAATCCTCAGATGCAGTCTATCCAACACAGCAATGTGCTAATCGCTACACCTGGAAGATTACTAGAGCTGCACAGGGCAAATGCTGTGCATTTTGCAGACTTAGATACCCTTGTATTAGATGAGGCAGACAAAATGCTTCACCTCGGTTTTCAGGAAGAAATGGACAAAATACTGGATTTACTGCCTCCTAAGCGTCAAAATCTATTGTTCTCGGCTACACTTAGCCCTGATATACAGCGCATACAACAGGTAATCATGCAGCAGGCACTTGTCATAGAGATTATCCCCGAAAAACAAAGCCTAGACCTCATCCAGCAAGAAGCCTATCAGGTCAGCAATGAAAAAAGAGGCCCACTGCTGCGCTACCTCATCAAAAAATCCGAAATAAAACAAGTACTCGTCTTTACTTCTTCTATCTATCAGGCAGACCAAGTGAGCAATAAACTTATCAAAAATGGCATAGATGCCCGAGCCATTCATAGCAAAAAAACACAAGGCAATAGAAAAGAATCTCTCAAAGATTTTAAGAATGGTAAACTCAATGTGCTGGTAACCACTGATTTACTGGCTCGAGGCATAGATATTGAGTTCTTGCCTTGTGTCATCAATTACGAACTGCCCCGCTCTCCCAAAGATTTTATACACCGAATCGGGCGGACAGGGCGTGCAGAAAACCCTGGCAAGGCGATCACGTTTGTAAGTGAAGAGGATTTACAGCACTTTGAGGTGATTCAAAAGAAAATGAAGAAGATAGTAGAGATTATAGACAGTGAGCACCTAAATCTGCACGGTTTTTAGTGTAATATCTTTGCTGCCACTACTCAAAGCAACTGAATCCTGCTTTATTTCTGGTAAAGATAAGTGAATGAATTACTTTCCAATGATTTATAAATCAATGGTTTAGCCTTTCCAATTAAAAGTTGGATAAAATTAAAAAGACATCTTCATTATTAGGACTAGATTTTCTGGATTTTTTTTTGTAATTTTAGTCCTAGAACACAAAAAAATCGAAAACCTTATAACACAATACCATGCTTTCTTTTGACTATTTTTTACTTGTTTTGGCACACTTAATCGTCTTGATGTATGTAAGCTACAGGATTGCACAGCTACGCAACCGCAACCCTGGATCTGACGATGATGATGATGGTGGATCAGGTTTTGACTTGACCCCTCCTAAGCTAGACCTTCCGCCTGGAGTCAGACTTCCTGATGATGTACACGATGAAGTAGAGATGATGGCTTAAATCTTATCCAAGAGGTATGTCTTTTTGGAGGTACTGGCTGATGAGTGTGGCTGTGGTCTCAGAAGCGCCCTGCTTGCCTAGCCTTCCCCTCATTTCTTGGTAGTCTGTGTATGTTTTCTGTCTTTTTTCTCCTCCAAGCACTATTTTCTGTAAGGCATTTGTCAAATTATCTTTTGAGAAATCATGCTGAATCAACTCTCTGACTACTTCTTTTTCTGCTACTAGATTTACCAAAGAAATATATTTTACTTTGATAAGTGATTTTACTATCTGATAAGTCAGAAAACTGGTCTGATAGACGACCACCTGCGGCACATCCAAGAGGGCTGTCTCAAGCGTGGCAGTGCCTGAGGTAACGATGGCAGCCTCAGCATTTTGGAGCAAATCATAGGTTTGGTCAAATACTACCTTCACATCGGGCAGGGCATCATACACTCGGTAATACTCCTCTGGAAGGTTAGAAACTCCCGCGATTACCCACTGATATTGAGGAAATGCTGTTCTTATTGCCAGCATTTTGCCCAGTATCTTGCTTACTTCTTGTTTGCGGCTTCCTGGCAAAAGAGCAATGATAGGCTTGGCATCATTGAGTTGGTTTTGTGCCTTAAAATCAGCATTGGGTTTAAAGTCTTGGATGGCATCCCAGAGAGGGTTTCCCACAAAATCCACTTCATAGCCAAACTGCTTATAAAAATCTACCTCAAACGGAAAGATGACAAACATTCTGTCTATAAGTCTTTTGATTTTATAGGCACGCTTCACCCCCCAAGCCCATATCTTGGGAGAAATGTAATAGTATATCTTGGTAGCTATGTTTTTCTTTTTGATGTATTGGGCTATCCGTATATTAAAGCTAGAATAATCTACCAAAATGACCACATCGGGCTGGTGTGCCTCAATATCTAGCTTGCACGCTTTCAAAAACTTGCGGATGGTTCGCAAATTTTGCAAGACCTCCACAAAACCCATAAAAGCCATTTCTTTGTAGTGCCTGACCATCTGCCCTCCTACAGCTTGCATGGCATCTCCTCCCCAAAACCTAAACTCAGCCTGAGGGTCTTTTTTTTGCAGGGCTTTCATAAGGTTGGCAGCGTGCAAATCACCCGAACGCTCCCCGACTACGAGGTAATACTTCATATATGTTGCTTAGTAACTGATGAGCAAATCTTGTTGATAAAAATCTTGTACTTCTCCCAGAATATCTATGACCTCTTGCATAGATTCAGCCTCTACCAGACGCATTCTAAAATCTTTAAAATGGTGGAAGCCCCTAAAATAGTTGGTGTAGTGCCTTCTCATCTCAAAAATGCCGAGCTTTTCGCCTTTCCATTCTATTGATTTGATAAAATGTTTTTTGCAAGTATCCACTCTTTCTTCTAGGGTAGGAGGGGGGAGGAGTTCTTGGGTTTTAAAATAATGCTTAATTTCTCTAAAAATCCAAGGATAACCGATAGAAGCTCGCCCTATCATGATGCCATCCACCCCAAATTTATGGCGGTATTCCCAAGCCTTTTCGGGGGAGTCTATATCACCATTTCCAAAAATAGGAATGTGAATATCTTGGTGGTTTTTGACCTCAGCGATGTGGCGCCAGTCGGCTTCTCCCTTATACATTTGCTTGCGGGTTCGCCCGTGAATGGTCAGTGCCTGAATACCTACATCTTGCAGTCTTTTGGCTACTTCTATGATTTTGATGCTATTTTCATCCCAGCCGAGCCGAGTTTTGACAGTTACAGGGATTTTGACCTGCTTGACTATCTCTTCGGTCATTTTTTGCATCTTGGGGATGTCTTGTAAGATACCTGCTCCAGCTCCTTTGCAAGCCACTTTTTTGACGGGGCAGCCATAATTGATATCAATAAGCTCAGGCTTGGCAGCTTCGGCGATGGCGGCAGCCTGTCGCATAGATTCTATTTCAGCGCCAAATATTTGTATGCCTATGGGCCGCTCGTAGTCATAGATGTCTAGCTTCTGTACGCTTTTATCGGCACTTCGGATAAGCCCTTCTGCAGCGATGAACTCTGTGTACATCATATCTACGCCATTTTCTTTGCATACTGCTCTGAAGGGAGGGTCACTGACATCTTCCATAGGAGCTAATAAAAGCGGAAATTCACCCAGGTTTAGGTTGCCTATTTTTACCATTTTTTAGTTTTTTTATAAATCACTTTTTGAGGGATTTTTAGATACCTTGCAAAAAAAACGATTTTTTGGCTTAAAATGAGGTATTCAGCCTAAGAATTTGTAAACTGCCCTGAAGATGCTTACTTTTGGGCGAAAATTGGCATTTTTTGGCACAAAGAAATGAACGTAAACACATCACCTCCTTTTTATATCATCATCTCTAGGGTTTTATTTATCATGGGTATTTTCTTGATGATGCTTTCACTTTCGGGTACTTTGGCGGCGGCATTGCTGGCTTATTTTTATGAAATATCCTTGAAAGAAATCCCCTTATTGATGCAAGAACTGCCCCGTACAGCACAGTTACGACAGATGCACCTTGTTTTTCAGGGTGTATCAGCCTTTGGAGGCTTCATAGTGAGTTCTTGGATTTTTATTCGTTTTGCAGAAAAAGCACCGCTGAGTGTTCTAAACCCTCGCAATAGTTTTGGGGTTCAGAATGTGGCTTTGGTCAGTATTATTTTTTTGGGTGTCATGCCTTTTAGCTCTTGGCTGATAGAGTGGAATACACAATTGGATTTTCCGAGTTTTTTGAGTGAATTTGAAAAATGGGCAGATCAAAAAGAAAAATCACTCTCTGAGCTGACTTTTTTCTTGATTAAATTTCAGAACATTTCATCTTTTTTGTTGGGCTTTTTGGTCATTGCAGTTTTGCCAGGAATTGGGGAGGAGTTGATTTTTAGAGGAATTTTACAACGAAATCTAGGAATGGTGATGAGCCCACATGTGGCTATTTTCTTGACTGCCATGCTTTTCAGTGCGATTCACCTTCAGTTTTATGGTTTTTTCCCCCGTATGTTTTTGGGCTTGTTGCTAGGCTATGTATATTTTTGGAGCGGGAATCTGAATTTAGCCATTTGGGGGCATATTTTCAACAATGGCTTTACACTTCTGATGGTCTATCTTTATCAGCAAAATTTGGTAGGGTATAATTTAATGCAGACACAGTCTATGCCTTGGTATTTGGTCTTATGCTCTGGCTTATTGACAGGCAGTGTGCTGTTTTTATTTTGGAGGCGAAATGTATCTTTGCCTCCTGAAAATAAATTGAGAATGGAGACTTGAGAATTATTGATAATCAATGCATTACATTAAAAAGTGATATATACTAATTTTGTGCGACTACTTAGTTACTCATAGACAAGGACAGGAGCACGTTTTTTTACTTAAACACACATCACTCATGGACAACTGGGTAAAAGTTTTTCAAAGTACTATGGCACACCAATCTGAAATCGTCAAGGCTGTTTTAGAGGACAATGGCATTCCTGCGGTCATTCTCAATAAAAGTGACCCTACACGTGAGCTTATCCTTCAAGACCATATTGAGGTATATGTGCACCAAGAGCAGGCTTTTTTGGCACATCAGCTCATCAAGAATGACATTCATTTTGGATAAAAATACCTCAAAAAGCAATCCATTGGTAAGCACTGTATATCCATAAACTTTTGGCATTTTGAGTTAAAACAGATTTTGGCAATAGATACAGCTACATTTGTGTATGATTTTCATTAATTTTGCTCTAGCTGAGGCAGTATGATTGATATTTACATTTCAAAACATAACATATCCTCCCGATTATTCTTAAAATGTCTTTTATGTATTGGTATCAAAGCATCTATCACTACATAGTTATTTACTCATCAGCAGTAAGTAAATGTGCTAATTATCAGTACATTGCACGAGGCATAGTATAGATTGGACGACACTTAAATTTCAAAAATTCTTCAAAAACATCTAAAAACAAAAGTATGGACAACTGGGAAAAAATATTTAGCACTAAGCTTTCACACCAAGCCGAAATCGTCAAAGCCATTTTATTAGACCAAGAGATACAGGCAGTCATCCTTAATAAAAGAGACTCAGCACATGCAGGCGGTATTTTAAATGGTAACTTTGAGGTGTATGTTCACCCCGAAGTAGCCTCTTCTGCTCGTAACATCATAGAGAATGACATCAAATTTGAATAAGAAAACACAAGAAACACCCCAAGCGGATAGTCTACGGAACCGTATTATTTATGGCTTTTCAGGATTCTTCCTTGTTTTGGGCGGAATGGTCTGGAATCAATGGTCTTACGGATTTGTATTTTTGGTAATCTGTATGGTCTGTCAGTATGAGTTCTTTAATTTGGTATTTGGCAAAGCGCAAAGACCCCTACGAAACTATGGTCTGATGATAGGCTTCTTGTTTTATGTAGGCTCATTTATGGTGAGTGCTGGGCTGCTGTCTTCACTTTTTTATTTTTGGGCATATCCTATATTTGCTGGGGCATTTATTTTGGTTTTGTATCAAAAAGAGCAAGCCCACCCCTTTCAATCTTTGGGCTATTTACTGCTTGGGCTGGTCTATGTAGTTTTGCCTTTTTCTGCCTTGCATTGGGGAGTTTTTTCTTCGGGTGATTATCAATATGAAGTCATTCTAGGTACATTTTTTTTAATCTGGATTCACGATATTGGTGCTTACTTCATAGGTGGACGCTATGGCAAACGCTTGCTATTCCCCCGTATATCTCCCAAAAAATCTTGGGAAGGCAGTATTGCAGGAGGGGTAATGGCATTGCTGATGGCAGGGCTACTGCACACCTATCTGCCCAATCTGTCTCTTTTTCAGTGGGTTATCTTGGCATTGATTGTAACTATAGCAGGCACTCACGGCGACTTGGTAGAATCTATGCTCAAGCGTAGCCTACAGATAAAAGACTCCTCACAAGCACTGCCCGGACATGGAGGTTTTTTAGACCGTTTTGATAATTTGCTCATGAGTGCCCCTTTTATTGCTTTATTTTTGAAAATTTTCTAAACAAAGTTCTATTATTTTTTGACAAAGTGCTAATTTTGGAGTGTCAAAGATATTAAGCAATATTCTCAAAAGTAAAAGCACTTTTTGATGAGATACGTTAGATACATAGACAGTTGAAAATTGATAGTTAAAAATGATTGAATGCTTTGACTATCAACAACTTACATTGAGGCAATCATGCAAGTTAATCTCGAATAATTATTTATACCTAAAAATTAAAACTAACCTTAAACTATATGTCATACATAGAACCCGCTCCGATTAAAGATAAAGAGAACCCACTTGACTCTATGATGTCCCGCTTTGATGAAGCTGCACGTCTGCTAGGGATTAGTGATGAAATCTATAATATTCTCAAGACCCCCACCAAGCAGGTCATTGTAGGCTTGCCCATTACTATGGATTCTGGCAAGATTGAAGTATTTCAGGGCTACAGAGTGATTCACTCCAATATACTTGGCCCCTCTAAGGGAGGTATCAGGTATGACCCTGGTGTTACGCTCAATGAAGTGCAGGCACTGGCAGCTTGGATGACCTGGAAGTGTGCCGTAGTAGATATCCCTTATGGTGGTGCAAAGGGAGGCATTACTTGCAACCCCCGAGAAATGTCGGCAGGCGAACTTGAGCGGCTCACTCGTGCTTATACACTGTCTATGTTAGATGTCTTTGGCCCTGATAGAGATATTCCTGCTCCTGACATGGGCACGGGCCCTCGAGAAATGGCTTGGCTGATGGATGAATATTCTAAATCACTGGGCATGACCGTAAACTCTGTAGTAACGGGCAAGCCGCTCGTATTGGGTGGCTCGCTGGGGCGTGTAGAGGCTACGGGCAGAGGGGTGATGGTCTGTGCATTGGCAGGAATGGAAAAACTCCGAATCAACCCCTACAAAGCTACTTGTGCAGTGCAGGGCTTCGGGAATGTGGGCTCACATGCTGCACGCTTGCTGCACGAGCGTGGTGTGAATATCTTGGCGATTAGCGATATGTCTGGGGCTTATTACAATGAAAAAGGCATAGACATCGATGCTGCTGCTGCTTATGTAGAGCAAAATAACCGTAGCTTGGAAGGCTTCACGGGTGCAGAAAAAATACCTGCAGGTGATTTGCTCACACTTAAGGTAGATATTCTGGTACCTGCTGCCAAAGAAGATGTAATCACAGAAGAAAACATGCACAAAATAGAGGCTCGTATGATTGTAGAAGGTGCCAATGGACCTACTGCAGCCGTAGCAGATGCTATCCTCAATAATAAAGGAATCTTGGCAGTGCCTGACATCCTTGCCAATGCTGGCGGTGTGAGTGTATCTTATTTTGAATGGGTACAAAACAGGCTAGGATATAAATGGACTCAGGAGCGTATCCACAGACGCAGTGACCGTATTATGCGTGAGGCTTTTGAGAAAGTCTATAATACCTCCGTAGAGTATCAAATACCGATGCGTATTGCGGCTTATATCGTAGCGATTGATAAAGTAGCCAAGACTTATACTTTCCGTGGAGGGTATTAAGGCTGAATAATGATTCTTATATGAAAGGCTTAGCTCTCATGCATCTTCAAAGAGAGTTAAGCCTTTGCTATTTTGTGACATTTATCTTTTTTAAAGTTTTAGATATTTTGTATAAAACAGGTTTAGGATTGGTAATAAGTGATTTGAAAAAGAAAATAAAAAATCTTAAATATTTTTTATCGTCCCCCAAATAGCAAGCACTCAATATTAAGTATAAATTAGCCAAACATTCCCTGTAAAAATTCTTACTTTTAAATAGTTCTTCGTTTTTCTTGAAAGCATAAGACATATCTTTTTCCATAAGTGATATGTTAAGATGCATTTGTGCTGGATGCACTCTGTATTTTACTAGGGGTTCTTCAAGATACGCAAAGCTAGTTATTGAAGCCAATCTGACCCACATATCCCAATCTGCAGAAGTTGATAAATTGGGATCGAAGCCTCCTAATTTGTCTAAAACAGCCTTAGATGCTATTACGCTAGAGGGACTATGAATCACGTTTGTAGAAAGAGAAAGTAAATCGTCTAGTACTTCACCTTGTTTGCCTTTCACGATTTCAATTATTTCTTGTGTAAAGGTATCAAATTTTATCTCTGCAGAATGTATAAGACTAATGGACTTATTAGACTCTAGTATCTCAATTTTTTTCCTGAGATTAGCTTCTAAAAATAAATCATCTGAATCCAAAAAAGCAATGTATCTACCAAAGGCATTTGTAATTCCTTTATTTCTTGCTGCTGATACACCTGCATTTTTCTGATAAATGTATCGTATTCGCTTATCTTTGAAAGACTTAATGATTTTCTCAGAATCATCTTGAGAGCCATCATCAACAATAATTAATTCAAAGTTTTCATTGTCTTGATTTAAGACTGACTCTATGGTTTCTTTAATATATTTTTCTGCATTGTAACAGGGGATTACTACTGAGATAATAGGCTCATTCATTTTTACCAGTGGGTTATGTTACTAATACTCTATCCTATGTTTAACATCAAAGATTTTTTAGCTAACTTATAGTTTGGGTATTTATGTATAGTACTTTATCATTCTATGGATAAACTTATCAAATCCAAATAATTTTCTGACATCTTTGTATCCATTCTCTTTAAGCAGATTGCGAAGTGCTTCATTTTCTAATAAAACCAACATTGATTTAAGAATGGCTTCTGAATCTTCAAAAGGCACTACCAAGGCATTCTTCTGATGCTCAATAAACTCGGCAGCTACGCCAGAGAGTGTAAATACAGAGGGAATCCCTGCAGCTAGTGCTTCTACATAGGTCTGCCCGAAAGCCTCCTTGTATGGGTCTATGGGAGTGTGCACATAGACATCAAAAAGCTGATACAAGGCGGGCAAATCGTGCTCAAAGGTGATTTCTGTATAAGACCCTTCGGGGAGCTGACGCAGGAGCTGCGTAATTTGCTGTTTGTAATCTCCTTTTGCATTGGCAAGTAGGAGGTGAGCTTTTGGATATTCTTCTAATAGCTTTTGAAATGCAGGAATGATGTATTGAATGCCTTTCCAAGCTGTTTGCCGAGCGATGATGCCTATCACAGGGTGCTGCCCTTGACGGATTTTATACTTCTCTTTCAAGGTATTTATACGCTCATCGGGTACATTTTCAAACAAATCTAAGTGAAAACCGTGGTGCAACAGATGTACTTTTTCAGGCCTGACACGCTCTTTTTCTACCAAAATCTTTCGGACATTCTCCGAGATAGCCATAATATCAGTGGCTAGAGAGCTGATAATCTTGTCATAATAAACTGCCCTCGGAAAATACACGTGGTGGTAGTCTGAGTGATGTCTTGTGAAGATTCGTTTTTTAATTCCCAGACTTTTTGCAGCAGCCAAACCTACCACACAGGCATCAAAGAGATGACAGTGCACTGCCTGCGTTTTATATTTTCGGAGAATCGTTCTTACTTTCCATAGGGCGGGCATCAAATCTTTTTTACCTGAGTAGTTTACCCGCTGTACTGGAATATTTTTCTTTTCCAAGAATCTTTCTAAGGCACTGTCGCCCTTGTTGAGCAAAATAAAACTCAGTGCCAATCCTTTTTCGTGCTGCAGTGCTTCTGCTATCCACTCGAAAGCAAGGGCTTTGTCTATATCAGAGATAATGTAGGTAATATTTTTTTTCAAGGTAAAATCTTCAAGAGATTAAAAACTGGGGCAAATTAAGTCAATATTGCCCACATTAAAAAATGAAGTTTGTAGCCAAAAAAAATGCCTGCCTTAATGATACATAAGACAGGCATTCTAAAATAATGTATGTGTGCTTATTTTGCAATCACTTCACCTTTGATGGTCAATACTGCGGGCTGCCCTGTATTGGCCGTGAGCGTTACAGTTTTATTAAATACACCCATTGCGGCTGCATTAAACTGTGCTTTGATTTTGCCTGTCTGCCCTGGTGCGATGGGTTCTTTAGGATAAGAAGGGACAGTGCATCCGCATGAGCCCTTTGCGTGTGTGATGATAAGGGGTGCATCTCCTGTATTGGTAAATTCAAACTCAGCCGTTACGGGTGTGCCTTGTGGAATTTGGTTAAAATTATGGGTGGTTTTTTCCCAGCTAAAAGCTGCCCCAAAGAAGCTACTTGCGTTGGCAGCATTTTGAGAAATGCCATACATTGCAAGGATTATCATAGAAAGAAAAGAGAAAATAATTGCTTTTTTCATCGTAGTAAAATTTAATAAATCAATAATATTCAAAAATAAGTAATCTAGCAATGGGATAACGTTAAGAGAAATAGAATGACTGTTAAGCCCTTGTTAAAAAAGTTTTTGAAGGCTTGTGGTGGGCTAAAAGACAGGGATAGAAATCGTTTTTCATCTCTTAGGGTGTGATTCTAAAAATACTTTTCGGGCATTTGTTTGAGATTTTCTATTCTATTTCCTTGCAAATATCCCACTACGAATGCTTGAGCACCTGAGCCGCTTAGCTCATTGGCAAAGCTTTTTGCTTCTCCATAAGAGTTAAAAGTGCCTATCATATATCTTTTAATTCCTTGTGGAGAATCATCCATAAAAAAACTACCTTGCTCAGAGAGCATTTTTGCCAATTTAGGATTTCGGTAAGCCCCTATTTGTACCCTGAAAAGTACTTCTGCATCTTGTGTAAAACTGCTTGTCAGTCTGTTGCTAAGTTGCCAAGCATTGTCACGCTGCATCATCAATCTTTTTTCTAACTGATTGAGGCTGTCTTGCTTTTGGTTAAGTACTGAAAACTCTTGTGCCAATGTTGTTCTTTTTCGTGCTATCATCTGCTGGAGAGTTTTGTCTTCGTCTTTGATTTCTTTAAACCTGTCTAAATCTCTGCTGAGTGATTTGAGTTCTTTCTCAAGGGCTTTCTTCTCTTGGCGGTTAAGGTCTTGTGCTGAGGTCTTACTGACACAGAGGCACATACTTAGGAGTGTAAAAATAAGTAAGTAGTAATGCATATCCGAGTAAAAATTATGTGTGGCACAATATACTAAAAAATCTCAATAAAACACAGGATTTGCGCTAAATCTGTGTGTGTTTACTTTGTTTTAACGTTTTTATAGAGGTGCACTGTACATGGTTGCTCGTAAAATTTGGGTGAGATATGCGTATAAAAAAAATGACCTCTTCATTTTCAGAAGAAGTCATTTTTAATAATTCAGTATTATCAAGGAAGGGATTATTTTTTCTTAATAATTTTCATATCTACACGTCTATTGAGTGCACGCCCCCTGTCTGTGCTATTGTCTGCGATGGGTTCAATTTCACCTTTGGAGTCTGTGTTAATACTTGTAGCAGGCACTCCCTTACTAGATAAATAGGTTTTGACGGCATCTGCACGCTCTTGCCCTAGCTTCAAGTTGGCATCTGCATCTCCGACATCATCAGTGTGTCCTACCAGATTCAGAACATCATCAGGGTGTACTTTCATTACCTCCACTACGAGGTCTAAGTTAGAATAAGAAGTGCTCTCGATAATGGCTGTACCACTTTCAAAGTGTACATACTTTGCTGTTTCTAAGATGTTTAGCTCCAGTGGAGTAAGTTTGACTTCTTCTACAGGGCATCCGTTGTTAGACTTAGGCCCTGCTTTGTCGGGGCATTGGTCATCCTTGTCTGCTACGCCATCCCCATCTTTGTCGGGGCATCCGCCCAAGTCACGAGAGCCAGCTTCGTTGGGGCAGTTATCATACTTATCAGGCAGTCCATCGCCGTCTGTATCAGGGCAACCAAGCATTTCTTTGCTTCCTGGGGTATCAGGGCAAGCATCTACATCATCTGGCACGCCATCCCCGTCACGGTCTTTTGCTTCTGCGGGAGCGGCTTTTTCTTTGCCTTTTTTGAGTTTAAGTGCTACGGTCAGTTCAAATACTCCATTTCTTTGAATATTAGAAACATCACTAGAAGTAGGAATATCGTAACTTGCCGCAATGAGGTAATTGGGTTGGTTAAACTCCAAGGACATAATCAGGGCACTGGTTGTGTTATACCAAGCACCTAAGCCTAGAGTGCCTTCCCTCATAAATCCTTCATCAGCTCCTAAGAAATGATAATTGAACCATGAGCCAGCATTTACTTGACTATTGCCAGCCGTGTTGATAAACCTTGCACTAGGCATCACAGAGAATCTATCTGTCTGAAGTATCTTTACACCCCCTGTGGCTATGAAAGAAGCGGGGAGATTTGCACCCATTCCATCCACAAATGCAATATCAGGCTCTGTAAAGTTAAGATAAGAGATTCCTAGAAAGGCTTTTTGACGACCCATTTCATCGTTCATTCCCCAGAATGCACCACCACCAAAAGTAGCATAGCTTTTATTGGCACCGTCTATGACTTCACCGCTGCCACTTGTGGGGTCAAAACCAAATCCATTGAATTGAGTGGTGGTGGTCTGCCCTCCAAGATCTACGGTTTTTTGAAAGAAACCTGCTTGCAAGCCCAAGTTTAAGTAGCTACTGCCATTTCCTAGGCTGAATCGCTGTGCGTATCCTGCCAAGACACCATTGGTTTTGAGAAATCCAGCAGCATTGTCACTAATCACCGATAAACCTACACCGCCCCAGTGCTTGCCTGTGTTTTTGCTTGTGAGTGGGTATAAAAAAGAGGCCATCGGTGTATCAAAGCTTTGCCCAGCCTCTACTTGCTTGCGACGATAATTAAACATTAATTGAACATCCGAACTACTAGCAATCATTCCTGGATTAGTCAGAAAAGGCGTGTAGTGAAATTGTGAGAAAGTAGGATTACTTAAATCCTGCCCTTGCACAGAGGGAAGCAGAAAGCTCCAAAGGGCATATCCTACTCCGAGAATGAGGGGTATTAATTTTTTCATGCTTTTCAAAATTAGTTTTTTATAAAAAGGGAGCAAGCCGAAGCTCACTCCCGTTTTTGATTGTAGGTTTTAGCGAATCATTCGGATGACACCTGTGGTTTTGCCTTCAAACTCTAGTGGGTCTCCATTACTATAAGTACCCTCTATGAGCCAGATATACGCACCGGCAGGCTGTTCTTTGCCATCTTTTGTTCCGTTCCATCCTATTTGAGTAGCCTGGGCTATGTCTGATGTCTCAAATACAAGGTTGTTGTTACGGTCAAAGATTTTCAAAGTAATTCTTCCGATATTTCCGTTAGCTCCCAATACCACGAAGGTTTCGTTTGCTCCGTCATTATTAGGAGAGAATAAGCTAGGCACAAAGATTTCATCAGAAACTACATCTACAATCATATTGTATTGTAAATCACTGAAATCTCTTCCATCAGATACTCTGAAAGTAAAGCTTGCGTAGTTATCACCAATGCCATCAGTGGCAGGCGTAAACACTAAACTAGCAATCTGAGCTGCATCTATCACAGTGCCTTGCGTTACTGCTGTGCCTCCTAATGTGAGTGTAGCACCTGCTGGCAAGTTAATAGAAGCAATGCTTACCTGTGTCAAGACATCGGTAGCATCTACATCTGCAAACACAAAGTCTGTCGCTGCAAATGTATAAGCCACATTCTTAACAGTCTCTACTCGCTTATCGGCAGAAGTCGGAGCTGTGTTTGGCAGAGCAATGGTCTGCACACCACCCGCTACTGTGGTTCCAGTTACATCACCAGAAAGGAATATCACGCCAGTATTAATATCTGGTGCAGTTACAAATACAGTATTGCCTACTGTGCCTGCTGCATCTATATCTACTGTCAAGAATACATATCCTACTGTGCCTGCATTGATTGGCTGAGACAAGCAATGGAAAATCACTTGCTCACCAGAAACTACTGTGCCAGATGTACCTAGTTGTGTATCACCTACCCCTAAGATATCATCGGTAGAGTACCATAGTTTAAAACTATTGGCTACCAAATCATCATCATCATAAGTACCTGAGGTAGTGAATACCAAATCACTAAAAGTAGCATTGGCATCTAATACAGTCAAGTCCATTTTATAAAGCACGTGGTTTTGTGTACCCTGTAATACAAAGGCATCTTCTACTGCTGGAGTAGATACTGTGATACTTGGATTAGCAAGTAACATTCCGTCTAAGCCTACATTGTCTATGGCTACACCTTCTGCCCATTGATTTTCATCATTGTATTGGAAGCGAACAGTTACACTAGATTCACCTTCGTAATCTACCATATCTACGTTTACATTTACCCAGCTTGTGCTTGCATCAAGTGTATAAACTGGGGTGTCATACGTTACTCCGCCATCTGTGCTTACCTCAACAGTGAATATACCACCAAAGAAATTACTAAAGAATACATCAAAACTCAGCGTTACATCTGCATAGTTTGATAAATCAAAAGTAGGCATAATCAGATAATCACGACCTGTCTCACCAAGTCCGTCGGCATCATCATCTACTGCCATGAATGAATTATCACCATCATAAGCAGGCCCTGCATCTATGTTAAAATCAAAAATGGCTGGATTATTAGGGAATGTACCTGTGAGTGTACCATTATTGTTAGGTGTACCTAAGAACCAACCTTCGCCTGTAGTTTGAGTAAGCCATTCACCTGGGAGACCAGTATTGAAGTCCGTGAAATATGGAAGTGTTTGTCCACTGCCTACATTGATGACCTCATTGAATGAATCATTGCTATTGTCTTGGTCAAGCGCCCAGACAGTGGCTGCAGTTACATCTATGCTATTGATGCCCAATACACTGACAGGGGTCTCAAACACATACATTGCCGTAGCAAAAGGCTCAATAGAAGCGGTAAATTGCTCTGTAACCAATGTACCACCTGCGGTGATGTAAGTTACAGGGAAATTACTGGCTACTTCTGAACCAAAATTGGTAATCTCTACTTCAAGATTGGCAAAAGCAGGAGAGCATACATCCAGACCAATGTCCGTAATCCCTACATCATTCGGGAATGGAGCGATGATTTTTAGTTGATCTACGCCTATATCCGTATCACCAAAATCACTGGTAGCTCTCAAACGAACGATTGTATTTGGACTATTAGATGGGATAATTACCTGTTGTGCTGTCCAACCTGTAATTTCATCTCCTTCAGTAGCACCAAGGTCTAGGATAGGTGTTCCAAAAGTAGCTCCACCATCAGTAGAAACAAGCACTGCAAGTCGGTCATTATTTCCAAAGAATGGTGCTTCACCATTATAACTAGGTGCATTGTTGTATTGGAAAGTAAGCACTTTATCATTGGGGCTTGAAGCATCAATGTAAATATCAAGGAAGCCTTGTGTTCCGTTTCCTGCACCATAAGAGTGAAAATTAGCAAGTCCTTGTCCTTCAAAAGCATTGGGTCTTGCAGGAGCAAAGTTAAATGCCCATCCTGCTGTAGCCCCTTGGTCTTGTCTTCGCCAAGATTGGTTACCTGTGGCAGGGGTGTTTTTCCAACTTGTTTGTGCTCCTATTCTAGGCACATCGTTGTTGGCACATAAATCATCCCAAGTTTCAAAACCTTCTTCTAAGGGCAGAGTAGCATATACTACGGGTGCTGCTAAAATTTCTACTGCTGCAGAAAAAGCCGATGTGCCCCCTGCTACACAGATAATATTACGGCGGTAAGAGGTCGTAACCGCAGGTGCAACTGTGAGTGTAAGGTTCGTTTCACCTATGATGTCTGCCCAAGTAGCACCAGCATCTGTAGAGGCTTGCCATTGATAAGTAAAGCCTATGGCATCTGTGGCAGAAGAACCCGAAACAGATATTTCATTTTCTAAACTAATACAGAAATCATTCGGGTTTGCTATGGCATTGCCACCATTCAGGCTTGCTAAGTTTTCGCAAGGAGGTATTACTTTTACTTCTACATTGTCTATGCCTAAGTTAGAGTTTCCTCCATCTCTTACTCCCTCAAAGCGAATCACTGTAGTGGCAGAGTTAGAAGTTAGAATAACGACTTTCTCTTCCCAGTTATTGGCTTCGCCAAATGTATCTAAGAGTGTGAAAGTAGCTCCACCATCTGTAGATTCATATACATTTAATACATCATCATTAATGGTCGGGAATCCGAAGGCTGTCAAATCAACCACTTTGTTAGAATATAAGAATGACAGTGCCTTAGTGCCCGCAGGGCTTAAATCTAAATATAAATCAAGTGTACCTGTTTCGCCTACACCACCACCTGAGAAAGTACCATGTGAGTGGAAGGTCGCCGCTCCAGTGCCACTGATAGGCTGTACATTGATTTCAGGTACTACCCCAAAATTACCTAATGCATCCCAATCTGCAGAAACACCTTCGTCTTGTCTTCTCCAAGAGTTATTGCCTGTGGCAGGCGTATTTTTCCAAGATAAATCTGGGAGGTCATCCGTAGCACAACCATTAGACCAGCTAGACTCAAAGGTAGCCAAATAAGGAATGGCTGCATAGACAGGTGTAATTACAGAAACTGTTGCAGCCGCAGACGGTGCATCATCACCTGTAGCATCACAAGTCATTACTCTACGATACTGTGTAGTAACTGTAGGACTGGCCGTATATTCAGTACCTGTCGCCCCTACTATGTCTGCCCAAGTAGCTCCACCATCCGTTGATTCTTGCCACTGATAGCTAAATCCAGTCGTAAAAGTTTCATCAGAACCTGTTACTGTAATCGTAGAAGTGGGCTGATTACATAAGTCAGTTGGGCTTGCTACTGCTGTGCCTGCTACAGGTGTGCCTGCACAAGCTGTTACGATGCCTATCTGTACCAAATCAACGGCTATGTCTGTATCTCCAAAATCACTCGTAGCACGGAAGCGAATCACTGTATTGGCAGAGGTAGAAGTAAAATTAATAATTCTTTCTTCCCAGCCATTTGTTGCTACATAATTACCGATTTGAGTAAAAGTAGCTCCACCATCGGTAGAAAGTAGCACTGTCAAGTTATCTGTATTGCCAAAGAATGGTGCAGCAGCAGGAGAGTTATTGTATTGGAAAACCAATCGTTTATCACCTACGGGGCTTGCATCTACATATACATCTAGGCTGCCTTGTTGCCCGCCTCCTGCTCCATAAGAGTGAAACTGAGCAAAACCACTTCCTTCAAACAACGAAGGCGTAAATAAAGCTGCATCTCCCAAGAATGCCCAGTTAGCAGCAGCACCATCACCATTGCGTCTCCAAGAATTATTGCCAGTGATAGGCGTATTGGTCCAGAAAGTATTCGGTATGTCTCTGGTGGCACAGCGATCTAGCCAGGTAGCATTGAAGCCTTCTTCAAAAGGCAGTGTAGCTACATTGATAACAGGAACAATCACTTGAATCGGAGTAGAATTATCACTCAGGCCAGATGCTGTACAAGTCATCACTAACCGATAGAAAGTAGAGATGCCTGGACTAGCAGTATAAGTAATGTCTGTAGCACCAATAATATCTGTATAAGTAACTTCACCATCTGTAGATTCCTGCCACTGATAAGTCAGTCCACTTTGAGTATCAGCAGATGAGCCTGCTACGCCCAAATTAGTCTGTGATATACTAGGAGGACAAAGTGTAGTGATAGAAGCCGTAGTAACCCCAGCATCTGGAGTACCTGCACATGGCGTAATGATACTTACTGCAAAATCATCAACACCAATGTCTGTATCTCCAAAATCACTGGTCGCCAATAAGCGAATCACTGAATTAGGCGATGTTACTGTCAAATCAAATGTTTGTAATACCCAAGGGGTGGCAAGGGTTGTCGCATTCAAAGTGCCTAATGAGGTAAAAGTAACTCCTCCATCATTAGACTCCAATACTTGTAGGTTATCAGTATTGCCAAAGAATGGAGCAGCCGCTGGAGGGTTTGCATATAAGAAGCTCAAACGCTTAGGCTCTGGCGCACTTGCATCAAAGTAAAAATCTAATCTACCTTGTTGGGCATTACCTGCTCCGAAAGAGTGAAAACTAGCAGCCCCTGAGCCACTTACTGGAGTTACTAAGCCACCTGGTAAAAATGCCCAACCTGCAGTAGCACCTGCATCTTGTCTTCTCCAAGAGTTATTGCCTGTATTAGGAGTATTGAACCAAGCATTGTCTGGCAAGTCTTGCACAGCGCAACCATTCTCCCAAGTTGCCTCAAAGTTTTGCGTGTAAGGAAGTGTAGCAGGTACGATGGCTGACGATACTTCATAACTTACAGAAGAAGAAGCAGCCGATTCTCCACTGGCAGCACAAGTAGTTACTCGGCGATACCAAGTAGTTACAGTTACACCACTGATATTGAGCTCTTCACCTGTTTCACCAGAGATATTTGCCCAAGTAGCATCATCAAGAGAAGACTGCCACTGAAACTCTCGCAAATCTGTATTCTCATCATCTATAATAGAAATGACTGCCGTAGGGCTCGCACATGCATTGTTAGGTGTAGCTACTGCTATCCCTGCCACTGGTGTGCCTGAGCAAGGTTCTACTTCTTCTAAAGATACATCATCTACGCCTATGTCATTAGCACCAAAATCACTGGTCGCTAAGAAGCGAAGTATCGTATTGGCTGAGGTAGAGCTGAAAACAAACAACTGCTCTTCCCAAGTAGCCGTAGTGAGTGTGCCTAGAGTAGTGAAGGTAGCTCCTCCATCCGTAGAAAGTTGCACCTGTAAGTTGTCAGTACCCGAAGCATTCTGATATAAAAACTTAAGCGCTATTGAGCCTGTGGCAGCACTCATGTCTAGGTAAAGGTCCAATGCACCTTGTAGGCCATTACCTGCACCATAAGAGTGGAAGTTTGCTGCACCAGTACCACTAGTCGGACTTACTAATCCAGTAGGTAAAAATGACCAACCTGCTGTAGCACCTTGGTCTTGTCTTCGCCAAGAAGCATTGCCTGTAGAAGGTGTAGTTTTCCAGTTAGAACTTGGCACATCGCTATCATCACAGCCATCTTCCCAGGCTTCGAAATCTTCTAAGAATGGAGTAGCTGCACTAAACACAAAAGGAGTAGGAGCAAAACTCACTACGATTTCTACCTCTGTAGAGAATGCTGCATCTCCTGTAGCATCACAAGTAATCTGACGGCGATAGCTTGTAGTAACGCTAGGATTGGCTGTAAAATCAGCATCTGTAGCTCCTGCCACATCTGCCCAAGTAGCCCCAGCATCTGTAGATGCTTGCCACTGATAGCTAAAGCCAAAGCTTGTTTCATCAGAAGCTCCCGCAACTGTAAGTGCAGGTGTACCCAAACAAGCATCCGTAACACTTGCACTCAATGTACCTCCCTCAGGAAGACCAGCACAAGGTGCTAACTCTACCAAGCTTACATTGTCTAAGCCTATGTCTGAGAAACTAAATGCACCTACTGCTCGGAAACGAATGACCGAAGTAGCAGAAGTCGAGTTAATAGCTTCACTATAAGTTGTCCAAGCACTACTGTTACCAATATCGACTAAAGGTGCAGAAAAAGTAGTTCCTCCGTCTTCAGAAAGAAGCACTTGTAATCTATCAGAACCACTAGTATTTCTGTAAAAGAAGGAAAGCGTTTTTGGGCCTGCGCCACTCAAATCTACATAAAAATCCAATGTACCGTCTTGCCCTGAGGGAACTTCATAATCGTGAAAACGAGCAATAAAGCCTTCATTTTCAGGAACTAAGGTGACTGCACCAAAATTATTCGACCAAGCTCCAGTACTTACACCTTGGTCATTTCTACGCCAAGAACGGTCGCCTGAGGAAGGAGTGTTAAACCAGTGATTGCTAGGTACATCACTGTTATCACAGCCATTTTCCCAAGCCTCAAAACGCTCATCAAGCGGAGTAGCAGGAGAAAGTGAGAAGTAAGTAGGTGAATACTCTGCAATGGCTACAGGAGTAGAAAATGCTGTTTCTGCACTTGCCGTACAAGTAATCTGACGGCGGAAAGAGCTATTTACAGTTACTGTAGCTGTATAAGTAGCTTCATCATTGGTGCCTGCAGCAGGTGCCCAAGTAGCACCAGCATCTGTGGATACCTCCCATAAAAAGGTAAGTCCTTCAAAACTATCAGCTGATGAGCCTGTTACGCTTAAATCTATAGTGCCTGTGCCACAGAAAGACTCAGAAGAAGCTACTGTAGTACCTGCTGTAGGAGTGCCTGCACAAGGGAAAGTCTCTACTACATTCAGTAAATCTATGCCTATATCATCATTTCCAAAATCACTTACAGCTCTAAATCTAATAATAGAGTTGGCTGTGCCACCTGTTATGTCTAAGGTCTGCAAAGCCCAAGTTGAAGGTGCAGAATAAGTAGCCAAGGGTGCAGAGAAAGTAGCTCCTCCATCAGTAGAAAGTAGAACTTGTAGCACATCTGTACCACTTGCATTTTGATACCTAAAAGTTAATTTTTTAGGATTGGTTACATTTGTGCCTTCTAAGTTGATGTATAAATCTAAACTTGCATTCGTACCTATACTCGACCAATAAGTTCGGAAGTTTGCTGCTCCAATACCTTCAAATGGCGTTACTAGCCCTGTTGTTGAGGTTGTCGCAAATGTCCAAGGAACAGTGCTTCCTTGGTCTTGTCTTCGCCAAGATGCATCAACATCAGTCGTAGATGGAGTCTGTTTCCAATTTTGGTCAGGAACGTCGCTATTTGCACACTGAGACTCCCAAGACTCAAAGGTTTGTGTATAAGGGAGTGTGGCGAAAGTGGGTACTGGTACACTTACTATCACTTCTACAGAGTTAGCAGACTCATTACTGTTGGTACAAGTAATGACTCTACGATAATATGTAGTCTCAGTAAGAGCAGGAGTAGTATAGTTTGCATCTGTTGCTCCAGGTATATCCGCCCAAGTAGTACCATCGGGTGAAGACTGCCATTGATACTCTATATTGAGTCCGAAAGTAGCACCAGTTACTGATAAGTTAGAAGTGAATGGTGCTGTACATAAGGTATTTGGGCTTGCCTGAGCTGTTCCTCCATTTGGAGTACCAGTACAAGCTACCAAAGGCTCAAATATCTGGATATTTGCACGGTTACCATTAATTGTTCCATTTCCTGTGGGAGGGTTACTATCTGCTTGCCAAGTTTGGTGTGTTCCAGTAATAGAAGTATATCTAATTGCATTTCCACCACTACCTCCTGTACCAAATCCAGTAACATTACATTCTACCATTACTTCTATGTTTTCGCCTGCGGCTAACACAAAATCTGTAATGTCAAACTCATTCCAACCATTTGCCCAAGTAGGAGTACCTGTGTATATAGTTGTAGCACCTGCTATTTTATCTGCCCATGTAGAGACAACCTGAGTGTCTGTTGTTCCTACTGTTTTAATATAAATCACAGTAGGTCCAGTTACAAAACCAGATGTCAAATTACTAAAAAACGCCAGCTTATCTATAGTAATACCATCAGTGGTAGTTCCCATTTCTGTTGCTGTGTAAATCATAGAGCTTCGTCCAAAGCCAAACCAATAGTTAAAAGGCTGTCGCTGTACGGATGTACCTGTTCCTATGGTAATTTGGGCTTGACTAATTTGAGGCATTCCAAGCCAAGTGCTTAAAGTAAGCATTAGCATTAGGCACCACCTCCAAAGTCCAAAATTGTAATTTTTATTCATTCTTTCTATAATTTAAATTTAATTAGCGATTTTCTTTGATGTATTGCTCACGAAGTTGAGTGCGAAGTTTTTCCTCATCTTGTGTAGAGAGATTTTCGGTTTTCTTTATTTGCTCAATCTGGTAAGTGATTTTCATCTCAATCTTCTCTTCCAGGTTTAGTGTTTTTTGAGGAAAAGCCTTATTATTCCCCCACCTGTCTAACTCACTTTCAGGTCCGTCCATTTTCATTTTAGCAGCTTTCTTTTCCTCTTCGCTGAGGTTTTCGAATTCACCGTATTTTGAGTCTGCGGCAATTTCTTTTTTCAGTTCTTCTGCATTTCCACCCTCTAAGGCAGCTATTTTGAGTTTTATGGCTAGTTTTTGCTCATCGCTGAGTTCAGCACTTTCCATTTTTTTCATCAAGATATCCTTTTGTTCTTCGGGAGCAGCTTGCTGATAGGCTTCTTTTTGTGCTTCTATGAAAGCCTTTTTCTCTTGCTGAGCCTGTGAGCTTGTTGCTTTTTTCTCTACTTTCACCTCCTTGGTAGGTGCTGCTTTTTCTTCCTCTTGTTTGGTGGCTTGCTTCTTCTCAGTATTGTGAGTAGATTTTGGCGAGGTGCTAAGGGTAGTCTTCTCCTCTTGGGGCGTGTTTTTGAGGGTTTCTATTATTTTTACTTTTTCTGCCCTCAAGTTTGTCTTGTCTGCGGGTTTATCAGCTTCTTCTTGTTTGAGCTCACTAATTTTCTTTGCTTTTTCTGCTTTGGCCGCTTTCCGCTGTTCGGGGCTGACTTGTGCCTGAAGAGCAAATGAGCAGGTGAGCAGAGCCAAGGTGATTACAATGGCGATGTGTCTTTTCATGTTGATAATTGTTTAGGGTGAATTTAAAATTTACTAAGTTCATTTCTGTTGTGTGGTTGGTTTGTATGAACCTTATTAAATGAGGCAAATAAAACTTAACACAAACTTAACTTACTTCGGGAAGCAAGTTAAAATGTAATTATTGATTCTACAAGACAAATACAATAAAAAAGCAAAAAAAACAAGAAATCCAACTAAAAGGAAATCAAAAAGCTTTTAGTCAGAAGTTTTAAACCACAAATAAGTTGTAAGCAGAATAATATATTATTGATTAATTCAATTAATTCTATGATTAGTCTAATATTTAGAGTCATTTGCTGGTGTTTTGGTACATCTCATGGGAGAACTTGCGTACAACATTTTCTTAGGGAAACCGTTGTTCGATTTTTTTTATTCTGACTAGGCTATGCAAAGTATAAGAAATACAAATAAAATTCTTATTAATGGGTATTCAGCTAATTTTGTCAAGGACAATGAAAGCAAAGTATATTTTCGTAAATTTGAAAAAATATATCAATCCTAAAAAAATAACAACATGAGAAAAAAAATCATAGCAGGTAACTGGAAAATGAACAAAACGCAAGAAGAAGCGATGGTGCTGGCTTCTGAAGTGATTCACATGGCACAGGACGAAGTAGATAGCTCTGTAATCTTGGTGATGGGTACTCCTTTTATATACCTACAGGCAGTCAAAAAACTTATTCCGGCAGGTGGGCATATCTTTGTGGGTGCTCAAAACTGCCACAGCGAAGTATCAGGTGCATTCACAGGAGAGGTTTCTGTGCCTATGTTGCGGTCTGTAGGCATTGAGTATGTCATCGTGGGGCATAGTGAGCGCAGAGAATATTTCAAAGAAGACAATGCACAACTTGCCAAAAAAGTAGATTTGTTGATTGGCTATGGCATGACCCCCTTGTTTTGCTGTGGAGAATCCCTAGAGATACGCAAGGCTGGTAATCATTTGGATTTTGTTAAAAATCAGCTAACAGAAAGTCTATTTCACCTTTCGGCACAAGATTTTGAGAAAATTGTCATTGCTTACGAACCTATCTGGGCTATCGGGACGGGCGAGACGGCCACTTCTGCACAAGCACAAGAGATGCATCAAACCCTCCGAAAACACATCGCTCATCAATATACCCAAACAGTCGCAGATAAAATCTCTATCCTCTATGGAGGCAGCATGAAGCCCAACAATGCCAGCGAGCTACTCGCCGAAGCAGATGTAGATGGAGGCTTGATTGGGGGGGCTTCACTGATAGCAAGAGATTTTATTGACATTGCTAAATCATATCCTGCTTAATTTTTATAATTTTTTGTAAATTGCGTTATTAAATTTAGCAATCTGAATCAATTATTTATCTTAATACGCTTTTGACAATGGAAAAAGAAGATGCAGCCCTCCAATGGGATATTAACTCATCACAGCTAAAGATTCGTGAATCTAAGGTTGTGATGATTCCTATTAGCAAGCTCAACCCTCACCCCGATAACCGCCCCTTAGGTACAAGTGAAGAGAAAATAGAGCAGCTCAAGGTCATTATTTCTAACATGGGCTTTGATAGCTCTCACCCTCTAGTGATACGCCCCTACAGCCAAGGCTACCAAATCATAGAAGGCGAACACCGATTCAAGGCAGCCAAAACCTTAGGCTACCTAGACCTGCCCTGTGTAGTAAGAGAGTTGACTGATACCGAAGCACTGATTCAGCTCGTGCTCGGCAATATCCAAAGTGAAAGCAAGCCCCTAGAGATAGGACTCAATGCCCTCAAAGTGGTGCAACGTGAAGGTACATACTCTGTAAGTGAATATGCCAAAAGACTGGGAGCAGGTGAAACTACAGTCAGAAGGTATATGAATGCCAGTGAGGCGTATCAATTTATCAAAAATCAACTGCCCGAAGGCACAGCTCTCTTAGATGAAGTCTATAAACTAGAAGAAATCCACAGATGCCCACAGTCTGACTGGCTTTGGCTGCATGACCTCGTCATCAAAAAATCACTCTCTAAAAACCAAGTCATAGAAATCTCGCAGGCAATCCGTGAAATAAAAACTGACAAGCCCGAAGTCTATGCCTTGTTTGATTTTATGAAGCTCCGCCAAGAGATTGCCCAGAACATCCTCTCAGGCAACAGACAAATGGGCAATGTTTATAAAGAACTCATCCAGACCATCGAGAATAGCCATGAAAGCCTTGATAGCCAGATTACTGCCTATGAATACAATGTGCTCAATGACGAAATCCAGACTGAAGATGTCTATCTTAAAAATTGGTTTATAGACAATCTCAAAGAGCTCAAAGCCCTCACCAAGCAGAGCGTGCTGGAGATATACAAAGATGCCCTACAGCTCAAACGCAACAGCAGCAAGGAAGAAGCCGAACGCACTGCCGCCTATTTTCAAGATAAAAAAAATGCCAAAGAGCGTGAAGAACAAGAACGCTTAGAGCGTGAAATGCGGCAAGTAAAACCTGGTGAATGGTGGATGCTGGGGCAGCATCGTCTCTATTGTGGAGATGGTGGAGAGGCTGCTTTTTTTGAGAAAATCCCTTCTCAAGTGGCATTCGCTTACCTCAATCCTCCTAGCCTTGTAGAAACCAATACTGCAACGGGTCAAAAAGCTTGGCTGCTTGATTATTTTATCCAAAAATCTGAAATCGTGGTGGCTACTCCTCCACTTGAGGCATTGCAGTATTTCTTCAGGCTCAGCCAGATGCCCTATCAGTGGTCTCTCTCTGCCCATCTTAACCTCAAAAAAGGCGAAGGCGGGCTAGGTTCTTGGGTTTATGCTGCGGTATTCTCCCCAAAAAGCATCCATACACAGACCAAAGATACTTGGAAAATAGATGCCTCTGACCTGCAAGGAAACCGCACCCAAGACCTGCTAGAGCATCTGGTGGAGTCTTTTTCTCGCACACAGGAGGTAGTCGTGGATGCGTATGCAGGGCTAGGGGCTTTGTTTATGATAGCTGAGGCACAGCACCGCATCTGCTATGGTGCCGAAAAAGACCCTGCTCTTTGCAAAGAAATTTTAGAAAAATGGGAGGAAAGCACAGGAGAAAAAGCCAAAAAAATGCCTTGATGCTGATGAATCACACGCTTTGTCTTTGAAAAAAGTATTTTAAGAAGGTCTTAATTGCTGCTTCTTGCGAGGCTGCCCAAAGAAAATTTTTCTTGTGTATCATTATCAATGTGTTAAATCTAGTTTTCTCATAACATTCTGATATACCATAGAGTTAACCGAGTATTATTTTAACAAAATCTTAAATTACTTAAAGAACATGAAAAAATTATTGTTATTTCCAATCCTACTTGCAATCGGTGCAATGCTTGCAAGCTGCGGCGGCGAGTCTAAGACTGAAGGCGAAACTGATACAACTGCCACAGATTCAACTGAAGAAATGGTTGAGCCAACCGAAGCCGAAGCCGTAGAAGCTAAAAGCATCGTAACATTGGCACAGGAAACTGAAAATCTGGCTACTTTGGTAAAAGCATTACAAGCAGCTGGGCTAGTAGAAGCACTTAGTGGTGAAGGTCCTTTCACAGTGTTTGCTCCTACCAATGAAGCATTTGCAGCCTTAGGCACTACGCTTGATGACTTACTCAAGCCTGAAAACAAAGAAAAATTAGCTGGTATCTTGAAGTACCATGTGGTGTCTGGCAAAGTAATGTCCACTGACTTAACCGATGGTCAGAAAGCAGCTACCCTTAACGGTGCAGAAATTACTATCAGCACTAAAGATGGCGTAAAATTAAATGACAAAGCTACCGTAACAGCAGCCGACGTAGCTGCAAGCAACGGTGTAGTGCATATCATTGATGCTGTAATTCTGCCTCCAGACGGAAAATAATTAAGCATTGAAGTAAAAAATTTCCAACTTTCTATTTGTGTTACATAAATAGGAAGTTGGAAAAATTATGTCCACTTGTGTATATGTTCTAAACGCTCTTCAAACTGGGCAGAAAGTGCCGCTAACCTCGAAGTGAGAAGCAGTTTTCGCCCTTCTATATTTCTTGTGAAGACTATCTCACATTCTCCCACATATTTCCTCCATTGATCAGTAAAATAAGCAGCCAAATACTTATTTCGCCCTATTGCCTCGGGCACTGCGTGGTAGTCTTCTTGTTTAGAAAATAATAGACTTTTGCTTTTGCGGATAATGACATAACAAGGATTCTGAATAGGCAAGAGAATCTCTTGCAAAGCATTGATAAAGGTCGATTTTTCAAAAGTAGTTACTCCCTCAATATGGCAGTATATTGCCCCTTTTTTATCTACTGAAGCTTCTAACCTCAGCTTGGAAAGAGGCGTTTTGATAATATTTGCATAAATCAGCTATTTGAGCAATACCTGACTTATTTTCTCGATATCCTTTGTGATGTCTCTGTAATTGAAATAAATGCTAGAAGTTTTGAAAGCCAATCTTCCAAATAAAACAACACCTGCTATACCTACAATAGACAGCGTCCAATACACTTCTACATCGGAGGCTTTATCTATGAAGATGACGAACTCGCCTTTTTCCCACACGCAGAAGGTAGATGGCTACCCATAGATGGGGCTTTCGTGCCAGAATACCAATACAAAGACCATCTAGGTAATCTTAGAGTATCCTTCCGTGACCAAGAAGACGAGGTATTCAATGCCACCATAGAAAGCAATGCCACTACCAACGGACAGCCCGAAAATATGGTCTTTGACTTCATAGACCAAACCCGAGACGGTACACAAAAACGTACAGACTTATATTCGTCCAAACTCACCCAAGCCCAGCCTATCGGTATGTGGAAAAGTCTGCCTGTAACCAAAGGAGACAAGGTAACAGTAGAGGTCTATGGCAAGTATGTAAGCCCTCCTACCAACAACAACATCAGCCTCATTCCTTTTATCAATCCCTTGCCAGCTACGATGCCCGCCAGCGAGGGCAATAACAATCCGACTTGGCTGAGTGCGGGCTTGATAGCCTTTCCAGTAAGTTACAGTACTTCGCCAAGCGTACCGAAGTCATACCTCAGAGGGCAATTTTTTGACAAAGAAGGCAACTTTGTGAGGGCTGTGCCTGTTGTTCCTTTGTCGAGCGGAAGTGCTTGGCAGTTGATGACCTTTGATTTTGAAGCAGAGATAGAAGGTACATTGCAAATCTTCGTAGCCAATGAGTCTGATGCCCCCGTATGGTATGATGATATGGAAATCACTTGGGACAAAGCCCTCATCGCCCAAGAAAACCACTACTATCCCTTCGGTATGAATCTGGTGGGGATTGAGAAACAAGGGATGCCTGATAATTTATGGCAATTCCAAGGACAAGAAAAAATCAAAGACTTTAACTTAAACTGGTCTAGCTTCAAATGGCGTAATGCAGATGTGCAGTTAGGTAGGTTCTTTTCGGTTGACCCTCTTGCAGAAGACTATCTATACAATAGCGTTTATGCTTTTAGTGAGAATAACGTAACTGCTCACATAGAACTTGAAGGACTAGAAAAAGTATTTTTTATGAAAGCAAGATCTAAAAATTTTGATAAAGTTTACAAAATCCAAAGACAAACTTCTGGTGGACAAAGGTTTTTCTCCAAATTAAAAAGTCAATCAGAATACAATGTACTTTATTTTCAAAGTGGATTAGGAGAGGGTGTAAGTACTTCAATTTCAAAAATCGATGACTTTAAAAAGTTAAAAAAGAATAATAGTAGTACATTTGTTGGTGTAACAGAAGAAGCAGTCTCATTGTCTTTAGAAAAAGACAAAAAGTTGATTTTGGTTGGTGTTGCCTACAAACTAACAGATAAAGAAGAACTAAACGAAGCTACATATACATTAAATCATGAGGAATTTCACGCTGAAAGTACAATTGATGGCAACAAAGGCGTAGAGAAAGAAGCAGAAGACCATGGTAAATATTATGATGAAAAAAGTAAAACCTCGCCAAATGATAAAGAAGTAAAGTCAGACTCTAAATATTCTAAGTCAAAAGCAAATAAACAGTATAAGGAAATAGATAAAATAATTGAGAATGAAAAGAATGTCAAAAAAGATTAAGTTAGCATCAAATAGTTCTTCTATCTTAATTTTGTTCTTAGTGATGCTATTTTCATCATGTGGTGATAAGAGTAAAATTGTAAACTGTAACTTTGAACTTGATACAATATTAACAAAATATGAGAGACCCACATTTTTCATCGAGAAATCACTTGGGAATTGTAAGTACGAAGCAAGTTTTATGTTTTATGTAGATAGTATAAATTTATCCTCTACTGCAATTGTTTATAAAGAATCTGGTGGTCTATCTTTTGAAATACAAAATCCCAAATCTTCAGTTTTCAAACTTTTTGATTTTAAGGTTGAGAAAGGCAAGACATATGAAGTAGCAATCCCATTTTTTGATCAGCCAAAAGAAAAAGTTAAATTATTACTAGAAAACAAATACAATTTCCAATCTGATGATATTGTGTATAAATTTATTCTTTTAGATGGGTATAATCATCTTGGAGATTTCAAGTTAGACCAAGTAATATTCTTAAGTCGGAAAAAAGGATTTATTGGTTCTTATTTTAAGGATAAAGATGAGGAAAGTCATATTATTTCACCACAAGGGAATATTCTTAGAGATGTGATTGATTATTCAAATACAGAAGTGAGATTATTAAAATAACCCCATCAAGCAGGGCTATGTGGTAGGCTTTGAAGACCCCGTCTGGTCTAAGGCTATGTCGTTAAGCGTAACCCACAACTGCAAACTGGTCAGATGCGTCTCGCTCTGAGCAAAGGCTTTTGCATCATATAGTCGTTTTTTTAGATATTAGTTAGGG
>JAABSX010000013.1 GCA_011390205.1 Microscillaceae bacterium | reverse complement strand
AGAAATCACAGACCACAAAAACTTAAAGCATCCACTTAATTTTACAAAGTAAAATGAGCCTATCTATTCACTAAAAAAACCTCTCAGGCTTACCTGAGAGGTTTTTTGCTTTGTGAAGCTATATTTTTATCTTTTTTCCTAAAAACTTAGGCTGAGTATGAAGGATGTATAAGTCTAAGAATACTTTTACCCTGGCTGCTTTTTCTCTTAGCTGTACTTTTAGTCCAGAAGAAAAGGAAATGTCTTGGGCATTGTAGCCTACAGCTTCCAGTCCTTTTTGGTGTGCAATATAAATGGCTCTTTGGTTATGAAATCTTTGGGAAATGACGGTAACTTTTTCTTGTCCAAAGACTTTTTTACTCCTCACTACTGAATCAAATGTGCGAAAACCTGCATAATCTAGCACAATCGCTGTATCAGGAATGCCTTGCTTCATCAAGGCTTTTTTCATATCTATGGGTTCATTGTATTCTTTGAGGCTATTATCTCCACTTACCAAGATATATTCAATTTTACCTGCATTGTATAGCTCTGCCGCTGCCCTGATTCTGTATTTAAAATATAAATTGGGCTGCCCGTTTTGTACCTTCTTGCTCGTGCCCAGCAGCAGCCCGACTTTGTTAAAGGGGACATCTTCTAAGCGATCATACACATAGCTTTGGCTATACTGAGAAATGCGCCAATCACTGTATGTAATCACCAAGATAAGCAAAAGCAAACCCACAGGAAGGGCATACAAAACGTAAAACATGATTCTTTTTATCAAAACCTGTTTATTTTGATTTTATAACTTTATGACAAATTAGTAAAACTCTGGCATTTTATCAAATCAATCTGTCATATTCTTGACTTAGCACATCACCGAGAACAAGCAGCAGATTGACAGGTTTTTGTTTTTATGCTTGATAAAGTGCCTACAAAAAACATGTGCTGCAAAGAACAAACCATTGCTCGTCATGAAGCAAAAATAGACGCTATGTTGAGCTGTTGGGCAAGTCCGTGCAGGTCTTCTTGTACTTTGCCGATGAGGGGAATCCCATTCTCGGTTCTTTCTGCTTCTGCCATTCTTTCTGGCTCACCCGGTATGAGTACCCGCTTGCCTGGCACTGCTTTGGCATTTCTGAAAGTTTGAATCCATAAATCCATGTCTTTCTTGAAGGCTTCTGCTGGTCTGAAACCATCAATACGCATTGCCCCAAAAAAATGCCCTGTGCCCAAGCCTACAGGGGGCTGCCGCTCAGAGGTGCTGCCCGCAGTGGCAAAAGGAGGCACCCAAGGCCCAAAATTAGCCCCAGAAAGCACTCCTGACAAAATATCAACCGTCGCCCCAAGGCAATAGCCTTTGTAGCTGCCATGCAAGTCATCACTTCCTAATGGTGTGAGTGCTCCCCCTTCTTTGGGGGCGTGCGGATTGGTGCTGGGGTTTCCTTCTGAATCTTGTACCCAGCCTAGAGGGGCTTCTTGCTCTTTGCGCTGTAGAATCTGTAACTTGCCATAGGCGGCTGTAGTAGTGGCCAGGTCTGCCACAAAAGGCGCTTCTTTGTCTGCTGGAATGGCGACAGCGATGGGGTTAGTGCCCAATAATTTTTCCAAAGAGTATGTAGGAGCAGAAAGACTCGAGGCGTGCGTAAGGCAAATGCCTATCATGTCATGCGGGAGTGCCATCATGGCATGGTAACCTGCTATTCCAAAATGCCCTGAGTTATGGACTGCCACCCAGCCGCTGCCCACATTTTGGGCTTTTTGAATGGCTACACTCATGGCATTTTGTGCCACGATAAGGCCCAAGCCTCGGTCACCGTCTATAGTGCCTGTGCTGGGCGTTTCGTGTACTATCCTGATATCGGGTGTTGTATTGAGCTTTTTCATCTCCCATTGCTTTACATAACCTGCAAGCCTTGCGACTCCGTGGGAGTCTATCCCCCGTAAATCAGCCGAAACCAATACATTGGTGGCTACTTTTGCATCAGATTCTGAGCATCCAATGGCTTTGAATACAGTTTCACAAAAATCTTGTAACTGTGCTGCTGAGAATTTTCTTTCTTTCATAGAATTTTAAAATATGGTGAAACCCGTCTTTCATTTTCTAAAAAACAAAACGATGCAACAAATATACAGGAATTAAAATAAAAATAGAGACAAGGCAAGCCTCCTCTCTATTTTGTCAGTGTGGTGTTTTGTTTAGATACTGACGTGCATCGGTTTTTTCTCTACTTTTCTGCGATACTTGAGTTTGTCTGTCAAGAGATACATAATCGGTACAATCACCAAAGTAAGGAAAGTGGCAAAAGTAAGCCCAAAAATGACTGTCCAAGCCATCGGGCCAAAGAATGCCACATTGTCTCCTCCAAAATAAATATTGGGGTTAAAATCAGAAAGCAACAAGATAAAATCAATGTTGAGCCCTGTAGCAAGTGGCAGCAAGCCCAAAACTGTAGTGATGGCAGTCAGCAATACAGGTCTTAGGCGTGTCCTGCCTGCCTCAGCAATACAG
This sequence comes from Microscillaceae bacterium, assembly GCA_011390205.1. GTDB lineage: Bacteria > Bacteroidota > Bacteroidia > Cytophagales > Microscillaceae > JAABSX01. The sequence continues at coordinate 84,708 of JAABSX010000013.1, read as the reverse complement.
TTCAAAAACTCATCGTAGGGCAATCTTTCCTCAGGGTCTAGGCCTAAATCTGCCTTGCGTCTTGTGCGGAGTAGGTTGGTGTAGTCTATCAATACGATGGCATTATTTACTACCACACCTGCCAGAGAGATAATCCCGATGCCTGTCATCAAAATGATAAAGTCCATACTAAATATCACCAAGCCTAAGAATACCCCAATGGTAGAAAACAGCACCGAGCACATAATCACCAAAGGAGCAGAAAGGGAGTTAAACTGCGTAACGATGATTAAAAACACCATGAACAATGCCAACAAGAATGCCCTCAATAAGAAATCACTGGACTCTTGCTGCTCTTCTTGCTCACCCGTAAACTTGACCTGAAAGCCCTCTGGAATCCCGAAAGACTCCACCAGAGTCTTGAGCTGTGCCACGATTTCATTGGCATTGTAGCCTTCTTTCACATTAGAAGAGATAGAAATCACACGGTTGAGGTCTTTGCGTTTTACGGAGCCATAAGAGGAGTTAAACTCTAAATCAGCCACCGAAGAGATGGGCACTTGCTTGTAATTGCCTCGCTCATTGATGGTGATGCTTTTGTTTTTGAGTGCTTCTAGGTCATAGCGTTGCTCATCTTTGAGGCGTAGCTGTATGGGGTAATCATCTTTGCCATCTTTGAATTTAGAAACTTCCATTCCAAAAAGGGCTGTTCGCAAATCACTGGCTATAGATTGGCTTGAAAGCCCATTGATGCGTGCTTTTTCTCTGTCTATATTGACCAAAAGCTCAGGTTTGCCTGTCTCGAGGTCTTGTTTGAGTTCTTCTACACCTGGTATGTCTGCTTCTTCGAGGTATTTCTCTAGTTTGTCTGCAAGGCTGATGAGTTTTTCGTAATCTTCACCGATGACCTCTATGTTGATAGGTGCACCAAGGGGAGGCCCTGCAGCATCTTTATCAGCAGTAATCTGCACGCCTGCATAGTTCTTGACTTCTTCACGGATAATTTCTAGGATTTCACTGGTGTTTTGCCCCTTACGGTATTCATATTCTTTGAAAGAAATCGTAATCTTGGCACGGTTAGGGGTTACGCCTTGCTGTGGGCCTTCATTCGGGTCAGTAGTGCCTTCTCCTACTTGTGCGATGACGGCATCAATCATAAAATTATAAGGTTTTACGAGTTCTAGTATCCTGTCTTCTAGCTTTTTGGTAACCCGATTGGTTTCCTCTATGTCTGTACCCACGGGTTTTTGGATAAATACATTGATGTAGTTGGGTTCGTTGGCAGGGAAAAAATCTACTTTGAGATTGCTGACCCCTACGAGCCATATCGAGAATACAAGCAAAACTATTGTGCCACCAAAGAAGAGATAAGGGCGAATGCCCGAGAGTGCGTAATTGATAATCTTTGAGTAAGCATTTTCAAGGTAAGTAAGTCCTTTTTTCTGAAACCAGTTGGAGGCAGGCGTAAGTGCAAATATATTCAGGTACATAAACACACCCACAATCATCAGCAAATTGGCGATGGTATAGCTTCCTGCAAAATAGAAAGGCACACTGAGCAAAATAAAAGCCCCAGGAATGAGGAGGTCTTTGGTGGTCAGTTTTTTGTCTTCTTTTTCTAATTTTGCAAAAAGCATGGCTATGGCAGGGTTGATGACCAAGCCTACAAAAAGCGAGGCAGACAATACGATAATGAGTGTAATGGGGAGGTATTTCATAAAATCTCCCAGCAGCCCCTGCCAAAAAGCCAAGGGCAAGAAAGCCGCTATCGTAGTGGCAGTAGAGGCAATGATGGGCCACGCAATCTCTCCGACCCCTTCTTTAATGGCACGCTTTAAGGGAAGCCCCTCTTCTAACATTCTGTAAATATTTTCAATCACCACGATGCCGTTATCTACCAGCATCCCGAGTGCCAAAATAAGAGAGAAAAGCACCATCATGTTCATCGTAATGCCCATTACATTGAGCACCATAAAAGAAATAAACATAGAAAGTGGTATGGCTATTCCTACAAATAAGGCACTTCTTAGCCCCATAAAAAATAGCAAGACCAATACTACCAAAATCACCCCTGAGATGATGCTGTTCTCTAAGTTGCTGACCATATACCTGATTTTTCGAGATTGGTCATTGGTGATAGAAATATCTAAATCTTTGGGGAAACGTTCTTTTTCAGCTTTGGCGATGATTGCCTTGATTTTGTCGGCAGCATCTAAGATATTTTTTCCGCTTCGCTTCACTATATTGAGCGAAACCACAGGCAACTTGCTGGAGCGGGCATAGCTAGAGGGTTCTTCATAAGTATTGATAACTTCGGCTACATCTCTGAGGTAGATGGTGTTTCCTTTTTCAGATTTGACGACTACATTTCGGATTTCTTCCATATCCTTAAACTCACCCACCACACGGATAGAGCGGCGGTATTCGTCTGCTTTGATATTGCCCCCTGAGATGGTTACGTTTTCAGTGGCGATGGCCTGGGCAATGTCTCCAAAACTGACATTTGTAGCTTCCATTTTGTAGAGGTCGGCATTGATTCGGACTTCTTTTTCTAAAGCCCCTCTGATATCAGCCGAGGAGATTTCGGAGAGTTTTTCTATTTCATCTTGGAGGTATTCGGCGTATGTTTTGAGTTGATTGATTTCATATTCTCCTGAAATATTGATGACCACAATCGGAATTTCTGAAAATTTCACTTCAAATATTCTGGGTTCTTGGTCTAGGTCAGAGGGGAGTTCGCCCTTTGCTTTGTCCACTCCATCTTTGACATCTTGCAGGGCACGGCCGATGTCCACACCTGTATTAAACTCTACGATAATGGTAGAATAATCTTGGATAGAAGTAGAGGTAATTTTTTTGACATTGCTGACCGATTTGAGTTCTTTCTCTATGGGTCTGCTGATGAGGTTTTCCATGTCTATGGGAGAGTTGCCAGGGTAGGCAGTTCCTACATAGATTTTAGGAATAACCACTTCGGGGAAGCTCTCCTTGGGCATCGTGATGTAAGCCAGCACCCCAAAGACGGTAATAATCAGTGACAGAATAATGACACTGGTGCGGTTATCTACGGCTATGGAGGTGAGTCCGAACTCTTTAGTAATCAGTTTATTGGGCTTTTTCATGGTCTAGAGGTTATTTTTTTTCTAAAATCGAGGCACATCTGCTTATCATAGAGGCAAGCATGGCTATATGGTTTGTTAATTTTTTTAGGCAATCACTCAAGATTTACTTAACATGATTGTTTTCATATAAATGGTGGATGCGCAAAATATTGAATCATCCATTTTAATTGATTGATTTACTTAGTTTTTGTTGGCGAGTGTTTGTTCTCTGTCATTCTTGATGATTTTGAGTTTTTCGCCGTCCACCACTTCACGGAATCCGTCATTGACGATGGTTTCATCACCTTTTAGTCCACTCAAGATTTCAGTTTGGTTGTTGTAGGTTTTTCCTCTTTTGACATAGACCTTTTGTGCTGTAGTTTTTTTATCTTTTTGGATGATGGTAAATATAAAATCTCCCACTTTATCTCTCTGGATGAGGTTGGTAGGCACGACCACGGCGTCGCTTTGGGCATAGTCTTTTAGCTTTACTTTGGCGAGGAGCTCGGGTTTGAGGCTTCGGTCTGCATTGTTGAGTTTGGCTTCTATGATAAAGGTTCTGTTTTCGGGGTTAATGGTTTCGCTGATGCGTGAGATAGCAGCTTCTACTTCTTTGTCAAGTGCAGGAAACTCTATTTTGACGATGCTGCCCATTTTGATTTTGCCTAGGTAAGATTCTGATACCTCTGCGATTACATTGACCTGCCCGCTGCTCACGAGCCTAAGGATGGGAGCGCCAGGTGCTGCATTTTGCCCACGTCTTGCCAATATTTTTTCTACTACTCCACTAAAAGGGGCATAAGTATTAGAAAGACCTGCTTGTGCACTCAGGGTATTGAGCTGACTTTTGAGACTTGCCACATTGTTTTTTGCTTCGAGATACTGTATTTCTGTACCTATTTTTTGTTCCCAGAGATTTTTTCTTTTTTCAAAGACAGTTTCGGCAAGGGCAAGGCGTGTCTGCACTTCTATGATTTGGTTATTGACCACCTCTGAGCCTTGTGCTGCAAGTAGCTGCCCTTGTGCCACATATTGCCCTTCATCTACGGGAAGTGAGCGAATGATGCCATTGGTTTCAGAAGAGATGATGATGTTTTTATCGGATTCTACACTGCCTTGCACTTCTAGGTAGCTCTCAAAGCTATTTTTCTTAAGCTCGAGGGCTGTTACGAGGGTTGCATCTTCACGGGTCAGTTTAAAATTAGGGTCTAGGCTCTGAATTTCTTTTTCGAGCACTCTGATGTCAGCACTGATTTGGTCTAGTTGTTTTTTCTTTTCTTTGAGCAAGGTTTTTTTACCGTCGAGGCCATCTTGTTTAGCTCCTCCGCAGGCACTCAAAAAAGCAATCAGTGTAAATATTAAAAGATAAGGTAGCTTTTTCATTTTGATATGATTATATGATTTAAAGTCTGAATTATTGATTGTCAAAATTACCCAAGGCACGGTCAAGGTCTATTTTGCGGATGAGTGCCTCATAAAGTGTCGTAAAGTAATTGGTTTCGGCTTCTTTGTAATCTGCTTCTGCATTGACTACTTCTAGGTTAGCGCCCACACCATTTTGGTATTTAATCTTGGTAACTCTAGCCACTTCTGCGGCAAGCTCCATATTTCGTTTTTGGTTTTGGAGTGTCAAGACACTTTCAGCAAAGTATGTCTGGGCTTGCAGCACTTGAAAATCATTGCTTCGCTCAAACTGGCTCATCTGTAAGTTGATTTTATCCACTTCTATCTGTGTCTTGGCGAAGGTATGTTTCTTTTTAAATCCATCAAAAATAGGGATTCGGAGATTGATGCCATAGTAGCCGAAGCCAAACCAGTTTTGGCTAAATTTCCAGTAATCTCCAAAGTTATTCACCCCTGTATTGCTTCCATAAGCCAGCACACCCGAGAGGCTAGGATAATACAATGATTTTTGGTATTTAAAATTAATGTCTTGAAGTGCTTTTTGTTTTTCTAGAAGCTGGTACTCAATCCTGGATTTAGGGGTGGCATTCGAGCCTGTGTACGCACTTGGATCAAGGACTACTTCTTTCAAAGTGCCTGACAAAATGAGCGAATCACGCACGGGCATTCCCATTTGGTATTGTAATATTTGTTTTGCAAGCATCAAAGCACCCTGTGCTTTCTGACGCTCTACCGAGATATTGTTGTAAGCCACTTCAATCCTCTGAACATCCAGCAGCTCTGCAAAGCCATTTTGGTAAAGGGCTTGGGTTTCACGCAACAGCGTATCTAACCTTTGGTAATTTTGCTCTACCAGCCCGATGCGTTCTCGGCTCACCAGCACCCCATAATATGCCTTAGAAACTGCTGCCGCTACATCAGCCTTGCTGAGTTTGAGCTGCACTTGCTGTAAATCTACATACTGTCTGGCTGCTTTTAAGCCCTGCAGATAAGAGAAATCAAAGATAAGTTGGTCTAATTGTATGGCAGCATTGCCCGAAAATTTGGGCTGAAACCGCACAGGCACAAACAAATCAGCAGGGGCGGTATTGTCAAACAAAAACGCAGGCACGAAAGAGCGAGGAATCTGGAAATTATCCTGAAAACTGGCGTTGGCTTTAATCTGAGGCAATCCTCTTGCGATATTTTCGCCTACTTCGGCCTCTGCCGTGCCTACATTCATTTGGGCGAATTTTACGCTTTCTTGGTTACGAATCGCAAAGTCAATGCAGCCCTGTAGGTCATAAGCAGCAATAGAGATGGTTTCATCTTCTACACTAAAAAAATCACTGGTATCGGCAGGCTCTTGGGTAAAGGCTCGCACGAAACTAAGACAAAACAACAAACTAAAAAATAAATGTTTCATAAAGTTAGTATATGTATATGGTTTATAAACCCCTTACCCCTGAAGGAGGAATACAAGAAAATCATATTCCCCTTTCAGGGTTGAGGGGGCTGTTCATTTGGTTTTGGTACGCTTCTAGCTGCTGAAAGCCTTTGAGTGTTACGAGTCCTCGCATCATAAAATCAATGATTTTGTGGTGAGTTTCCCAGAGATTAAACCTATCAGGCGGAAAGGCTTTCTCATCACAAGCCCACTCAATCATACGCATCCAGAGCAAAGAGACAAACTCTACGTCTAGTTCTTTTCTATAAAACTCGTCTTTAATGCCCCATTCTATATTTCTTTGTAATACCTGATTTTTAACATCTTCATCAAAATTCTGCTGTATCTTCCTTGCCTCAGGATAATATTTTTCTAAGTCGTAAACTACGGCAGGGTTGCTATTAGAATACAAATTATTGAAATAAGAAGATACCTTAAACACAAAACCAATGGCATCTTTAGCATCTGCTTCTATAGTCTTGATAATTTGATGCTCACTCTGATTGAGCCTCAGCACAAATAAATTGACGAGGTCATGCTTGTCTTTAAAATATTGATAAATCGTTTTTTTAGACATGCCTAATTCCTTTGCTATGTCATCCATGGTTACGCTTCTGATGCCATAGCGCATAAACATGCTGTGTGCTTGCTCTAATATTTTTTCTTTGATTTCGTCTTTTTCTTTGTTTTCTGATTCCATTGATGTATTATTCTTCTGCAAAAATATGTAGAGAAAACTTAGGAAACTATAAATAGTTTTAAAGTTTCCTGAGTTTTCCAAAAAAAATAATGTGTTTTGACTTTTTCAAAGAACTGGTAATACAAAACCAAGAAAACTATGGGTGTGTTTTGAGTTTCTTGCTTTCATTGCTCTTGTCCTGCTTTGTCTTGTGCCTCCTGAATAGCAGGCTGAGAGGAAGAGTAACCCACTTTCCGCATCCCTATTCTAATTTGTAATATTTACGAATATTATTAGAGAAGTATCCAATAATTTTTTGATGTATATCTTTGATATTGAGTAGGATAGGTTCTTCTTTATCGTCTAGATACAGGCAATGAATTCCTCTCATTAGTATAAAGACCCACTTCATAGTAGGGTTTTGTATTTCTTTTTTATTTTGATTGGGAAGGGTTTCATTTTTGCTTCTAGTGCCATTCTTAGTTCTCTTTCTAAGGCAGCATAGACTAGAAGTGATAATGCCATAATCATTAAAATAGCTTCGACCCTTTCAGGTTTTTTGACAAAGATAGTTGCTGCCTGAGAAGCAGGGTCTTTGAGAAAACGAAAGCCCCCACTGCCGCAAGATACTATCTTAACACAGCAGGGGGGCAGCCCCTCATTCACTGTCTATGGGTTAGGGAGTGAAAGAACCCAATGCCCTCTATCTAACAAAACACCCAAATATTTCATTTTGATTGTATATAAAAAACCTTATTTTTAGTAGTTTTACTAGGTGTAAGTCAAATTGACTTCCTTATGCCCTCTCTTGAGGAGAGGGAAAGGGTGAGGTGGCTAAAAAGGGAAATTTGCCCTTCACTCGTTTTACTTATCAAATAAAGCATTTTTCAATACCTAACTAGACGATTTTGTGGAAAATTTTTAATAAGCTGGCTGAGCTATTCACTCCGAAGCCCATCACACAAAGGGCAACAGGCCTCGTGCCACGTCTGAGCCCAGGGGCACAGCGCTGGGTGATAGCAGATATTCATGGCTGTGCGGAGACATTCAAAAGATTGATTAGGAAACTTAATCTCAATGTGCATGACCAGCTTTTTTTGCTAGGAGATTATGTCAATAGAGGGCCTGACAGTGCGGGCGTGCTTGATTTTATCTTGGCACTCCAGCAGCAAAAATACCAAGTCTATCCACTGGTGGGCAACCACGAAGTCATGCTTTTAGAAGCCAATCGGAATAAGCAGATTTTGCGTAATTTTGTCCAGAAATACAATAGCCAGAATATCATAGACCCTCACACAGACAAAATCAAGATGCAGTATATGCGTTTTATGGAAAGTTTGCCTTATTATTATATCTTAGAAGATTTTATATTGGTGCATGCAGGGCTAAATTTTGCAGCATTTGACCCCTTGCAAGATTTTGAGGCAATGCTGTATATTCGTAACTTTAAGACTGAATCGCATTTTTTGAGGGGAAGGCAAGTAGTGCATGGGCATACCCCCCAATCTTTGCTCACGATTCAGCATCATATCAGGCGCAATCTACCTACCATCCCTCTAGATAATGGCTGCGTGTATTATGGTAAAAAGAAAGATTTGGGTTACTTGACAGCATATAATCTCTCTACAAGGGAATTGGTATTGCAGAGGAATATAGAGCGTATCAGTGTAAACTGAACAAGTGAAGTGCTTGGTGCTATTTAGTTTGAATTATTTTAGGTCAGGTAGGAATGGTGGCAAGCTAGGATAGCACAAACTAATTAAGAACAAGCACCCAATGCACTACTAGAACAATAAATTAGTATATTTATTTACCCATTATTTAATACATACAAACACTAAACAAACAGACCATGTACAAAACTATCTTATTTTTATGCTTGTTATTTTCTCAGGCGATTACAGCCCTTCAAGCCCAGCAAAGCATCACTGCATACAATCTGGGATTTTATGAGCAAGCTCCCTGCTATGAGGCAGCATACAATGCCCCACTTCACAGCATCCTCAAAGTACAAAATGCCAATGCTCATATCTTTGTAGAGGTAGTAGCCCAGCCCCCTGCTGATATGTCTGAGATGCTAGGCATTAGTAATTGTGCTTGGGGCAAATTATCAGGAGATTATTACAGCACCAAGATGACAGTGCAGGTAAGTATCCAAGGACAAGAAGGAGAATCTATAGCAGCCAGTCGCAGTGCTGATGTCAATAATCCTTACACATTGCAGACAACAGCCCTGGATTACAATCCAGTGTTTGGAGAGGATGCTTTTAGAGAACTCAATGAAGGTTTTGATGCAATCAATCAGAATACAGCCCTCCTCAATAACACTGAAGTAAGCTATGTCAAGACAATGACGATAAACAGCTCAAAACCTTATGTAGCATATCACAAAACACTTCCTACAGGCACATTGGTCTCAATCAAAAACCTAAGCAACGGACAGCTTGTATCAGTAGAGGTTATTGGGCAGATAGACGAAATCTACCCTGAGGCGGGTATCTCGATGTACGTTCCCGAAGGCATCTCTTCAAGGATTGGGGGCTATGGCGTATTTGGAGAGCTGATTAAGGTAGAACTTTCTTATACGCTGACAGATGCCCCAAGCCTAAGAAAGCGAGAGCACAGCAAGCAAATCAATGTAGAATCATTCCAAAGCAAAGTGATTCAAAAACAAGCCCTCGCGCTGCACCCTTCTATAGCTGTGGGCACGAATATTTATTTGCAAATCCCTGGCAAAGCTGAAACCATGCTGACCGTCATGGGCAAGCCCAGTGGCGGAAGCCAATACCTACAAATCTCTGAGGAGCTTTACCAAGATTTGGCACTGTCTAAAAGCCAGCGTTATACCATAGCGTATGATGAGGTCAGGTTGTTCTCTAATTTTGAGGCATTCACCAATATTTTTGAAGATGCAGTAGCTGTGAAAGAGCCAAACAATGCCGTAAAAATGGGGCTTTGGCACAAGACTTTGCCCATCGGCACGTATGTAATGCTGACACGTAATATCTTAATCAATGACTACGGAAATACACAATCTACAGGTTTGTTTTTAGAAGTAGTAGGCAAGCTTCCCCAGGCAGCAGAGGAGGATATTCGCTTGTCTCCAGATGTTTGGGCGAATTTACAAAAACTTCCCCCTCATCACAACAACGAACCCAATGGATATGAGCAAGTAGAAGTAGGCACGAAGATGGGCGTTTCTTTGGCTTATTTTGGTCTTTAATATTCTCTAAGTATCAAAAAAAGCAATAGGAGCACTCGAGAGAGAATACCCTTGAGTGTTCCTTTTGCTTCAACTCTTTATCTGACCTAGTCAATTTTCACAAGACGATGCGTAAGGCTTCTTTGATGCCCAATGACTTTCAGAATGTAAGTTCCTGCCTTTAGGTGTCCAAAATCAAGGCGTTTCTGAACAAAAGGTGCTGAGGCACTTTGGGTTTCGCTAAGATAAACCTGCTTACCCCGCAAATCATACACAACTATTTGGTAAAGTGTATTTTGGGGCAATGTCATTTCAAGTGTACTCTCTCTCAGCACAGGGTTGGGGTAAAGATTGGTAATCTCAAACACTCCTTCTTCAAATCTAACAGTTTCTACCAAAGAGTAACTCGTGCTTCCATCATTATCTACAGATTTGAGCCTGTAATAATTCATTCCTGCCAGGGGTTGGTTGTCTAGGGCAGCATAGTCCTTTCGGGTGTTGCTGTTGCCTGCGGCATCTTGAGCAAGGATGCGCTGAAAGTTTTGTCCGTCTTGGCTTCTTTCTATCTCAAAGTGGCTTACATTCTGTTCTGAGGCAGTACTCCATTTTAGCATCACAGTCTGATTATCATTGGATTGTGCTTTAAATTCAAGAAGATGAATGGGCAGCGGATTGACTCCGTTGGTAGAGCCAAATGTCCAAGGGCTAAAATCATTTTGCCTTGAATCTGTGGTAATGTTTCCTTGTGCTACTGTGCCTGTGACGACGCCACCACGGTCATACCAGCCAGCGGAGGGGGTATTGCTGTAATGTGCTACCCTTAAATCTACAATGCTCACATCTACAATATCACTAAAATTACCGTCTTCCCAATAAAGGGTTACTTTTGCTTCGGTAGTGGCAGCCGTGCTTCTGTCCAGTGTCCAGTGTTCTAGTCCGCTTGCCCTGTCAAGGTCTATGGCAGTAGGGTCTCCAAACTTAAAAGGGAAGTAATTGGCAGTAAAATAATCTCCTGAGCTGGTATTCGCCAAGTCAGTAAGTGCGATTCTTGCCCATCGTCCGTTTTTGCCCGTAGGGAAGACAAAGTTTGAGCCATTGACATATTTGCGGAGAGGGCCATTGATGTAGCTTTGATGACTGCCTTCTGTAGAGGTAGTATTTTCCTGCAAAATAAGCAAATTCGCAGTGCTGGTATTTATAATGCCATTTGTAAGTGTGAGGCTTTGAGACACTTCCACAGCTCGAGAAAGCATTACTCGATTTCCTGTGCTTTTGTTGATGTTGAGTTGTGTAAAAATCACCTCTCCTGTCCCCGAGACATTGCTGTCTGTATTTCCTGAGAAAGTAAAAGAATTGCTTGTATGAAAGCCAAGGATGTCATTGTTGATAAGGTTGCCCTTCAGGTCTGCATGAGCACCTGCCACAAATACCAACTCTCCTGACAGATTACTCAAATCTCCATTGAGTGTAATGCTAGGGGCGATTTGTGTATTGCCTGCGGTTTTTTGATGGATGAGGTGATGGAGAGTCAGAGGGCTTGTGCTTTGGATAGCACCATTTGTGTTTCCTTGCATGGTAACTGTGCTTTCTGTTCCTGCCAATACAGTTCCGTTATTGATAAAATCTTCTGAAATAGCGATGGCAGCATCTCCCTGCAAATCAAATGTGCCATTGATGGTGAAGTTTCCTTGTATTTCAGTATCATACAAGCCTGCCTGTATTTCATAAGTTACATTTGCTGGGACGGTTACGGAGTTGGTCCAAGTGCAGCTTCTCTCTTGGATGACTCTTCCCCCTGTGCGGTTAATGATGAGATTATGCGTGATAAAGGGCGTAGATGTGCCGTAGATGCGTGTATTGTTGGCGTTTTCATAGACCTCCATTGTGCCTGTGCCAGCGAATGTGCCATTGTTCATAAAATCTTGTCTCCATCTGATGAGTCCGTTATTGGTAACTGTTACACCTGCATCTCTTATCTCAAACTGTCTTCCGCTAGTGAGTGTGCCTTCATTATTGATAGTGGTAGAATTACGTAAGAAAAAAGAGCTACCTGGATTAATTATGATGCTTGCTCCGAGGCCGTTGTTGAGCCGAGCATTGTTTCTCATCTCGAAGGTGCCTGCTTGCCCTGCCTGTATCCCTGTATTAATAAGGGCATTATTGGTCAATACTGCATCGTTGTATATATCTAATTGTCGATTGGTATTCAGCAGGTTATCATTGATAAACGAGCTTGCATCTCTTAGATAAGTTCTTTGTCCTACAGTAATTTCTCCGTTGTTTAGGTTATGGATGGTAGAGTTATTGCGGAGTTCCATATTTAATCCTATTTGTAGGCTTCCTTGGTGGTTGATTCTGGCACCATCATAGGTCAGTAATTGCGCAGCTATATTGAGAAAGGATGTACTGCCTGTGTTTAAGATTCCCGTATCATACATAAGTAGTCTTCCCCCTATCGAGATACTGTCTTGCTGTGTAATGAGTGCATCTTCGTAAATGTAAAAATCGGATGTGTTGGAGAGGGTTCCTTGATTCAGGATATCTCCATAACATTCTATCAGGCCCGAGCCTGCAGTGCCATCTCCTACTTGCAAAGTAGTGTTATTGCTGATGGTCAAGAGTGCCTTTTCGGTAGTGGGTAGGCTAGTCGGGAAGATACCCCTTGGGATGAGCAATGCCTTGGCTTTGGCGATTCCTCCTCCAGTATTTTTTATGGGGTTAAATTTTCCTTCTGGCAGCCTATCACCTATGATGACAGCCGTGATGGTTTCATCGGGTACTATTGCGGGTTCCCAGTTATTGGGGTTATCCCAATCTGAACTTATACTGCCTATCCAAGTGCTTGCTCCCCAGTTAGGGTTATCTCCACTGCTGTAGCCAAGAGTCCAGAATTTTTGGTCTGTAAAGCTGTCTTGATTCGGATTGCTTTCTATAAAATCGGTAATGGTGGCAGTTGTATTTCCTCTGTTTTCCCAAGACAGGCTCACATCGTTCCATTGGGCTACTCGTAAATCACTGTTGGTGATGCCGATAGGACCCAAACCTCCAGAGATAAGATCTTGCCAATAAAGCACTACGGTTACTTGGCTCGTTCCTGAGCGTTCTAATTGCCAGAAATCTCTGTCACTGATGTCTGTGATGGGTGCAGTGATGGAAGTATTTCCGAAGAAAGTTCCAAAATATTCTACCTCAAAGTAATCTGTGTTTGCTCCTGCTGTATTGATGGCAATGCCTAGCTTTCCGAAGCGGTTATTTTTTCCTAGTGGAAATATAAAACTTGTATTACCGATTTTGCGTGCAGGGCCATTAATGTAACTGGCTTGCGAGCCTCCGCTGTGTGTAGCTCCTTCTGCGAAGATGAGTATGTCATTGTCGCTTGAGTTGATATGCCTACTCACCAAATCAAGGTATCCTGTAATTCTGACATCACGTCTTAAATCCACTTGGTCGCCTGTTTTATTGATTCTTAGGTTAGGAATCGTCAGTAGGTTTCCGCCTCCCTCTATGTCTGAGTTTTGATTTCCTCCAAACTCTATGAAGGCCGTGTTATCCATATTAAAGATTGCAGCATTGTTGAGTTGTAAATCTCTGTAAATAAGCAGTGTCGCATTGGGATGAATGTTGAGTGTAGCGCCATTCCACTCTACATTTAAAAAAGTACCTGTGGCTGTGAGCCTGCTTCCGTTATTGATAGTGCAGACGCCTCCTCCATTTCTTATCCTTAGGCGTGCTTGGATGGTATTGATGCTGTTGATGTCATTGATAAGTCTGCCCGTGTTTTCTATTCTTAGCTCAGTATTGCCATTGTCGTAGTTCATGGCTGTGTTATTACCAAGAGAGAGCGTCCCAAAGATAAAGGTATCACTGTCATTCTGGACCAAGGTAGTGAATCCATCATTGAGCCTGAGCGTATTGCCTGCTTCTACGTAGATTTGATAGGCATACTGTGTGTTGGCATTGAGGGTGAGGGTATTGCCTGCTGTCTTGGCCACGCTGATACTTCTAAATGTGATAGGGTTTGTGTTACCATTGATTTGGGCATCTGTATTTCCAACAAACCAAATCCTGCTATTGGCTTGGTTAGGGTCTATGGTTCCGTTTACGGTGAGGTCTTTTGCCAATCTGAGTTCTATGTCAGGGTTTATGGTGAGCGTTACGTTTGGGGGCAAGAGAAAATTTTCTAGGAGAGTAGCACCTTGTTGAAATACAAGCCTTCCGTTTGTCTTAATGATTTCTATGTTTGTAAAAGTAGTTTGTGTATTCCCCTGAATGTTGTAATCTCCTCCTCCTTCTACGATTACTTTGAAGCCATTATCAGTAAAAGTACCATTGTTTTGCAGCCTAGCAATACTGCCAGCTGCCCCCACGGTGATATCCGCCTCGAGGCTGAGCTGTGCATTGGCATCTATGATGAGCCAAGATGCCACATTGACTGGTACTTTGATACTTAGGCTGCCTCCATCCGTTTTGCGAGACATTAAATCCCTAAAGGTCATTGTTCCATTTCCTCTCAGTTCGGCATCACCAGAGCCTCTGAATCTTACTCCTCCATCATTTGGCAACACAGTGCCTTCATTGATAAAGTCATTAAAAATATCAAAATTTTGACCTGGACTAACTCTAAAAGAGACTCCCGCAGGAATTGTAAAATCTTGCATCACTTCAATAGGGTTACGGTCAATGAAGAGCGTACCTGCAGTTTTGCTTACTTGCAGTTGGTCAAACCTTACCTGCCCTGTTCCGCTTAGGTTTTGGTCAGTTGCACCTATCAAATTTACGATACTTCCCGTATTGGCTATAAAATTATTGCCATTGTTGGTGAAGTTACCAGCTAGATTTACTGTAAATCCTGTTCCAATATTGAAAGTTCCTGAGTTTATCAAAAGATTCCCACTGACAGTGATATTCTGGGCAATCATCAGACTTCCTGCCCCTGTTTTGCTGACTTGCAAGTTCTGAAAATCAGCCAAACTTCCTGCAGCTAGGCTGATGGCACTCGTGCCGTTGAAGTTTACAGTAGTGTTGGTGGCTGTGTCGGTAAATGTGCCATTGATGATGATTTGATTGGCTAAACTTAGGGTTCGATTGGCAGATAAAACTACTTCTACTCCTACAGGAACAATAAAATCTTGGATAAGACCAATACTTGCATCTAAGCTGATGATACCCGTGGTTTTGTCGAGGATAAACTGCCCTAGATTGATTGCACCATTGCCCTGTAAAGTTTGGTTATTTGCACCTTCTAAGGTCAGTATAGCATTGGCGGCATTGAATGTTCCCAAAACACTCAGATTTTGGTTCAGACTTATATTATGCCCTAGGCCAAGATTTAAGGTCAGCAAAGCAGGAATAATAAAATCTTGACCAATACTAATATCTTGTTCAAGGTTAAGTTGCCCTTGATTTTTGTTGAGCTGAGATAAGTTGCTTGTGCCTGTGCCTGAGATGCTCTGTACGCCAGTGCTATTTAACTCAAACAGACTTGGGTTGGCTGCTGAGAGTGTTCCATTATTGATTAGATTTGCTGCAAGACTAAGGGCTCTGTTTACCCCTATTTGGATAGTACCATTGTTTTGAATATTTCCTTGGTTAGTCCAGGTCCCACCACTTACTGTGATTGTTCCCTGATTAGAGCTTGTAGTATTCACGGTCAGACTGCCTCCTAAAATATCGAGACTTGAGCCAGCCTGAAGCATAAGGCTTTGGATAGAAACTACACTGTTAATCTGAGGATGAAGAAACACAGCAGGAATCACGACATCATAAGTCGCCGTAGGGATTCCGTTATCCCAGTTGCTGGCCAGGTTCCAATCATTGCTCGTTGTGCCAGTCCAAGTAGTGGTTTGTGCGTTGATTTGAAGAGCACAAAAATGCATAAATAAGAACGTCAAGATTGACTGAATAGATCGAGACATAAAGATATGTATTTATTTGATAGATTGATTAATATAAATGAGGCGTTAGTACAGCACAAAAAGGAATCCTTATACTATAAATGCAAAGAGGTGTCGTCTTTAAATACAAATATTTACCAATAAGTGAACCGAAAATATTTTTTTTCGATAAACAGTTACATTTGCAAGATAAAAATAATCTATATATAGATGAAAATAAGTAATTGATTTTCTTACAGGCTTTTTACATCACTCTTCAGATTTCATAGCTTGGGATTTTGATGGAACTGTAGCGATAAAGTATCTTGAGCTTATAAAAAGAGCCTTTAAGTTTCTTTCAACTTAAAGGCTCACGGCTTATCTCACAGATTAAAAATATTTATCGGAGTGCTTTGAATATATTTTTAAGTGAAACGGCTTCACCGATTTTGACGCGCAAGTCAGAGATATTGAGTCTTTCTTGCTCTGTGCTATCCCGATGACGCAAGGTTACGGTATTGTCCTCGAGGGTTTGGTGGTCGACTGTGATGCAAAAGGGCGTTCCTACCAAATCTTGGCGGGTATAGTTTTTACCAATCGCACCTCTGTCTTCATAAACCGTTTCAAAATCATACCTTAGAAGCTCAAAAACTTCCTTGGCTTTCTCTGGCAATCCGTCTTTTTTGACCAAAGGAAACACTGCCACTTTGGTAGGAGCAAGAACAGGGTGTAACCTGAGATAGAGGCGCGTTTTTTCTTGCCCTTTGGCATCTACTCCAGTATCTTCGGTGTAGGCTTGGCAGAGAATCGCCAAAAACAAGCGGTCAGCACCTATTGAGGTTTCTACCACATAAGGAATGTATCGTTTTTTGTCTTTGTCTTCTACTTCCTCATCAAAGTATTGCATTTTCTTTTTAGAAAATTCTTGGTGCTTGGTGAGGTCAAAATCAGTGCGTGAGTGGATTCCCTCGAGCTCTTTCCAACCAAAAGGAAATTCAAACTCTATGTCTGCGGCTGCATTGGCATAGTGTGCCAGCTTGATATGGTCATGGAAGCGGAGCTTATCGGCGGGGATTCCGAGGGCTTCCAAAAATTTGATTCGAGTGGCTTTCCAGTAGTCGTAGCTTTCTTTTTCTTCGCCAGGGCGGACAAAATACTGCATTTCCATTTGCTCAAACTCACGCATACGGAAGATAAACTGCCTTGCTACTATCTCGTTTCTAAATGCTTTTCCAATTTGAGCTATTCCAAAAGGCACTTTCATACGTCCTGTCTGCTGCACATTGAGGAAGTTTACAAAAATCCCTTGGGCAGTCTCAGGGCGAAGATAGACCTTGCTGGCATCATCAGAAACTGAGCCTATCTCTGTGGCAAACATCAAGTTAAACTGACGTACTTCTGTCCAGTTGGCCGTTTCTGAGACGGCACAGACGATGTTTTCTTCAATGATGAGGTCTCTAATACCGTCTAAGTTTTCTTCTTCTTGGAGTTTTCCTAGCTTCTGTAGCAAAGCCTCCGAACGGTCATTTTCTCCATTTTTGGCATATTCGGCGGCCCTGTTTTCTACCAAGACATCTGCACGGTAGCGTTTTTTAGAGTCTTTGTTGTCTATCATCGGGTCATTGAAGCTATCCACATGCCCCGATGCCTTCCAGACTGTGGGGTGCATAAAGATGGCTGCATCAATGCCTACTACGTTCTCGTGAAGCTGGGTCATTGCCTTCCACCAGATTTGCTTGAGGTTGTTTTTGAGCTGTACGCCATTCTGCCCATAGTCATAAACTGCCTGAAGCCCGTCATAGACCTCACTAGATGGGAATACAAAACCATACTCTTTTGCGTGAGAGATGATTTTTTGAAATTGAATATTCTCTGGAGTATTTTTTTCTTTTTTTGCCATAGTGCAAAGATATTGTTCCTTAATTTGCCTGCAAACTTAAGGCGTTTTTTTCAGAGGACAATTTTTTTTAGTGTTTTATCAAATGATTGCCCATTTTGGAGTAAGGAGTGGCTTCTCAGAAAAGGTAGTTTAAACTATCTCTGGCAGTTATGGGTTTGGTTTTTTAATAAATCATTAAATGCTACAGATGTGTCTGAATACATTTACAGCACACTATTTTTTGTGTAAAAACTTGATAATTACTACATTTACTTATGCCACAATCCGATACAGTTTCTATTTTTTGGTTTCGAAGAGATTTACGCCTTCACGACAATACAGGGCTTTTTTATGCACTCAAAAACCACTCAAACGTACTTCCACTGTTTATTTTTGACCAAGATATTCTGGAAGATTTAGAAGACCGAAAAGACCGAAGGGTGGAGTTTATACATCAGACCATCGAGGCACTCAAAGAGCAGCTACAAGGGCTTCAAAAAGATATACTCGTCAGATATGGAAAGCCGCTGGATATTTTTCGGACATTGACCGAGACCCTGCCAGTAGCGGCAGTTTATACCAACCACGATTATGAACCCTATGCCAAACAAAGAGACAAGGAAGTGGGGGATTTGCTGCAAAATAAACAGATTGAGTTTCATACCTTTAAAGACCAGTGTATCTTTGAGCGTCAGGAAATATTAAGCAATCAAGAGACGGTTTATAGTGTCTTCACGCCTTATTCTAAAAAGTGGAAGGCCAGATTTGAAGAAGAAGGACTGCCTGAATGCCCCAGTGAGGAGCATCTTTCTGGCTTGGCAAATGCTGATGAGCAGATGCTTGCTTCGCTGAATCTTGGCACTATGATTTCTCTGTCAGAAATGGGCTTCGAGTCTGTGGGCATGGCGTTTCCGAGCAATGATTTTCCAGAAGAAATCGTAAAAGTATATGACCAACAGAGAAATTTCCCAGCCAAAAAAGGCACAACCCGCCTGAGTGTGCATTTGCGTTTTGGTACGGTGAGCATCCGTGAAATGGCACGCAAAGCCTCCAAACTGAATGGTACTTGGCTCAATGAACTTATCTGGAGAGATTTTTATATGATGATTCTGGACAACTTTCCGCACGTGGTCAAAGAATCTTACCGAAGAGAATATGACCAAATAAACTGGCGAAATGATACAGATGATTTTGAGAAATGGTGCAAAGGAAAGACAGGCTATCCGATAGTGGATGCAGGCATGCGAGAGCTCAACGCCACAGGCTTTATGCACAACCGTGTGCGGATGATAGTGGCAAGTTTTCTGACCAAGCACCTGCTGATAGACTGGAGATGGGGAGAGGCTTATTTTGCCAAAAAACTCTTAGATTATGAGCTTTCTTCTAACAATGGTGGCTGGCAATGGGCGGCAGGTTCGGGTACGGATGCTGCTCCGTATTTTAGAATTTTTAACCCCGAATCACAGACCAAAAAGTTTGACCCCGAGCTGAGATATATCCGCAAGTGGGTGCCTGAGTTTCAGGAGATGCATTACAAACCCATGGTAGAGCATAAATTTGCCCGTGAGCGTTGCCTTGAAACCTACAAGAAGACATTGAAAAAAGAAGCCTAACCCCCACAAAAAAGGGAAAGAGCCGATTGAGCAATGCCCAAACGACTCTTTCCTTTAGAGAAATACACACTAAAATCAGTTTACTCTTTCCATTTGATAGAGCAGCCAATAGATTTGGTAGCTTCTAAAGGCACTTTTTTGCCTTTCAAGAGTGCATTGATGGCATCTGCGGCATACGTCTCTGTAACGGCAGTTTCATCTCTGACACTGTTGTCGATAGAGCCCGTATATTTGACGATGAGTTTTTCTACACCATTGACTTTTTCTTTTTTTAGGATAAAGACATCGGGCGTTTTGGTAGCACCATATTTTTTGGCTATTTCTTGTGTCTCATCCACCAAATAAGGGAAAGTAAAGCCTTTCTCTTTGGCACGCACTTTCATGTTTTCAAAGGAGTCATCAGGGTAAGCAACTATATCATTAGAGTTGATAGCAATGACAGGATATCCCTTAGGGCTGAATTTTTTGTCTAGCGCCACTATTCGGTCTTCACTGGCTATTACAAAGGGGCAGTGATTACAGCTAAATATGACTATGAATCCTTTGGCATCTTTGTAATCTGCCATAGAAACCATACTTCCGTCTATGTTTTTGAGTTTGAAGTCAGTGGCCACATCGCCCACTTTATAGCCTTCCGTTTTGTAAGTATTGCTCAGTAAAAATACGAGACCTGTCAGTAGTGCAAGTGAGAAAATGAGTTGTTTTTTCATTGTTTTGTAATTTGTATTAAAATGAATTGAGGGTTTATTTATTTAGAAATCTTTTGGATAAGCATCTGTAATTCTTCTTTTTTGAGTTCGCCAGAATGAAAAATAGTTTCAGCATTTGCATTGTTTTGGATTTTTGTAACAGGTATCTCGCCTCCCCAATCTTCTTCTATTTTTGAAATCCATTCGTTGGCATATTTTTCATCGAGCAGCCAGACTGTTGCACGGATATTTTTATTTTGAACCAGTTTTTTTACCTTGTTTTCGTAATCTTCTACTGCCAAAAGGATGATTTTGATTTTTTGGTTTTGATGAGTTTCTTGATAGACTTCTTCAAAGAAAGGGAGCTCATGCACACAAGGGGCACACCAAGTAGCCCAGAGATTGAGCACACGGGTAGTATCATCGTTTTTGTTCATCTCTGCCAGCACTTGGTCTATTTTGACCAGTTTTATCTCTTGGGCAGAGAGGGCATATACTTGAAAGACAAAAAATAAGAGCAGTGATATTTTTTTCATAGTCATTTTTGGATATTTACAAACTCAGACACAAAACCCGAAGAGGCGCTGAATGATTGCTCATTATCAGATATTTAACATTTTTTTGTGTATCATTCTTTCATTCTCAAGCACTTCAATGTTCGTGGAGGCTAGGCACACAGATGTGTTGGTTTTGCTGGTGTTCGGGGCTTACCATGCCCAGTATCCAGCCAGGCTGTGTTACCTCCCATAGGTAGTATTTTTTGCCATGGTGGGTGATGCTCGAGCCATGCCCTGGCAGGTTGATGCCCAGCATAGAATGTGCAGCAGTATTGACGATGACCACATCATAGCCAAAGTAGCTCAGCACGCTGTAGGCAAAGATGGTGCGTGTATCACAATCTCCTTTTTGGGTATGCAAAAACTCAATAGGAGAGTGTATGCCATGTTTTACATTTTCTATATAAGGTCTTTGCTCTATCTCGATATAGTTTCTATAAAATTCACCATCTTCTAGAGCTTCTTTGGCCGATTTATTCAAGACCAAGACATAAGGGATATTTTGGGTAAATGTAATGACGGCTTCAGCAAACTCGGCGTAGCCCAGTTTTTTTTCTGTGCGTAGCTTTGCAAACTGTCGGAAAATGGCTTGCATCTTGGGCTTGTCAAATTGTATCAGAGAGACATACACCTGCCTCCAGTAATCATAATCATCTTTCCAAGTAGAAATCTCTAGAGCATCTCTGTAGCTTGTAGATTCACAGAGGTTTTCACCCGTTACAGACACATTGACCTCAAACGCTTGCTCCTGTGATAAATCATACCAAGCCTGCTGATAAGCAGCTGAACTAGGAAGCGAATCACAAGAGGTTTTTTCTTGCACTGTGCTGCCCAACAGTGTTTTTTGAATGTCAGCGAATTGGATTAATTCAGGGGCAATCAGTGTAAAAAGCAGACCCAACACCAAGAAAACAAAAATAAAAGAACGTATCATGCTAGAGTTTATTCAGTTTTATGGAATACTACATAGTAGGCTTTTACAAAATGCGTATATTTTTTTGAGGCGGATTTTGAGGGCAACCTGGATGCCACGTATTTTTCTTAAAAAACCATTGAAACAGGGTTTTGTGAATACTTTCGAGCAGCATATATGGCTGCACTTTTCAATGCACTGTCTTACAAAAATAGGCAGCAGTATGATTTTCAAGATAAATAAACATCCAATATAACGCATTGCCTGCTCAAAAAGATAATTTTCAATCATTTTTCACCTTTTTGGCAGAGCTATCAGGGCATTTTGCCAGAATCTTCTTTTCAAAACTTACAATCAAAGTAAAAAATAAGACAAGCTAAGTAAATGGATAATCACTCAATATGCTGATTTTCAACTGCTTATAACTAAACAATAATACAAACTATTTTAGCAGAGGTACTTATTTGCAACCCTTTATGTATAAAAAATGTCTTTAAGCCAACAAGTGTATTTATAAGAATGTAGAAGAAGTCTTCGGCTTTGGGCACTATTAAAAATGGGTAATTATTTGTAAATATCATTTTTTTTACCCAATTTTAAGGGCATCAAGGCGACTAAATATAAAAGCAAAGGACTATCGAGAGAATATCTACGAAAAACACTTGAATTTCAGTTTTATATTCATAGAAGTTGGTCAAGAAAATTAAATCTCTTGACAGTGTTCCATAGCAGATAGACATCATCATTAATCTTAATAGCCATGAAAATAGCCAAAAATTTTGACATCAGCATCCAGCTTTGCTGCCTCAGTGCAGTCTGTTTTTTTATGTTGCCTTACCTTACATATCACTATCCCTCACAGATTTCTATATTGTTCCCCTTTTCAGAATATGAGCCCAATAGAGAAGTCAAGCAAGACCGCACAGAGGCAGAAATGCTGCAAGATTTTGTGGAAATACTCCGAAGCGAAGAAGACAATCAACTTAAAGAATGGAGCATAGAGGGAAACCTTATACAGCCCTACAGCACCACAGATTTAGATGCACTCTTGGGGGCAGAAGAACAGGTCATAGACACGCCTGTGCATCCTCTCCGAATCACAGAGACAAAGCGACTTTGCACACAAAAAAGCCTCACTTCCAAAAAAGGCTAACAGACATTTTTTTGTAGCCCAAAAAAAAATAAAAAAAATATCTGGGCAAATGTTGGAAACTTACCCGAAACATCCTACATTTGCAATCCAATTCTGGAAGAGAAATGGAATAAGCCAAAAATTAAAGGGATCTTAGCTCAGCTGGTTCAGAGCATCTCGTTTACACCGAGAGGGTCGGGGGTTCGAATCCCTCAGGTCCCACTTCTTTTAATTTTTGCTTTACAAAAATATACATCGGGATCTTAGCTCAGCTGGTTCAGAGCATCTCGTTTACACCGAGAGGGTCGGGGGTTCGAATCCCTCAGGTCCCACATATTTTTTAAAAAAAGCGACTTCTTAGAGGCCGCTTTTTTTGTTTTGTGTCGCCACTTATTAATTTAAAGCAAATCAAACTGTGATAAATGGTGTTTAAAATGCTTGTAGTGAAAGGCTAAATTTTCGGCATAATTCAAATCTCCAGCAAACATAGTCCAAGAATGAAAATCGGGCTTGTCTTTATAATTCTCAAAAAACATGGCTATTTTTTCTAGCAGTTTCTCACGGGCCGTCTCCAAATCAGGATACTTATGTGGAGGCAAACCATATCTAAAAGCAGGGTTTTGGACATTTCTTGGCATTTCTTCATCTCCATAAATAAGTCCAGTTCTGGATTTCTCTTGAAGTGGGGTAGGGGCTTGCATAGGTGAGTTTTTGAGAATGGTAGTCAAGGTTACGGCCATTTCTAAGTGCTCAACCATGTCTTGAGCATTCATCTTGCCCCACAGCCCTTTGCTGTGCGCCTGTAGCTTATTGAGGGACTTGCTTACTGTGCTCTTTAGGAAGTTTTCATAGAAAACTACTTTATCATTGCTAATCATCATAGTTATGTATATTTAATTGTTGGAACACAAAAAAAGAAAATAATGGCTATCATTCCTATTAAAATCAATAAAATAGTACAAATTTTATAGAAGATTCTCTTTTGAGAGATTCCCCCTTAAAATCACTGCATATTTTTACGTAATTTGATAGGAAATCTTTTACTTTGCGAAAAGGATTTTATTTCAATATCAAAATGAGCAAAGAACAAGCAACCCTCCACTTATCAGAGAGAGTAAACCAAATGGCCATCTCTCAAACCATTGCCATGGCACAAAAAGCCCGTGAACTTACCGCACAAGGCAAGCCCATTATTAAGTTGAGCCTTGGCGAGCCTGATTTTCAAACACCCGATCATATCAAAGCAGCTGCAAAACAAGCCATTGATGATGGGCATACCTTTTATACGGCTGTGCCTGGAAATCTTGATTTGCGTGAAGCCATTGCAAATAAACTCAAAAGAGACAATGACCTACACTGGGAGGCCAAGAACATTGTGGTCTCCACAGGTGCAAAACAATCACTGGCCAATGTGTTTATGGCATTGCTGAACCCTGGTGATGAGGTGGTGATTTTGGCACCTTATTGGGTATCATACAGTGAAATCGTAAAACTGGCAGAAGGAACAGCAGTGCTGGTAACAGGGGACATCGTCAATGATTTTAAAGTAACACCTGAGCAGATAGAGGCAGCCATCACCCCCCGTACAAAGGCAATCTTGTATTCTTCTCCAAGCAATCCTACAGGCACTGTGTATAGCCGTACAGAGCTGGAGGCATTCGCAGAGGTAGTGGCACGCCACGAGCATGTGTTTGTCGTAGCAGATGAGATTTATGAATACATCACTTTTGAAGATGATTATTTTAGCATAGGAGCTGTAGATGCCATCCGTGATAGGGTCATTACAATCAATGGTTTTTCAAAAGGATTTGCAATGACAGGCTGGCGTGTAGGCTATATGGCAGGCCCTGAGTGGATGGCAAAAGCCTGTGATAAGATACAAGGGCAGATTACTTCGGGTACTTGCTCTATAGCCCAGAAAGCAGCTTACACGGCTATCAGCGGTGACTTGACCCCTACTTTTGAGATGAAAAAAGCCTATCAACGCCGCCGTGATTTGGTCTTGGGGCTTTGCAAAGAAATAGAAGGAGTCAAGACTTATATGCCACAAGGCGCTTTTTATCTTTTCCCTGATGTAAGCCATTATTATGGCAAAAGCGATGGCACACAGAGTATTCAAGATTCGGATGATTTATGCCTTTACTTACTCAGTGATGCACATGTGGCTTTGGTGCCTGGCTCGGCTTTTGGTGCGCCTGAGTGTATTCGTATCTCTTATGCTGCCTCTGACGAGGAGCTGACAGAAGCCATGAAACGCATCAAAAACAGCCTTGCCAAATTAAAATAACTACCATTCTAAATGATTATCCTCTTTGGTGATAGATACTAAGAGGATAATCTGATATATGCAATGAGTCAAAAAACTATTGAGCAGATTTTTGAAGATTTTAACCATCTCAGGGTCTTGATTATAGGAGATGTAATGATAGACTCTTACCTCTGGGGAGATGTCAAGCGGATATCACCCGAAGCCCCTGTGCCTGTAGTCAATGTCAGAAAAAGAGAAAAACGCCTCGGAGGTGCTGCCAATGTAGCCCTCAATGTCAAGGCGATGGGAGCGACTCCCATTTTGTGTGCCGTGGTGGGGCAAGACGAGGATGCCCTCGCTTTGCGTAAACTGATGGAGGCAGAAGGGCTTTCTGTGGAAGGAATCTTGCCAAGTGAAAAAAGAATTACCACCATCAAGCATAGAATCTTGGCGGGGCATCAGCATATTCTGAGGGTAGATTCTGAACTCACAAATCCACTTGATGCTGATGACAGAGCGCTCCTGCTTGGCTTTGTGCTCAAACAGTTGCCCAAAGTAGATGTTCTCATTTTTGAAGATTATGATAAAGGCGTGCTAGGTGCTGAGATTATTCAGAAAATCATCCAAGCGGCTCAAGAGCAGAACATACCCACTGTGGTAGATCCTAAAAAAGACAATTTCTTTGCTTATCAAGGGGCTACTTTTTTTAAACCCAATCTAAAAGAACTCAGAGAAGGACTCAAAATAGAGTTAGACCCCAGCAATGAGGCACAGCTTGCTGAAGCTGTGGGCATGCTGAAGAAAAAATTAAAATTAGAGCAGGCATTCATTACTCTCTCTGAATTAGGTGTATATTTGGATGCCAGTGAAGAAAAAATACGTCTTCCTGCACATTTGAGAAGTATTGCAGATGTATCAGGGGCAGGAGATACTGTAATTAGTGTGGCTGCCTTAAGTTTGGCACTTGCCTTGCCTCCAATACAGTTGGCTGGCTTGGCAAACCTAGCAGGTGGCTTGGTTTGTGAGTATCTGGGCGTAGTGCCTATCCAAAAAGAAAAATTATTAAAAGAAGCAATCACTAATCAGCTTTTCAAATGATAAATCGTCAGAGAACCATAGAAAGAATCAATGAGATTATCTACAACAGTAGAGAGCGGATTTATGGTATCCTTAAAATAACCAACACAATTACCTTGTTTGTTGCATTGGGGGCTTTGATTTACTCTTTGGGTTTTGATTTAGAAAGTGATGAAATTAGCCGTGTGTTTGGGTGGCTCGAGGTGCTGATTGTGATTTTTATCTTAGATTATTTTGTACGTCTGGTATATGCCCAAAATCGTCCAGAGTATATTCGGGAGAAAATACTCGAGGGCTTTTTAGTAGGTTTCTCTTTGTTTATAGGCTTTTTTTCGCTACTAGGGGTTGATATTTCATACTATGTATTTTTGCTTTTAGGCTTGTCTGATTTTAGGCTTTTTTATGAGTCTTTTGTGGCTTTGTATATTATCACACTCACGATGATAGGCTTTGCAAGGGCAAGCCAGTTATTGGCAGCCATTAAAATCAAACCAGCTACTACCTTCATTGCAAGTTTTATTTTATTGATTCTGATAGGCACATTTTTATTGATGATGCCAGCAATGACCACAGAACCAGGAGGGATGCCCTTCTTGGGGGCATTGTTTATATCTACAAGTGCTTCTTGCGTTACGGGGCTGAGCACTGTTACGGTTTCTTCTTATTTTACGCTTAAGGGGCAGTTAGTGATTTTATTTTTGCTTCAGCTCGGTGGCATCGGGATTGTGTCTTTTGCTACTTTTTTTGCTACTTTCTTAAGTCAAGGAGTAGGAATGAAGCAGCAAGCCATCATTCAGGATGTATTGAGTACTGAAAATTTATCTTCTGCCCGCAAGACCTTGCAGCAGGTTGTCCTACTGACCTTTGGGATAGAATTTATCGGAGCGATTGCCTTGTTTTTTTCCTGGGGAGAGAATGTAAACTTTACCACACCTGTCAGGATAGACCCTGACCGTGTAGAGATGCTTGCAGCAGAAATTAAAGAGCGTTCAGAAGATACACTGAATGTAGGTGCACAGCAAAAAGGCCTCGTAACATACACTGATGGCACCATAGATTTAGAGGAGCAAGGCGATGTGAATGAAGAAGAACTCGTATCTGCAGAAGATGCAGACCAAGCCATAGAAGTGCTTATGGCAGGCTCTGAGCAATATCCTTTGCCTCCACCAGAAGAGGAAGTCTTAGAAAGCTCAAGGGTTTCAAACACGCTTACGAATAAAATATACTATTCTATATTTCATTCTGTATCAGCTTTTTGTAATGCGGGGTTTAGTCTTTTTCCGAATGGGCTGGCAGAGGCTGGTGTAGACACTAGCTATGTAGCACACTTGGTGCTGGCATTTGTGATTATATTTGGAAGCCTAGGCTTCACTACGATTCAAGATGTTTTCTCACCCCGAAAAATGAGAGAACGTGTCAAAATGCCTTGGAAAGGATGGTCTATGGGTACAAAAATCTCTGTCAATATGACCATCTTATTTGTGGTGGGTGGCACAGTACTTCTTTTCTTTTTAGAGCAAGACAATGATTTTTGGCTCAAAGGAAAGACCACCTATGAGTCCATCGTTATTTCTTTCTTTCAATCCGTTACTACACGTACGGCAGGCTTTAACACAGTCAGCCTTGCTATTAGAGACATGTCACAGCCTACCTACATTTTATTTTTATTCCTAATGTTTGTAGGGGCAGCCTCTGGCTCTACGGGTGGCGGCATCAAGACCTCTACTTTCTTATTACTGGCAGTGTCTGCTCTTGCAAGCATTAGAGGCAAGAAAACTGTAGAGTTGGGCAATCGCTCTATTGCCAATGATACCATCAACCGTGCATTTTCTATTGTGGCTTTTGCCATCACTTACAATACAATTTGTATTTTTGTACTCTCCATTGTGCAGCCCAATGTAGATATTCGTGAGCTGTTTTTTGAGCTGATTTCTGCTTTTGCTACCGTAGGGCTGAGCACAGGCATCACGGGTGCACTGAATGAATATAGCCAAGCCATTTTGATTGTAACCATGTATGTCGGGCGTGTAGGCACACTGACACTGGCACTTGCACTGAGCAAAAAAGTACTTAGTAATTCTTATCAGTATCCAGCAGCACACGTGATGGTGGGCTAATGAGCCAAGTTTCAAAAAAACATTGATAAGCCTATGGATACTTTATTTTATCGGATTCTACTTTTGTTTGTAGGCTTGGCTTTTTTGTTTATTCAGTCGGGTGAGTATCAGTCATTTAAAATCAAGGTGAAGGTGTTGCCCTTGTTCGTTGATTTTGCAAAGTGGGCAAGGTTCATGTCCTTTCCTTCTTCAGACCCAGATAGCCCCCAAGAATATCCTGTGCCTGTGTTGGCAGTAGCCTGGGAGGATTTGGAGCGCATGTCTGCCAAATCATTGCATAGATTGAGGGCAGACTTGATGGAGCAAAACCAATCACTGCTGGTTATTTACCCTGTCTTTAGTCAGGTCTGGAGGGATGCCCCATTGCAATGGAAACGCTACCAAGATTTGCCCATTAGCCATTGGGAGCTAAGTGCAGCAGGAGCAGCAGAGGCTTCGGAGGAGTGGCAGTTGTCTTTGCTTCCAGAGTTTGTCAGTACATTTGATGTGATGATTGGGCAGTTGAGGGCTGAATTTAGAGATACCCAGTTGTTGGCTTGGGGAGCTTTTCAGCAGCCTGACAAAGCAGCTTATCAGATGTGGAATCACTTGCTCGCAAGCCAGCAAAAAAATATAGATGGCTATGCCCTCATCATTGACAAGCTAGATTTACAGACCTTCCAGTACCTCATGAAGCTAAAACCTATGCTTGTGCAGCCACAGCACAGAGCAAAGTCTTTGGGGCTTCACCTCAAAAACACAAGCCCTGATACAGCAGACGAACTGACAAGTTTTGTATTCTTGGTAAATATGATTTTAGGAATGCCATTGGCGTATCTCTCGTATCAAAAAATACCCAACAAAGACATTGTTTTTTCTGCTGATACACTCCTAGAGCGTTTATTCTGGAGAAAACCTCGCCTACATCACCTACAGTTTGTAGGAGGGCAGCCTGGCCAGCTTCAGGATTTGTACGGCTGGTACTGGGAAAAAAAATGGGAGAACGGGGCTATCTTGGTAAATCTAGGAAAAGAAAGCCAGAAAATACACAGTACAGATTTATTTCCGTCTTTCTTTTTTCAAGAAATATTTAGCATCTCAGAGGAGGCAAAAGAGGGCTTTTCGCTGAAGAAAGGGGAGGGCTTTCATAAAGTAACATTGCCTCCTGAAAGCATTGCTTTCTTAAGCACAAAGCAAATGCTCCCTCACGTATCACACGAAAAAATCAAAGCACTTTTGGCTTTTGAAGTGGAGGTATCAGATAGGCAGCAACTAAAAATGACGTATTATTTGGCCGAAGCCACAGCACAGCTTGGCATTCGGGTGCTAGATATGGGCGGACAAGAAGTCTATGCTTGGCAGCAGCAAAACGCATCAAAAGGATACTATGTGCTTCACCACCAGCGCAGGCACTTTATGAACGGAAAGTACGTGTGTAGTGTGCAGATGGGGCATCAAAATTTATTATATACCTTTGATATAAATCAAGAAAGACAAATATGAAAAAATCCACTTGGATACATTTAAGAATCCCTTTTTCTTTTTTTTTAATGCCTGTTTTTTTATTTGCACTCTCAGTAGCTTCTCAGCCTGTTTTGTGGAAATCACTACTGGTGTTTGTATTGCTGCATTTGCTTGTCTATCCTGCCAGCAATGCTTATAACTCTTATTATGACAAAGATGAAGAAAGCATTGGCGGCATAGAAAACCCTCCTCCTGTGAGTGCGGAGCTTTGGTGGGTGTCTATATTGTTAGATGGGGCTGCAGTACTCTTGGCTCTTTTGATTGATGTGTATTTTGCAGGGGCGATATTATTGTATGGGTTGGTCTCAAAAGCATACAGTTATGATAAGATTCGCTTAAAAAAATATCCATTAACAAGCTGGCTCACGATAGGCGTTTTTCAAGGGGCATTTACCTTTTGGATGGTGTATTGGGGGGTGAGCGCAAGCGCTGTGTGGGGTGATTTATGGTCGGGGGAGGTTTTGTATGCTGCTTTGCTGACCACAGTGATGCTGCTGGGCTCATATCCTATGACACAGGTCTATCAGCATCGGGAGGATTCTAAACGAGGAGACCGTACTTTGAGTTTGTTGTTGGGGGTGAAGGGTACTTTTTGGTTTACTAATATTGTATTTGGAGCTGTGTCTGTTGCTTATTTTTTTTATTTTTGGCACTATCAGGGCTTTCTGTGGGCAGTTTGCTTTGAGCTGGCATTGCTGCCTGTATTGCTTTACTTTTTTGTGTGGTTTTATAGAGTGCT
This sequence comes from Microscillaceae bacterium, assembly GCA_011390205.1. GTDB lineage: Bacteria > Bacteroidota > Bacteroidia > Cytophagales > Microscillaceae > JAABSX01. Next base: position 54,577 of record JAABSX010000013.1, on the reverse strand, counting down.
TTTGGATGAGCAGGCAGCCGATTATAAATCTACGATGCGGCTAAACTTGATTTCGGCAATCTGTCTGAATGTATATTTTATGAGCTATGCTTCTTTTGGGGTCTGAGTGGGATATTAAAAGAGACAATACTTCCTTGAGATACTTTGCTCTCAAGCCAAACTTTGCCTCCTATTTTCTTGATAAAATCTTGGCTCAGGAGTAGCCCCCAGCCATTGCTTTCTCTTCCTTCGGTATCAGGGAGGGAGATTTTATTTTCTATTCTAAACAAAAGATGCTGTATGTCTTCTGGAATCCCCATACCTGAATCTTTGATATGTATCAGGCATTCTTCTTCATTGATTTCTGAATAAACCTCAATATTTCCTTGCTCAGGCGTAAACCGAATGGCATTAGAAAGCAGGTTATGCAATACATTCTCAATGACTACTTTGTCTGAAAACAACTTGTATGCAGGAATATCGATAGAAATATGAAGATTCTTTGCTTTGATGAGAGGCTTTACTTGATTTGCCACATTCTGAACGACCTCATCAATATTGATCTCATCGAGTGAGAGTGTCCAGTTATCCAACTGTAAGATAGTCATTAAGAATAGATTGTCTATCATTTGGCTAAACTCTTTAGTAGCGTTTTCTAGCTCCAAACCCAGTTTTTTGATGTCTTGGGGTTTGAGTTTATCATACTGATTATTAATCTGTTGGGCAAAATGAAACAAAGATTTAAGGGGGCGTTTAAAATCTTGTGAAAGAATCTTTAAAAACTGGTCTTTTGTATTATTAAGTGATTGCAAGATGTGCTTTTCCGATTCTAGAGCTTCTATTTGCATTTGTAGTTTTGCTTTTTCCACACTGTTTGTTTCACTATTGATGGAAGTTTCTTTTACTTCGTTTATTTCTGCCGAGATGCTATTGTTGTTGAGCACCTGAAAGGGGGGTAGTATGATGTGAAATTCTGAAAATTCATTCTTTTTACTTGCTAAAGAAACCTGCCCGCCCAGTGCATTGAGTGCTTTTTTGACTACATACAGCCCTAGCCCGTTGCCTTGTGAAGAGGAATTGGCACGCTGATACATTTTAAAGACCTTAGAATGATGCTCAGAAGCGATGCCTTGCCCATTGTCACTGACTATAATATGCAAAATATCCTTTTTTTGATAGACCTTGACTTTTAAGAATGAGCCTCTGTCTGCATCGGGCTGATAAAAATTAATGGCATTCTCTACAAGATTTTCCAGAATAATCTCAATCAGCTTGGTGATACTCTTAAATGTAATTTCACCTTTGATTTTATATTCCCACTGTATTCCCTTCTCTCTCAGTTCGGGTTTATATTTTGTGTAGATTTGATTTAGCAGATTTTCAAACTGAATAGGTTTTACGGTGAAGTTGGTCTCGTGAATCTCACTAATCATTAACAATTTAGCGAGCATTTTATCCATAAAATGTGCAGTAGTATCTACTTTCTCGAAAAGCCTGACTGCATCAGGATTATCAAGAGAGAGCCGAGCTACTTGTGTAAGCCCCATGAGGGTAGTGAGTGGGCGGCGAAGGTCATGAGAGGCACGATACAAGAAAAAATCCAACTCTTCTTTAGTCTTCCGAATCTGTAGCAGGCTTCTCTGGATTTCGGCTTCTAGCCGAGCATTGATAAGTTTGATATCAGCCTGCTTTTTCTCTAGTTCACGGTTGATTTTGGTAAGTTCTCTGGCTTGTTTTCTGATTTCTACCTTTTGGAGGCGTAGGTGGTCTTGATTTTTTTGTTTTTCTGTAATATCCCAGAAGGTAGTCTGCACACCTATGACACGGCTTTCCATGTCAAAAATAGGAGATTTAATCATTTGCACTACGATGGCTTCTACAAGTGGGGAGGTCTTCAGCACTCTGATTGCCTCCAAATCATTTTCGTTTTCAAAGACCCAGAGGTCATCTGAGCGAAGTATATCTGTAAGTTCTTTGACATAAAAATCGTATATTTTTCGTCCAATAAGGTTTTCAAGTTTGATGCCAAGTTGTTTGAGGAATGCTTGGTTGGCGAAGGTAATGTTGCCATCTATATCTGTCCGAAACAAGCTTTGGGGCATTGCTTTTATAAGTGACTGATATTCACGAGATTTTCTCATGATCTCTTCATTCTGGCTTTTCATTTTTTTATAAACCTGCGCATTCTCAATGGCAATGCTGATGAAGACGGCAAAATTTTGTAGTACGTAGAGATCTATTTCTGAATAAGCATCCGCTTTGGTAGAATGAACCGTGAGTACGCCTATTTTTTTGTGAAGATGATGCAAAGGGATATACATCACTGATTGGTAGTTGGCATCTTTGCCCAGCATAGCAAGTGCTTTGTCTTGCTCTTGAAAATCTGACTCGGATAAGCTTGTTTGCATATCGAAGCATTTTTTTGCGAGGTGCTCGCTGTTTTTGAGTGAGAGCGCTTGGGTATAAATGCCATAAGTAGCATCTACGTTGCTTCGGATGTGAAAATTAAGGTATTTTCTAGTGCTTTCATAAGAGCCAATAGCGAATAAATCTGCAGACATAAACTTTTGAATCGATTCAAAAGAAATGTTCAGAATCTTTTTTAGGGAGGGTTGCGAAGTGATTGCTGGACCTACTTGACCTAGTTTTGAAAGGTATTGTGATGTTTTTTCCAAGGCAATTTCTTCGGGTTTAACCATTAGTTATGTGTTGCAAAAATAAGGAAGATATATTTAGATGACAACGTAAGCTTTCTTTGTTTCCGAAATATAATCATTTTGGGTTATTTTTGTTTAAATACCAAGTAAGGTTTTGTACAAAAAATGTTTTTTATACTTTTTTATTTAAAAACAGTACTTAGTATATAAATATGCTATACTATCTAAACAGGAAACACATATCTGTGAGATTTTCTTTGTATTACTCTTTCGCTAGCAAGCCATTTTTAAGCTATTTCAAAGGCGTTTTCAAATTCTTGGTGGTTAGAAAATAACATATATTTAGGACTATTGTCTGCATCTAGATCAGAAAACAAATTTTTCAGATAACTAGATGGGTAATCTTTGATGATGTATTTACTGACACGAGATAGATTCGGGAGAAAATAGTTATTAATCCACGAGTCAGACTCATCTTCTTGCTGTAATCGTAGTTTACTACGGTCTTCTGCAATGATATCAATGCTGTATTTGTGCATCAGCTCTAGCACCAGCTCTAGCACCAGTTTGAACTGCATACCTGTCAGAGAGCCTTTCCAAACTATTTTTATTTTCTTCTCTTTTTTATCAATAAACACAGCGGCATAGCTTGCCCCGAAAACTTTGTTCATAATGAATAGAATTTTGTCAATAAACCCAAAAAATAAATTGCTTATCTGCCGATTATTTTATTAGTATGGAAGAATGTATTTTGACAAATATACCTTAAGTTTATGTACAAAGTTATGACATCTAAAAAGGTGATTATTCTAGCTTGTAAGGAAAAAGATAATTATTACTTATTTTTATATAAAAAATAACTTTTTGTTGCGTCATGATTACCACTCATCTGTACTAAAAAGTAGCTGTTCCATGGCATCCGAAGAGGTGGCCACGATATCAATCGTAGAGCGCAGGTCTGCATCATTCTGATCAGCAGGCACTTTGGCAGTAAAGACCAAAAAAGCCTGCCCCCCCTCAATAATCATTTCCCAAGCCCCTAATTTTTTTTGACTATTGTCTGTTAGTAGTTTTGCAAGTTGTATGTCAGTAGGTCTTTGATTAGATTGATAAATTACCGAAAACACCTCTCTTATTTCCATTTGGTCATATTGGCTTGTGGCTGAGTGTACAAAAACCATCTGTGTGCGGCTGCCCACGGGCACTGTAAAAAGGAATGTGCCATCATCTTTGACATCATATTTAAAGTTGAGTTTGCTCAGATTGCTGGCTACTCGTTCATCTTTTACAGATTGTGCTGTGCTGATTTGTGGGATGATCAATCCTGATAGAAAGAGCAGAAAAAACAATGTTGGTCTATTTCGCATAGTATATTTAAGATTAGTTATTACAATGTATGGTTAGGCATTACAAATATTGTACTTAACGAACTAAATTACAAAAAGTACTTTTCAAAATGTCAAAATCGCTTACCAATGACTACTTTTTCTTTATAGACCTGTGTAGCTCCTTGCAAATCTAAGGTCTTGACAAGCACAAGATAGTATCCTACTCTGGCAATTCTGCCCTCATTGTCTGTGCCATCCCAAGTAAAAAATCCTTCTTCTTTGCCTAGGAGTTTTCGCTCGGCGATGCGTTTGATTTCTTTGCCATTGCGGTCATAAATAAATACATCTACCAAGTAGCTACTTTGCTGAAATCGGTACTTAATCTGTGTAAAATCATCTTGTCCATCTCCGTCAGGGGTGAGTATCTGGGGGTTGAGTGTGATTTCACCTCTGTTGGCAGGGCTGCGTGCCTGTTGAGAGTTGAGGTAGCCTGGAGTAGCAAAACCAACTCCAGCAGAGGCTGATTTCCAGCTATCTGCCTGATTGGTAGGGGCTTCGGTAGAAATTCTCTCGAGAGAGATACCCTTCTTGTCATCTAGTAGGGGAAAGTGAAAATCTTCTTGGTAATCAAATCGCTCCATGATTTCTCCCTGTTCGTTGCTTATGAATACAGTACCTGCATCATTGTTATAGTTAGGCAGGCTACTCATTTCTAAAAATGTACTGGGTTTTGAGAGTGGATAGTAATCTTTGATATTGTCAGTATCACTGCTTAGTAATAAATAGGCTTGGGGAGCTAAGATGTAATCTTCTTGGGTGATGACTCTTTGATTGGCAATAATGCCATTATTGAGGTTGGCTAATTTCCAGTTTTTCAGGTTGATAAATTTAGTGGAGCGGTTGTAAAGTTCTACAAAATCACTTCCTGCCGTGCGTGGGTTAAAGAGTATTTCGTTTAGGATGACATCTGCAGAATCGCTTGGGCTTGCCAAGCCAAAATTTGCTTGATTGCGGTTTGTGATTAGATTTTGGTTACAATCTGTAAGCCCTTCTACAGTGATTTGATAGCTTTGCTGAGGGTTTATTGGGGGGCTAATTGTAAGTATTGCTTCTTTGAAAAAAGGTGCAAGGGGCTGCACTTGGCTTACTGTAAGCCCATCGCTGAGCAGATAAGTGCCATTTTGTATACTACTTTGGCTCATGGGTTCATTAAAAGTAAGCCGAACTGTCTGAGTATTTAAGGCTTCTGCCCGCCATAGTTCGGGTGCGGTAAAGTCAGGTTTGAGGGCATTGATAGAATTGATTTTTCCGGGTGTGCCTCCTTTTGGGTCTTCGGAGGCAAGCCAGTTATTTCGCTCGGCACAGGGGTTATTCGTATCAATCATTTCTAGTGTCCAGCCGCCAGTTGCTTTGCTTGAGTTTTGATACCAGCTGTCATCATATTTTACAGCGAATATAAGCCCTCCTAGAGTGTTTTCTAGCATGAGTGTTTCTCCACCATTGCTCAGAGAAGGAAAAGAAGGAATGGGCAGTACATCACCATAAAGTGCAAAATCTGCTGCTTGGGCTTGAGCACAGATAATCACGTAGTCATCGGGGGGTAGCATAAATTCAGGCAGTTGAAAGCTTCCTCCCTCATCTCTGAATATGACATCTTTGAGGTTAAGCATTCTGCTAGAGCGGTTATGGAGTTCTACAAACTCAGCCTCTGGCAATCCATTGAGTGGTGCGGCATCTCCTGTGGGGTCAGCCATGATTTCGCTGATGACAAGCTCGTGGTATTGTGGGGGTGCATTGTAGGTGAAGGTAACTTGTGTAGGGTTTGGATTCAAGACATTGCCTGCTAGGTCTTGTAAATTGCTGATTATCAGTGTATTGTTTTGTCCGCTGATGAGGAGGTTACTCCAAGTCAGGATAGCTTGAGTAGGGTCAAGTGGGTTAGTTTGGACTACATCTGGATTTCCCAAGCCATTGTTTGCTTGATAATTAGTGGAGTCTTGTGCGATGGTATTTATCAGAGGCTCATTCCACTGCAGCCGAATGCTGTTGGCAGAGAGTACGCTGATGCTTTGCAGGGTAGGGGGGCTGTTATCTATGATTTCATCTCCGATATAAAAATCATCAAAGAGAAAATTAGCTGCATTAGAAGAGGTATGCCTACAGACTATTCCAAAGAATTGAGTAGAGGTATAGGTGTTGTCTAAAAAAGCATCTCCTTCTGCTGTGAATACTTCTCCGCCATTGGGGTCTGCGGATACTTGCCAGTTGCCTAGATTATCTCTAATGATTTTGATACGTACTTTTACATTTGCTGTAAAGGCGGTGTTTCCTGTAAAAAGAAGGCTGTTTGCAGTGCCATCCTGCCTAAATACTCTGATAAAATCGCTTCCAGTTTGTCCTATTTCTAAGTAGTAGCCATTGAGTGCTGTTTTGAGGTCATTTTGACTTGCTGTGAGGTATATTCTTACTTGATTGCTGGCAGAGGGGGCAAAGCGTAGGTCTAATAAAAATCTCCATTCTGTTTGGTTGATTCTGGTATTGGCTGTGCTGAGGGCGAGGGTAGCTGTGGCACTTGGTCCTGCACTTCTGAGCTGTAGGTTATCTATGGTAAAGTGATTTTCATCACCACTCCAGGCAGGGTTTTGCGTAAAATCTCCGTCTGAGAAATCATCTTGTAGCTGCGCCAAGGCATTTGTGTAGATTCCTAACAGAATGGTTAAGCTAAATAGGTATTTCATCCTCTTAAATTAGTATTTTTTTTGATAAAAAAAATCAAATTATTCTAAATTTTAGATAGATTTTAGCTTTTCCTTGTGTGTAGGTCTTTTATCTAATTCTGAGCATTTGCCCTTGGCTTATGTTGGTTTCTTGGAGTTTGTTCATCTGAATAATTGTTTGTGGGCTTGTTTCATACTTTTGGGCAATGCTGCTGAGGTTTTCACTGCTTCCTACTTCGTGGAATAGGTATCCTTTTTTTGGGCTGGCGTTTCCATAGTGTCTGAAGTGGTGTGGTTTGATTACGAATACATCTGACCTGATTTGGTTGGCTTGTTTGAAATCATAGACCAGCATAGGGTTCAGTGTATAGCCTTGATATCTGACCTCAAAGTGAAGGTGCGGGCCTGTGCTGTATCCTGTGCTTCCCCCCAGCCCTAAAAGCTGTCCAGCCTTGATCCGCTGCCCTAATTTTACTTTTCTTATTGAGAGGTGGGCATAGAGTGTTTCTAGCCCATTGTCATGTTTGATAATGACATAATTGCCATATCCGCCTCCATAGGTAGAGAGTTTTATGATGCCATCAAATACCGCAAACACAGGCTCGCCCATTCTGAGGGCCAGGTCTATTCCGTGGTGAAAGTGCCCTTGTCGAGGGCCAAAGCTAGATGTTTTGATTTGTGTATTGCGTAGGGGCGGTGCCCAGAGTTTTTTTTTAGAAGCATCGTATAATTGAATAAAAATGGGGTCTTTCATTTTCACTGCCTGAAAGTGTTGGTTTTCTTCTTGGAATACATAGGTATAGCCGATGCTTTCACAGCTTTCTTGGAGGGAGTCTGTAGCAGTTTCGGGTGCTTCGGCAGCACTCTGTGCAGCTGCTGAGATAGGCAAAGCAGCCCATAATAGAATACAAACAAAGTATGATTTACAATAGTATATCACAAAAGGAAGGTGAATGAGTTTATCCAATAAATTCATGCAAGCAAATAGTGTTCTGCTTCTTTAATCGAATTACAGTTGATAAGGTTGGTTATTTTCCTTTCTTTTTTTTGTCAGGGTTATATTTAGGAATGATATAGCTGATATTGATGCTTAGGTTATGCAATTTAAAATCACTATCTATGTAGCCAAATTTATAGATAAAGTCATCATTTGCCCCTCTGTTTACAGCGATGACCTGCTGTGTAAGCCCCCAGTTAAAGCGGCCTTCTAGCAGTAAATCACTGCCTGATTTAAGAAAATTACGAAATCTAAAGCCTCCTCCCAGGATGAGGTGAATCTGTAACTGTTCTCTTTGTGAAAAAGCAAGCAAATCATAAGAACCATTGATAGGCTCTCTACTGCCTCCACCTGCCACATCATTTAGCACATCTACTCTGTTCAGGTCTGCCTGTGCATACAAAAGATAGCTTGCAGAAGCTCCAACGACCAAGAAAGGCTGTACTTTATTTTTGAAGCGTTCTTTTACAGGTTGGGCGGTGTTATTGACTATTTCTGTTTCGTTGTTTTTATCATTTTTTCTGTAGCCATGTCTTTTGAAGTGATATTTGAGTAATAGTGGTACAGCGATTTGGTTCTGGAGTTCGGTAAAAGTAAGTCCAGCAAAATCAAGGATTTGGTCGCTGTATTCATAGGCTTTTTGCTGATAGACAAGTTCGGATACGAGAGAGAATGGGCGTTTGGCTCTCCCGATAGGAAATTCTAGAGATAGGGCTACATCATAGCCGAGCAAGGGTTTGTAATTACCTCTTGTAATATTGGATTGGTCTAGGCTAAAATTAGTAGTGGTTTCTACCTGTGCAAAACTAGCGCCTGCCCTCAGCCCTACATAATAAATTGGGAGTGCTTTTAGGTTGTTGTACATCTCCAAAAACTCTGGCACGCCTGATTCTGGTTGAGCTTGGGTATTTCTGGGGTCATATTCAGGATTACTTTTGAGCCTTGCTTTCATAAATTCTACCATGTTTTTACGGGCATTGGTATTGTCATTCACATAGAGGTAAATCAGTGTAAGGTATTTAAGAGCTTCTATTTCTTCTTCTTTGGTAAATTTATTTTTGCTTAGACACTCTTGTAGTACATTTTCGCTCACTACATTATCTATAGTGCCTTCATTGTATTCTTTGATTACATTGGCAAGCCTTAGGGGGCAATCATTTTGTTGGGCCAATAACCTTGGCAAAGGTGTGAGCAGGCAAAAGACAAAAAGTATAAATTTATGAAAATCACTGTATGTCATTGTGTTGTGTGTTTTTTTTTGAGTGTGCATCATCAACTTGTATTATTCTAGGGGCGAGTATTCTTTGATTTTATTTTTTTTTGGGGGACAAATCTTTTTCGGTAATCCCCACTCCCTCTTTATAGTTTTCACAGGTTTTTTCATAATAAATGATGCTTTCTGCTTCACCTTCTTTTTTTTCATCTACTTGTAGTGTAGCCACGAATCGCTCCCACTCTTTTCTGCTCATGTTTCTATCCAGTGCGGGGCATATTCTTGAAGACATGCTCTTTAGGTCGGTAGGCCATGCTCTTACTAGTTTATCTCTGCATCCAGCCAAAAGTAGATTTCCTTTGTCATTGAAAGTGATAGACCAGACCCAGTCGTTATGGTCTTCTAGTATGATGGGAGGACGGTCAAAATCTTTAGGTTCTTTGATATTCCAGATTCTCACGGTTTGGTCAAAGCTACCAGTGGCAAGCCTATTACCGTCTTTGCTAAAAGCGATTTGGTTGACTCGTGCATTGTGCCCTTTGAGAGCGACACCCCTGAGAGATCGGTTGCTGATTTGATAAACCTGCACTGTCCCGAAGGCATCTCCTAAAGCCAAGAATCGCCCATCATCACTGATTGCCAAGGATATAATACTCCCTAGGTCATCAGTAGGAAATGCTTGTTTTTCTGTGTAATCTCCCGTAAGCAGAAATACCTGTGAGCCCACGGCATAGGCGATTGTTCCTTGTGCTGATGCGATACTCGTAATGGCACCTTTGCCTTCTGATTGTAAGATGAGGCTGGAGTGATCCTGTGTATTGCCAAGGTTGATGTTGCCGCTTTCATCTGCGAAGACGATTCTTTGCTCATCCAAAAAGGTAACAAACCAGATTTGTCCTACGGATTTATCTAGATTGATTTTTTTTGGGGGCATTTTTAGTTCCCCGTTTTTAAAGAGTTGCACACCAGGGTAGTTGCCTACGCAAGCCAGCCAACTCTTTTTTGGGCTGATTGCCAATGCTCTGTGGATAGAATCTTGTTCGATACTTTCTTTTACTTCTCTTGATTGGCTGTCCCAGAGGATAATTTTGCCATCACTGCCAGCCGAATAGACCAGAGTGCCTTGCAGGCTTACCAAGCCTCTTACATTGGCAGTATGCCCTTTAAATTGGGCATAATCATCTTCCTCGATAGATTTGAGTGCATAGTAAAGCCCTGTATAGATGTCAGGATTATTAGGGTCTCCTTTACTTCTTTCATGAAATTTATAAGCCTGCTGTGCCACGAGGGCTTTTTGTTGTTTGTCAGTAAGGTCTTTAGATTTGATTGCCATGGAGCTTGCAATAGAGAGGAGGCGTAACTCATCTGCCTCTTCACGAGCAATCTGAGCAAGTTGTTTTTCTACTTCGGCAAGTTGTTTACTTACTTGGGCAATTTTTGCTTCCTTTATTGCTTGGTCTTCGGCAGTTTTAGCCTTTGTTTTTTCGAGTTCAGCCTTTTTTGCTTCAAGTACAGCTTTGACTCTATTTGCTTCGGCAGATTTTAATGCTGTTACGGCTTTGACTCTATTTACCTCTGCGGAGTCTAGTGCTGTTACGGCTTTGACTCTATTTACCTCTGCGGAGTCTAGTGCTATTTGTGCTTTGACCCTATTTGCTTCTGCCCTATCACTTTCTTTTTCGGCTTTTCCCCATAGCTGAAGAGCAACCCCTGACAAGACAATGGCAAAAACCAAAGCTGCCGTGATAAGCCTAAGTACAAGAATGCTTGTGCGTCTGTCTCTAATGCGTTTTTGTTCTTTATTGATCAGTTGCTGGTCATGTGCTTCTTTGCTTGATTGTAAGAACCACATGGTGCGGTCAAAAGTAGGGTGGTATCTGATTCCCCAAGCTTTGGTGGGCTTCTGCTTGTTGCGCCAGTCAAGGGCGATTTCTAAATCAGGGTTAGTCCAGAGTCCTGCTTGTCCTTTTTGGTGTTTTTCTGCATCTTCGGCAAGGCGAAGATATAATTTCACAGATTCAGACTCCTGCTCTACCCAAGTGTGCAATGTATTCCATACCCTGATGAGGCTTTCATGCGAGATGTCTATGATGCTGTCGCCTTGGAGGGTTTCCTCTTCGGAGGGCATAAGCAATCCCCTGTCTTTTCTTCGGAAGGGTTCTACAATACTGATAATGTCTTCTTCGGAAGCATTGACTTCGTGTGCGATTTCCCTCAGTTGTGCGGGTCTTCTGATTCTTCTGCCGTCATTGGTGATTTCTGTGATGGAGCGAAATATCTTTGCACAAGTATTTCTTTGCTCAGGTGGAAGTTCGTTATAGGCTTCATTGGCGTGTACCGAGAGTGCTTCCTTGATGCCTCCTATCTCATCATAATGATATATTTTGAGGCCAGTGTCTCTATTTCGGTTTTTCTGCCATTCATTCCAAGTTCTCATGAGTGCGTGCTGCATGAGGGGAAGCTGCTCAGGGATTTCTTCTACATCTTTGAGCACTTTCTCCACGAGGTCATCATCTATATCTACCCCCATAAACTTTACTGGGCCTGTGATGGCTTGTTTTTTTTCCTCTTCTGTCATAAAAGGAATTAAAAACTGGCTGTCATTGATCTTTTGGGTGAATCTAGGGTATCTAGAGCAGTTTCCGATAAAATCTGAACGCATCGTGATGACGATATAAATAGGCACATCTTGTTGTGCGGCAAGGTCAAGGAGTAGCTGTACAAACTGCTCAGATGCTTGGTGGTTAGATTTATGGAGGCTCTCAAAGCGGAACAATTCTTCAAACTGGTCTATGAAGATGAGTTTGTTTTGAGGTTCTGCCTCAAAATCTTCTTTGAGTTCGGCTTTCATCTCATCGTATTGGGTGCATTCTTGGTCTATGTCTAAGGCCTGGAGCAAGTGCTGTAGGGGTGCTTCACCTGGCTGCAGCGTGCTTATTTTCCATTCTAGCTGGTTATCTGCGGGGTTTTCATTTTTTATAGAAGGAAACAGACCACAGTAAATAAAGGAGGATTTACCTATACCCGAAGGCCCAATGACAGACACAAAGCGATGTTTGACAAGCTTTTTGGCTACTTCTTGCACTTGTGTGCTTCTTCCAAAAAACAAGTAAGATTCATCAGGGCGAAATGCACGAAGTCCAGGAAAAGGGTTCTGGATTTTTTTGGTATAAGTAGATGTATCAGCTTCCATAAAGTAAGGATTATTTTAAAAAGTCATCTAATTTTGATTCAATAATATGTTTGTGCTAAAACATTGTAGGGGAGTGATTTTTTTTGTGAAGAAAAACAAACCTCTATTTTTTGCAAAATAAGAAATCATTGGCATAAAAAAAATCCTTGGATGATAATTTTTGTAATGAGTCTTCAAGAGCGAACTTTATTCTGTCGGATTTAGCCCCCAAAACAGTCTGAAGACTGTTCTATATCTCTACTCCAACGAAAATTATCGGAGAATCAAAAAAATAATCTAAAATCTAAAATTAATGAATCTAATCAATTTTTATCCTGGTCCTTCAAAAATCTACCCTCAAGTTTCTGAATATATGCAGGAAGCCGCCAAGAAAGGGATTTTGGGGGCAAACCACAGAAGTGATACTTTTATAGAAATATCTAAGCAAAGCATCAGAGCTCTAAAAGACAAGCTAGAAATCCCTGAGGAGTATTGGGTTTTTTATACTTCTTCAGCTACTGAGTGCTGGGAGATTATAGCTCAATCATTGATTCGGGAGAGAAGTCTTCACGTATTCAATGGTGCTTTTGGAGAGAAGTGCTGGCAATACACCCAAAAACTCAAAGCAAACCCCGAGTATATCCAAAAATACAGTTTTGGACTGAATGAAAGCATAGACTTGGCACAGCTCAAAGAGGTTTATCAGGATGATACCGAAGTAATATGCCTTACCCACAATGAAACCTCTAACGCCACGATGATTTCTCAAAAAATATTGGCAGAGATTCGAGCACAGTTTGCAGAGGCACTCATTGCTGTAGATGCTACCTCCTCAATGGGAGGGGCATTTTTGGATTTTAGGCAAGCCGATATCTGGTATGCTTCGGTGCAAAAATGCCTTGGACTGCCTGCGGGCATGGCTGTGTTGGTTTGTTCGCCACGTGCCATAGAGCAAGCCCTCAAAATAGGGGAGAACAAACATTACAATAGCCTCACAGCGATGATAGCACAGATGCAAAAATGGCAGACTACACATACACCCAATATTCTAAATGTGTATCTCTTGGGGCGAGTCATGCAGCAAGTTGCCCCTATTAAGCAGGTAGCCGCAAACCTAGAGAGGCAGGCTGATTTTGTGTATGCACTTTTGGAGGGCATAGCAGAGATTCAGCCCTTGGTAGAAAATAAGGCAGTACGCTCACAGACTGTGCTGGCATGGCAAGGAAGCCAAAGAATCATCCAAGAAATGATAGATAAGTTTGCAAAACAAAATATTATTCTGGGAAAAGGCTATGGTTCTTGGAAAAATACAAGTTTTAGGCTTGCAAATTTTCCTGCTATATCGGCAATAGATATTGTATTATTAGATGATTTTATAACTAAAATAATGAAATAATATAAATATATTTATATTAATTGTTCCGAATCTCTTGAATTTATTCCAAATAATATTTTGTTTTAAATATAAATAATCTGTAGCTTTGCAGCCAAATTTAAAACCTATTTTGTATGAATTGGAAAGAGATATTGTCGGTTTCGCTGGTGTTATTTTCAGTAATTGATATTCTGGGTTCTATCCCTATAGTGATTGACTTACGAAAAAAAGCAGGGCGCATCCAGTCTGAGAAGGCCACCATCGTGGCAGGAGTGATTATGCTTGCCTTCTTGTTTTTGGGTGAGTCTATTCTTAAGCTTTTTGGGCTAGATGTGCCTTCTTTTGCAATTGCAGGAGCTTTAGTGATATTTTTCTTAGGGCTAGAGATGGTCTTAGGGATTCACTTTTTTAGAGATAATGCAGGCATAAACCCACAGTCTTCTTCTATTGTGCCTTTGGCATTCCCTATCATAGCAGGGGCTGGCACCATGACGACGATTCTCTCATTGAGGGCGGAGTTTAGTCAGTTAAATATTTTGATAGGCATCATCGTGAATTTAGTGTTTGTATATATCGTGCTTAAGACCTCACACTGGATAGAGAGGCGCTTGGGGCAGGCGGGTGCAGATGTGCTGCGCAAAGTTTTTGGAGTGATTTTGCTGGCCATAGCCGTAAAATTATTCAAGACAAATATTGCCATAGACATCTATGCAATGTTAGAGGCATACAAGCAAATCAAGCAGGAGTAAGAGAATCAGTATGTTAGATAAAAAATAAATGCAAGCTAGCCCTGCTTGAGCACTAAAAAACCACTTTCCGTTCTTGGAAGTGGTTTTTTTGGTTTTATGGATATTGGATTTTTAGATTACTCCATATGTAAGGGTTCTCCATCAATGAGTAATTCGACATAAGAGCTACTGGTAGATACAGTACCGATGGGTGTCTTAAGTGCCTTGGCATTCACACTTCTTATAGGTGCAGGCAGGCTCATTATCATAGGGGTTTTCATTCCTTTTGCTTCCATTGTAGAGAGGGTTTTTTTGACCTCTTCTAGTTTAGAATCTTCTGAAAACTGTATAATCCGCATTTGCTTCTTGCTTTCTAGTTGGTTAATCACTAAGTAGTGATATTTGGCTGTTTTGCTGCTTATCTCTATGCCGTTTTTGGCAGTAGCCTCTTTTACCATGCTGAAAAAGTTATTGGCATCTTTGCTGCCCGTTCCTTTTTCATCCATTACATACATCGTGATAGGTGTTTCGTTGATGTTTACTCCTGTGTTATTGGGCACTCCCATTCCTGGGCATTGTATTGAGATACTTCCACCTTCGGGTGCACCATAAGCTCTGCCTGCACTAGCAATGGCTTGGCTACAGTCATCAGCCCAGTAGGCGTGCTGAAAAGTATCACAGCCATTTTTATCACATTGAGTGATGGTAAGCACAATCACACGTGCTTGAGCTTGATAGAAATAAGTAAAAGCAAAAAAGAATAGACTTAATACAAATAATTTTTTCATTGTCCTTGTTTTTTTAATTTAAGAAATATAATTTCAGTGTGTTTGTTACACAGTATCTATTACTGATTTCATTGTCTTAGACAGGGCTTATTTTCACTGAGGCATCAGTTTTTTTCACAAAGTATCAGACTTACTTCACAGAGTGGCATACAATATTTCAGGAATGGTATAATATGAGTTAATAAAAAAGATAGAAAATTATTTGTTTATATGTATAAATATACGTATTTTTAATTGTTAAAAGTTCTTTGAAATATAGTTAAGAGATAACAAGGTTGCACTGAAAAACCTTTCAGGAAGCGTAAAATTTCAAAGTTATACTTCTTACAATAAAGGTCTATGACCCAAAATTAGCCGTGTAAACCGGAGCTATCTGCGAGTTGGGTATCCAATCCCTGCCTATAACATAGCAAGTAAGTTGGTTTTGGCGAGATAACTAAAAATAATTTGTCAAGAAAGTATAGGTTCATAAAAGTAGCTCTAAAGATTCTCAATAGAGTAGAGGCTGTCGTAGTTCAGCCATATAGATGTTTTTCTATAAAATAAATAACTATGAATGTATCCTTCGTTTAGTGAGCTAGGCATCTGCTATGCGTCATTCCTTTATTTCTGCTTAAAAATTCCTTTTTACAGCTACATTCATTAATTTTGAAGTGAAATCATAAAACAAAGCTGAAAATGCTTTTTTAGACAAACTAAACACAAGATTGATATGAAAATCGCCTATAACTGGCTACAAGAATATATCCTTTTGCCTCAAAATGTAGAAGAACTCGCCCAAAAACTTACGGCACTCGGACTAGAAGTAGAAGGAGTAGAAAAATACGAACAAATCAAAGGCAGCTTAGAAGGTCTGGTGATAGGGGAGGTCTTGACCTGTGAAAAACACCCCAATGCAGACAAACTCAGCAAAACCACTGTCGATATCGGCACTGCCACGCCCAGCCCCATCGTGTGTGGCGCTCCCAATGTAGCCGCAGGGCAGAAAGTAGTAGTAGCCACCGTAGGCACTACACTTTACCCATTAGAAGGGGAGGCGTTCATCATCAAAAAAGCCAAAATCAGAGGGGAAGCCTCCGAAGGAATGATATGTGCCGAAGACGAAATCGGGCTTGGGGCATCTCACGCTGGCATTATGGTCTTAGATACAGACTTGCCCAACGGCACAGATGCTGCTGCTTATTTTCAGCCTGCCCAAGATTGGACTCTAGAAATAGGGCTTACGCCCAACCGTGTAGATGCTGCCTCACATTGGGGCGTAGCCCGAGATTTAAAAGCACTGCTCAATGTGCCACTTTGCCGCCCTTCAGTAGAAAATTTTAAAGTAAATAAGCACAGCCTCCCCATAGAAGTAAGCATCCAAAATACAGAAGCCTGCCCAAGATATGTAGGAGTAAGCATACAAGGGGTCAAAGTACAAGATTCGCCTGCTTGGCTCAAAAACCGACTCAACGCCATCGGTATCAGACCCATCAATAACATTGTGGACATCACCAACTATGTCTTGCACGAGTTTGGGCAGCCCTTGCACGCTTTTGATGCCGACAAAATCAAAGGAAATAAAGTAATCGTGAAGACCCTGCCCCAAGGCAGTGAGTTTGTGAGCCTAGACGAGGTAAAGCGAAAACTAAGCCCGCTTGACTTGATGATTTGTGATGGAGAAGAAAATGGCATGTGCATCGCTGGAGTATTCGGAGGGCTGCACTCAGGCGTAAGCGAAGGCACTCAGAATATTTTCTTAGAAAGTGCTTATTTTGACCCTGCTTACATCCGCCGTACTTCACAGTTTCATGGGCTCAAGACAGATGCTTCCTTCAGATTTGAGCGAGGGATAGACCCTAACAATACGGTCTATGTACTCAAAAGAGCTGCTTTGCTCATCCAAGAGCTGGCAGGTGGAGAGATAGCCTCGGAGATAATAGATATCTATCCTGAGCCGATTACTCACTTTGAGTTTGGGGTAAAATACCGAAACATAGACCGACTCATCGGCAAAGAACTAGGCAAAGAATTTATACACCAAACCTTGGAAAACTTAGAAATTGCCTGCTCCGAAATGAATGAGGAAGGTTTCAAGGTGTCTGTGCCGCCTTACCGAGTAGATGTGCAGCGAGAGGCTGACATCATAGAGGAGCTCGCTAGAGTCTATGGCTATGACAACCTAGAAACCAAAGCTTATTTGGGGGCAGATTATCTGGCAGAGTTTCCAGCCAAAGATGCCCGAAAAATCCAATACCAAATTACACAACTCTTGGTGAGCAACGGCTTCAATGAAATGTATAACAACTCCCTCACCAAGCCCGAATATGCAGCCCTTTTGCCAGAGATACAGCCCAATACCCAAGTAGAAATCCTTAACAAACTCAGTGAAGATTTAGGGGTGATGCGGCAGACCCTGCTGTTCTCAGGTTTAGAAGTGCTTGCTCATAACCTGAACCGCCGACAAAATGACCTCAAGTTTTTTGAATTTGGAAAGGTTTATTACCGAAGCTCCGATGAAAAAGGCATAGAAAAATTTGGAGAAGAAATGAGGCTCGCACTTTTCTTGACTGGCAACCAATCTACTGAAAGCTGGCAAGAAGCTAGTAAACCATTGGTATTCAATGATTTAGCTACTAGAGTGCAGCACATATTCCAAAAAATGAACTGTCTCAAAATAGAAATTAAAATACTCGACAAAGGCAGCTTTGCCTATGGCGTGGCATACATACACAAGCAAAAAACTGTGGCGACATTGGGCCAGATAAACCCGCAGCTTCTGGACAAACTTGACATCAAACAGCATGTCTTTTATGCTGACCTAGATTGGGAATATCTCTTGAAACAATACAAAAGTGAAATCCTTTTTGAAGATGTTTCTAAATTCCCTGAGGTTCGCCGTGATTTGTCTTTGGTGCTTGATAAATCTGTCAGTTTTCAAGAAATAGAAAAACTCGCTGCCCAAAAAGAAAAAAATATACTCAAAAGCATGCACATCTTTGATGTCTATGAAGGAGAAAACATAGGAAAAGACAAAAAAGCCTATGCCCTGAGCTTTATCTTGGAAGACAAAAAACAAACTCTCACAGACAAAGTCATAGACAAGACAATGCAAAAACTGATGAGTGCTTTTGAGCAAGATTTGGGGGCAGTCATTCGAAAGTAAAAGACGCTTAATAATTACTCAAAACTAATCACTAAGTCAAAATCAAGGCATGAACTCAGAAGAACTGCTTTTGCAGCTTACACAGCTAGAAAAAAAAGTGTATCAAATGGTGGTGAAGACAAACTCCCTCCAAAAACAGTTAGAAACTGCCTTAGATGAGAATATAAATTTGAGAGAAATTGTTAAAAATCAAAAAGAAACGATAGATAATTTTCAAAATCAAGAAAATTTTAATAAACTTGTTACTTCAATAGTCCAAGGTAACGAAGATAAGGCTGGATTGAAGAAGAAATTGGATCAATATGTCGATAATATAGATAAGTGTATCGCTTTTTTGGAGCATAAAAATAACGAAATAAAAGATTAAAACTGTACTTTTTTAGAACAATGTAACCCTTGATGCACATATGCAACAAAATAAACTTTCCATTAAAATAAAAATCGCTGAGCGAGACTACTCGCTAGTCACAGAGCCTAGCGTGGAAAGTAAACTCAGGGCAGCAGGAAAACTCATCAATGAAAAAGTGCGGCAGTATCAGCGTGATTTAGGAGTGCAAGACAGGCAAGACCTCCTAGCCATGATTGTCCTTGACACCATGGTAGAAGTACTTGACCTCAAAGAAGAAACACATTTATCTTTCTATAAAATTCAAGACAAAATCAATCAAATTGATGAAATTGCCTCCACAGGCATCGCTTGAAAAATAGATACAATATATATACAGTAGATATATAATTCATTTCTCTCAATATCCTCCCTTGCCCCAAAAGGCAATTCTTATTTTCTTTTTCGCTGGGCTTAGTATCTTGTAGCGGGCTTTTGCCCAAACTTTACGAATGATTAAATATAAAATACTGGTCTCTCTAAACAATTTTTAAAAACAATGGAAGCAATTATATATATAGTCGTAGCACTCATAGGAGGTGCTGTGGGCTTTTTCATCAACAAAACTATGATGGCAGGGCAGCTAGACAAGCTCAAAGAGCAACTAGGCAAACAAGAAACCGAAAGCCAAGAAAAGGCAGCACTCCTTATTCAAGAAGCCAACCTAAAAGCAGAGAAAATTATTCAGGAAGCAGAAAGCAACAAAAAAAATAAAGTGCTCGAGGCTAAAGAAAAATTCCTCAAAATGAAAAATGACTTTGAGGAAGAATCTAACCGCAAAAAAAATATCTTGCTAAACAATGAAAACAAACTCAAACAAAGAGAACAAAACCTTAGCAAACTCATAGAACAAAACAAAAGAAGAGATACAGAGCTTACCACTATCAAAGATAGCCTGCTTGAGCAAAGTGAAATCATCGCTAAAAAAAGAGAAGAAGCCGAAAAAATGCGCCTTTCGCAAGTAGCCCAACTCGAAAAAATAGCCAATCTCACTGCCGAAGAAGCTCGCAATCAACTCATAGAAGCACTCAAAGAAGAAGCACAAACCAAAGCCTCTTCATACATCAAAGACATCATAGAAGAAGCCAAACTCTCAGCCTCCAAAGCTGCCAAAAAGGTAGTCATTGAGTCTATACAACGCACCGCCACTGAACACGCCATAGAAAACTGCGTCTCTATCTTTCACATAGAAAGTGATGACATCAAGGGCAAAATCATAGGAAGAGAAGGAAGAAATATCCGAGCCTTAGAGGCTGCCACAGGCGTAGAAATCATCGTAGATGATACCCCAGAAGCAATTATTATCTCTGGATTTGACCCCGTCCGCCGTGAAGTAGCCCGCTTATCACTGCACCGCCTCGTGGCTGATGGGCGTATCCACCCTGCTCGCATAGAGGAGGTAGTAGCCAAAACCTCTAAAACCATTGAAGATGAAATCAACGAACTTGGTGAGCGTACTGTCATAGACCTTGGCATACATGGGCTACACCCCGAGCTGATTAAAATGGTAGGCCGTATGCGTTTCCGTTCTTCTTATGGACAAAACTTACTACAACACTCCCGAGAAGTAGCCAAGCTGTGTGCTACCATGGCAGCCGAACTAGGGCTGAATGCAAAAATGGCAAAAAGAGCAGGGTTGTTACACGATATAGGCAAGGTATATCCTTCTGAAAGTGAGCTGCCACACGCCATCTTAGGAATGGAACTTGCCAAAAAATACAAGGAACATCCAGATATTTGCAATGCCATCGGTGCACACCACGATGAAATAGAAATGACTTCCATCATCTCTCCACTTGTGCAAGCTTGTGATGCCATCTCAGGCTCTAGACCTGGAGCCCGCCGTGAAGTGATGGAATCTTATATCAAAAGGCTCAAAGATTTAGAAGAGTTGGCCCTTTCTTTTGATGGAGTCAATAAATGTTATGCCATTCAGGCAGGGCGTGAGCTAAGAGTCATCGTAGATTCTGATGTGGTTACGGATGAAGATGCAGGACAAATTTCTTTTGATATTTCTCAAAAAATAGAAAGAGATATGCAGTATCCAGGCCAGATTAAAGTAACGGTGATTCGTGAAAAACGTGCCGTTAGTTATGCTAAGTAAGCAAATGATAGCAGCACTTATAAGTAATATCTTTGCAAATTAGTATCATCTGCTAAATCATTGTGCCAAGAGACATCACTGAGCACCAACTTGGCACACCGCATAGCAGTATTTCCACAGAAAAGGCTTCGCTCATATGAGCGAAGCCTTTTTTATTTTGCTTACCTGATAATTTTGTGCCTGAGGTGTCGGGCTGTATTCTGCCTAGTATATCTTCCGAAACAATCCACAACCTTGCCCCACAAAAATTATCAAATCTTAGAAACCAAAACCAACAGTCAGCTTGTAGAAAGTAGGCTGTTCAAATCTAGCTGTGCTTATTTCTGGACGTAAATCTACGCCAGAAGAAAAGCGTGCAAAACCACTTCCACCAGGGTCTGAAAACTGCACATAAGGCCCTAGTGCTTGATAGATAGCATATCCATTGCCTTCATTGTTTTTGCCTCCACTAAAATCAAGTTGCTCAAAGTGCAAACCAGCCGAGAAGAAAGGTGCAATCTTATAGCCTGCATTCAACCAATAGTGCAAAAATTCATTGGTGAAGCCTTGCCCATGGTCTATGCCCATATAATAGCCTAAATAAAACTCCCCTTGTATAAAGTCATTGTTTAGCCCCATCGTGAT
Organism: Microscillaceae bacterium; assembly: GCA_011390205.1. Lineage (GTDB taxonomy): Bacteria > Bacteroidota > Bacteroidia > Cytophagales > Microscillaceae > JAABSX01. The sequence continues at coordinate 33,365 of JAABSX010000013.1, read as the reverse complement.
ATTAGGTACCCAGCCTTCACCTAGCACAGGCACACCACTGCCAGTGCCCCCCGAAGTAAGTGAACCATTGAGCAGACCTATCTGAGGGTTGATGTTGAAACTTTCAGTAACCTTAAAGTTTACACCCGCACCGAACTCCGTCCAGTTGCCCCATCCTTCTGAAGCACCCCCTGTGCCACCAGACCATAAGACACCGTAGAATGTGAAGTCCACTTTGTCGCTAATGGCATAAGACCCAGCCACAAAAGGATAAAAACCAAAGAAGATGTCAGAGTTTAGGGTTACGTTCATGCTGAACTTGCTTTCTTCCTCTTGAGCAAAAGCAGTTTCTTGACTTGTCAAGACAAAACACATCATCAGAGATAAGAACAGTTTGGAGATTGTAATAAATGTTTTTTTCATAATGAATTTAAAATTAAATGGTAGTTTAAAATTGAACCTGTTTTTGTTAAAAATTACATAAATAAGTATTTATAGGTACTAAAAAACACTTAATTATAATAATAATCTACTTTTTAAGTAAAAAAAGGTTAAAAAAATAGGCTGTTTTTTATTTTTTTTAAATTTTTAAATTTTAAATTGACATTTCTTGCTTCATAATGCTATCTTATAACCATAAAATTATAAAATGTTTGCAATAAAGTTATAAGCATTCTTTTTAGCTTGTATAAGAGGTATAACTTAGAATAAAGTATTGGAGTAAGCTTATTTAAAAAGAATAAAAATAGGGTCTTATAAAAAGTAGGAAAGGGTATAAAAGAGAAGAGTGCAAGTCAAATTGACTTCCTTATGCCCTCTTTTGAGGAGAGGGAAGGGGTGAGGGGTCTAAAAAGGGAAATTTAACTTGCACCAAAGAGAAGATGAAAGATATTTTTTAACTGAATGGCTTCAAAAGTATTTTTTGGATGAGGTGCATTTTAAGAAAAACCAAGCAGAAAGCTCTAAAAAACACACAGGTTTGTGTTGCCTGATATCATACATCATCCGCAATGCTTAAGGGTGTTTGCTGGGCATAAAAACCACCTATCAAATGCCTCGGTAGGTGGTTTTTTCTTGGAAGTTTTCAAGGTCAAAGGAGCGTTTTTCTATACGGCGGATGACTCCAGATTCATAGATGCTGATACCTTTTTCTGCTTTGAGTGCGGCCATTTCTACAAATTTCGCCACTGTTCTTGCTTGAACAGCCCTGTATTTATGGGGTATGAACATTGCAAAAGCAATTGCAAATACTTTTGCCAAATCTTCTGCTATTCTGATTTCTTCTCTAGGGCCTAACAGAAGGCTAGGGCGAAATATTTTCAGGCTTCGGAAGGGTAAGATCTGTAATGCCTCTTCTAGCTCACCTTTGCAGCGCAAATAATAGTTTTTTGACTGGGCATTTGCCCCAAGGCTACTCACCAGCATAAATTGCTCTGAGCCATTTTTGAGTGCAATTTCTGCCAGTTTGAGGGGATATTCATATTCTACTTTGCGGGCTTTAGGAATAGAGCCTGCTTTTTTAAGGGTGATTCCTAAGCTACAAAACACATCATGGGCATTTATTTGAGCTGTGTAATGCTCCATCTGCTCAAAATCAATCAGTATTTCTTCTAGCTTTGGAGATTTTTTGCCAGTGCTTCGGCGGCTTATCACGATTACTTTTTGATAACGAGAAGATTCTAGCAAGAAATCTAGCAGATAAGCCCCGACCAAGCCTGTAGCACCCACAAGGAGTGCTGTTTTAGATGTATTTTGCATCATGTATCAAAAAATTCTGTCATTTATCTGTCTATTACCTGACCAAAACTTAGTTTTGGTAAAAACTGCTTCCAACCTGTGAGAAAAACTACGGAGGCTTTACAGTTTTCCTAAAAGTTCATCTTTCTTGGCTTTAAATTCCTCTTCACTGATGGCTCCACTTTTTTTGAGTTGGGAGAGTTTTTCTAGTTTGGCGAATATCTCTGCTTTGCTATCACCAGATTCACTTTTGCGGATGTTAGAGGCGTATTCTTTTCCTTTTTCGAACTCTTCTTCATAGACTTTCTTGCCTTTGTTGATGTCAAAATCGAAGAGTGAGCCGCCTGTCTCAAAGTGATTTACAAAAACTTTGCCCATGGCATAAGTAGAAGCTCCTGAGAGAATCACCATAGAAACGCCTCCTAAGATAGTGCCTACTCCAGGGATGGCTTTAATCATGCTTGCCCCTATGCGCGCAAGTGTGCTGCCTGCGATGGCTGAGATGAGGTTTTTGCCGAAGCTCTCATTATAATCATTGCCATAAACCCTAGACAACTGTTTGAGCATATCTAGCTGTACCATGGTTACGGCTGCTACATCTAGCACGGGCAGCGGCACGGCACCAGCCCCCATTGCCCATAGTGTGTGATGTTGTATGATTTCGTTGGTTTGTTCTGTTTTTGTACTCATAATTTTTTTTTAGTCTTTTGATGACAATAATAATGAAATTTAAGGACTTTTTTGAGAAATCAGTCTACAAATTTAGGCGTTCAGATTATTGATACTCATGGTTGTGCAGTTTTCTAAAATACTCTTTGGCGGCCTGCTTCACTCTAGGAGCAAGCATCACAGTAGAAAATACTGTAGGAATCGCCATGAGTGCATACATAGCATCTATCATCCCTACGGCAGCTTTTAGAGAAGCTACTGCCCCGAATATGATAGAGGCCACATAAAAGAAATTATACAGGTTTTGGTGCTTTGCTCCAAATAAAAACCCGAAGCACTTCACCCCATAATAAGAATAAGAAAAAAGCGTGGTGATGGCAAATACAAAGATACAAAATACCAAAATCCAAGCACCTACTCCAGGCATGGCGGTTTCAAAGGCTTGTGCGGTCATCGTAACACCATCTAGGTCTTTGTTTTTCCAGACTCCCGTCACCACAATGACCAAGGCGGTCATCGTACAGATGACAATGGTATCTATAAATGGCCCGAGCATAGCCACCAAGCCCTCCCGAACGGGCTCTTTGGTTTTGGCTGCACCGTGCATCATAGGGGCTGTGCCGATGCCTGCCTCATTAGAGAATGCCGCTCTTCTGATGCCCTGAATCATCACAGCAGCCACTACACCGCCTACAGCAGCTTCACCCGTAAAAGCATCAGTGATGATTAGCCAAAAGGCGTCTGCAATTTTATCGGCATGGGTGATGAGAATAAAAAGCGTACACAGCATATAAAGCACCACCATAAAAGGGACTAAATTACCAGCTACCTTTCCAATACGCTGTACGCCTCCAAAAATCACCACAGAAACCAAAGACACGATAGCCAAGCCAGAAATAAGGTTAGATTGAAAAATATCAGCTTCGGTGCTGCCTATGAGTTGATTGGGTACTAAAATCACATCACGCACCACCTGTGTCAGTTGGTTGGCTTGAAACAAAGGAAAGCAACCAATCAGCCCTGCAATAGAAAAAAACACAGCCAAAGGATACCAGTTTTTGCTCATTCCTTCTCTGATGACATACATAGGGCCTCCCTGCACATGCCCCATAGAATCTTCTCCACGATACATCAAAGCCAGCGTGCAGGTAAAAAACTTGGTGGCCATACCAACTACAGCGCTGAGCCACATCCAAAAAATAGCCCCTGGCCCTCCCATAGAAATCGCTACGGCTACCCCACTGATATTGCCCACCCCAATCGTGGCTGCCAATGCTGCTGCCAATGCTTGGTAATGATTGATGTCGCCTGGGTCATCTTTGTCATCATATTTACCTCTCAAAATAGCGACTCCATGCCCGAAGTATCGAAAGGGTAAAAATTTTGAATAAATCGAGAAGAACAAGCCTCCCCCGACCAGTATAATCAGCAGGGGCATTCCCCATAAAAAATCACTAAACGCAATGATGTAGTTTTCTATCTGTTCCAATGTATGTTTTATTTAATTTTTTTGGGCTGCATTTTGACCAAGCAACCAATGACGAACTAGGTGTTTTAATATGCTGTATTTAGACAATATGAGCGAAGATAAAGGATTCATGTGGAAATCTAAAAGTCTGCCTGATTACTTTAAAAGCATCTTTCATAAAACTAGACCAGAAAACCATCTTGCATTTCTATTCTTCTATCACTCATTGCTGCCAATTCTTTGTTGTGCGTTACGATGATAAAAGTCTGCCTAAACTCTTCACGCAGCTCAAAAAACAACTTGTGAAGCTCTTCGGAGTTTTTGGAATCAAGGTTGCCGCTGGGCTCATCTGCAAACACCACCTTGGGGCCATTCATCAGAGCACGTGCAATGGCAGTCCGCTGTTGTTCTCCTCCTGACATCTCTGAGGGGCGGTGCTTGGCACGTGCATCTATGCCCAATCTTTTGAGGAGGAGATGCGCCTTTGCTTCAGCTTCTTTTACTGAAGTGCCCGCCAAAAATGCAGGCATACAAACATTTTCTAGGGCATTAAACTCTGGCAATAAATTATGAAACTGAAATACAAAACCGATGTGTTGGTTGCGAAATTGTGCCAGTTTATTGCCTTTTATCTTGAGCAAATCTGTTTCCCCAAGCTGGACTTCACCCTTGTCTGGCTGGTCAAGTGTGCCTAAGATGTGCAGCAAGGTGCTTTTGCCTGCCCCAGATGCCCCCACAATGGCGACAATCTCACCCGATTTTACTTCTATGTCTATGCCTTTGAGAACCTGAAGGTCTCCGTAAGATTTGCTGATGCCTTTTGCTTTGATCATATTTGATGGGTTAAAAATGGATTTCTGTCTATCTCATTTAAGATGGCTTTGAAACCTAAATTAAATGCAGTATAAGCTATTTTTTTTGTAAATTTACAAATTAAACGCAAAGTAAAAAGATTGTAAAAAAGAAGTAGTACATTTAGACGTGAAGCATTCTATTTATACAGTGGGTCATTCTAACCACACGATTGATTATTTTTTGGAGTTAATTGGGCATTTTGAGATTAACTGCATCGTAGATATTAGGAGTATTCCAGCAAGCAGCTATAATCCACAGTTTAACCAAAAAGCACTCAAAAGCAGCCTAGCTCAACAAGAAATACGCTACATCCATATGCCCGAAGCCTTCGGGGCGATACAGCCCAATCCCGAATTTTTGGATGCAGAAGGCAGGGTAGATTTTGAAAAAGCAAGACAAGGAACTGACTTCAAGAATGGAGTCAGAAGGCTTCAAAATGGGCTAGAAAAAGGCTTTAAAATAGCACTTATGTGTGCAGAGAGTGCCGCACTGATATGCCACCGCTTTTGTTTTGTCTCTTTAGGTTTGAAAGAATACTCTTTAGAAGTGTGGCACATTCTCAAAGATAAAAGTCTTCAAAGCAATGAAGCATTAGAAAAAGAACTCCTCCAAAAATTTAAGAAAAAACTCCCCCAACCGAGCATTTTTGAGCCGCATGTCAGTGAGGAGGTGCAGCTCAAGGCGGCATACAAGCTGATGAATCAGTGCTTTAGCCCTGTAAGTAAAAGCTTAGAAGGATAATCTCAGTCATTATGCACGAAGGATAAAATCATAAAAAAAATACGGGCTACTTTTTTTATTTCAAATTAATTTCACCAACTTTAAAGCCTCTAAAAATTAAATTCATTTATAAACTGCTATTTTTTATGAAACAAAAAATACTTCTAAATTTAGTACTGCTAATGTTTTTGAGTGTTCAAATCTCACTAGCACAGCAGACCGTTACAGGGGTAGTAAGCTCCTCCTCAGGTGAGCCTATTCCAGGCGTAAGTGTGGTAGAAAAAGGTACAACCAATGGTACTATCACAGGCATTGATGGGATGTATAGCCTGAAACTTTCTACATCTAGCCCTACACTTATTTTTACTACCATTGGCTACACCAAAGTAGAAATGTCTGTAGGCACAGAATTGAATATCAACATACAGATGAAAGAAGATGTGCAGAACCTAGATGAAATCGTCATTACAGGTCTAGCAAGTAGCACCAAGCGAGGAAACCTTGCCAATGCTGTTTCTACCATTAGTGCCAAAGACCTCTCAGGCGTAACCGTGCCACAGACCGTAGATGGTGCTTTGTATGGCAAGTTTACAGGCGTAAACATCGTCTCTAACTCTGGTGCACCTGGTGGAGGTACATCTGTGAAGCTTCGTGGGCTTACTTCTATCTTAGGTAGCTCGCAGCCTCTTTATATTGTAGATGGGATTTATGTAGATAATACCTCTATTCCTGCCAACCTTAACTTTCTCTCTGCTGCTGCCGCTGGAGGCAATGCCTCTAGCCAAGACAATGCCTCTAACCGTATTGCTGACATTAGCTTAGAAGACATTGAGACTATAGAAGTGCTCAAAGGACCTTCTGCAGCTTCTATCTACGGCTCTCGCTCAGGTGCGGGTGTAATCGTCATCACTACCAAAAAAGGAACAAATACAGGTACACGTGTAACCCTTGACCAAACCGTAGGCTTTACCAATGCCATCAATCTCTTAGGCACTCGCCAATGGAATGAGCAAAGAGTTCAAAGTGTCTATGGTGCTGATGAAGTTCCTACTTTTGTGGCAGCCCGCAATGCAGGCAGAATCTTTAACTATGAAGATGAGCTATATGGAGAAACAGGTTTGCTCTTAAACACAAACTTGAATGTATCAGGTGGCAATGACAAAACGAGCTTTTATGCCTCAGTCATCAACAAGGATGAAGAAGGAATCGTCAAGAATACAGGATACAAGAAAACTTCTTTCCGTGTCAATCTAAACCATAAGTTTAATGACTTTATAGAGTTAAGTACCTCTGCCAATTACATACTGTCTAGCACAGACAGAGGTTATTTTAACAATGACAACACAGGGACAACCCTAGGCATCTCTTATTTATCTACTCCTAGCTGGGCAAACTTATTTCCTGATGCCAATGGCAATTATCCCAGAAATCCTTATGGTGCAGCTAATTTTTTACAAACCCGTGATTTGATGACCAATAACGAGGATGTGAGAAGGTTTATGGGAGGGGCTTCGTTGAGTGTGCGGTTATTCCAAAATGAAAAACAAAACTTAAAATTAATCGCTTCTGGTGGGCTTGATAGTTATTCTTTTGTGAGCAATGTTTTTGCCCCAAGAGAGCTACAGTTCCAAAGCAATGGTGCAGGTGTGAATGGTGCTTCTATTCAGGGCAATACCGTAGTCAATAACTACAACGTGCAGGCTTTCTTAGTCCATAACTATGCCCCTAATTCTAAGCTAACTTTTAACTCACAAGCGGGTATTTTAAGTCTTAATTTTGACAGAGATACCAAAATCGCTGTAGCTTCACAGCTCATCGGTACACAAACCAACCTAGACCAAGCAGGCTCTATACAAATTAACCAGACGAGACAGCCCGAAGAGGATTTTGGATTCTTCGTCCAAGAGGAAGTAAACTTTGATGACAAAATCATCGCTACTGTAGGCTTGCGTGCTGATAAATCTTCTAACAATGGAGATGCAAACAAATTGTATTATTATCCAAAAGCCAACATCGCTTTTAACCTACACGAGTTTGACTTCTGGGCAGGTATTAAAGAGACTGTAAGCCAGCTAAAGTTAAGAGTAGCTTACGGGCAGGCGGGTAGATTTGCTACTTTTGGCTCTACCTTTACTTCTCTCAACAATGTGCTGATTGGCGGGCAAGCTGGCTCACTTATTAGCACTACTAGAGGCAACTCTAACATAGGCCCTGAGAGACAAGCTGAGCTAGAAGTAGGCTTTGATGCAAGTTTTATCAATAATCGCATCGGACTGACAGTTACCTATTATAATAAAAACGTAACAGACTTATTGCTTAACCGCCAAGTGCCTCTTTCATCAGGTTTTAGTTCAGAAATCATCAATGGTGCTGACCTAAGAAATCAAGGTGTCGAGCTAGGGCTCAGAGCACAGATAATCAGCAAAGCAAATTTCCAATGGAATACAGGCATACAGTATTGGTTTAACCGCTCTGAAATCACTCGTTTAGATGTTCCTGCATTTAACTTAGGCGCTTTTGGTGCTACTTTAGGAACTTTCCGATTAGAAGAAGGAAAAAGTGCTACACAAATCGTAGGAATTGATGACGCAAATGGTGATGGTACTTCGGATGGCATCCGGGTGTTTGGTGATTCTGAGCCTGGTTTTCAAATGTCGTGGACTAATAATTTAAGCTACAAAAACTTTGAGCTTAACTTCTTGTGGCACTGGAAAAATGACTACCAAAACGTAAACCTATCTACACTTTTATTTGATTTGAATGGCACAAGCCCTGATTACGATGATACAGGCATAGACCCTAGTGGAGCACTCAGCAATGGTGCATACCGTGTGAGCCGCTTGGGCGTATCTGCAGATGTATTCGTAGAAGATGCCTCTTACTTGCGTCTGCGTGAAGTAGGCTTATTCTATAACATTCGCCAAAAAGCACTCGGCAATGTGTTTGCTGGTGCTGTCAAAGGAATCCGTGTAGGTGTTTCGGCATTTAACTTACTCAACTTCTTCAAGTACAATAGCTATGACCCTGAAGTATCTAACTTTGGCGGTGACGGGCTGTCTTCAGGAGTAGAAGTTGCGCCTTTCCCTTCTGCAAGACGTATTTATTTCCACTTTAACATCCAACTTTAATCCTGACAGAATATGAAAAATTTAAAATATATAATATCCTTCTTAGTCTTGTGGTTTACGCTGGCGTCTTGTGAGATTAGCCAACTATCAGACCCCAATAACCCAAGCTCAGACCTTGTCAATAACCCTAGTATTTCTGAGATTCAGAACCTAGTATCAGGGGTAGAATCAGGGATGAGAGAGTCACTTGCCAATTATTATGATGTAGTCAATATGATAGGCAGAGAATACTGGAGATTCTCAGGCTCTGACCCTCGCTTCACAGGAGATTTATTAGGCAAAGGCAGTTCTAGTTTAGACAATAATACTTTTTACCTTACCAACCCTTATGGAGCTAGGTACAGAGTGATTAAGAATGCCAATCTATTGATTACGGGCATCAATAACACTACAGCCGCTATCTCCGCCGACCAAAAATCCAATGCTGTAGGCTTTGCCAAAACGATTAAGGCGTATCAATATCTATTGGTATTGAATCAATTGTATCAAAATGGCATTCGGATAGATGTAACTGACCCTGATAATCTAGGGCCTTTCCGCTCTTATACAGATGCCCTTACTGACATCGCTAACTTATTGAATGAAGCAAATACTGATCTTAATGCAGGCTCAGAAACTGAGTTTATATTTTCATTAAGTGCAGGTTTTGCAGGTTTTGATGCCCCCAGCACTTTCGCACAGTTTAACCGTGGCCTTGCTGCTAGAGTAGCTCTATATAGAGGAAATTATGGTGATGCACTTGATTTATTAGATGATTCTTTTCTGAATTTAAGTGGAGGCCTTGATGTAGGCCCTGCACACTTCTTTTCTATATCAGGAGCAGATGTTACCAATGTGTTGTTTTTTCCTCAAAATGCAAATGGAGAACTACGTGTAGTACATCCTGCTTTCATCACAGATGCGGCCGCTGGAGATACAAGGGTAACTAGTAAAACTTCTCTCAGAAATAGTCCAGCATCACTAGATGAGCTCACAGGCGAATATGATTTCTGGGCATACAAGTCTCAGTCTGACCCTATCCCTATTATGCGCAATGAGGAGCTAATTCTTATCTACGCAGAGGCAAAAATTCAGACTGACGCACTAGGTGATGGAGAAGACGCACTGAATACAGTAAGAAATGCAGCAAGTCTAGGTGATTTACCTGCTGGGCTTACCAAAGCACAGCTCATTACGGCCATGCTTAATGAACGTCGTTATTCACTTTTTGGTGAAGGGCATCGCTGGGTAGATATGCGTCGCTACGACCGTCTAGGTGAGCTTCCACTTGATAGACCTGATGACAATGTCTGGGTACAGTTCCCACGCCCTGCCAATGATGAAGGGGAATAATAAAATATAGCTTTTACGCCCGAATAATCACAAAAAAGCCTTCGAAATCAATTTTTTGAAGGCTTTTTTTGTAGATATATGGATTGAATGTTTGTTGCTTATCTCAGGATTTCTCTGGAGATGACCAGCTTCTGAATTTCTGAAGTCCCCTCTCCGATGGTGCAAAGCTTCACATCACGGTAAAACTTCTCTACGGGAAAATCTTTGATAAATCCATAACCACCAAAAATCTGTACGGCTTCATTTGCCACTCTGCAGGCCACTTCTGAGGCATAATATTTTGCCATGGCAGATTCACGGGTTACGGGCTTGTGGGCATCTTTCAAATCACAAGCTCTGGCGATGAGTAGCTCAGAAGCATCTATTTCTGTGGCCATATCTGCCAGTTTAAAAGAAATTGCCTGAAAGCTTGCGATGGGTTTGTTAAATTGATGTCTTTCTTTGGCATATTGCAGGGCGGCTTCATAAGCACCTTTGGCAGTACCCAGTGATAATGCAGCAATAGAGATACGCCCTCCATCTAAGATTTTCATAGACTGTATGAAGCCCTCTCCGATTTCTCCGAGCACATTCTCTTCAGGGATTCGGCAATCTTCAAAAATCATCTCTGCTGTTTCGGAGGCACGCATGCCCAGTTTATTTTCTTTTTTGCCTGCTTTGAAGCCTGGTGTGCCACGTTCTACCACGAATGCAGTCATGCCGTGTGAATCACCTATCTCTCCAGTGCGAGCGATGACTACCGCTACATCACCAGACTTGCCGTGCGTGATAAAGTTTTTTGCACCATTTAATACCCACTCATTGCCATCTTTTTTGGCGGTTGTGCGCATATTGCCTGCATCTGAGCCAGTGTTAGGCTCGGTCAGCCCCCAAGCACCTATCCATTCAGCCGTTGCGAGCTTGGGAATCCATTTCCCTTTCTGGGAATCATTGCCAAACATCAAGATATGGTTTGTACAAAGTGAATTGTGTGCAGCCATAGAAAGCCCTATAGCGGGGTCTGCCTTGGATAATTCTACGATAGCAGCCACATACTCATGGTATCCTAGCCCTGCACCACCGAGGCTTTCGGGTACGAGCATACCCATCAAGCCCATATCTCCGAGTGCCTTGAATACCTCTATGGGAAAAATTTGCCCTTCATCCCAAGTTTCTCTGTTTGGCAAAATGTGTTTTTGGGCAAAATCCCGTACACTTTGGGCTATTTCGGCAATCATGGCTTCTTTGTTTTCTAAAAGTGATGTAGTCATGTATCTTATAGTTTAATTTTTTTAGGTAAAAATAGTAATTATTAAAGAAAAACGAAATTCTTTTTGATGAGATGTAAGTTTTAGTACTTAATTTGTAGTTTAGAATCAAAAAATAGACATTTTTGTTTTCATTTTTCATCTATTTGGTCAGTTCTTACGTAGGCTTTATTTAGATAATTTACATAATTGGAGGTATTTTAGAAAAATTCTTTTGTATCTTCATTCAGAATTAGACCTTCTAGAGCTTTTGTAGCATAAAAACAAAGATTAAAATAAGAAGAATATATTCATTTATGTAATTATTTAAAGAGTTATTCTTTGTAAGGTTGCCACAAAAATTTGTAATATGAATGAAGCACAAAATATATATATTTGTGCTGCTATTAGATAAAAAATGAATTTTAAGGTAATAATATTACATTAGACAAATAAACACACTTAATTTTATATTTATACAGTCATACATTTAATTTAAAACAAATCAATTTATGAGAATTGCAGTCATCGGAACAGGTTACGTAGGTTTAGTATCAGGTACATGCTTTGCCGAGACAGGCAATGATGTGGTATGTGTTGATATTGACGAACGCAAAGTCAATATGCTTAGTAATGGACAAATCACTATCTTCGAGCCTGGTTTAGAAGTACTCTTTGAGCGTAATCTCAAGCAAAATCGTCTTTCTTTTACCACAGACTTAAAGGCAGGCATTAAGGATGCTGAACTTATTTTCTTGGCATTGCCTACCCCTCCAGGTGAAGATGGCTCAGCAGATTTAAAATACGTACTAGGCGTAGCCGAGCAGCTTGGACACATCTTAGAAGATTATGCCGTCATCGTAGATAAAAGCACAGTGCCTGTAGGCACGGCTGATAGAGTCCGTGAAAAAATAGCCCTCAACGCCAAAGTGGAGTTTGATGTGGTCTCTAACCCTGAGTTTTTGCGTGAAGGCGTGGCAGTAGATGATTTTATGAAGCCTGACCGCGTGGTGGTAGGTACTAGCTCAGAGCGTGCCAAAAAAGTAATGGAAAGATTGTATAACCCTTTCATTCGCCAAGGCAATCCCATTATTTTTATGGACGAACGCTCTGCCGAAATGACCAAATATGCCGCCAATTCTTTCTTGGCTACTAAGATTACATTTATGAATGAAGTGGCCAACCTCTGTGAAAAAGTAGGTGCAAATGTGGATGCCGTTCGACGTGGAATCGGTACGGATAGCCGAATCGGCAAAAGATTTTTATTCGCAGGCATAGGCTATGGCGGAAGCTGTTTCCCCAAAGATGTGCAAGCACTTGCCAAAACATCTGAGGAGAATAACTACGAGTTTCGTATCCTTAAATCTGTGATGGAAGTAAACCAAGCCCAAAAATCAAAACTGATAGAGCCCCTCAAAGACCACTTTGGAGGAAGCCTAAAAGGTAAAAAAATCGCCATGTGGGGCTTGGCTTTTAAACCCAATACAGATGATATTAGAGAAGCCCCTGCACTAGAAAATATCAAAATATTACTGGAAATGGGCGCTTCTGTAACTGCCTATGACCCCGAAGCTATGGAAAATGTAAAAATAACCATCGGTGATAGTATTACTTATGCAGAAAGCCCTTATGGTGCTTTGGTAGATGCTGATGCCCTGATGATAGTAACGGAGTGGCCTGTGTTTCGTAACCCTGACTTTAAGGCAGTAGGTAAATTACTCAAAGAAAAACTTATCTTTGATGGACGTAACCTCTTTGAGCCTGAGCAAATGCAAGAGTTGGGATATACTTATTACAGCATTGGTAGAGAGTGTACTTCAAGTGAGATATTCACACACTAAGATTCTCTCATTATTTTAAAAGTCTTGATGCTTCACCTCCAAAAGAGATTGGCTAGGTATCAAGACTTTTTCTAGCTATTTTTGAGCATTAAATAACACTGACCATAAAATTAAGACGCATTGAGTCATCTCCCCCTTTACTTATGAAAAGAGTACTTATTACCGGTGCTGCCGGGTTCCTTGGCTCGCACCTCAGCGACCGTTTTATCAAAGAAGGCTACAGAGTAGTAGGCATGGATAATCTTATCACGGGTTCTATGAAAAACATAGAGCACCTGATGCCCTTAGAAAACTTTGAGTTTTATCACCATGATGTTTCTAGGTATGTGCATGTAGCAGGTGATATAGATTATATTTTGCATTTTGCATCACCTGCCAGCCCCATTGATTACCTCAAAATCCCGATACAAACCCTCAAAGTAGGCTCTCTCGGCACACATAATCTGCTAGGCTTGGCACGCAGTAAGAATGCACGCATGCTTATTGCCTCTACTTCGGAGGTCTATGGAGATCCCCTAGTCCATCCTCAGACAGAGGATTACTGGGGAAATGTAAATCCAATAGGGCCCAGAGGAGTCTATGATGAGGCAAAACGCTTTCAGGAGGCAATCACAATGGCATACCATACCTTCCATGGTTTAGAGACCCGCATTGTACGTATTTTTAATACCTATGGCCCTCGCATGCGTCTGGATGATGGACGTGTATTGCCTGCTTTTATCGGGCAAGCTTTGCAAGGCAAAGACCTGACTGTATTCGGAGATGGCTCGCAGACCCGCTCATTCTGCTATGTTGATGACTTGGTGGAGGGGATTTATCGCCTTTTATTCAGTAACCATGCACAGCCTGTCAATATCGGTAACCCTGATGAGATTACGATTAATCAATTTGCAGAAGAAATCATCAAGCTTACAGGCACTTCTCAAAAGGTGATTTATGTAGATTTGCCCAAAGATGACCCCAAGCAACGCCAACCAGACATCAGCAAAGCCAAAGAAATCTTAGGCTGGGAGCCCAAAGTCAGCCGTGCAGAAGGCTTGAAGATTACTTATGAGTATTTTAAAAAAGTGCTTTCGTAGGCAACCTTGATGCGTATAAATGAAAGAGCCACACTTCTACGTCTGGAAGTGTGGCTTTTTTACTTTGGCTTCTTAAGAATAGCCTCATTACTAGCCAGTCTGGTGTATATTTATCCTTCTGCTGAGAGTAGCTGTTTTTTCACCCAAGCCTCTGCCTCTGAGTAGCTGCTGCACACGAGGTAAGGCGCAGACTGTGTCTGAAAAGCAAAAATAGCCTGTAACACATTTCTGATGATGAAGTTAGGGATGATGTAGGCAGTGCCTTTGCAAAAATCTTTCATCAGTTGTGCATTGTCTTTGAGCCATTGGGCTTGCATTTTTTGGTAAGTGATGCCAGGAAATACAGCCTTGCTCGCATCAAAAATAATGGCGAGGGCGGTTTTGCTGTCATAGCTTTGCTTTACTTCTTCTAAATAAAGCGGGAAATTATCAGCCTGAGCGGCTTCACCTGTAAACACTACCTTCACTACAGGAAATTCACTTTGGTCTATTTCAGCATATTTTTTCATCTCTAAAAATGGTTAGGGTAAGGGTTTTGTTGTTGAAGCGATGGACTTTATTTTCCTTCACAATGCCTTGATAAATGCTTCATTCTCAGCAGGTGTGCCTACAGTTATGCGTAGTCCTTCAGGATAGACTTTGGTCTGATTTCGTATGATGATGCCTTCATTGAGTAGTTTTTGATAAACCTTCGTAGCATCTTTCATCTTAAAGAAAATAAAATTAGTATCTGAGCGAAAGACCTCTTCTACAGCAGGGTGAGAGCTGAGTGCCGCCAATAAATCTTTCTTGGCATCCAGAATCTCTTGCACCAGCTTGGTTTTCTTGCCAATATCCTCAAGTGCCTGTGCAGCGATGATTTGAGTATGGGCATTGATATTATAGGGAGGCTTTACACCATTGAAAGCTGAGATGATTTCGGGGCTTGCATAAGCAATGCCTAGGCGAAGTGCTGCCAAGCCCCAAGCCTTGGAGAAAGTACGAAAAATCACTAGATTATTAAAGTGTGGCAATTCGCTCAGAAAACTGTGCTCTGCACAAAAGTCAATGTAGGCTTCATCTATCGCCACGATTCCTTTGAAGGCTTTAAGCAGCGCTAATACATCCTCTCTGTTCTGTAGATTGCCTGTAGGGTTATTGGGTGAGCAAATGAAAAGTACTTTGGGTGAAAACGCTTCAATGGCTTTGAGAACATTGGGTACATCTATGCTAAAATCAGCCTTGAGAGGTACAGACACTACTTCTAGGTCATTGATATCAGCAGAGACCTTGTACATTCCGTAGGTAGGTGGCATGGTAAGTACCTTGTCTTTGCCTGGCTCACAGAAGATTCTCAGTAATAAATCTATTCCTTCATCGCTTCCATTGCCCAGAAAAATCTGCTCAGGAGAAAGTTGTTCTATCTGAGCCAGTTTTTGCTTGATGGCTTTCTGGAGTGGGTCAGGGTAGCGAGTGTAGTCTGTGTCAGTGCCTACAGAGGCAAAAGAGTTTTCATTGGCATCTAAGAAGATATCTGCTTTGCCTGTAAACTCACTCCTAGCCGAAGCATAAGGAGTGAGTTTTTGTATGTTTGCCCTCATGAGGCTACGTACATCAGTTTTCATTCTTGAGTGCATTTAGACGTACAGTTACTGCATTTTTGTGGGCGTGTAGTCCCTCTGCCTCTGCCATTACTTGCACGGTTTCTCCGATATTCTGAATGCCCTTGGCAGTCAGCTTTTGGAAAGTAATTTTTTTGACAAAGCTATCTAAAGACACTCCACTAAATACCCTTGCAAAGCCCTCTGTGGGCAGGGTGTGATTGGTACCAGAGGCATAATCTCCTACACTTTCAGGAGAGTAATTTCCCAAGAATACAGAGCCTGCATTGACTACTCTCTCAGCCATGTGATCTTCACTAGAAGTAGAGATAATGAGGTGCTCAGGTGCATATTCATTGGAGAAGTCCATGGCTTCGGCATTGCTTCTGAATACAATGGCACGGCTTTTTGACAATGACTGGCGGGCAATCTCACGGCGAGGAAGTTTTTCTAATTGCTTAGAAAGCTCTATAAGTACTTCATCTACCAGTTTTTCAGAGGGTGATGCAAGCACTACTTGGCTATCGGGTCCGTGCTCTGCTTGTGAGAGTAAATCTGCTGCCACAAACACAGGGTTGGCGGTTTCATCGGCAATCACCAAAAGCTCAGAAGGGCCAGCGGTCATGTCTATGGCCACACCATCCTCAGATACTAATTGTTTGGCGGCTGTCACATATTGGTTGCTAGGGCCAAAGATTTTATAAACCTGTGGGATGGTCTCAGTGCCATAGGCCATGGCAGCGATGGCTTGTGCTCCACCACATTTGAATACATTGGTGATATTGAGCAAGTTAGCCGTGTAGAGTATCACAGGGTGTATTCTGCCGTCTTGGTTAGGAGTAGAGCAAAGCACGATTTCTTCACAGCCTGCCATGTTTGCGGGGATGCCGAGCATCAGGATGGTAGAAAATAGGGGGGCGCTTTGGCTTGGGATGTATAGCCCTACTTTGGCGATGGGTGTGCTTCTTCTCCAGCAAACAACCCCTTCCATGGTTTCTATTTTTTTGACGGCTTCTTTTTGTGCAATATGGAACTTGGCAATGTTATATTTGGCCACTTTGATGGCCTTTTTGAGTTCTTCACTTACTTGTTTTTCTGCTTCTTCAAATTCAGCAGTGGTTACCTTGAAGTCTTCGATTTTTACTTTGTCAAATTTCTCAATGTAGTGGCGTACTGCACTATCGCCGTCTTTTTTTACATCTTGGATGATAGGCATTACTGCTTGGTGTAGTTCTTCGTAGCTTTTGCCTGCACGCTCAATGAGAGATGCCCAATCAGATTTTTGGGGGAGGACTATTTTTTGTATCATGTCTTTCTTAATTTAAGGGCTTTCAATGATTTATTTGTTTATAAACTGTCAGTTTTTAGCTACACAATCATTTTTTCGATAGGCACTACCAAGATTCCCTCTGCACCTTGTTCTTGTAACTGCTCGATGACTTTCCAGAATTCATCTTCTTGCACTACTGAGTGTAGCGAACTCCAGCCTTCATCTGCAAGGGGCATCACTGTGGGGCTTTTCATGCCTGGCAGTAGTTTGATGACCTTTTCTATGGATTTATTAGGTACATTCATCAGGATGTACTTATTTTGTTTGGCTTTGCGTACAGCCTTGATTCTGAACAAAAGCTGTGATAAGATTTGCTGTTGTTCTTCTTCTAGCCGAGGATGTGCGATTAAGACAGCCTCCGACTTAAACACGACTTCTACTTCTTTGAGTCCGTTGCTGACAAGGGTGCTGCCCGAGCTGACGATGTCACAGACTGCTTTGGCAAGCCCGATGCTTGGGGCTATTTCTACAGAGCCACTGATTTCTTGTATTTGGGCATTTACATCATTTTCTTTTAAATATTTTTGAAGAATCACGGGGTAGGAAGTGGCAATCTTCATTCCGTTGAGATCTTCTATATTGTTATATGAAAAATCACGAGGGACAGCTATAGAAAGTCTGCATTTTGCGAAGCCTAGGGGCAAAACCTCTTCTACGGCTTCGTTTTTTTCTAGCAATACATTTTCACCCACAATCCCAATGTCTGCAATGCCATTGGCTACATATTTAGGGATATCATCATCTCTTAAAAATAAAAACTCAAGTGGGAAATTATTGGCTTCTGCTTTGAGCTTTCCGAATGCCTGTGTGTAGGAGATGCCACACTGTTTGATCAAATCTAAGCTATTCTCACTCAGACGACCTGATTTCTGAATAGCTAGACGTAGTTTCTTTTCCAATTCAATAAAATTTAAGTTATGTAATAGGAAAATTTTTTAGATTTTTTTAGACTTTTCTACTTAAAAATACCAAAAAAATTAACCAAAAAATAAGACAATATAGAGCGTTAGATGTATCTAATGATGATACAAAGCTACAAAAAATATCCCTACTTAAAATTGACAAAAGTAAAAAACTAGAGTGTCTAGTGAAATGTTTAGAGATTTACCCGAATTGTACTTTCCAACCCTCAATTTTGAAAAACTTAGCTTATATTTGCTCATATTAAATGTTTTTTTTGAAAAAAGTTTATGCATTAAACTTTTCAAATATAAGTTTTCACTTTTTTTATATAAAATAATGAACGGAGAAAAAATAAGTATTCAAAACGGGAAATTAATCGTTCCTAATCAACCCATTGTTCCTTTTATAGAAGGAGATGGTACAGGGCCTGATATCTGGGCTTCTTCTCAAAAAGTAATCAATGCAGCCGTAGAAAAAGCCTATGGTAACACCAAGAAAATTATCTGGAAAGAGGTCATGGCTGGTGAAAAATCTTTCAATGTCTCTGGAGAATGGCTTCCGCAAGCTACTCTAGACGCTTTTAATGAATATTTAGTCGGTATCAAAGGGCCATTGACTACCCCCGTAGGTGGTGGCATTCGCTCACTCAACGTAGCCCTACGTCAGCAACTTGACCTTTATGCTTGTGTACGCCCTGTAAGATGGTTTGAAGGAGTACCTTCCCCTGTTAAAGACCCCTCTACCTGTGATATGGTCATTTTTAGAGAAAATACCGAAGATGTTTATTCGGGCATAGAATGGATGAATGGTGAGGCAGATACTAAAAAAGTCATCGATTTTCTCGTCAATACAATGGGGGTAAACAAAATCCGCTTCCCCGAAACATCCTCTATTGGCATCAAACCTATTTCTAAGGAAGGCTCTGAAAGACTTATCAGAAGTGCCCTAGAATATACCATTGCCAACAAGCGCCCCTCGCTTACGATTGTGCACAAAGGCAATATCATGAAATTTACGGAAGGTGCTTTCAAAAACTACGGCTATGCACTTGCAGAGCGTGAATTTGGAGATAAAGTATTTACTTGGTCTCAATATGACCGCATCAGTGAAGAAAAAGGCAAAGAAGCCGCAGACAAGGCACAATCTGATGCCAAAGCCGCTGGTAAGGTCATCGTCAAAGATGTGATTGCAGATGCTTTCTTACAGCAGATTCTGACTCGTCCCGCCGAATATGATGTTATTGCTACGATGAACCTTAACGGAGATTATATCTCTGATGCACTTGCTGCCATCGTAGGAGGTATCGGCATTGCTCCAGGTGCCAATATCAATTATACCACAGGGCATGCCATCTTTGAGGCGACCCACGGCACAGCCCCCAAGTATGCAGGCTTAGACAAAGTAAACCCAGGCTCCGTAATCTTGTCAGGTGCTCTGATGCTAGAATATCTTGGCTGGCAAGAAGCAGCCAATGCCATTTACAAAGGCTTAGAGGCAGCGATTGCGTCTAAAAAAGTAACCTATGATTTTCATAGACAAATGGAAGGGGCTACTTTGCTCAAATGCTCTGAATTTGGGAATGAAGTCATCAAAAATATGTAATTCTCTTTTTATTTGTTTTTTAGAAAAAGCTACTCCCAAAAGAGTGGCTTTTTTGATGGGATTTGCTTATCTTCAACCATCTAAATAACAGTATCAAAATGGACAAATATATCAATCTTTTTACAGATTTTGGCTTTAAAAAAATACTCGAAGAAGAAGTACACAATAATCAAGATAGCTTAAAATACTACCGAGATTTAAAAAATGTGATAGATACAGCAGTAGAAGAAGCTATTGAACAAAAAGTAATTGAGATTGTAAAAGAACTGTCAAAAGACAAGGTGGCCATCGGAAAAATAGCTGCTTACACAGGCTTGAGCGTAGAGAAAATCACTTAACTTCAGACAAAATTTTCTAGTTAAATGATTACTTTCTTATCTCATTATCAGCAAAAGCTACTTATTAAGAGTGGCTTTTTTTATTATATTTGTTGTTATAAAAACAAACCATTGATTCATGAAATATTGCTTTTTAATCATTTTCTTATTTCTATCTCTTTCAGAAGGCGTTTTTGCCCAAAAAGCAAATATCAAAGGGCGAGTTACGGATGCACAAGGCTCGCCTATGGAGTTTGCAGCCCTTTATGTAGAAAACACCAACATAGGCACTACCACCAATGAAGAAGGAGACTACTTGCTCAAACTAGCCCCTGGTACTTATACCTTGGTGTTTCAGTATGTGGGCTTCAAGACGCAAAGCCAAGAGGTAGTGTTGGCAGGTGAAGACATTCTTCTGGACATCATTCTGAGCACTGAGGCGATGATGCTCAAAGAAATCATAGTGGAGGTAAATGACAAAGACCCCGCCTATGCCATCATCCAACAAGCCCAACAAAAGCGAAAATATTACTTAGAAGAAGAGCTCAAATCTTATCAATGCAAGGTCTATATCAAAGGGCTTCAGCGCCTCAGCGAAAAACCTAATCGCTTTATGGGGGTTCGAATAGATGTCGACACGGGCATTGTCTATCTCTCCGAGTCATATTCTGAGCTGAGCTATCAGCAGCCCAACCAATACAAAGAACGCATGATAGCCTCCAAAGTAAGCGGTGACAGCCGAGGGTTTAGTTTTAACCAAGCCACAGATGCATGGCTCAATCTATATGAAAATATCAGTGCCAAAGACCTGACCGAGCGAGGCCTAGTTTCACCTATTGCAGCCAATGCGATGGCTTATTATAGGTATAGATTAGAAGGGGCTTTTTATCAAAATGGCATATTGATTAATAAAATCAGGGTCATCCCAAGGCGTAAATCTGCCCCCGCTTATTCAGGGTTTATTTATATTACAGAAGGTACCTGGCGGATTCATAGCACAGATTTATTTCTCAAAAAAGGAAGTGTAGAGTTTGTAGATTCTATCACTGTGCAGCAGGTCTATGCACCTGTGGCAGAGAGTGATGTCTGGCTGCCGCTTTCCCAAAAGTTTTTCTTTAGTGCAGATGGGTTTGGTTTTAAAGGCAATGGCTATTTTGCTTTTATATATTCTGATTATGTAGTAGAGCCAGCCTTCCCCAAAAAATATTTTGGAAAAGAAGTCATCACCGTAGAAAAGGAATCTAATAAAAAGGATTCTACTTACTGGGAACAGATTCGCCCTGTGCCCCTTACTCTAGAAGAAACCAAAGACTATCAGCGCAAAGACAGCCTGCAGATTATCCGCCAATCACCGATTTACAGAGATTCTTTAGACAGAGCGCGAAACCGAATCTCGGTGGGTGAAGTGCTGTGGGCGGGCTACACCTACCGAAATACTGCACGAAAAAAGACGATTTCCTTTCAGCCTATTTTTAGCACTTTTCAGTTCAATACTGTAGAAGGATTGGTAACTGACTTTACGATAGACTACCAAAAAAACTATGAAGACCGCCGTTATTTTTCTATACAACCCACTTTGCGTTATGGCTTTGCCAACCAACGTTTGCAGGCAAAAGTAGCGGCTGCTTACCGATTTAATCCGCTCCAAAATGCACAAATCTCATTAGAAGGAGGGAGATACATAGAGCAAATCAGCCGAGTGCAGTCTATTTCACCCTTCGTCAATTCGGTTTATACGCTGTTTATGGAGCAAAATTTTTTGAAGATATATGAGAAAACGTATGGAAAAGTCCGCTACCAACAGCGTTTTTTTAAAAGCCTGAGACTTTTTACAGAGCTAGAATATGCCAGCCGAGATCCAATGGAAAACAACTCAGACTACAGCTTCAGAGATGTAAAAAACAGAGAATTTACACCCAATGTGCCTGCCACGCGTGAAAACATCAATGCTGCCTTTGAGCAGAACCAAGCACTCACCTTTGGGGCGGTTTTGTTGATTAATTTTAAGCAAAAATATGCCCGATACCCTGACAGATTGTTTGTCATTGAATCTAACCTGCCTACACTTCGGATAAATTATAGAAAAGGAATCGCAATGCTGGGCAGTGATGTAAACTATGATTTTTTGACATTGGGCGTATTTCAGAGCCTAAGTCTGGGAGTAGTCGGCAATATGGAATACAACCTAGAAGTAGCTTCTTTTCTCAATAACTCCAAGATGACTTTCATAGATTACAGACATTTTTTGGGCAATCAGACCATTTTTTATAGAAATGCCTTTGGAGGGTTTCAGCTATTGGATTATTACCGCCTTAGCACCAATCAAACCTATGTACTCAGTAATTTTGAGCACCATTTTGAAGGCTTTTTATTCAATGCCATTCCGCTTTTCAAAAAACTCAAATGGCAGGCTGTAGTAAGTGCCAATTACCTCTATACCGAAGATACTAGACATTATTTAGAACTGAGCCTAGGCATAGAGCATATATTTAAAATCTTGAGGGTAGATTTTATCAGTGCTTTGCAGACAGGCAGGCCTCTAAATACTGGCTTTAGAATCGGCTTTGGCTTTTAAGACAGGTATTTGATTATCAGGAGCTTGACTTTATTTTTATACTTGGTAGATATTTTTTTGTAAGCAACGAAGTATTTTTTGTAGAGAAATTGTATCTTCACTTTTAAAATAAAAATAAGCCATAAAGATGAATATTTCTTTAGAGAAAAACAACCTATACCGTGCTATCGGAGAGCTTGCCTATGTCATCGCACGGAGTGATAGTTTGCTTACGCAATTAGAAAGAACGGTTTTTAGAGAAGCTGTCAAAGAAGAACTCAGGGGAGAAGGCTGGGCTGCCATTGATAGGTTTGAGTATTTAGACCAAAATGAGCAAAAACCCACTCTAGAGCAAAGCTATAACCGTGCAATTTATACCTTCAAACAAAACAAACAAGCACTCTCAGCAGAGCTTGCCGAAAAATTTGTGTCATTGCTCGAGAAAGTAGGGGGTGTCTCAGGCATCACCGACCGAGAAATTATCGTCATAGAGCAGTTTCAGGTAGATATGGCAAAGATTCTCAGCCACTGATTTATAAAGACAAAAATACTGACCTTAAAATATGTAAAAAAATTTAAGATAATAGTATGCACGCATAACATTTTTTTGTATATTTGAAGATAATATAAATTTAAGTACATTTTTAGATAAATTACACAAAATATGGAAGCAATAGAGCAAAAAGAACTCGTAAAAGGTGGTGAATTTTTGATTAAAGACATCCCTTCTTCACAAGTTTTCATCCCCGAAGAATTTGGTGAAGAGCAAAGAATGATGGCACAAACCTGCCTTGATTTTATTGAGAAAGAAATCACGCCCAACCTCCGTGAGATAGAAGCTGCCAAAGACCCTGCACGCATGGCGGGCTTGCTAGAAAAAGCAGGTGAGCTAGGTTTACTTGCCGTAGGCGTGCCACCAGAATATGAAGGCTTCGGAATGGATTTTAACTCCTCTATGCTCGTGGCTGAGTCTGTGGGTGGTGCACACTCATTTGCCGTAGCCATCTCAGCACACACAGGCATCGGCACTTTGCCCATTCAATACTATGGCAATGAAGCCCAAAAGAGCAAATATCTCCCCAAACTTGCCTCTGGCGAGTGGAAAGCCTGCTACTGCCTCACCGAGCCTGACTCTGGCTCAGATGCCAACTCTGGCAAAACCAAGGCAGTGCTCACAGAAGATGGCAAACACTACATCCTCAACGGACAAAAAATGTGGATTACCAATGGCGGATTTGCAGATTTGCTCATCGTATTTGCCAAAATAGACAATGACAAAAAATTGACTGCCTTCATCGTAGAGCGTACTTACGAAGGCATCACGATGAACGAACCTGAGAAAAAACTAGGCATCAGTGGCTCTGATACCCGCCAAGTATTTTTCACAGATTGCAAAGTACCCACAGAAAACATGCTCTCTGAGCGTGAAAATGGCTTTAAAATCGCTGTGAATATCCTCAACATTGGTCGTATCAAGCTAGGTGCTTCTAATGTGGGCGGAGCAAAAGAAGCCCTCGGACACTCCATCAAATATGCCAACGAACGCAAGCAGTTTGGGCAAGCAATCGCCAATTTTGGAGCTGTTCAGCACAAACTAGCACAAATGGCCACTCGTATATATGCCTCA
The DNA here is from genome assembly GCA_011390205.1 of Microscillaceae bacterium. Lineage (GTDB taxonomy): Bacteria > Bacteroidota > Bacteroidia > Cytophagales > Microscillaceae > JAABSX01. The sequence continues at coordinate 9,418 of JAABSX010000013.1, read as the reverse complement.
GAATCAGCCGCTTATCGTGCTGGGCAAAACATAGATGACTGCATAGAAGCATTCAATGCCGAAGGAATGGATGAGGCACAAGCCAAACTCAAAAGCTTTGAGCAGTTTGCCATTGAGTGTGCCATGATGAAAGTACACGGCTCCGAAATGCTCGATTATGTAGCAGATGAAACCGTACAAGTATTCGGTGGAATGGGCTACTCTGCAGATGCACCCGCAGAGCTTTGCTACCGTGATTCTCGCATCAATCGTATCTTTGAAGGTACCAACGAAATCAACCGTATGCTTTCTATCGGTACAGTCGTCAAGCGTGCCATGAAAGGGGAATTGAATGCCATGGCTGCAATCCAAGAAGTACAAAAAGAACTACAAAATGGGGAGCTAAAAGCCGCTCAGGCAAGCGATACTTTCTTTGAATACGAAAAAGCATTGATGAGCAATCTCAAAAAAGCGACCTTGCTTATCACAGGTGCTGCCGTGCAGACCTTACAGGCTAGATTTGCTGAAGAGCAAGAGGTCTCTCTGAACCTTGCCGACATGATGATAGAAACTTATGCTGCCGAATCAGCCCTTTTGCGTACTGAGAAGCTCATCGGCACACGTGGCGAAGAGGCTTGTGCACATCAGATAGACATGACCCGCATTTACCTGCAAGATGCCGCAGATAAGCTTTGGGTAGCTGGCAAAAATGCTTTGAGTGCTTTTGCAGAAGGCAAAATGTATGTGGGGCTTGCGAGCACTTTACAAAAACTGACGCAAACACAGCCTTTCAATGCCAAAGCAGCACGCCGCCGCTTGGCAGACGTACTCAATAAAGAAGGTGCTTACAAATTCTAATGAAAACTGCTGAATAAGCTGTAATGCACATAAAATAAATCCCCAATGTATGCCGAATACACTGGGGATTTTTTATGAAGGTCTCTAGAAAAATGCAAAACCACCTTCTACTCATGGGCGATTTTTTTGACATCTTGATGAATTGAATAGGTATTCTCTACAATTTTCCCTATGATTTTGTCTAAGTCTTTGATACTGACATCTAGCTTGTCTAGCACAACTTTATTAAAAGAATCACTGGGGTCATCATGGTTAAACAAACCAATCAAGCCTATGATATTGGCTACGGGTTTTCTGACCTCATGTGATTGGATGTAGGCGATTTCTCTAAGGTTTTTATTTTGTTCCTCAATCAGAAGGCTTGCTTCTTTTAGCTCAGTAATATCTACCATAAGAACAACTATTCCCTTGACTTTATCTTCATCTTTAATGGGGTTAAACTCTATTCTAAACCAGTTTCTTTTCTGAGAATTGTTGTCAGTCATGATAGACTCAATAATGACAAACCTTCCTCTGAGTGCTTTCTGAAAAGCTTGGTCTAGTCTTTTTTGTTCTCTTGGGCTTTTGGTGAAAGCCTGTAAACTATCACCTATTTTGAGTTTTTTGTTGAGGATGTCTTGTGCTTTTTTATTGGCAAGTTCATTAAAGAAAAGTAATTTTCCTCCCAAGTCAAGGTATAAAAAAACATGCTTGGTATTGTCAAGGACGGCTTTGAGTTTTGTTTTGTGCTTGTCTAGTTCTTTGTAGAGTACTATAATCTCTTCATTTTGTCTGCGTAGTTCTTCATTTTGATGAATAATACGGTCATTTATTTTTTGAAGATTCAAGTGTGCTTGGCGAATTTCGAGTGTTTTTTCTTGTACTCTCATAGCAAGACTGAGCTTTTGGGATTCTAAGAAGCTGGTTTGATTGGCGATGAGTTCTATCAGAAAATACCTAAAACTTTCTGCTAACCTGATTTCACGTTGCTCCCATTTGATGGCTTTGTTTTTCACTACTTGTTCCCATTTCTCAAAAGACTTTCTCGGGCTAAGTCTGAGGCTTCCATCTTCATTGCTTTTGATGTCTTTTTCGTTTGGATTTCCTCCCCAAGTGATGCTTTGCCTTGTTTCGGGCTTAAACCAGATAATAAAATTTTTTTCATACTTAGAAAGTCTAATCGCCAAGATTCCACAGGCTGTTGCGGTGTGCTGGGCTGCCTCTGAGAGCTGTTCACTGAGGCAATGTGTATGAAAGACACTCTCTGATTGAGTCTTAAAAAGCCAGTCTATCAGTTGATTGACGAATTTTTTGTCTGGGACACTGCCATGCTTGCAGAAGTTATTTTCATTACTGACGATGATGCCCTGTGCAGGCTGGAGGCTCAGGAGCAAGGGGAGGTTATTGTAAAGGCTTTTAAAAAAGTTCTGTTCTTGTGCGATAATTTTGATAAGACTTTTCTCATTCTCTTGGATTTTAATTTCCCAGCTTTTTCTATCTATTTCTTTTATGATTTGGATTTGGTGGGCCAATAAATGCCCGAAGTGTTCTAGGAGATTTCTAAGTCTAGAGTTTGTATATTTTGGGGTGTGATGATGGCAAGCTACTAGCCCCCAGAGTTGATGATTGATAATGATAGAAATGGTCAGTGTGGCCCTCACTCCCATATTTTGTAAGTATTCTATGTGTAGAGGAGAGGTGCTTCTGAGAATGGCTTGGGATAAATCTAAGGGGGCTTTTAGGCTAGAGTTGGCTTCAGTGATTAGCTCTACGGGCGTATAATCCACATCAGGGATAATTCTGAGTAAATTTTCGAGGTATAGTTTTCGGGCTTGTGCAGGAATATCAGAAGCGGGGAAATAATGCCCCAAGAAAGGATATAAATTATTTTCCCTTGATTCTGCAATTACTTGCCCATTCCATTCTCTGTCAAATTCATAAATCATCACACGGTCATAGTCCGAGATTTCTTTGATAAATGTGGCAGCTATGTTACTTAAATCACCTAAATTCTTGGATGTATTCAGTTGCTTCACAAAGTGATTAGAGGCTGTATAATAGCTAACTCCGTGTATGGTTTCTTGGAAAGGCTCTCCTTCTAAGATAAGAAAACCCTGTGAAAAGTGAAAATTTACTTTAAATACTTTTTTACTTGGCAAGAACTCAAGGTCTATAGGGCTGCTGTAGAGTATCTTTGAATCTAGGCTCAGTTCCCTGATTTCCTCGAATGCTTCCTTAGGAAGGATTTCGGGCAGCTTTTTATCAATTAGTTGAGCAGGAGCGAACTCTATAAATTCTTCAGTATTGGCACTACACTGCACAATCTGGTATTCAGGAAGGGAGATGGCCATTAAAAATCCAAAGGATTGTATATAGGTAGTGAGATGTATGGGTTCATCTTCACAGTTTATTAAGTCAGTCTTAGCCTTGGGTCTATAAGCACTCATATCAAATTATAGATAAAAATTAAACAAAAACATAGATTCCTACTGTCAGTAAACAGATTATGTGATACTTGTAAGCATTGAGCCATCATTGAATATCGGCACGAGCTTGATGGATGTCCAGCAGTCCCTAACATACAAAGTATTTGATGAAGAATTGTTTGTTTAAGAGTGGTTTTTGAGATTTATGTCTTCTCTTTGTATATGTCTTTGTTAGGGTGATGTCTTTTGACTTTCCTTTACAGGTGTGTGCAAAGTCGCAGACCCAGAGACGTATTTCACAAAACACACGAAAATCGAAACGCACCTATCTGAGCTGTGTATGGGAGGGTTAGAAATCTTTCTATCTCATACACTATCTAGCAAACATATAGCAAACATATATAAAACAAAACAATTTTTTAATCTGAAGAAATAGGATTTTTCTCGTAAATATCTTGTATAAAAATGATATACACTCCTAAACTATAATTTTAGAATAAATGTGTGGTATTATAGACATAATTTACTTGCTTTTTGAGTACATTGCTTGATTGAATAGAGGTTTTTCGTCAAAAATAATTGTCAATTATTTGAATGCCTAGCTATTTTTGTGTAAAATTGAACATCAATACCTCATACAAAATAACAAACACATGACTTCACAACTTTCTCCCGAAATAAAAAACAAGGTGAACCAATGGCTAGAAGGCAGCTATGATGCAGCTACCAAAGCCTCTATACAAGCACTTTTAGATGCACAAAACTATACCGAACTGACAGATGCTTTTTACCAAGATTTGGCATTCGGAACGGGCGGACTGCGTGGCGTGATGGGGGTAGGCTCTAACCGAGTCAATAGATATACATTGGGCGCTGCCACACAAGGGCTTTCCAATTATCTTAAGCAATCTTTCCCTGATACCGCCCTCAAAGTAGCCATCGCACACGACAGCCGCAACAGAAGCAAAGAATTTGCCCGCATTACTGCCGAAGTATTCGCTGCCAATGACATTTATGTCTATTTGTTTGATGATTTGCGCCCCACTCCAGAGCTTTCCTTTGCCATCAGAGAGTTGGGCTGCCAAAGTGGTGTAGTGATTACGGCATCTCATAACCCCAAAGAGTATAACGGATACAAAGCCTACTGGGTGGATGGTGGGCAGATAGTAGCTCCACACGATAAAAATGTCATCTCAGAGGTCAATAAAGTTGCCGTAGATGACATCAAGTTTGATGGAAAACCCGAAAATATCGAGATGATTGGCGCAGCCATGGATGAGAAATACCTCGCCCAAATCCAAGCACTTTCTTTTTCTCCAGAAGTCATCAAAAGACAAAAAGACCTTAAAATAGTATTTACACCCATTCACGGCACTTCTGTAACCCTTGTCCCTCAGATTTTACAGCAAATGGGTTTCGAGAATGTGCATATCGTAGAAGAACAGGCACTGCCTGACGGAAATTTTCCTACAGTGCTCTACCCCAACCCCGAAGAGGCAGAGGCACTCAGCATGGGGCTTGCCAAAGCCAAAGAACTAGACGCTGACCTGCTCATGGGCACTGACCCTGATGCAGACCGAGTCGGGATTGCCCTCAAAAACCATCACGGAGAATGGCAATTACTCAATGGCAACCAAACCGCCACACTGCTCATCAATCACCTCATCCAAGCACGCAAAAAAGCAGGAAAAATGCAAGGAAATGAGTACATCGCCAAGACCATCGTAACTACAAATCTACTTGATGAGATTGCCCTCAAAAATGGCTTGGAAGTATTCAATACACTCACAGGCTTTAAATACATCGCAGAGGTCATCCGTGAAAATGAAGGTAAAAAATATTTTTTGGGTGGAGGCGAAGAAAGCTATGGCTACCTCGCAGGAGAGTTTGTACGTGACAAGGATGCCATTCTTGCATGTGCCCTGATTGCCGAGATGGTCGCCTTTGCCAAAGATGAGGGAAGAAGCCCCTTCGAAAAGCTCATAGACATCTACACAGAATACGGATACTATTATGAAACACTCATCTCTCTGACCCGAAAAGGAAAAGCAGGTGCAGACGAAATCAAAGCTATGATGCAAGGCTTCCGTGACGCTCCTCCCAAAATGCTCGGTGGAAGTGCCGTAGTGCAGCTAGCAGATTACAATGCGAGTGAAATGACTGACCTCAGAACAGGCGAAAAAACTCCCATTGACTTAGAAACATCCAATGTATTGCAGTTCTTTTTAGAAGATGGCAGCAAGGTCTCTGCCCGCCCCTCAGGCACAGAGCCTAAGATTAAATTCTATGTCAGTGTAAAAACGCCCCTCAATAGCAGGGCCGAATATGATGCCACCGAAGCAAAAATGAAGGAAAAAGTAGCACAGATTGTCAAAGATTTGGGTGTCTAAATGCCGCCGCCAGAGGTTTTTATTGGTAGTCAGACGTTCCACTTTTTCAAAAAGTGGAACGTCTATCAAACCATCCCTAGCTCTGATACATGCTTTCATAGTATTCTCTTGCCATGCGGTCAGCGCCAAAGAAAGGAAATACATCCTTGAGTGAGTTTTTGACAATCTCGAGCCACTTATCGGGCTGCTCATAGTAGAGTGGCAGTATCTCATTTTCTAAGATATTGAATAAATTTGTTCGGTCTTGCTCGTCTTGTACGGTGTGAGGCTGGTTTTCATCCACTACGGGCGTGATGAAGGCATTTTTACCGTGTTTTGCAAATTCACAAACCCAGCCATCAAAGATAGAAAAATTAACTGCCCCATTCATAGAAGCGCTCATGCCACTTGTGCCAGAGGCTTCCCGAGGGCGGCGGGGAGTATTGAGCCAGATATCCGCCCCATTTTTGAGTAATCTGGAGAGCTGTAGCTCATAGCCCGTCAGGATAGCCACATTGTGTCTGTGTTTGGTAAACTCCACCAGACGGTTAAAGACACCTACGGCATAGGCATCAAGTGGGTAGGGTTTTCCTGCCCAGATAATCTGAATTGGGTATTTTGCCGAGCTAAGAAGCCGCTCAAGCCTTGCCATATCTTCTAAGAATATATCTGCACGTTTGTAGGCTGCAAACCTACGTGCCCAGACGATGGTCAGGACTTCAGGGTCAAACATTTTACCTGTTTGGTTGGCTACTTCAAGAAACAAGGCGGCTTTCAGGCTTTTCTTCCTTTTAGGAATGTTGCTGTCTTTGCCTTTTTCTAAGGCTTTATACATCTCTTCATCTGCCCAGTATTTTTGGTTTTGGGCATTGGTGATGGCGATGATTTTACAAATACCTGAATTTCCCTTCCACATTTTGCGAGAAACCTCCCCGTGAAGTTGTGATACACCATTGGCTATTTTGGCGTAGCGCAAGGCGGTCAGGGTGTAGTTGAGGGTAGGGCTATTGTGTGTGATGGCTGCCAGTTCGTCAGTGCTTAACTGGCGTTTGAAGAAGCCCATTGTATTTAAGAAATTAGCATCGTGCTCTTCATTTCCTGCCAGTTCGGGAGTATGTGTAGTGAATACCAGATGCTTTTTTAGCTCTTGGATGCTTGGGTATTGGTCTTGCAGATGAAAGGCAAGTGGCAGCCCGTGTCCCTCATTGAGATGATAGACATCTACCCCACCGAGTGCATCTACTACTTTGCCGCCGCCCTGCCCCAGCACGATGCTCTGTGCCACACGTGTAGAGGGATTGTTGTCATAAAGTCTGTGGCAGATGGTGCGGGCAAGGTAGTCATTCTCGGGCAAGTCTGTGCTTAAGAAAAACATGGGAGCCGTTCCGAATACCTCAGGGGCTAGGTAATAGGCTTTGACGTAAACATTGGGGTTGCCATTGATTTCTACTTTTACGATGATTCCTGTATCTTCTAAAAAAGCGTACTGCTTCTCTACAAAATCAGCCCTGAGGCTTTGGTCTTCGTAGCGGTTTTGGTCATAGTAGCCATATTTCCAGAGCATCCCGATGCCTATCAGTGGCTGCTTAAGTGTGTAGGCACTGCGCATGTGTGAGCCTGCCAAAAAGCCCAGCCCTCCTGAATAGACTTTAAAAGATTGGTCAATGCCATACTCCATACAGAAATACGCTACTTTAGGCTTGAATGCATTGTCAGTTTTGAAAGGAAAGTTCCAGTTTTGAAAATCTGTCATAAGGAAGATGTTTTTTGGGGCAATCTTAAGTTTTTTTTCTGACAATACCACTTACAAAGAGAGATAAATTATAGAATAGCCCCGTTTTTAATTGATGATGAGTGATTTATATTTTCTTAAAATAGCCACAAACCCCTGACTACAGACATACCCCAGCAAGCTATGAAACACTTCCAAAGCTAAAAATTGGATAATTCACCAAAAAAGTGCTTACTTTGCCTTTTAGTATCAAGCCTAATTTTAAACTTCAATAAATATGACGCAATTACTTGCAGGAAAAACTGCCCTTATCACAGGGGCTTCCAAAGGAATAGGCAAAGCCATTGCCGAAAAATTTGCCGAACACGGTGCAAAAGTCGCTTTTACCTACCTCTCAAGTGTAGAAAAAGGACAAGCCCTTGAGAAAGCCCTGAGCGACAAAGGCACTACTGCCAAAGGCTACCGCTCTGATGCTTCTATCTATGCAGAAGCAGAAGAATTGGTCAAAAATGTACTCGATGATTTTGGCTCAATAGATATTCTGGTCAATAATGCAGGCATCACCAAAGACGGGCTCCTGATGCGTATGTCAGAAGAACAATGGGACTCCGTGATTCAGATTAACCTCAAATCTGTCTTTAACCTCACCAAGGCGGTCATGAAACCTATGATGAAGCAAAGAAATGGCTCTATCATCAATCTGACCTCTATCGTGGGTATCAGAGGAAATGCAGGGCAAGCCAACTATGCCGCCTCCAAAGCGGGGATTATTGGCTTTACCAAATCTGTAGCCCTTGAGCTAGGCTCACGCAATATTCGCTCTAATGCCATCGCACCAGGGTTTATTGAGACAGAAATGACCCATGACCTTGCCAACAAAGATGAATGGACTAAAGGAATCCCGCTCAAGCGTGGAGGAGCTCCCGAAGAAGTGGCAGACTGTGCCGTCTTTTTAGGTTCAGAGATGTCTCGCTATATCACAGGGCAGGTCTTGCAAGTGGATGGCGGAATGCTGACGTAGTGAATGGGTGGTTGAGTGAATGGGTGAGTGAATTATCAAATTATCAAATTAGTTAGTAAATTATGTTTGTAGAACCCAACATGAAGTCTCGCAGCAATGTGGGCTGGATAGAAGTGGTCTGTGGTTGTATGTTTTCGGGCAAAACCGAAGAACTTATCCGCCGCATTACACGTGCCAAAATAGCCAAACAAAGCATCATGATGTTTAAGCCCATCATAGACAATCGCTATCACTCCAAACACATCGTATCTCATGATGCCAATGCCATCTACTCTCAGGCAGTCAATAATGCCCAAGAAATCTGGGAGGAAGTCAGAAAACAAAAAGTAGATGTAGTGGGCATAGACGAAGGGCAGTTTTTTGATGAGGGCATCGTAGATGTCTGCAACGAACTTGCCAACAGCGGCATCAGGGTCATCGTGGCAGGGCTAGATATGGATTACCGTGGTAAACCCTTTGGCCCTATGCCTAACCTGCTTGCCGTGGCTGAGTTCGTAACCAAAGTGCACGCCATCTGTGTAAAATCTGGAGAACTCGCCAACTACTCTTACCGAAAAATCAACTCGGATGAAACCGTGGTACTGGGCGAGACAGAAATCTATGAGGCTCGCTCAAGACGCTTCTTTTATGACTTAGATGAAAGCCCTAAAGAAGAGAAAAAATAAAATCCTTTGCCATCATAAGAGGTAAAAAAAACCCTCAGCACAAAGCACTGAGGGTTTTAATCTTTACGAAAAAAAACTGATACAAATTGAGTTTTTTAATACTCAACTAAAAACCTCTTACTCCACGACACTAAACTCTACTCGTCTATTTGTTTGGCGACCAGATTCGGTGTTATTATCGGCAATGGGTTGGCTCTCTCCGTAGCCTTTGGTTTGTATTTGGTCTGGATTTACCCCTAGTTTGATGAGGTGTTCCTTGACCATTTGGGCACGGGTCTCAGAGAGGCTTTGATTTTCAGCTTCGTCTCCCCAATTACAAGTATGTCCTGCAAGTTCTACTTCCATCTCTGGGTGAGCTTGCAATACTTTGCTTACTTTCTCTAAAAAAG
>JAABSX010000012.1 GCA_011390205.1 Microscillaceae bacterium | reverse complement strand
GGTGAGAGCGAAGCCGTACGGTTGGTAGGGCCTATTGAGCCTGCCACAAAGCGAGGTTTATCAGGATTTTTACGTGTAAACTCGTCAGCGACTTCACGGGCTATTCTAGCCCCCTCATAGTTCAGCTCATAGACGAGGTCTTCCATGTGGTAATCAGCCATGGCGATGGAAGTACAGCTAAAAGTATTGGTTTCTAATATATCTGCCCCTGCCTCTAAAAAAGCAGCGTGAATTTCTTTGATAATTTTGGGCTGTGTCAGCGTCAGCAAATCATTGTTGCCTTTGAGTGAATGTGGATAGCTTTTAAATCTATCTCCACGGTAGTCTTCTTCGCTGAGTTTGTACCTCTGAATCATTGTCCCCATGGCACCATCTAGCACGAGGATACGGTTTTTTAATATTTTTTCTATCATATTCATAGTTTTTTGTAGAATCTTACCCCTAAGAAGCAAGACCTAGGTATATAATCCAAGATTATTGGTTGATAACCTTCGGTGTATCTTCCATCAATCTGTGATTGTCAAATAATGTATCTTAAAATGAATTGTACGAAATTTAAGTTTCGGTATTTAATTAATTTATATTTCCTAGATTCACTAAAAATCTAGGTAGGATTTGGCACCTTGCCGGGACTCCTGGTAGGTTGCCAGTGCTTCTGCGAGCCTATTCTCTCCGCACTTCTTCATAAATCAACTGCTTTTGAGGGGCGAATTGATTTGAAATTACTGCAAAGTAAAACTATAAATATGTTTTTTCCAATATTTGAGTATGATTGTTCACAAAAAGTCGTATATTATGCGTTCAAAAGCATATTATTCCAAGATTTTATGGATTCAATTTTAGATTTATTCGAAAAAACATTTGAAGACCGCAAACTCAGCAAAGCCGAACGGCAAGCCCTCAATCAAGTATTGTCTGAGCAAAACCTTTCTTCTGAGAATAGAAGTTTTTTAAGAAATCGGATTTTTAATTTTGCCAAGCAGCATTTGATTTCTTACAGTTCATTGGAGGTGCTTGATTGGTTAGAAAAAGCCAATAAGATTATTGCCAACCAAGCAGATGTGGCTCCTGCGCCAGAGGTTTACTTTAGCCCTGGCCCTGACTGCCAAAGAGCCCTCTTACGCTACTTAGGGCAGTGCAAAAAAGAAATGCTGATATGTGTATTCACCATTAGTGATGATAAGATTGCAGAACTTATCCTCAAAGCACATCAGCAAAACATACGCATCCGAATCATTACAGATGATGACAAGACCTTTGACAGAGGCTCAGACATCAAGCGCCTTCACCAAGCGGGTATCTCAGTGAAGATGGACAATAGTCCCAACCACATGCACCACAAGTTTGCAATTATAGACGGAAATATCTTACTGACAGGGAGTTATAACTGGACTCGGAGTGCTTCTCTTTACAACCATGAGAATATTTTTGTGTCTAGGCATGTAGGTGTCGTTCAAAAGTATAAGGATGAATTCGAGAAACTTTGGAATGAGTTTGTAGATTTTGGGTGAGTTTGCATGGTCTTTTTTCCATTATCACATCCCTTACATCCTAAATCCAATGATGAGGACATCATCTGTCTGCGGAATACTCCCTTTCCAGCCATCAAACTCAGATTCTATGACCTTTAGCTGCTTCTCTAGCGGCATTCTATGAATAGAAAATAACAAATCACGGTAGCGGCGTGTCATGTATTTTCTTTGTTCCTTTTCACCAAATTGGTCTTGGAAGCCATCCGTAAAGATATAGAATATATCTCCAGGCTTGGCCTGAATACTGTGTTTTTCAAAGATTTTATTTTGTCGGTATTGGGAGCTTCCTACAGAGTATCTTGAGCCTTTGACTTGGTGTAATACATTGTTACTGATATAATAAAGAGGATTGTGTGCAGCAGCATAGTGTACTTCTTGTGTGCTATCATCTATGATGAGGCAGACCATGTCCATGCCGTCATGGATTTGGGTTTCTCCCCTTTTGTTGCTGAGTGTTTCACGTATTTTTTCATCGAGTTCTCTCAAAATCCAGTCGGGGCTTACTTCTTTGGCGCCATGGATGATTTCATTTATAAGAGAATTGCCCATGACGGTCATAAAAGCGCCTGGCACCCCGTGCCCTGTGCAATCTGCTGCAATAAGTATTTTGACTTTTCGGTCAGATAGTTGTTTTTCTTCAAACCAATAGAAATCACCACTGACGATGTCTTTAGGCCTGAAATAAATAAAGACATCTCTGAAATATTTCTGCACCCACTCGGCTTCAGGGATGATGGCTTCTTGTATTTTTTGGGCGTATTTGATGCTATTGGTGATGTTTTCGTTGATTTCTTCCAATAATTTGCTTTGATTTTCAAATTTTTCGCTGAGGGTTACAATGGTTTTGTGCTTTTGGTCTAAGACCATGGCGACTTCCGTCATAATTTCAGTTTTTTGCTCATTGTTTTCCCCCAGTTTGTTTAGGTTTTCGTATAGTTTTACTAGCCTGATATTTCGGCTGTTGAGTTGCCTTATTTGCTTTTTAAGTTCTTGGTTTTCCTCTTGTACGAGCTGTAGTACATCTTCAGACTTGGTATGCTGCTGTAGATTGTCAGAAAAGATAATCAAACAAAACATGGCATAGCCCATGACCAATAATGGCGCATTTGAGTATGTCATAATGGTGAAGGAGGGGGAGAACAATGCTGCTGCTTGTGTAGGAAAATACATCAGCCCAATGTGTGAGACAGTCAGGGTGAACAGGCTTAAAAACACATAAGGAATCATTTTGGGCAGGTTGAGCAAAAACAAACCCTCCAGCAAGATGATGCTCAGCCAATAGCTAAAAGGAGAAAAAAGTCCCCCTGTAAATGGTATAAAACACAGAAATATGCTCAAGTTGAGCAGTATAAAAGCATGGAAAAGATATTGATCTAATTTTTGCTGAAGTGCGGTATGTCCAAGGCTAAAGTTAAGCAATGCAACTAGACCAAAACTGATTGTAAGTATGGGTTCTTGGCTTATCCAAAATAAAAAAGCCATGCCTATGCTCATCAGTGTGTTGAGCTGTGTAAACTGTGTAAAGCAGATTTTCCTCTGTTTTTTTGCTTTTTGGGTGATTTCTAGAAGAGGCAAATTTGCCATAAATTCTTTGTTGGCAGACATTTTTTTATACTAATTAAGCGTATATGTACTACTGTTACACGAGGGCTAAATTGTCAGAAAAAGCTATTCAGTTTGGCATATTATCGTCTATTTTTTTATGCGTAAATGTGCCATTTATCAACACAATATACAAGATATGGTCTAAACTAAATAGATGCAAGCATTTGGTCTAATAATATTTAGACTATGTAAAAATGGCAGATCAAGGATTTTCCTTATTTTGTATCTTCACAAAAAAAGATGTGTGGTGTTTCGTGAAGGTACAAGGCAAGGGGATAGGTTTTATCTGACAAAATAACCTCAAAGCCATACTGCTTTGCTTCTCTAGAAATGTACCAAAGTAGATTAACTGGGCTCTCTTTCATGCAAAAAGCCGTGTTTTCTGTAGAAAACACGGCTTTTTGTGTATTAAATGGCTGTATGCTCAAAATTTAATCGTGGAATCGGGAGTGTCTTTGGTGGTATTTATCTAAAAGGGCTTTGATACTAGAGACGCTTTGAGCTATGTCAGCATCGATATCTCCACTAGAGATAAGGCCTTTACGGATATCATCAAACAGGTAATTTTCAGATTTAATTAACATGTTTGAAGTGTAATTGTAGCGGCGTACATTACTTGCGTATTTAAACTTTTGCTCCATCATAATTTTTAAATTTTGTAAATTAGTAACACTCTAATATACAGCATTTTTCTGAAACAGCAAAATTTTATAAATCATTTAGGAAATTATTTGATGTTTTTTGACGTTATAAGCCGATCAAGGCTAATTTTCCTTTATTCCTATTCTCGAATTTCATTTTTTTACCATCATTGTCTAAATCTTTCTGCCACGATGCTTGCTTTGTTGCCAGCTGCATAATCATAAAAACCTATCCCTGATTTAATCCCCAGATGCCCTGCTTCCACCATGTTAATCAGCAAAGGGCAAGGGGCATATTTAGGATTGCCTAGCCCTTGGTGCATGACTTTCAGAATGTCTAAGCAAATATCTAACCCCACAAAATCTGCCAGTTGTAAGGGTCCCATCGGGTGCCCCATACCGAGCTTCATCACTGTATCAATCTCTGATACGCCTGCCACTCCTTCATAAAGTGTGTAAAAAGCTTCATTGAGCATGGGCATCAGGATGCGGTTGGCGGCAAAGCCTGGATAGTCATTGACTACTGTGGGTACTTTGCCAAGTGTCTGTGCTGTCTGGGTGATTTTTTGGGTGGTCTCTGCTGATGTAGCATATCCGTTGATGATTTCTACCAACTTCATGACAGGGACGGGATTAAAAAAATGCATTCCAATGACTTGTTTGGGTCTTTTAGTAGCGGCAGCTATCTTGGTGATGGATATAGAAGAAGTATTGGATGCCAAGATACAGCCCGAAGGGCAAAGGCTGTCTAAGTCTTGGAATATTTTAAGTTTGATTGGGATATGCTCACTGGCAGCCTCCACTACGAGTTCGGCTTGGCTCACTGCCTGTTTTAGGTCTGTGTGCGTCTGGATTCGGCTCAGTGTATCAGCCTTATCTTGTTGGCTGATAATTTCTTTTTTGACTTGCCTGTCTAAGTTTCCTTCAATGGTCTTGAGTGCTCTAGAAAGGGCATCTTCAGAAATATCCATGAGGTTTACCTGAAATCCGTTTTGTGCAAAAAGATGGGCTATTCCGTTGCCCATCGTGCCTGAGCCTATGATTGTAATTTTTTTCATCGTTTGATTCATCATTAAGTTTGACTTTAAGAATCCTCAAATTTAACATAATCTTTCCGAAAAACGGCAACTAAAATCAGGTGAGTGTTTTGTGAGTAGTGGGGGTATTTAAGCATTGATAAAATTCTAGCTGCTCTGCTTGTGATAGTCAAATTTTTATTTGCTAAGATTTAATTAGAAACTGAAGCCTATAGGAGTATCATCTTTGTAGAAATAAGGGTAAAACAAAGACCAACGCTGGAGGAGTGATATAATTTATCTTAAATATTTCACTCCTTTGGGTTTAGATTTGGAAATATTTGGAATTTCTACAAAGACAAAACTCCTCTGGGGTAAAATAGATGGCATTATCGTGCAGAGATTTCTTCCAAGTCGTTAAGCAATTGAGTATTAAAAATCAATTGTCTGGACTAGACACAAAACATGCGAATAGTTTACTCTTCTTTTTTAAGTGTAATCTCGGTCAATGGATTTTTAGCATCTTCTTTGGTCTCGAGCACAATGGTTGTGGCATCTATAATTTTGATGCTTTGTTCCTCTCCTAGTCCAAGATTAAGAATAATTTTGGTTTTGTCTTCAGAAAGCTGCCACTTGCCATTTTTGGCTATGTTTTTCTTTCCCATAAGTTTGGGGATACTCATAGAATAAGAGCTATCTGCATTGAGTACAAGCCTCATTTCTTCCAATGATTTGATGATTTTAGGAATCATACCTTTGCTGACACCGAGCCCGATTTTTTCCAGGTTGCTGGCTTCTGCCATTTTTTCATCTATTTTGGCTCCTATTTTGGCTTCCAATCCCCTCAGCTCGGGTCTCCAGTTGCCTGCAAGGTCTTTCTCGGTAATGGGCTGGCAGCTCATCATAAGTACAAAAATAAGGGTGGCACTGAGTGTGTGTATAAGGTGTTTTAGTTTCATTTCTAAGTATGTTTTTAGTGTGTTTTTTGGGTAATTATCCGAAAAGGTTCATCATAGAGCGGTTTCCTTTTTTGCTCATGTTGTTCATTTTTTTAATCATTTTTTGCATTTCACCGTGTTGTTTGAGCAGTTTATTGACCTCTTGTACGGAAGTGCCGCTTCCTTTTGCGATTCTTTTTTTGCGGTTACCATCTAAGATTTCGGGGGTTTCTCTCTCTTGGGGAGTCATTGAATAAATGATGGCTTCTATGGGTTTGAAAGAATTTTCATCTACTTCTACATCTTTCATCATTTTGCCCATTCCTGGGAGCATCGCCATGACATCCTTGATATTGCCCATTTTCTTGATTTGTTGGATTTGTGATAAAAAATCACTCAAATCAAATTTATTTTGTCGGAGTTTTTGTGCGAGTCTTTTGCTTTCTTCTTCATCAAAGGCTTCTTGTGCTTTTTCTACCAGTGAGACTACATCGCCCATGTCTAGGATACGCCTTGCCATACGGTTAGGGTAAAAGACATCAATGGCATCTAGTTTTTCACCCATCCCCACGAATTTGATGGGTTTCTCTACTACTGCTTTGATAGAAAGTGCTGCCCCCCCTCTGGTATCACCATCTAGCTTGGTAAGTACTACACCATCAAAGTTGAGCCTTTCATTAAAGGTTTTGGCAGTATTGACAGCATCTTGCCCCGTCATGGCATCTACTACAAAGAGTGTTTCATCAGGGTTGATGGCTTTTTTGACCTGCTCTATTTCTTGCATCATCTCCTCATCTATTGCAAGGCGGCCTGCAGTATCTATAATGACTACATTTTTATTGTTTTCCTTGGCATATTTGATGGCATTCTGAGCTATAGAAACAGGGTTTTTGTTTTCGGGTTCGGTATAAACCTCTACATCTACTTGCCCTCCTACTACCTTGAGCTGCTCTATGGCTGCTGGACGATATACATCACAGGCTACTAAGAGTACTTGTTTGTTTTGTTTTTTGAGAAAGCGGGCGAGTTTACCAGAGAAAGTAGTTTTACCAGAGCCTTGTAGCCCAGACATCAGGATGATGGCGGGCTTGCTTGTCAGTTTGATGTCTTCTTTTTCGCCACCCATAAGTGCGGTCAGCTCATCCTCTACAATTTTGACCAGTAACTCACCAGGGTTTACATTGATGAGTACTTTTCGCCCTAGTGCCTCCTCTCTGATTCGGTCTGTTACATCTTTGGCTACCTTGTAGTTTACGTCAGCATCTACCAACGCACGTCTTATTTCTTTGACGGTGGCAGCCACATTGATTTCTGTAATCTTGTGCTTGCCTTTGATGGTCTTGATGGCTTTATCAATGCGGGTAACTAAATTATCAAACATATTATATTTTCTTTTTTATGGAATGAGCAAAAATAAGTCTTCTTAGTGGCATTTGAAAATATGCACCCATTTTTTATTTTTATGCTGTCTGTGGGCAAGGGCACAAAGATTTTATTTGGTGCAGGGTGATTGTGTAATATATTTTGTATTTTTAGCATTTATATCACTTAATTATGAACTCATTATGGCATTAAATCTTAAACTTAAACTCTTACTCTGGCTAGACAAACAACAAAATACAGCACAAATCAATACACTTTCACCTGTAGAAGCCCGCAAACTTCAAGCTGAGACTGCCAAAAAACTGGCAATCCTCACAGAGTATAAGCCTGCAAAGATGTATAAAGTCAGTGAAACGGCCTTTGAGAATGAGGGGCATCATATCCCTATGCGAGTATATCAGCCACAAGCGCATGCAGGGCTACCTGTCTTGATGTTTTTTCATGGAGGAGGTTTTGTGATTGGAGATTTGGAGATTTATGACAATCTGTGCCGGCGCTTGGCGATGCTTTCAGGCTGTGTGGTGGCTTCGGTAGATTACCGCCTTGCTCCTGAGCATAAATACCCTGCTGCACCCAATGATTGCTATGCAGCTACCGTCTGGATGTCAGAGAATGCACATCGCTTTGGAGGAGATGGTAGCAAAATAGCCGTGTGTGGAGATAGTGCAGGCGGCAACCTTGCGACAGTAGTTTCTATGATGGCAAGAGACAAGGCTGGCCCTCTTATTTCGTATCAAGTATTGATTTACCCTAGCACAGACGGCAGCCTACAGTCTGAAAGTATCCAGACACTTGCAGAGGGGTATTTGCTTACCAAACCCTTGATGACTTGGTTTTTAGACCATTATAAATCAGAGGATGCAAATATAACAGAGCCTTATTTCTCACCTTTAAAAGCTTCTGATTTAAGTGGTCTGCCGCCTGCATTGGTGATTACGGCAGGGTATGACCCACTCAAAGCCGAGGGGAGAGAATATGCAGAAAGGCTTCAAGCTGCGGGTGTAGCCGTAAAATTTATAGAATACAAAGGGATGATTCACGTATTTATCCAGATGCCTAAATTTGTGGCTGCTGCACGCAAAGCACAACAGCTGATAGCTACAGAGCTACAGACCGTATTCGGGATAAATGGTTTGGTGCGTAATAATGTCAGTGCTGACTTATAAGACAAGTCATAGGGCATCAGAGAGCGTACTGTGTTCTCTGATGCTTCTAGCTAAAAATCCTACGGATTTTGTCATCTTCGAGTGGTTTGGTCAGGAAGCCTTGTACTACCTTAAACTCTTTTGCTTTCTGAATATCCTCATGAGCGATGGATGAAGTAAGCAAAAAAAGCTTGCAAGCCAGCCCGAGAGGTTCATAAGCTTTTAAAAACTCCCAGCCATTCATTTCGGGCATGTTAATGTCTAACAATATAATGTCAGGAAGTTTGTTTTCTTGATTTTGAAGGTGCTTGAGTGCATTTCGGGCACTCAAAAAC
The DNA here is from genome assembly GCA_011390205.1 of Microscillaceae bacterium. Taxonomy (GTDB): domain Bacteria; phylum Bacteroidota; class Bacteroidia; order Cytophagales; family Microscillaceae; genus JAABSX01. The sequence continues at coordinate 85,327 of JAABSX010000012.1, read as the reverse complement.
TCAATAATACGAAGTGAAGAATCAAACTTGTGCAATAACTTATTGTTCACAATATTATTTATTGGGTCATCATCTATGAGTAATATTGTTACTGGCATGTTCATTTATCCTGCTTTTCTTGGTACACTTTATTAATATAGTTAGGCATTGAATTGGCCTTAGGTTCTGCAAAAATATACTTTACTCATAGTTTTTAGTAGTTTTTTCTAAACTTTCTCTGTTATTTTCTTAGGGCAAGAATAAGGCGAGCAGTCAAGCTGTGCTATCACACACATCTTGACGGGTTCAGTCTTCTAAAAATCTACTTAGGTGAGTCTTTATCTTGTCAAGGCTAATTTTCCTTATTTTTTATCTACAATCAGCCCTACCTCTACGATGCCTCCAAGCTCTGTATCTCCTGTGAGTTGTTTGATTTTAAATGTATAACTTCCTTTTTCTTCAAATTTAAAATCATTTTCTACGATTTGGATAATATCTACCAACTCTGCCATGACCTCTCCTATGTCGTCTCCGTTTTCATCTTTGAGCATGATTTCATATTCTTTGGTGCTTGTTTTTTGGGAAGGGCTGCTGATTTCTAGAGCTACTTTGATTCCTTTTTGAGAGATATCGTGTAAGTACCTCAGCCCGATACTTATTTGATAAGTAGCTTCGGTTTCTGTAATCTCTATTTGATTACTGACCACATTGTCGGCAGTCCAGTTGAGGTAAGCAATGTCTGTCCATTTCTGAAAAAAATGCTGCTCGCAGCCAGTCAGACTCAACAAGACGAGTATGCAGGGTAGGTATTTGAATGAAAATTGACGCATGGTGTATTTTTATTGGGTTTATATAATTATAAGATAGATATTCATAATCACGATACTAGGGCTAATTTATTGTAACTTAGATTGGTTTTGTGTTTTTTATTTCTATTGCTTAGTTCTCTACATAAGGGCTCAAAAGTCCCCCTTTTTTGACGAGTTGTTTGATCTGTTCAAAAGGCAAAAATAACTCTTGATAGCCTACAGCATAGGGTGCAATCTCATACACATTGTAAAAAAAGCCAATACCTTGTCTATCCAAATAATAATTATTGGTCAGTTTAAAGGCATTGCCAGGGAAGGTAAAGCCAAATTCACCCAGAGATTGGTCAGGCTTCATGCCGTATTTGCTCCTAAATATTTTTTCAGCTATCTGTGTCAGTGGGGTCTCATAACCTTTGACAAGGACATCATCTAAGCTGATGAGGTTGCCGTTTTGTAGGTTAAAATTATAAAAGCTGCTCTGAAACATACCGTGCATCCCTCCCTGAAAATCATTGCTGCTGTATTCTATCGTCAGGATGTGGTGGTCGTTGTGTCTGATATAGCCTATGTTGGTGCTCTCGAAGCCGTCAGCCATGCCACCGAGTGCTGCCGTTTCTTGATAATTATTGATAAATTGAATCATCTTTGCCTGCATGTCTCCCAAAATATTTTTTTGTAGGTATTGGTTAATGCTTTGTGCCTGTGGGTGGTTCTGAAATCTAGGGTAATGAAACCTAATTTCTGCACTTTCATAGTTAATGTCATTGAAGATAATCTCTGCAGGGATAGAGTGGTTGCTGTAGTCTTCCTGAAAAAAGAAGGGGAGTCTTTGCCCATTTACACTGACCCACTCGCCCTCCAAACGCCCTAGATTGGCATAATACATCCCCCGAAAAGTACCCGTTTTTGCAAAGCTATTCTGCCCGTCATAATCTCTCTTAGAGACCCCCTCTTCCAGGTATATATTGCCTAGGTTGTCTATATTACCCTGCTTCAGCTGGATATTCTCTCCGATACGCTCATAATAATAAGACCCTCTGAGGTTAAACTGAGGGTTGTCTTTGCTAGGGGCTTTGATGAGCTCTACCCTGATCTCATTATCGCCTATTTTTCCTTTAAACTGCTTGTAAAATTGAGTCTGTGCTGCAGCTGTGGAAATAGACAGCGAAGCAAGCAAGAGAATAATGTAGGTTAATAAATGCCTGTATTTCATAGGTTTTTCTTTCTATGTGGTGATAACACTAAGACAATAAATAATTAAAAAGTCAGCCCAATTTAGAATAAATTCTTAAAAAATTCAAATTTTTATTATGTTGCTAGTAACTATCTCATGTAAGTAAATTCATCATATCCTCTGCACTAAGCGTTTTTACGAATCCTTCTTCACTGTTAATGATGTTGTCAGTGAGTTGTTTTTTAGCTTGCTGAAGTGCCAGTATTTTTTCTTCTACAGAGTTACGTGTGATAAATTTATAGGTAAATACTGTGCTTTTTTGTCCTATTCTGTGGGCTCTGTCTATGGCTTGGGCTTCCACGGCGGGATTCCACCAAGGGTCTAGCAAGAAGACATATTCTGCGGCAGTGAGGTTTAGTCCTACTCCGCCTGCCTTGAGCGAGATAAGGAATACCTTGTATTTGTCTTCCATCTGAAAAGCCTCTACCTGTGCCTGTCTGTCTCTTGTAGCACCATCTAAGTAGGCATAAGGGATTTTTTGGGCATCAAGATATTCTCTCAAAATATCGAGGTGCTTCACAAACTGACTAAACACAAGCACCTTGTGTCCTTCACTGATGATGTTTTCTAATTTGTATCTAATGTCCTCCATTTTGCCTGAGTCCCCTTGGTAGTCGGCTTCTACAAGGCGGGGGTGATTGGCAATTTGTCTTAGCTTGGTAAGCCCCTGCAAGAGTAAAAACTGTGAACGGTGCAGTCCTTTTTGCTCCATTTCTAACAAAATTTGGTTTCTGTATTGAGATTTTGTACGTTCATACATTTCTTCTTGAGCTTCATTCATAAGACAGTATTGTATGTTCTCAATTTTTTCGGGTAGGTCTAGGGCCACTTGAGATTTGAGCCTTCTTAGGATAAAAGGTTTGATGATTTGGGCAAGCTTTTGAGATTTTTCTTGGTCTTTTTTTCGTTCTATGGGGTTTAGAAATTCATCTTTGAAAAAACGCTGCGTGCCTAGCAGTCCAGGATTGATGAAAGACATCTGTGCCCACAAATCCAAGGTTGTATTCTCTAAGGGAGTGCCCGTAAGGATGAGCCTATGCTTACTTCTGAGATCTCTGACGGCTTTTGAGATATTAGAGCTGGGGTTTTTAATCGCCTGTGATTCGTCTAAAATGACATAATGAAACGGATAGTCTTTGAGAATGTCTATGTCAATCCTGACGATGCCATACGAAGTAATGACAAGATCATACGCTCCAAAATATCCAAGTTCTTTGTTGCGGTTAGTGCCTGTGTAATTGAGTATTTTTAGCTGTGGAGTAAATTTACTAGCCTCCAGCTCCCAGTTATAAATGAGTGAAGTAGGGATGATGAGCAAAGAAGTAGCATTTGCTTGTTCTTTTTGTGCTTGCAAAAGTGCAAGTGTCTGGACTGTTTTCCCTAAGCCCATATCATCTGCAAGGCATCCTCCGAGCCTGTATTCATTCAAAAAACTTAGCCAGTTATAGCCTGACTTTTGGTAGCTTCGGAGTGTGCCCTCAAAGCCTTCGGGCAGGGTATATTCTTCTATTTTCTCAAAATCTTTGAGTTTTTGTAATTTGCTTTGGAATCTAATCTGTGCGTACTCACCGTGCTGTAGCTCTTCGATAAGGTGTAAGTGATGCTTTTTGAGCGTAGGAGGCAAGCCTTCCATCTGCTCTGCAAAGGCAAAAAGGGCGGCGTATTGCGTTACCCAAGTTTCAGGAATGACGGCAATTTCTCCATTGGGCAGTGTAAATTCTTTTTTGTTTTGGAGGATGTATTTTCTGAGTTGTAAAAAAGGAATCTCATATTCACCAAAATAAATCTTGGCATAGATATCAAACCAATCCGTATTTTCATTGATTTCTAAACTAATTTGTGCCTTGCCCACAAAATACTGCTTGCTTGCCTTGCTCTGCTGGATAATCTTAAACCCGTGCTGGTGCAAGGTATTGGATTGCTGGCTCATCCACTGAAATGCCTCCGCTTTGGGCAAAGTAATTTCTCCTTTCTGCAAATGAAGACCTATATTTTCTAAAAATCTGACCACATCCTTCTCATAGTTTAAGTCTCTTTTGACTCTAAAAAAGGTGTATTCTCCGTCTTTTTGCTGGAGCTGTACCTTGACTTTTTTGCTTTTGTACTCCTTCGAGCTGGTATCTAGTGCTTTGAGGCTAAAATCTTGGTACTGAAATATAAGCTCTAGACAAATATCTTCTTGGGGAGTATTGCCTTCAAACAACTGTGTAACTTCTTTTTTGTCAGAAAGAAATAACTGTGGGCGAGGCTCAAACTCGACGGTCTCTATCTCAAAGCCTTGGGCATACACGTGGCAAGTAGCTATCAGTGGTACGACGAATTTTTTATAATAGGTCTCTTCTAATGAGCGAGGAATGGCGATGAAAGATTTTGCCAAGAAGGGTTTCAGCTTGTAGCCATCTATATTATCCCTAAAAGAATAAATGGTATCTCCTAAGACCATCCAAGCGGGATCGTTGGCGAGTATAAAAGCCCCTTTGTACTGAAAATCCAGTTTGTCGTCTTGGTATTTGAGGGTAGGAAAATAATTTGTGCCTTTTTCATTGCGTCTAAAATGAAAAAGCACAGACACCTGCTTCTCCGCAAACTTTAATTTTTTCCAGATGGGGCTGCCATCTTTGCTCATCACGAATACGAGCTTGCCTAGCTGCAAACGGGTAATGATAGCACTCATTCTATCTTCTATGTAGCTTTCTATGAGTTTTTGGAGAGGTTTGTCTCCTTTTTCTTTGTCATATACTTTTAAGAAGAATGCGGCAGGCTTTACTTTTTTGTTGTAGAATTTTTTGATGATGCTTTCTTGCTGAATTTGCTCGATGAGTCGAATCAGTTCAAAATCATCTTCATCTAGCCTTTTGGCAAACTCATGTGCATTTTGAGAAGAGATATTTTGATGCTGAAAAGTAAGCAAGCCCTTAGAATTAACCTGCACCACAAATGACTCAAGGAGATAGCCAAGAAACTCATGTTGAAAAATAGAATAAACAATCTGAAACGGTTGGGTGGTAGATACTTTCATTTTTAATTCAAAATAAATTCCAAATTAATGATTGATTTGATGACCAGCAAATTACCTGTGTGAAAGTTTTGTGATTTTATTGGCTTTAGAAGGTCATTTTACCGCCCATTTGCCCAAACCAAAAAGTATTTGAGTGGTTGTTATTTCTAAATGACTTTGAAAAAATTTCACAAAATATTGTATATCAGTACTTTACACTGAATTAATGTACATCTTAATCCAAAATATATACTAGAAAGATAGAAAATGAAATACCAAAATTGGAAGTTAGAAGAAAAAGAGCACGTTGCCTACCTGACCCTGTGCCGCTCCCAAAAAATGAATAGCTTGACGAGCGAAACACTTTTTGAACTCAAAGAAATCAGTGAATACCTCAGTGGCCAAAAATCTATCTGGGCTGTGCTGTTCTCAGGTGAAGGGGTGCATTTTTCGGCAGGGGTAGATATCGCTTCTATCAAGCCCTTAATCCATGCCGCCCCTGAGATTTTTGAAGAAAATCTCAGGGCTTTGCAGCTTTGCATAGATGCCTTCGAAGCCATTCCGCAGCCCAAAATAGCTAAGATAAAAGGCTACTGTATTGGTGGGGGCTTAATTTTGGCATGTTGCTGTGATTTTAGAATTGCAGATGAGACCGCACAGTTTTGCTTGCCTGAGGTCAAAATGGGCATTGCTGTCATCATGGGTACTCAGCGTATCACTCGTCTGGTGGGCATTGCCGCCGCCAAAGAAATGACGCTCTTGGGTGAGTTTTTTGATGCCCACAAGGCAGCTCAATATGGGCTTCTCCATAAACTCACCAGCCCCGAAGAGCTTGACAATGAAGCAGATGCACTCATCAAAAAGTTTCTCTATCTACCTCCTCCTACCATCCGTATTGCACGACAAATCATAGAAGAGGGCACTTCTCTGGGCCTCAGAGAGAGCCAAGAGTTAGAGATTCGTCTGCAAAGCTCATTGATAGGAAGCCCTGATTGGCTAGAAGCCATCCAAAGCCATTTCGAGAAAAGAAAGCCTGATTTTAGGGGGGGGTGAATAAAAAAGCCCACAACCGAAGCTGTGGGCTTAAAATTAAGGATTTTTTAAAGAAAACTTAAGCAATGTTTAAGCAGTAGCTTCAGCAGTTTGCTTCACACCGTGAAAGGTTTCGCCATTTTTTGCCATTTCACGGAGGCGGTCAGTAGGCTGGAATCGCTCGCCATATTTGGCAGCCAATTCATCAAGCTCTGCTACAAACTTGGCTACGCCTACCATATCCACATAAGAGAAAATTCCGCCTGTGTAAGGAGGGAATCCCCACGCAAGGATAGAACCCACATCACCATCAGTAGGGTTGCGGAGTACGCCTTCTTCTAAGCAGCGTACAGCCTCAATGGCTTGGCGGTGCAATAAACGTTTTTTGGCTTCCTCTATGGTTGGCTGTGTTTCGGCAAGCGGATAAAGCTCATTCAAAAGAGGTGAAAGGTATTTCTTACCATTTTCGGGATAGTCGTAGAAACCTTTTTTGTTTTTCTTACCAAAACGCTCTAGTTCTTCCACAAATTTCTTCACAACTGCGCCGCTCGGTTGGTCTTCTATTTTCACACCTAAATCAGCTTCGGCTTGTTTCATTACCTTGTAGGCGAGGTCAATCGCTACGGCATCAGCCACATCGAGCGAGCCTACGGGCATACCTGCCATTGTGCCAGCACGCTCTACCAATGAAGGGCTTACACCTTCTGCTACCATCTGGATACCTTCTGAAGTGTAAGTACCAAAGCAACGAGAAGTATAAAACCCACGAGAATCGTTCACTACGATAGGCGTTTTGCGAATTTTCATCACATAATCAATCGTGAGGGCAAGGGCATACTCTGAAGTCTTTTCGCCCATGATGATTTCTACCAAAGGCATTTTATCTACAGGTGAGAAGAAGTGAATCCCGATAAAGTTATCTGGGCGTTTGGAAGCCTCTGCCAAGCCAGTGATAGGCAAAGTAGAAGTATTAGAGCCAAAAACTGCAGTATCTGCTAAGAACGCTTCGGTTTCTTGAGTTACTTTGGCTTTGAGTTCACGGTTTTCGAATACGGCTTCTATGATAAGGTCGCAGCCTTCTAGGTCTTTGGCATCAGCCGTAGTCTGGATAAGGCCTAGTACTTTTTCGGCTTTTTCGGCAGTTACTTTGCCTCTTGACATGCCTTTTTTGAGCAAATCACGAGAATAATCTTTGCCTTTTTCGGCAGATTCTAAAGTAACATCTTTCAAGACGACTTGCATTCCGCCGAGAGCAGTTACATAAGCCACGCCAGCACCCATCAAGCCAGCACCCAAGATACCTACTTTCTGAATGTTGGTTTTTTCTATATTTTTAGGTCTTGCGCCGCCTTTGTTTGCCTCTTGTAGCGCAAAGAATAATGTGCGAATCATGTTTTTTGCTACAGGATTATTGAGCAAAGTAATAAAATAGCGTGATTCTATCTTGATTGCCTTGTCCATAGGTACTTGTAGCCCTTCATAGACACAGTTCATGATGGCAAGCTGTGCGGGATAGTTACCTTTGCTTTTGTCCCACATGAGGGCAGTGCCAGGCAGCATCAGTTGCGCACCTTTGGGACTTTGGATATTTCCTCCAGGCACTTTGTAGAAAGTACGTGCTACGATTTGACCCTTTTTGACTTCGTCCCAAGGCTGAATAGCATTCGGGTTGGCTTTGAGCCAAGTTTTGGCAGCAGCAATCATTGCATCTTGGTCAGCAGCTAACTCATTGATTAATCCCATTTTGAGGGCAGCTTGTGGATCGACTTTTTTTCCTTCCAAAAGAAAAGGAACGCCAGCCTCCATGCCTACCAAGCGAGGAAGACGCTGTGTGCCGCCTGCCCCAGGGAGCAAGCCAATTTGAGCTTCGGGCAAGCCAATTTGTGTTTTAGAATCATTGATAGCAATGCGATAATGGCACATCAGTGCAATCTCATAGCCTCCACCCAGTGCATGCCCGTTGATGGCAGCTACTAGCGGCTTGCCCGCAGTTTCGTATTTGCGGAAAACTTCATTCCACTTAAAAGACTCTTTGAAAGCCTCTGCAACAGGTACTTGGCTGTGGTCTTTGCCTAGCATTTCACGCATCATCTTAAGGTCAGCACCTGCAAAAAATGAATCTTTTTTGGAAGTGATGATGATTCCCTTTACTTCGGGGTCAGCTATTGCCTTGTCCATATTTTCTACGAATGCCGTATAAGAGTGGTCATTCATCACATTCTGAGGATAGCCCTCCATATTCCAAGCCAAGATGGCTATATTGTCTTCTATGCTGTAATCTATCATAATTTTATATTAAAAAGCCTTTTAACAGTCAGTCCCTAAAGGCAGCCCCCTAACCCCCAAAGGGGGAACTGCTGAGGACTCTGTCCTCAACAGAGTAACTGCTGAGTAAGGCGATGATTCTTTATTAATTGTTAATTTAAGTATTGTTTTAAAAATTTTCCTTTTGCTTTCCTACACCCCATTCAAGAAACCCTCCTAAACTCCCCCTTTGGGGGCTGGGGGCTTGCTGAGGGGCTTTTAGATTCTCTCAATGATAGTAGAGATGCCCATACCACCACCAATACAAAGGGTAGCAAGTCCTAAGGTTTTATCTTGACGCTCTAGCTCATCTATCAAAGTGCTGATAAGGATAGCACCAGTAGCACCTAGTGGGTGTCCCATTGCGATTGCGCCACCATTGGGGTTTACTTTGCTGTGGTCAATGCCTAGTTCTTGCATATAAAGCATCGGCACTACGGCAAAGGCTTCATTGACTTCAAAAATATCAATGTCATTGATATTCATGCCGTTTTTCTTCAAGAGTTTACGGGTAGAAGGGGCAGGGCCTGTAAGCATAATGGTAGGCTCGGAGCCGATAATGGCGTAAGAGTGAATGCGAGCACGTGCTTTCAAGCCTGCTTTTTCGCCTACTTCTTTGTTGCCAATCAGGAGCAAACCTGAGCCGTCAGAGATTTGCGAAGAGTTACCAGCATGGTGTACGTGGTTGATGCGTTCTATTTCGGGATATTTTTGTAGTGCAAGTGCATTCAGTCCACCCATTTGGCCCATCATCTCAAAAGCAGGTTTGAGGGCAGAAAGGCTTTCTACGGTAGTCTGGGGGCGGATTCCTTCATCTTCGGTCAGTAATGCCATACCGATTTGGTCAAGAATAGGAATCAAAGATTTTTTGAAATAGCCTTTTTGAGTAGCTTCATAAGCGCGGCGGTGCGATTCTGCTGAGAAACGGTCTAGGTCTTCACGAGAGAAACCATATTTGGTGGCGATAAGGTCGGCAGAGATGCCTTGAGGTACTATTTTGTGTCTGCCAATAAGGGCAGGATTGGTAAATAATGCGCCTCCATCAGAACCCATAGGCACACGCGACATAGACTCTACGCCCCCTGCGATTACTAGGTCAGCCTGTCCTGACATTACGTGTGCAGAAGCTGTATTGATAGCTTCTAAACCTGAGGAGCAAAAGCGGTTGAGCTGCACACCTGCTACAGTTTCGGCATAGCCTGCCTCCAGAACTGCGGTGCGTGCGATGTCTGCGCCTTGCTCTCCTACGGGGCTCACACAGCCTGCTACTACGTCATCTACTAAAGAAGTATCGAGGTTATTTCGCTCTTGTACTGCCTTCAAAAGTGAGGCAAGCAACTGTACGGGTTGGGCTTCGTGTAGTGAGCCATCGGCTTTTCCTTTGCCGCGAGGGGTACGAACTGCGTCGTAAATATAAGCTTCAGCCATAATTCAAAAATTAAGTTTTGTGATGTTAAAAAATAAAGTGGAAAGTTACAAAAAAATAGTATGCACACCTACTATTTTTGTGAAAAAATCTTTTTTGAAATTCACAATTAACTCCAAAGTTATATTTTTTATTTTAATTATTATATTTTTAATTGTTTTTTAGCGTAGTTCCCCAAGCATAAAACCCGCTGTCAAGAAAAGGTTTGTTGTTTTATCTGTTGGATGTTTTCGCAGAAAAGTCATATTTGATTTTGAAATGTTTTTAATAATTCAGGATAATATTGTATCTTTAAGCAAAACTATAAAAGATCTACCCCTCCATAAAATCTATCCATCAATGACTCTTAAACATACCTCACTCTTACTTTTGTTAATGATTGGCTTTGCAAATGGACAGTTAAAGGCTCAAACACACTTTTATTTCGTAGAAGATGCGGTAAGTTTAGGCAATAACTGCTACAGAATTACCCCCAACCTAAGTACCCAAAGGGGTGCTGTCTGGGCTTTGCATAAACTCGACCTTAGAGAAGACTTTGTCCTTGATTTTTCTATTTCTTTTGGCAGCAATGATGCGAATGGAGCCGATGGCATTACTTTCGTCTTGCACAATACTTGTGCAAGTATAGGCTCTCCTGGGGGAGGTCTGGGCTATCTTGGTATTGCGTCTTCCTTGGCGGTTGAGTTTGATACTTGGCAAAATACAGACCTTGCTGACCCTTGGTATGACCATATTGCCATTGTTTCTAAAGGAAATGTGAACCATGCAGCACCTGATAACTTGGCAGGACCTATACAAGCCTCTGCCCTGAACCCTAACATAGAAGATGGCATTGCGCATAATGTCTTGATTGAGTGGAATGCTACAAGCCAAACTTTTCAGATATTTTTTGATGGTAATTTAAGGCTTTCTTATGTGGGGGATATTGTTACAAATATTTTTGGAGGCAATCCAAATGTAAATTGGGGTTTTACTGGTTCTACGGGTGGCTCAACGAATCTACAGCAGTTTTGTATCAATAATTATCCTACCCCTGTAGTGCTAGAAGATGCCAATATATGTCTGGGAGAAAGTGTAATTGTAAACCTTCCCTCAGAACTTAATTACTCTTGGACACCCACACAAGGTGTAAGCGACCCCACAATTCATAACCCTACACTGAGCCCTAGCACCTCTACACTCTATACTGTCAGTATCACAGATGAATGTGGAAGAGCCACAAGTGATAACATACAAATCAATGTGAACCAACCCCCAAACATCCATAACCAAAACGATATTATTTGCCTAAATTCCTCCAAAACACTTTCCTTGGAAGGTACTTACCCTGCTTATCTATGGTCTGACGGTTCTACACAAAGCACCCTTACCATAGAACAGGAAGGTACTTACTGGGTGGAGGTAGGCAATGAATGTGGTACTTCGAGGATTTATTTTGAGATAACACTCTTCATACCAACGGTAAATATTGAGGGTTTAAAAGCAGCATATTGTAGGTCTGATGACTCTACCGACCTTAGCAATGGCCTTGCTGAAATAGACGGCATTTCTGTAACAAGCCTGAACCCCGCAGCACTCAGTATTGGCAGGCATACGCTTGTCTATATTTACACTGACCCTGATTCGGGCTGTAGCAATACACTCAGCCAAGACTTTGAGATACTAGACAGTGTGCTCCCTCAAAGCATGGAGGCACAAATCTGCTCATTTAGTGGTGAGACGCTTTTGCTCAGTACATTTGAAACTGAAGTGAGTGATTACTACTGGTATAATGTAGAGAATCCTAGTATCTTACTAAGCACTACTGCTGAATGTGAAGTAATACAATCGGGTACATACAAGGTTCGCTTTGTAAATGCTTTGGGCTGCGAAACTACCAATACTTTCAATGTCCGAGAATTGTGTGAGCCTAATATCTTTCTCCCCGATATTTTCACTCCTAATGGCGATGCGCTCAACGATGAATTCAGAATCTTTGGGCAGCATTTTAATTCATTTCAAATTAAAATCTTCAACCGATGGGGTGAGGTAGTCTTTTTTAGTGGAGACCCTCAGTTTGCTTGGGATGGTAATTATAATCAAAACCCTGTGCCATCAGGAGTGTATATCTATGAATTACAGTACAAAACCCTTCCCAATGGAGAATTAGTAAAAAAAGTGGGACAAGTACGTTTGATGAGATAAAGTACTGCTTATCAGCCCACTACATAAAAAAAGACAAACTAAATAGCTCCCCCTCTGACACAATATACTATCTTGTGCTTAGTGGTTGCTATTGTAGGTTAAGACGGTCAAGTAGGTGAGGGTAAATAGCTTTTTATAAAATAAATGAGATGATTGATGAAGTAAAATCGCCTGTTTATGAAACAGGTAAAGATAACAGATGATGCCGCACGTATTATTATCAATTATGATAAAGTTTAAGTAAATGCTTATTTTTAAAATTTTCAACAGATGCCTAATCGTCAGAAGAGAGTACGTATAAAAATGAACAGTTTACGCTTAATTTTTAACAATTTAATTTACTTAAAAAAGATGAATAATAAATTAATTTTAACATCCCTTTTGCTTATGATTTTTTCTGTTAGTTTTGGTCAAAACCAATCAGATTTATTATCCAGTACACATTGGATAGCAGATATTGCTAAAATGCAAGCTGCACACGATAAAAAATACGCTGATATAGATGCTCAACTTAGACAGCTAGGAACGCAAGAAGCGCGAGAGCTCACTGACAAAAAAGCACAAGAAGAGCAAATATTATCTGTGATTGGCCAAATGGAAATGATATTTGAACCAAATAATGCACTAAAAATTGTAAATGGAGGAATCGTTGTTTTACAAGGTACTTGGCAACTCAATGCCTCTACACTTGTTTTGATTGCGCCACAAGGTAAAGAAGAACATCAAATCATAGAACTCACTGAAAAATCACTCGTCCTAAAAAATGGAGAAACAGTAATCCATTACAAAGACAAAAACTCCTCTCTTATTGATGAAGGGAAAATTGGATACAAAGGAAAATCAATGACCTATATAGGAGATGAAGTGGGTACTTTTCAGATGAGCTACAGTGACGATGAACTAAAAATCGAGGCGGCGAGTGCGGGAACACCTTATACCTATTGTGACTGCAAAGTGCAAGAAAAACAAGGCTATGAAACAGGAACTTGTGTAGGGCAGTATTTCAACGAAGGTGAAGACGGAATGTATATCAAAAATGATGAAGGGCTTATATTGGTTGGATATTATGACGGACTAATTGCCAAACCTGCATTTGCATTTGCACCCAATGCAGAAATGTTACAAAATAAAACAGAACTCAAAAAACTGGAAACTTTATTAAAAGAGTGGTATCGCCGCTAAACTTTCCCTAGCACAAGTATCGCTTCACAAAGCAGTGCTTGTGCTTATAATTTCCAAAAACATCTACATCCCAGTTGTGCTTCCCCCCCCGACAAAACTCAAATTTTGCTTTTTAATAAATATCAGTAATGAAAGCAGCTGTTCCGTGGAATTCTATGACGATTGCAAATTAAATTGATAATTTTTTTCATATTTTTCTCCACTTTTGACACAGGCGAAGAATCTTTGAATAATTTTATTTCTGATAGCATTCATGACGACTCTCGATGGCTTTCCTTGGGCTATTTTTTTATCAAAATAGCTTCTAAACTCTCCTTGATATCTAAGACTACTGGTTACACAATTTTGTAATAATGCTTTCATCTTTTTATTAGCAATATGTGAGACTTTAGCTTTACCTTTAAATTTTCCTGAACTACTTTCAAAGGGAGCTACTCCTGCATAACAAGCGAATTTTTTGGGGCAACTTATCTTTTCAAAACAGCCTGTAGCAACGATGACTGCTATGCCTGTAACTGGTACTACTCCTCTGACAGAAGTAGTCAAATCATATATCTTTTTGAGAACTTCATCTTGGTCAATAATATTTTTGATTTGTTTTTCAACATCCCGAATTTGTACTTTGAGTACTTCCAAGAGATGCTTTGTATTTTGGTCTAAGAGATTGAAGATGTCCTCATCTTCAAATGACTTACTTTCCTTGAGAGGTGTTTTGAGTTGTTTTTGTACCTTTACAAGCCTATTTCTTAGGGTTTGTAAGGCTTTCAATTTTTGCAAACTCTGCTTTGAGGGTGCATATAAGCGTACTTTATCTTGAAAACGATGGGCATACTCGGCAATTCTATGAGTATCTATCTTATCATCTTTGCCTCTCACTAAGCCCATTGACTGCTTGATTTGCATCGCATGCTCTAACCAAATAGCACAATTTTGAGCTACTAAGACACGTAAAAGAATATTGGTATAAATTCCAGTATTTTCCATACAGAACAAGGTCTGCCCTAGCACAACTTGTTGGCTCAGTTCCTCGAGAAGGAAAGTTGTAATTACTTCTTCCTGATTGGCTATCCTTTTATGATATTGTATTTCCCCATTGTGATAGATCGCAAAATCTAAGTGTTCTTTACTGATATCTATTCCTACAAAATAAAGATACTTTTTTCCATTTTTTCTTACCTTTGAGTTTAACAATGTTTACAGAGTTCATCATTTTAGTTTTACTCATTACCTTAATAATGGGCTTGGTGTCCCGACATTCTATCCGAGTTTTACTAAAAGAACAAGAGTAACTCCTCTTTCCACGGGTAGATTCTAAGATCTTGTCGGTGTTCTAGGATGTTTACTCTTGTGATGAATTCTTGTAAAAATACAACGTTTACGAAAGAATTCAACTGCTCTTATTCCTCTTAATTTTAACTTAAATTAATTGTTGTTAAACTAAAGGTTGGTGTTTTAGAAATAGCGATTCACCCAAATCTTTATTTACACTTCACTAAGCCATTTCGACACCAACCGCTTGTGTCTTAGGCTTTCTCGTCTAACTCTTTTTTGAAAAAAAGAATCCTCGATGGGTCAATATCCTCAACGGCAAGCCGAAGGCTAAGACCAACCACAGAGCAGTACGAAAAATTGGTGGTTAGACACCCTTTACTGTAATCTTATATTCTCATCAGGGAGTTCTGGTCTTTTGGTAAACACTACTTTCTTATCCGTCAGGTCTTCAAAAAGTGTCTTGAGGAGTCGTTCTCCATTTTGTTGGGCTTGTTCTAAGATATTAGACTCAAGGGCTGTACGTGTGATTTGCTTTTCGGCAGCTTTGAAGGCATCTCCTATCAGTTTGGAGTTATCCATAGAGTAAGAGCTTGTGTTATAAATGCGTGTTTCTTTGTGATTGATTTTGGCATAGCAAAGCTCTGCCTCGGGTAGTTTTACATAGACTGTATCTTGAGCCTCAAAAACGTCTTCATCTTTGATTTTGGTAAGGTCTATACAGCCCACAGCCTCGCCGCTGATGATAAGGATTGCCTTTGAATCAAACCAATAATCATACTCTTGTTTGTGCTCTAGCACATCTCTAAATTTGTATTTTACCAGCTCTAGCTTGCCGAGTTCTTCTATTTTCTCTAATACAATATCGTGATTAGAGATAATCTTGGAAGGCTCTGAGCTAAAAAGACCTACTTTGAAGGTATTCATAGCCAGCCCTACTACTACAACTAGTAGAATGGCAATGAGAATAGGATAAACAACACGCATATATTTTGAGTCATTGGTTTAAGAACAAAGATACATTAAAAATTAGGCTTTTGTATGTAGTTTTGGGTGAATAAGTAAATGTACTCATTAAAATTTATATACACACATGCAACATAGCGTCTCTTATTTTCTGGGTGTACTTTTGCTTTTGGGCTTGGCAGGCTGCTATCCTGATACATTGCGGCAGCAAATGGCGGGCTGTGATACTGTAGAGATTATATTCTACCCTAAAAATGCACAAGAGAAAGCTGATACACTTGTTATTGCCCAAAAAAAATACATTAAAGAATTATTATCTGATTTTTCGGCAGAGAGATATTCAGTACTTGCTTGCCCTCCACACGCAAAAATTATTTTTAAGAAAGCCAGACAAAAATATACACTCCTAGAAGGTGAGCTTGGCTTAGATGGCCATTGTGCTTATATTGTCTATGCTGAAAAAGGCAAGAAAGTTTACAGAAAACTGGCTATAGATAGGATACATTTTTTAGAATTGGCTCGAAGGCATTCATTTTTCTTTGAGAGGATGCTCTGAGCAGTCAGTCTATGTCTTGGATGGATGAAGGAGCACCAAGGCGGCGCATGATATAGTTATGCACTTGCTCATACAATCGGATAGGCTTGAGTGTTCGCCAGTTGAGCACTTCTAACTCTCCACCAAAGTTTACATAGTAATCTATTCGGTATTTTTTCCATTCTTCTTGGACAAAGTTCCTAAAATTTACTGCTGCAATCCAGCCATCTTCTTCTACATCTTCAAACCATTCTTCATAATAGCAATCATCTGAGCCGTGAAAATTAAAAACATTCTCTCCTATCAAGATAAACTGGTTGATGTCATAGCGCATCAGTCTATCTAGCACGGCACGCTTGAGGTGCATGATGTCATTGTGTAGGGTGTCATTCCATTCTCCAAAGAGCTCAATAATGGCGATTTTTTTTGTGTAATCTACAAATAGTATTTTGATGTAAAGTGTTTCTGAGCCGATATAATCCCACTGAGGATGGATATAATAGCCATAGATGGTGCTTTCATACTGCGCTGCATATTGCCTCCCAAAAAAAGGAGAGCGTAGATCCTCTTCGGCTTTGTAGTGCTTTTCCCAATTGTAAAACGGTTCGATGGTGTGCATTGTCTTAATTTTACGCCAAATATGTGGTTACTTAAAGTTACATAAACTAAGACAGGCATGCAAGGTTTTTAGTCTAGGTTTTTTAATTGTGTCGGGAGGCCGTCTAGACTTATTTTTCTTTTGTTTTTGGTTTGCTCCCAAGCAAAAAAAACGCTCACAAGGCATGGGGTCTTGTGAGCGTTTGGAGTGTTTATTTTGAGTGTGCTTATTTGTCGTTGTATTTTTTCTGAAAATGATTGTAAAGTGCTTTGTGCTTGTCATTGAGATCTATTTTTTTCCCTTGAATGAATGCCATGCTCACTTGGCTCGTGCGCATATCCAGCAAATCACCCTCAGACACTACTAGAGTGGCCTGTTTTCCTTTTTCAAGTGTACCTACTTTTTCTCCGATGCCCAGTATCTGTGCGGGGTGAGAGGTTACGAGCTGGAGCGCTTCTTCTTTAGACAAGCCATAAGCGGCAGCAGTACCCGCCAAAAAGGGCAGATTTCGGGCTCTGGTGGGGTCACTGTAGGCAAGTGCTACTTTGACTCCAGCCTTGTGCAAAATGGCAGGTGCTTTGTAAGGCTGCCAAACATCATCTTCGGGGTAGTCTGGCAATCTGTGAATCTCATACAGAATCACAGGAATATCATTTTGCTTTAAAAAATCAGCCACTGCAACCGCATCTTCTGCCCCCACGATGACAATTTTCTTGACTTGGTATTTTTGGGCAAATTGCACAGATTCTATGATTTCTTTAGAATACTCTGCGTGGATATAAAGCCTTTTTGTGCCATCAAAAAGACCTTTCATAGCTTCAAACTTGAGGTTCGTTGCCTCGTTTTTTTGGGCATAGACCTGTGCCTGTCTGAAGATATCCTCTAAGGCTTGCTTAAACTCATCTTGCTGTTCATTTTTTTTGATTTCTCCTGGTTCGGCCCACCATCCTGTTCTAGAGAAATACCTTGCCCAGTTGAGGTGTATGCCATCATCAGGGGTGTGTTGTGCTTCTTCCCAATCCCAGCCATCTAGCTCCATGACGGAGGAAAGCCCTGAGACGATTCCGCCCTCGGGTGTAGTCTGTATCAGCAAAATACCGTTAGAACGGGTAGTGGGCAAGATGTCAGAATCCGTATTGTAAGCCACAATAGACCTTACATTGGGGTTAAACTCTCCTGTTTCTCTTTGATCTCTTGATTGGCGTATGGCAGATATTTCTACGATGCCCATAGAAGTTGCGGGCAGAATAAGCCCTGGATAGATGTGTTTTCCTGCTGCATTGACCAGATCCGCTCCTTGAGTATTGACACTTGTGCCTACTTCGGTGATGAGCCCGTTTTCGAAACGGATACTGCCATTACTGATTACGTTGCCATTTCCTTGATGTATGGTGGCATTTTGCAATACAATGGGGCCAGACTGTGCTGAGGCGGGCACAGGTATTTGTGCATACAAGGGTGTAAACTCAAAGAGGAAAATAATACATATAAAGTAAATTTTGTGAAGCATAGATTTATATTTTAAAGTTTGTCTGAAGTTAATTTCTTGAAAGACGAATGCCAAATTTTCAAATAAAAAACCAGTTCGCAAAAAGAATTTGTATTTTTTTTAGGAATTACAAGTTTTTATTTTTTGCTGTATGATTTAAGTGAATGTGCTTTATAAGCAAAAAGCCCTTTCTAATTGTTCAGAAAAGGCTTTTTTGGAAGATTTACAAATCTTACTTTTTAGCTTTTGTTTTGCGTGTTTTTTTGACAGGCGCTACCTCTACTTCTTCTTCTATGATGTCTTCTACACCTGCGAAGATTCTTCCGCAATGCTCACAGACGATGATTTTCTTTTTTTCACGGATTTCTGCTTGCCTTTGCGGAGGCACGATGGCAAAGCAACCTCCACAGGCATCTCTGATGACCTCTACGACTGCCAATCCATTGATGGCATTAGAGCGGATTTTGTTATAAGAGCGAAGGATGCGTTCTTCTACGTGTTTGGCTTGCTTATCACGGTCTTTTTTGAGTTTGTCTTCATCCCCTTGGCTCTCTTTCATGAGATTGTCGAGTTCTTTTTGTTTGTTGGTGAGGTCTTTTTTGCGGTCTTCTAAGTTTGTTTGTGTTTCAGAGATTTCCTCATTTTTCTTGATAATTTTTTCGTTGGCTTCTCTGATTTTTTTGTCGGCAAGCTGGATTTCGAGTTCTTCCGATTCTATTTCTTTGAGGATGGCTTCATACTCTCGGTTGTTACGCACATTAAGTTGCTGGTCTTTGTATTTAGTGATGAGTTTGTCAGCATCTTTCTTGCGTTGTTTTTTGCTCTCTATTTCTTCATTGAGTGCTTTTACCTCATCATTAAATTTTTGAACACGGGTTTGATACCCTATGATTTCGTCCTCCAAATCTCTTACTTCTTCGGGCAAATCGCCTTTAATCTTATTAATCTCGTCTAATTGAGAGTCTATGGCTTGTAATTTTAGGAGGGCTTCTAATTTTTGGGCTACGCTACGTTCCATTGATTTTTGGGAATTTAAACAAAAGATAAATTATTTTAACTTGCAATTATCGTTATTTTTTAGGGATTTTCTATATTTATTCAAGATTAAGTAATGATAAGCTGTAAACAATGCACTCTAAACAATCATAAGTAACTGTTTGTCAGTGTTTTATATATTTATGATTGCTGTATCTAATTTTTATGAGGTAATTTATTCGTTACCTACTTCTCTGCAAACTTTCATCAAATGTCTTTTGGAGGTGCTGTAACATTGGTTGTTTCCACTAAACTTGAATCACTTTCATCAAAACATTTTCAAGAAAAAATAGTTTTATTTTCGGTTAGTTCATAGATTAATCCTAAATTTGGAACGGTTTTTTATTGAATAAATAAAACTTTCACTCAAATTTATGCCAATACCAAGCAAGATGCTTTATAAAGTCATCCTCCTATCTTTTACACTCAGTTTATTGATGTTGAGGCTTGGTCTTGCTCAAATCACTTCCATCAAAGACCTCAGTCAAGAGTATAGCCTTGACACGCGGATGTCCATCTTCATAGATTCTAGCAGACAGACTGGCTTTGAAGACATCCAAAAAGAAGAATTTCAGAAAAAATTCCTACCCAATACAAAAGAAAATCCTGCCTTTGGCTATTTTAAATACAATATCTGGGTAAAGGTCTCCATCAAAAACGATTCCCCCTCTGAGAGAGATTGGGTACTGAAATATGATTGGGTGCTGCTCGATACCATTTATGTCTATCAAAAAGTCAATAATGCTTGGAAATATGACCGTATGGGGCTAGGTGTTCGCTTTGATGAACGGCCAATGCCTTACATCATCACGGGTGTACCGATAGTACTCCCCAAGGATAGTGTCAGCACTTTTTATGTGCACATCACTAGCAGAAAGCCTACGGCGATAAACCTAAGCGTGCTTCAAAAAGATGTGTTTACGAGTGAGCAGTATTATCGTAACTTGATGTACGGCTTGTATTTTGGGAGTCTGCTGGTGATGATGCTTTATAATATATTTATTTGGATTTTTCTAAAAGATAAAAGCTATCTATATTATATTTTCACCATTTTCTGTACGATTAGTATTTTCTCTACGGTGAGTGGCTACAGTGGGCGGTATCTTTGGCCCGATTATCCTGAAATAAACCTTTATTACGGCAAAATAATGATGTGTGGAATCGTGATAGGTACTTCGCTTTTCACCAATTCTTTTCTTGATACTCGCAAAAACGCACCCGTTTTTTTGTATTTATTTAGACTTAGCATGGCATTGGCTGTGTTGGGTATCATTTTTATCTTTGCTTACAAGTCTGCTACCCAGTTTGAGAATGATTTGCTTAAATTCCATACGCTGTTGCTTTTGTCGTCAGGTATCTGGATATGGAGCAGAGGACAAAAAGTAGCAAGATTTTATGTATTGGCTTGGGTGAGCTACTTCGTGGGAGGTATCGGGATTACGTACTCCAACACGGGGCATCTGCCTATTAATTTCTTTACCAGACACGGTGTAGAGATAGGCTCAGTACTAGAAGTGGTGCTGCTCTCGCTTGCGCTCAGTGATAGGTACAGGATTTTCAAAAAAGAAAAAGAAGAAGCCATTGAAGAACTCCTCCGAATAGAAAAACAAACCACCGAAGAGCTAGAAGAAAAAGTAAGAATCCGCACGCAAGAGCAAGCCGAAACCAATGAGGAACTCAAACAAGCCAACGAAGAGCTCAATATTACCATAGAGGTGGTCAATAAACAGAAAATAGACATAGAGAAACAGCAAGACCAAATCCTCTCTAGTATCAATTATGCCCGAAGTATCCAAAAAGCCATACTCCCACGCAAAGAAGACATGGATGCCATTCTACAAGAATACTTCGTGCTTTTCAAACCCAAAGATGTGGTTTCGGGAGATTTTTATTACTGTATAGAGCGAGACAATAAAATCATCGTAGCGGCTATAGATTGTACGGGGCACGGTGTGCCAGGTGCTTTCATGAGCCTCATCGCCAATGACTTACTCACAGAGATTGTCGTCAATCGTAAGATTTTAGAAGTAGACATTGTCTTGAATAAAATGCACAAAGGCATCCGAAGAATCCTCAGACAAAAAGAAAATAACAACAAAGATGGAATGGATTTGTCTTTAATCATCATAGACAAAGCCCAAAAAACACTTGACTTTGCGGGTGCCCATAACCACCTTATCTACATCCAAGACCATCAACTGTATCAAATCAAAGGAGATAGAAAAGCCATCGGTGGTGAACAAAGAGAGCAAGACCGAATCTTCACCAAGCATCAAATCAAACTAGACCAAGTGAGCTGCTTTTATATGTTTTCGGATGGGTATCAAGACCAATTCGGGGGGCCTCACAGGAAAAAATTTATGATTAAGCAGTTAAAAGAACTTCTGCTAAATATTTATCAAGAAGACCTCCCAACTCAAAAAAACATCTTGAACCAAACCATAGAAGACTGGAAAAAAGCCAGTGATGAAAATCAAATAGATGACATTCTGGTCTTAGGGCTTAAGATTAATCCAGACAAACTCTGACGGCCATTCCGTAAAACATCTTTGCAGTTCTGTGGGTTATCTTGTCAGTTAATTTTCAAAATATGCAAAACGAAGAAAAATTAGTAAATTTATTCTGTGAGCGATACGGGCTGACTGACCCACAAAAAATAGTGCAGCTTTATGAAGTAGAAGAGCTCATCCGATACCTTCCCATACAGCCCAGCCCCACCGAAAGAAAAGCCCTACAAACACTCATAGGCACAGAAGGTGTCTCGGGTTATATGGATTATATTCGCTCAGGCAATACATTTGAGCTAATCATGCAATGGCGTGAAGCCACAGGTAATTTTTAAAAAACAAACTCCCGAAATTGTGAGATGAGCAATTTGTCTAGCTCAGACCGCCAGTCTTGCACTGCCTCTGTGCTTATCCTCATATCCAAAGCCCTGACAGAGATGGGCTTGTGTGCCAAAACCCCTTCTTTCACCTCAAAATCTTGCACTTCTGTAGCTTCGGCTCCGTGCCGTGCTGGATATAAAAGCAACATATCTTGGCACTGCCTGCCTAGGGCATAGCTCAAAATCTGATACATATCTCCCGAGCTTATGCCCCCGTTTGCTTGGTGCTGTGTGCCGTTTCTGAGCTTGTATTTGGTATCTATGATTTTATGCTGCTGTGGCAGATATATATCGGGCTGTATCCTGAATACAGGTTTTTCATCCTTTTTAGTAGTGGCCAAATAAGTAGATTTTTGCAAAACGAGCAGTGCCTCAGGGAAGTGCTCCTTGATAAAACCCACCACAAACTGCTCATAAATCCGCTCCATGGGCAGTAGCCACACAAAATTTTGGAAAGACTGCTTGCCCAGACTTGCTGCCTGATTTTCTAAAAAATAAAGACAAAAATCTAATATTTGATGGGCTTCTCTTGCAGCTGCAGGCAGGGAAATGCCTTGAGCCTCTCGGAATGTAAAATATACCTCCTCTACCTCGCTCAAAAAAGAAAGTAAATCCAAAATAATGCCTTGAAATGATGTATCCTCACTTTGCCACTGCCTGAGCACATATTTGAGCAGTTGGTTGAGTGGATTATTGATTTGGATTTTTTCAAATGTAGAGGGCGTTTGATGCCACTTGGCACTCGACAACACATCCTTAAAATAAGACTCAAATGCTATTTTGCCCCGCAGATAAGGCAGTAAATCGGTTTGTTTTTCATACGATTGGTAAAGATGCCTTGTGAGGTACGTTTTTATTTGTGCCAATATCATTTTTTGATAAAAACCCCAAGCACATGGAGTCTTGTCTTGTGTCCCTTCTTGGCTTTGCCAAGCATAGTGCTGAGGGGCTGCATAGCTCAAATAATAAAGCAAATGATGCAGCATTTTAGTAGGTGCGAGTGGCTGGGCAGAGAATATTTTGGGATAAATCTCTATAATCCAATCCTTAAATTTAATAAAACCCACATAATTTCTAGGAAAGAATGCTGCCCCCTCCCAATGAAAAAAAGGAGGATTTTCAGCATCAGGCACTTCAAAATCTTGCAAAAAACGGCGATTTCGCCACATGCTTTGTAAGTATTCTTTCAGCTCATCTAGCTCTGCGGCCTGTAAAGGAAGCTCCACAGGCGCACCGTATTCAAAACGAATGATATTTTTCAAATCTGTCAATCCTTTATAAAATGCCCCACAATGAAGCCAAATAGTTGTTTTTCTCTACTTAGATAACCTTTACTGCTTCAAATCTACCTAGTAAACACACAGATTTTTGTCAAAACATCTTAAATCTCTCAAAAAAAATTAATTTTGCAAAGCAAGTTTTTATCTACACAATACACATTTATGAACCTAGACCTACTCTACCAAGCCTATTTGTCGGCCTCAGAGGTATCTACGGATAGCCGTAGGATTACACCCAATGCTTTGTTTTTTGCCCTCAAAGGAGAAAATTTTAACGGAAATCTATACGCAGCCTCTGCCCTAGAAAAAGGGGCTAAATATGTAGTAATAGACGAAATCCCTGATACGGCTCTGCCCGAAGGTACGTTTTTTTTGGTAGAAGATGTCTTAAAAACCTTGCAAGCCCTTGCCCAGCATCACCGCCGCAAGCTAGGGCTGCCCATCATAGGCATTGGCGGCTCTAATGGCAAAACGACTACCAAAGAACTGACCAGAGATGTATTGTCTCAAAAATACAACACCTTTGCTACCCCTGGCAATCTTAACAACCATATCGGTGTGCCGCTTAGTCTGTTACAAATAAGCCCTGAGACAGAGATTGCTGTAATAGAGTTAGGTGCAAACCACGAGGGAGAAATAGCTGAACTCTGCCAAATCGCCGAGCCCAACTATGGCATCATCACCAATATAGGCAAAGACCACCTTGAAGGCTTCGGAAGCATAGAGGGGGTAGCCCGTGCCAATAGTGAGCTTTTTTATTACTTATTAAAAAATGAAGGAAAAGTATTCGTCAATACCCTAGAAGCACATCTTTCAAGGATGGCATCCAGATTTGATGCTCCGATTACGTATCCACAGACAGGAGATTTTTTTGAGGCAGCACTTTTAGAGGGTGGGTTTTTCGTGCGTTTTCAGACAGCGAATGAAGAGATAATAGATACGCAGCTTTTTGGGTCTTATAATTTTAGCAATATCGCCACTGCACTTTGTATCGGGCAGTATTTTGGAGTGCCTCCAGCACTGGCAAACAATGCCGTAGCAGCCTATGCTCCACGCAACAACCGCTCTCAGGTCATCAAAAAACGAAGCAATACGGTACTTTTGGATGCCTACAATGCCAACCCGAGCTCTATGCAGCTTGCTGTTCATAACTTTGGAAAGCTAGAGCAATCTCCCAAAATACTGATACTTGGGGATATGTATGAGCTTGGTGAGAGAAGTGAAGCAGAGCATAGAGAGTTAGGAGAAGTCATTGCGGGTTATAATTTTGAAACAGTGGTATTTTTTGGAGAATTGATTCGTGCGGCCTTGCCTAGCAATCCTAAAGCATACTATTTTTCAGATAAGTTTTCACTGCATAATTGGCTACAAGACCGACAATCAGCGCACAGTTACTTTCTTATCAAGGGTTCAAGAGGCGTAAAATTAGAAAGTGTTTTAGACTTTATTTAGTTTTTCTTCGTCCTTGCCAGTAGTTTAAGAAAATGACACCCCCAAGCAACAATACAGACAAAGTGATGGCAGTATAGACCAACATAGCCCTTAGTCGTCGTTGTTTTCGTACACTTTCGTAGAGTTGTTTTTTGATTACTTGGTTTTCTCCTTGCTTAATGGTAAGCTCTCTTTCCCTTTTTTCTAAATAGTTAGAGTCAAGCGTCAGCTGTGCTTTTGGGGAGATTTTATAATCGGGTGTGTTTTCTTCTTGAGCATGGCTAGTGGCCTGAGGGTTTAGGCTCAATAGAATCAAGAAGATAATACACAAAAAAACCGTTTTGCATCTTGGGCTCGACAAGTTAATTTTGTGGAATAAAAGATACAAAACGGTTAATATATGCACTGTTGCGTTATTTTTTTAAAGCTTCTACCATTGTAGCACCTATATCAGCAGGTGATTCTACCACGTGTATTCCACACTCTTCCATAATCGCCATTTTGGCGGCAGCCGTGTCATCATCTCCACCTACTATAGCTCCTGCATGCCCCATTCTACGTCCTTTGGGGGCAGTTTGTCCTGCGATAAAGCCTACTACAGGCTTCGTGCCGTGGGCTTTAATCCAGCGGGCGGCTTCTGCTTCCATGCCTCCACCTATCTCACCTATCATGATGATTCCTTCTGTTTCGGGGTCATTCATCAGTAGTTCTACAGCTTCTTTGGTAGAAGTGCCTATGATGGGGTCTCCTCCGATTCCGATACAAGTAGATTGACCTAAGCCTGCTTTAGTGATTTGATCTACGGCTTCATAAGTAAGTGTACCTGAGCGAGATACGATGCCTATTTTGCCAGGATTATGGATAAATGCGGGCATTATCCCTACTTTTGCCTTACCTGGGGAGATTACTCCAGGGCAGTTAGGCCCTATGAGTCGGGTATTTTTTCCTTTTAAATATTCTTTGACAGAGATCATATCTTTGGTAGGGATGCCCTCCGTGATACAGATAATCAGCTCAATACCAGCATCAGCAGCTTCCATGATGGCATCAGCAGCAAATGGAGGCGGCACAAAAATAGCCGATACATTCGCTTTTGCTTGCTCTACTGCTTCTTTTACGGTATTAAATACAGGCTTGTCTAGGTGGCTTTGACCGCCTTTGCCTGGGGTGACCCCTCCGACTACGTTTGTACCATATTCTATCATCTGGCTGGCATGAAAACTTCCTTCAGAGCCAGTAAAACCCTGGACGATGATTCGGGAATTATTATCAACTAAAACACTCATGTATTCAAAAATTTTAAGTGATGATTTTTACAAAAATTATTCTTTATGGTTTGAAAACCAAATTTTGACCCTAAATTAAACAATTGCTTTGAAAGTACTGATAGAGAAGCAAGAAAAAACGCTTTCTAACTGAAAATTAACCTTTTAAAATCCTTCAGGCTGTTGCTAATATGACTGGCAGAGCTTGAGTTATCAGGTTTTTTATTACTTTTGAAAAAAAATTCAAGATATGGCACGAATACTTACAGGAATACAAAGCTCTGGTCGCCCTCACTTAGGAAATCTACTTGGGGCAATTCAGCCCGCTATTGCTTTGTCAGAGAATCCCAAAAATGATTCTTTCTTTTTTATTGCTGATTTTCACTCCCTCACTAGCATCAGAGATGCCAAACAAAGACAATCCAATACAATGGCAGTGGCTGCGGCGTGGCTTGCTTGTGGCTTTGATACGGAGGCGAATACATTTTACAGACAATCACACATCCCCGAGGTAACAGAGCTTACTTGGTATTTGTCTTGTTTTATGCCTTATAGCCGCCTTAAATTAGCCCATTCTTTTAAAGATAAATCTGAAAAACTCGGGGAGGATAGCATCAATGCAGGCTTGCTAAATTACCCTATCCTAATGGCGGCTGATATTCTGCTTTATGATGCTCATTTTGTGCCTGTGGGCAAAGACCAAGAGCAGCATCTGGAGATTACCCGTGACATAGCCCAGCGAATCAATACACATTATGATGCAGAGATATTTGTGCTGCCTGAGGCTAAAATCAATGAAGATGTAAAAACAATCCCTGGCACAGACGGACAGAAGATGAGTAAATCTTATGGCAATATCATTGATACTTTTTTGCCAGAGAAAGAACTTAAGAAACAGGTTATGAGCATCATAACAGACAGTACGGCACTTGAAGAACCCAAAAACCCTGATACTTGTAATGTGTTCAGACTGTATGCACTCCTTGCGAGCCCAGAAGATACGGCACAGATGCGTAAAAACTACGAGGGCGGAAACTATGGCTACGGACATGCCAAGAAAGAACTGCTTGGACTTATCCTGGACCAATATGCCGAGCCACGCAAAGCATTTGATTTTTATATGAGTAATCTTGGTGAGCTTAACAAACGCCTAGAAAAAGGAGAGGCGAAAGCTCGCTTCGTGGCTATGGAAGTGCTTGAGCGTGTGCGCAAGTATATGGGTTTTTCTAGGAAGATGTAATTTAAGACTCCGAAACGAAGTAAGGCAAGCCTTGTATATAAGCATCTTCTTTTGCCCTCATTTCAGCTTTTTCGGTGCTGGTCTTATCACTATAGCCTAGCAGGTGCAGCACTCCGTGAATGATGACCCGCTTGAGCTCTTCAGAAAAATCTTCATTGAGCTGTAGGGCGTTTTCTTTTACACGCTCTACACTGATGAAGACATCACCTTCTATCTCGAGTCCGTTTTCTGATTGGTCAAAGGTAATAATGTCTGTGTAGGTATCGTGCTGAAGATACTCTTGGTTCATTTGCAACAAAAACTCATCATCACAAAATATAAAATTAAGCGCAATCAGGTGGCTTTTTTCTGCCTGAATTACGCTTTCTATCCATTGTTTGACGGGCTCGGGTTCTTTGAATATTTCATCCAAGTTTTCGTAGAAAAAATAAATCTCTCCCATGCTATGCTACATAAAAGATAAGTTCTACGATTCGCCCATTTTCGGCAAACTTCACCTCATCTGAGAGGTGTTTCATCAAGAAGATGCCCCTTCCCCCTGGCTTGTCTAGGTTTTCGGGTGCGGTAGGGTCAGCAAGGGTCTTGGGGTCAAAGCCTTTTCCTTCATCTTCTACCCGAAATCTGATAAGTGTATCATCCATTTCCATGGTGAGGTTCACGTTTTTCTTTTCGTTTTCTTGGTTGCCGTGTTTGATGGCATTATTGACGGACTCCGTGACGGCAATCATGATGTTGCCATAGATGTCTTCATTGATTTCATGCTTGTCTTTAGCATTGTCTATGAAGCTTTCTATAATCCGAATGTTTTCCATCAGAGATGGGATTTGAATTTTGAGAGATTTCATGTGCCTTTTTTATTTATCCAACTTTTCAAAGTACTCATCTACTTTCTTTTTGTAATAAGGAGAAAGTGCTGGGGGTACTGTTTTGAGTAATTCTATTTGTTTTTCTTTGCTTTTAAAGTATTGCTGCAAGCTAGGCGGAACAGTTTTTTGTTTTTTCTTGGCTTGTTCTGCCTTTCTTTCTTCTTCTTCACCTCTTTCACGGAGTGCTTTTTCAGATTCGAGGAGTCTGGTTTCTATGTCTTTTTGTCTTTCTTTGGTGATTTTATCCAATCTTTTATTGACGAGGTCTTTTTCGTTTTCCTCCATTTCTTTCATCAGCTCTTTGATTTGCTTACTGAGTTGTTCTTTTCCTTGTGGATTATCTTGTCCTGCCATTTTTTCTAATTCTTTGAGGGCTCTTCTGAGTCTTTCTTGCTCGGCGGCTAGTTTTGCAAGTTCTTCTGAGAGTTGTCTGCCCGACTTTCCACTTTTTTGTAGTTCTTGTATTTGCTGGTTGAGCTGTTGCTGCATTTTGCCGAGGCTTGGAGACTTTTGTGGTTTTCCTTTTCCTTTTTGTGGCATAGATGCGGCATTTTGCATGGCTTCTTGCATTTGATTTAGCACTTCACTGAGCATGAGTGCGAGGTTGTTCATGGAAGTCATCGCAAATTGCTGTTTAGAAGTGGCATTGGCAAGCTTTCTTTCTTTGATAAGCCCTGAGCTTTCGTCCATGTATTGGTTCATATCTTCTAACTCACGTGTTACGAAAGATTGAATCTGAAAGACTCTTTTGGCGAGTGCTGTGAGGCTGTCTTCTATGATTTTGGAGTCATCACGGAGTTTAAGCTGCTGCTGTGCAAGCTGAATAAATCTGGGGTCAGAGGTATTGATGGGGGTTCTAAACTCTTTCATGAGTTCTTCTTGGTCAAAAGATAATTTGACTAGATTCTCTAGGATGGCTCTAAGGTCTTCCATGTCTTCGCTCATTTTCTCCATTTCCATATCAGACTGCATTTGGTCAAGTTGTTCTGCCATTTTTTGCATTTTTTCGCCTGATTTTTTCTGAGATTCTCCTGCTTTTTTGTTTTGTTTTTTATCTAGTTGTTGTTCACTATTTTCCATTTCCTCAGAGATTTCTTGTTTTTCATCTTCGAGGTTTTCGTTATTTTCTTCCATTCCGTTAGGATTCTCGAGGTCTTTGTCCATTTTCTCGAGGTTTTCTAGGTCTTTTTTAATTTCTTCAAATTTCTCTTTGATGTCTTGTTGTTTTTCTTTGATTTCCTCTTGTTTTTGAAGGTCTTTTCCTTTTTCGTTTTGCTCAGTCTGTTCGGCAAGTTCTTTTTGTTCTTGGCTAAGTTCTTTGAGGTCTTCTACGGTTTGCTCTAGTTTTTGCTCAAACTGCAGCTGCTTAAACATTTCTAAGGCTCTTTCTAGTTCTTTTTCTAGGCTGCCTTCTTTGTTTTTGATTTCTTCAAGTTTGTCAAGTACAGCATCATTTTCACGGTTTTGCTCCAGTAGTTTTTGCAGTTCTTCGTAGAGTTTTTTGGTTTCTTCGTCCAAGAGTTCATTCATTAACTCTTTGAGTTTGTCCATTTTTTCTTTGAGCTCAGGGCTTTTTTCTGAGAGTTGCTCTTGTTTTTGGTTGATGTTTTCGTTTTGCTCTTGGAGTTTTTTGATTTCTTCGGCAAGTTCCTGTCTTTTTTTGATAATCTCCTCTGCAAGTTTTTTGTCTTGGTATTCGAGCTTATTTTTATTTCTGAGCTTATCTTCTAAGCTTTTGATGTCCTCTTGTAGTTTTTCTGCCTTTTTGATAGCCTTATCTATTTGGCTTTCAGTCTGTGCCACGGTTTTGTTGAGTTCTTCTTTGAGTTCAGATTTATCAGGGATTTGGAACAAGAGTGTCCCTGTTTTGGCACTTTTCGCTCCGTTTACACCGTCATTGTCCCAGACTTGTGCAAAATACTCTAGCCTATCTCCAGGCTTTAGGTTCATTTGCTCCATAGGAAGTTGGTAATAAAAATTCTGGATAGACTGTTCAGTATTTACAGGAATGGCGATGCTCTGGAGCTGTCCAGGCTTGCCCTCACGGGTGATTCGGTAAAACATTTTGAGCTGAGAGATTCCGTAATCATCCGAGACACTGCCCCCTATGCTCAGAAAATTATAGGTCAGTGTGTCTTGGTATTCTTGCATTGTAATCTTCGGAAACTGGTCAGGGATTACATTGATGTAATAGTTAATTTCCTCCTTATTGCTGCTGTACTGGTTCTGTAGGCGCACTTGGTAGCCTTCTGGGCGGCGTGCTTGTCTTTTATAATCAAAGGTTTGTGCATCACTTTTTCGTGCATTGATGGTATCTTTTCCTTCATTGAAGATAAGCTGCAGTTTATCAGATTTTTTTGCTTTGAATTGCCATTGTATTTGTGTGCCTTCTGGCACTACAAGGTTGCCTATATTGTCCCATCTTTCATTGGCTTTGCCGAGGTAGGCGGGATACTGCACGAAGGCATTAAAAGCAAGCAAGCTAGGGCGCTCAATGATTTCTACTTGGTGTGAAGAAGAGCTAAAACCTGCTGCATCAAAATAAAAACCGACAGGTTTTTGTAGTTTAGGAAATTTATAGGTGAATTTCCCCACTTCTTCGCCTGAGGTCATTTTGTATTTTCGCCCTCCTGAGATAATAAAGACCTCGCTAGGGATGGCACGCCCTTTTAAATCTAGGCTGATGGTATAATCTTCGTTTTTGAATGCCTTGAGATTTTTGTTTTCTAAGAAAAACTGAAAAGGAGCTGGCTCTACAAAATCTTTGTTAAAATTAATGATGCGGGCAGAGCTTTTGGTAAATAACTCCGAAAATAAGCTAGGGGAAGAGATAAACACAAGCAATAAAAGCACTAGAGGCAGCAATACATACTTGAGGTATTTTTTATTCTCATCAAAATGCACAGCATCGGTAAATTTAACAAGCGTCAGTTCTTTAGTTTTTTGGGCAATGCTTGCTTTCACAAGTGCGTTTTGGGCATCACTTCTTTGGTGTAGCTGTAGGGTATTAAGAAGTTTGTCGTCTATCTCTGGAAAATATTTCCCTATTTGTCGGGCTGCATCTTCATTGCTGATTTGATTTTGTAAACCTATTAGCTTGTTGATAGGGCGCAAAATCCAGAAGACAAGCACCAAGGCACTCACCAATAAAAAACTGAAAAACAGCACAGTACGCACCGTAGAGTTGAATCTGCCAAGATACTCGAAGGTGTTAAGCAAAATGAAAGCACCCAATAAAATACCTACGGATACCAAAACTCCTTTGAGTAATTGATTGGTGTAGTACTTTTTTTTGTACTGTTGTAGTTCTTGAAAAATCGTGAGAGAATGTTTATTTGCTTCCATATCAAATGTATTGTTAGAGGCTGCCCCAAATATATCTTATTTAACCGAATTTTAAAAGAAAAATAAGCCTGCAACCTTGATATATTTTGTGCGTCTTTATGTTAAATAAAGATCCAGTAAATGTTTATGGATTTTTAATGATGAATCATTTAGACCAAACACTTATGCCTAAGTTTATCATTTATGTCCCTTTTCTTAACGTAGCAGGCATGGCTCTGTTTCCTTTTATCTTAATAAAAGAAAAGCGCTACCGCCATGATGAAGTGCTTATGAACCATGAATCTATCCATTTGGTGCAGCAATTAGAATTTTTTATTCTGCCTTTTTATATTTTATATTTGATAAATTACCTATTCAACCTTCTAAAATATGGTGAGCACTACAAAGCCTACCTGAATATTTTTTTTGAGAAAGAAGCCTATCTGCATGAAGGTGATTTAGACTACCTCAAAAAAAGGAAGTTTTGGGCTGCACTTAGTTTTATTAAACCTCCCAAATAAACTCCTCTCAGAGACTTAGCTCAATGGGCCTGAACCGAAAAACAAAGGCAATCACAGATGAGGGCATATTTTGGCTCAGTGCATTGTAATCATTCATAGAAGATTTGAGTTTTTTCTTGTATTGCATCATTTGAGCCTGTATGTTGATGATTTCGTCTTTTAATGTCTGAAAATCTTCTCCCTTTACCAAGTTGTCATTGGCATAAGCCCGCTGTAGGCAGTCTTGTAGCCAGTGATTGAGGTCTTTATCTGCAGACAATACTGTTTGTTCATCTACTTGGTTTGAAAGCTCACCCAACGTGATTTCTATCTTTTCACTAGAAAGTGCTTCTTTTTGGAGGTAAGTATTGAGGGTCTGGGCTGCTTGTTTTTTTTGTGCATACAGCTGCACAAGTCCTTCATAGCAAGATTTCATGCTTGATTTTATGCGTTTGAAGGTATTGTAATTGACGATGACCCAAAGAAAAATGAATCCCAGAAGGGCTAATATAATTGGAGTGAATCCCATGTTTTTTTGATAATTTTTGTTTTACAAAGATGAAATCTCTTTGCTCACAAAATGTTCCTAAATAAATTGTAATAACATCAATTAACAAGTAAAGGTTGGGCTGCTTCCCCACAAAAGTAGCTGGCAGACCCTTTTTAGTTGATTTTCAAGAAAGAAGTTTGGCTATAATAACACCTTGCCAGTCATCTCCTCTGGAATCTGAATTCCCATCATTTGAAGAATGGTAGGTGCTAAATCACCTAATTTGCCATCACGGATGTTGGGTTTTTCTTCAGAATCTACCAAGATA
Source organism: Microscillaceae bacterium (assembly GCA_011390205.1). Lineage (GTDB taxonomy): Bacteria > Bacteroidota > Bacteroidia > Cytophagales > Microscillaceae > JAABSX01. The sequence continues at coordinate 52,676 of JAABSX010000012.1, read as the reverse complement.
CAAGGCACGAGGTTGGTGGTATGTGCTGTATGAGGGCTTCCGTCTTCTTTGACCATGATGTCGGCATTGCCGTGGTCAGCGATGATGATGCAAGTATAATCATTTGCAAGGGCAGTTTCTACCACTTCTTTGGTGCAAGTATCTACGGTTTCACAGGCTTTGACAGCAGCCTCAAAGACACCCGTGTGCCCCACCATGTCAGGGTTGGCAAAGTTAAGGCAGACAAAGTCTGTTTCTTTAGTTTGGAGTTCTTTGATGATGGCCTCTTTGATGTCATAAGCACTCATTTGGGGCTGTAGGTCATAGGTAGCTACTTTGGGAGAAGGGCAGAGTATTCTTTTTTCGCCCTCAAAGGCTTCTTCTCTTCCGCCTGAAAAGAAAAAAGTAACGTGTGGGTATTTTTCAGTTTCTGCGATTCGGATTTGCTTTTTGCCTGCTTTTGAGATAATCTCCCCGAGTGTGTTGCTGAGGTTGTCTTTGTCAAACAGTATTTTCACGTTTTTGAAGCTGTCATCATAGCGTGTGAGTGTGAGGTATTCTAGCATCATTTTTTCCATGCCATATTCAGGAAAATCTTCTTGGGTAAGCACTCTAGTAAGCTGTCTTGCTCGGTCATTCCTAAAATTAAAAAAGAGTACAATATCCTCTTCTTCTATCTTGGCAAGAGGCTTGCCTTGTGCATCTGTGCAAACGATGGGCAAGATAAATTCATCTGTAATGCCCTCTTCATAAGATTTTTCTAATGCTGCGATGGGGTCTTGAGTTGCTTCTCCTATGCCCCTCACGAGGAGGTCATAGGCTTTCTGGACACGCTCCCAGCGCTGGTCTCTGTCCATGGCATAGTAACGCCCTATGACAGAGGCTATTTTTCCTGTGCTTTGCTGTAGGTGTGCCTGTAGGTCTGCAAGGTAAGCCTTTCCGCCTTGTGGGGCAGTATCTCTACCATCGGTGAAGGCATGCACAAATACATTCTCCAAGCCCATCTGATGAGCGATGCTGCAGAAGGCTTTTAACTGCTCGATGTGTGCGTGTACGCCTCCATCGGAGACTAGCCCCATGAGGTGTACTTTTTTTTGGGTTTCTTTGGCTCTTTGAAAGGTTTCTTTGAGTGTAGGGTTATCGGCAAGGGTGTTTTCTTCTACGGCGAGGTTGATTTTGGTCAAATCTTGATAGACTACTCTACCAGCACCTATGTTCATATGTCCTACTTCGGAGTTGCCCATTTGCCCTTTAGGAAGCCCCACGGCAAGCCCTGAGGCTTCTAGCGTAGAGTGTGGATAATTTTGGAAGAGATAATCCATGAAAGGTGTATTTGCTTGCTCTACAGCAGATACTCTGGCGTTTGTGCCCAATCCCCATCCATCTAATATCATCAAGACTACTTTTTTGGTGGTTTTCATGTGTTTTTATTGTTTTGAGTAATCATTCGGTTGTCCGTAAATCAATATTTAAGTAAATGTCTAATTATCAGCAGATTATACGAGGCATAGTATCAATTAATAAATATATTCAATCACTTACAAAGATAAGGAAGTTTCGTAGAATGTATGATTTAAACCCGTGTGTGCTGCTATGCATCACTAGAAAAAAGGCTTGCTCTTTTGGTTGAAAATACCTAAACAAGCCTTTTTTAATGTACACGAATGTGGTGCTCGGGTTAGTTGTTGGATTTTAGTTTCTCCCAGACTTCTTTGATGACATCGGGCCGGGATAGGTTCAGTTCTTCTTTTGCTTGTTGTATTACTACTTTTTCATACCCAAACAGTGCCCTTTCTTTGATGGTATTGGCTACTCCTCCTGGCACCATGGTTTCCCAGCTATCATCATTGTCTTTTATTTTTTGTAGTACTTGGTCAGAGATGATATGCAGAATATCAGGGTCAAAATCACGGATATTCTCGATTTTATCATTGGCAAGCAAGTACTGGTAGAGGTCTATCAGATGCTCGGGCAGCTCAAAATTACGACAAGAATAAATCTCTTTGGGGTTATCTCTTTGGTGGGCAGGATAGACATAAAGTTTTACATTTCGGCTAAACAAGGTACTGAATGACTCTAAAATGCCTCCTTGCAGTCTTTCATAATATTTTTCATCAAAAATCATCTGCAAGGCATACACCCCTAGCACGATTCCGATTTTAGCCTTTGTAAACTCTGAGAAGTAAGTTACCAAGCGGTAATACTCTTGATAATCCGAAATCATCACAGTGCAGCCCAGTGAGCTAAGAATATCCACCCTGTCTAAGAAGTCTTCATAATCGACCTCATTCTCTTCATCCACACGCAAGTCTTTGAGGGTGAGCTCCGTAAGGATTTCTATTTTATCTTTTCGCACGTCTTCTTCTTGGCTAAATTGGTCATAGCCACGCTTGAGCATGTCTAGGTTTACGTGTGTGAGAGGTCTGAATCTGCCTCTGAGGGCGAGTATATTTTTTTTGTATAGCAGGTCTGAGGGTTGTATTACATTGCCATCAGGGCCAAAGATGGCTGCGTGTGTGAGTCCGTTTTTGACCAGCTGTAGGCTCAGGAGTCGGTTATCTATTCCTGTAAAATCGGGGCCGCTCAGGCTACACATGTCTATCTCAATGGCTTCTCTGGATAGATTGTCTATCAGAGATACCAACATTTGCTCAGGGTTTTGCTGGTAATGATAGCAGGCATAAATCATATTTACCCCGATAGTGCCGAGTGCTTGCTGCTGTGCGAGTGCATCATTGTCAAGCATTTTTACGTGGATGATGAGGTCATTCGGGGGGGTTTGTGGGCGGAGCTGAAACCGAACGCCACACCAGCCGTGCCCTTGGTTGGTCTTTTGAAAATTAATGGTAGTTACGGTATCTGCAAAAGCAAAGAAGCAACGGTCAAAACCCATTTTGATACCGAGCCTTTGCTCTAGCAAGCGGTATTCTTTGTCAAGCATTTTCATCAGCCTAGATTGGCAGACATAGCGTCCGCTTTCTTCTACACCATAGATGGCATTGCTAAAGGTCATATCATAAGCAGACATGGTCTTGGCGATGGTGTTAGAAGCTCCACCTGCCTTGAAAAACACGGCTGCAACCTCTTGACCCGCACCGATTTCAGCAAATGCTCCATAAGTATTGGTATCTAGGTTGATACGGCGGGCTTTTTCTCGGGCACTATATACTTTTCTTTCACGATCTATCATAATGGCTCTCTCTAAGTTTGGATTTGGTTCAGCAATTTAGGGCATATCTTTTAGGTAAACAATATTTTTGCCAAGTAATCGCTTATACTACAAACCTCTATTTTTCATCTTTTGTTGAGATTTTATTGAATATGCTACTTTTTTAGACTGAATCATTGCTTGGTATTCAAAAATTATAGCTTGCATTAGGAATTTTCTTATTTTAGCTTTAACATTACTTCCTAAAACTAAGGATAAACAAATAATTATGGATACGAATCTTCCTCAAGAATCTTCACCTATGGAGAGTTCGGATAGTTCTTCTTCACAAAAGAAAACCAAAATTCACCGCAAAAGACCTTGGCTTGTTCGGCAGATTCGTTTCTTCTTTGCCCTGATTCTGTGTGCCATTCTGTTTAGGTGGCTGCTTTTAGAGGCTTATACCATTCCTTCTGTGTCTATGGCTGGCACACTACAGCCTGGAGATTTTATACTGGTCAGCAAACTGCATTATGGCCCTCGCACGCCTAGCACATTGCTGCACTTGCCCCTCACACACCGTAAAATATGGGGGACAGATTATAATGCTTACCTTGATATCCCACAGATACGACTTCCTAGCTACCGTCTTGCTACTTGGGATGTGCAGCACAATGATGTGGTGGTTTTTAACTATCCGCTTGATTCATTCCCTACCGAACTAAAAACACCTTATGTAAAACGCTGTGTGGGGCTGCCCGGAGATACCTTAGAAATCAAACAATCTAAAATATATGCCAATCAAAGGTTGCTACCTATCACGTATCCTCAGCAGTTTCGTTACTTTATAAGCACAAGCCATGGCATCAATCCCAAGTTTTTTGAGAAAGTAGGAATTTCAGAATATTCTCGTCACCGCAAAGATACGGGCTATATATATGTATTGCAGGCTACTCCGCTTCAAGTACGTTTGTTGAGTCCTTTGCAAGAGGTAGGGATGATTAAAGGCATCATTCGCCAAGAAAGCAAGGCTGGACAGCATGACCCTGCACTCTTCCCCAAAGACGAAAGCTTGGCCTGGAATCCAGATTTTTATGGGCCTGTGCTTGTGCCTCGGCAAGGGCTACGGATGCCTATGTCGCCACAGAATGTAAAACTGTATGGCAGATTGATTAAAACTTTTGAGTCGGGCAAAAACCGCCAAATTAGCCTCAAAGACGAGCAACTCCTGCTCAATGGCAAGGTACAAAAGCAATACACTTTTCGGAAGGATTACTATTTTATGATGGGGGATAATTTTCATGCTTCTCTTGACTCAAGATACTGGGGTTTTGTGCCTGCAGACCACTTGATAGGCAAGGCTGTGATGGTCTGGATGTCATTAGATACAGAGAAGCCTTGGTTTTCGGGCAAGATTCGCTGGTCTAGGATGGGTTGGGTAGATTGAGCAAAATTGATATGAATCAACATTTGGATACATCATTATCCCCCCTAAAAAAAACACTGGGACTTGGCTTCGGGCTTGCCGTCATGGTGGGCAGCATCATCGGTGTAGGTATCCTGCGTACTCCAGGTACGGTGGCTGGGATGTTGCAATATCCTTGGCTAATTATGGCTGTCTGGACTTTGGGAGGGGTATATGTACTCTTGGCGATTGGCTCACTGGCTGAGCTCGCCACGATGATACCACAGACTGGAGGTATATTTATTTATGCACAACGTGCTTTTGGGGCGTATGCAGGCTTTGCAATTGGCTGGTTGTCTTTTTTTTCTAATACTGTAGCACCCGCCTTTTTTTCTATTGTGATTGGGGAGTACATTGTGCTTCTGTTGCCAAGCCTTGCTGCCTATCAGATGCTCCTCTCGATGGGGGTTTTGGTATGTTTTACACTGTTTCACCTCACAGGTGTGCACAATGGCAGTTTGGCACAGCAAGTTACAAGCCTTCTAAAAGTGCTGGCACTGCTCATATTGATTGGATTTTGTTTTTTTTCAGAAAACCAACTTGCAAGTGAAAGCCCTGCAAACCTCAGCCATACTCTAGAAAACAGCCTTTGGGTAGCATTTTTTCCTGCTTTTCAGCTTGTAAGTGGTACTTACAATGGCTTTGCTGCCCCTGTGCTCTTTGCCGAAGAAGACAAAAAACCAAGTCAGAACATCCCCAAATCATTGTATGGTGGGGCATTGATTGTGATGGTTGTCTATTTACTGATTAATTTGGCTGTGCTGTACGTCTTGCCCGTCCATGTATTGCAAGATTCTAAACTTGCACTGGCAGATGTAGCAGCCGTAGTGCTTGGCAGCTGGGGGGCAAGCCTGATTACATTCATTGCTTTGCTCTCTTTGCTAAGTATCTTGAATGCTTATCTGATGATTGCCCCTCGTATTCTGTATGGGCTGAGCAGAGCGGGTTTTTTTAGTGCCCGTGGTCTTCAGGTCAATCAAAAAGGCACGCCTTCAGTGGTTTTGGTTTTTACCTGCTTGCTGGGGCTGGTGTTTATTTATGTGGGCTCTTTTGAGCAGCTTTATAATTTCTCGGCATTGATAGAGATTTTGGTTACACTTTCTCTTTTTGCCTCTGTGATTAGACTCAGAATGACTGCCCCTGAGCTACCCCGCCCCCACCGTGCTTGGGGCTACCCGTGGGTACCTCTATTGATGATTTTTGTGTCTATTGGCTTTTTAGCTGGCTTTCTGTATAATAATTTCATGATTGCTGCTTGGTTTGTGTTGGTTTGTGTGCTGACAGTTCCTGCATTTTTCATCATCCGTACTCAATCAAAACCCTCTATTTGAAAATCAAAAAAAAGAATTTATGAAACTCACCGAAGAAGATTTAAAGACACTCAACTCTAGAAAGGCACTCAAAAAAATGCTCTCTAGTAAAAAAATTTCTATCAAAAAAACCCTCAAAGAAATCGCTTATGAAGAAGAACTCGAAGCCCTGCAAGAAGAACTCCTCAAAATGCAAAAATGGGTGATTGATGAGCAAAAGAAAGTTGCTATTTTTTTTGAAGGGCGTGATGCAGCAGGCAAGGGGGGTACGATTTCTCGCTTTACACAGCACCTCCGCCCAAGGGAGAGCCGTGTGGTGGCACTCCCAAAACCCACAGAAACAGAGAGAGGGCAGTGGTATTTTCGCCGCTATGTGAGCCAATTGCCCAACCCTGGAGAAATTGTATTTTTTGACCGTAGCTGGTATAACCGTGCCGTAGTAGAGCCTGTGATGGGCTTTTGTGATGATGAGCAGTACCACAGGTTTATGGGGCAAGTCAATGATTTTGAGCAAATGCTCCACGATGAGGGGCTTGTCTTGATTAAGTTTTGGTTTGCTATCAGCAGAGAAGAACAAGCAAAAAGATTTGAAGATAGAAGAAAAAATGCACTCAAACACTGGAAACTAAGCCCCGTAGATGAAAAAGCACAGCGAAAGTGGGATGATTTTACTAGATACAAAAATCAAATGCTGACACAAACACACACACATCACTGCCCTTGGGTCATTGTGGAGGCAAATGACAAGCGACAAGCAAGGCTGGAAAGTATCAGGTATGTATTGTCTAGGATAAACTACCCCGATAAAGCAGATGCCAAGCCTTCTCTGCTTTATGACCCCAATATCGTGAAGCCTTATCATCACTTGGCTTCACAGCTAGACTAAAAGTACAAAAAACTATCTTAGGCAGCTTTTATTATTTTTCTACAAAATAGACTTTGTCCCAATTAGATAAATCTTATTTTTTTGGGACAATACCAAGCAAAAAAAAGCATTCTCTTACAAAGTGCTTTTTTTTGCTTTATTGGCATTAGAATAATGAATGAATCAATGTTCCAGTACATTTTAATTCTATAAACAAACAAAATACATCGACAAATCACATTTATATTTATACTAAATATACAAAAGCTTGTGTCATAGTATATTTGTATATAATAAAAGAACTATGTCCATGCAATCCAACTTTATCATAGATTCTAGGCACTCTCCTAAGTAAATCAAACATTTTCGGTTATTTTTTATGATAAATCCATACATATTTTGTGGTGCCATCAAATATAGTTTGTGGTGCATCTATCCAAAATATCACATCTCATCAAGCGTACTTGGCCCAATCATCACTTTCTAATAGCGTAAAAACCGTATATACATTCGGAAGCGAAAGCATAAGCTCCCTGTCAAAAAAATGACGGATGTTTTGTTGTATTTTACAAAAATCAACACAAAACACTGAGCAAGATACTTTGAATTAAACCCACAGCAAACAAATGTTAAACCTATGAATCTTCAAAAAAGCATCCAAGAAAGACAACACAGTACGCTGTTTTATCATTCGGAAAAGGACTACCTACACGTCTGGATAAAGGCATCTCCTAAATATATCAATGAATATCTACTCAAAAAAGAATTAATCCAGTTTAAACACTACATACAATCCACTCAGGCAAAGATTGTGGTGATTAACATCCAAAATTATGCAGCATCTATTACTGCCTCCTGTGCAGATTGGCTTAAAAGTCATTTCTTAGAGGCAGTCGCTCAGGTAGGTCTAAGGAGAGTCTCGGTAGCATATGGACATAACATCATGGCAGCCATTGATTTGGAGAATATCATCCGAAGGCAACAAAGCTTTAGCTATGATTTGGGTGTTTTTTCGGATGAGAGTGAGGCCATTCGTTGGGGACACCAGCTTCCTAAAAAATAAGAAACTGAGCTTGTCATTAAGGTATCTATTGAAACTTAGCTTCTGAGTTTGTCTAGCAAATTACTCAGTTGTTCAGATTCTTCTTCGCTGAGGCGAGAAAATATTTCATAAAATTGGGGGGTGTTCTGGTCAATCTGCTCCAATAAAGACAGCCCTTTCTCAGTAATCCATATATCTACCTTGCGGCGGTCATCCTTGCATGATTTTCTTTCTATCAATGCCTTGTTTTTTAGCTTATCTACCAGACGAGAAGCATTGGACATGCGATCTAGCATACGGCTTTGTATTTCGTTGAGCATTATCTTGGCAGGAAACTGCCCTCTGAGGATGCGCAGCACATTGTATTGCTGCACTGTCAGGTCATACTCTTTTAAAAATTGATTGTTGTAGTTTTGTAGCCAATTGCCTGTGAATAACACATTGACCATTACTTTTTCTTGTATATCTCTAAACTGCTTTTGGTTGATTTCTTCCTCGATTCTCATTCTGTTCTTTTCTGTTTTAATATTTATATTTTAGCTGTGCTTGCAGGTGCTGTATCACAATTCATTTTGCTTACACATTTGTCAATCTGTAAGTAAATATGCCCAGCATTGGCAGTGCCTCTTTAATTACCTCATTTTTACGCCTTTTGTTATCAAAAAGAAATCTAATTTTTCTAACTTTGAATCTGAATCAAAATTAAAGATTACCTTGGCAAACCGCATCAGCATTATCGTACCGACCTACAACGGAGCAAATAAAATCCCTCACATTCTTGAAGCTTTGTCACAACAAAGTATCCAAGATTTCGAAATTATAGTAGTCGTGGATGGCTCTACTGACAATACTCAAGAAGTACTCACCAAAATTAAACAAAGTTTTCATAACCTACACATTATTTATCAAGCAAATGGCGGCAGGTCTGTCAGCCGCAACCGTGGTGTTGCCGCTGCCAAAGGTGATTATTTGTTCTTTTTTGATGATGACATGCGGCCAACACCCAGTGTGCTTGCACAGCACCTCGCACACGCAGAAAAATATCCAGACAGTATTTTGGTAGGCACAACCCTAGAAGATGAGCGTATTTTGAGCAGTGATATTCAATATTATAAAAGTTTTTTGAGCAGAAAATGGAGCAAAGAGGCCTCCAACCCTGAAACGGAAGGAAGACAAGACCCTAAGCAGCCCTTTCTCACGGCAGCCCACTGCTCTATGCCAAAGGCTCTTTTTGAAAAACTTGAGGGCTTTGATGAGCGACTGACAGATTCAGAAGATTTTGACTTGGCTGTCAAGGCGGTGCAGGCCCATATTCCTATCTATTTCAGACCTGACATCATTGCCTGGCATGATGATTTTATCACTTGTCAAAGCTACATCAAAAGACAAAGAGAGTATAGCAAATCTCACCTTAAACTGCGCCAAGTAGCACCCGAGCGATACAAGGATTTCCCACAATATACTGCTATAAAGCCTGATTTCCCTAAAAATATAGTCTATAGTTTCTTTGCTCGGCAATATTGGGTAAAACTGATAGACAGCCCTCAAAATCTGCTCAAATATCTGCCTAAAGCCTTGAAGTACCGCATCTATGACTGGGTCATTACGGGCTTAGGGGTTCATTTTACTGAAAGAAAAATCAATTAAACATTGGTTTACTCTGCTTTTGAGGGCACGATGGGCTTGGTAATCTCTTGGTTGATTTCATCACTTTCTATCAGTCCGTCCCTCAGGCGTATGATTCGGTGTGCATATTTGGCAATGTCTTCTTCATGTGTAACCATGATGATGGTGTTGCCTTTTTTGTGCAGCACATCAAACAAATCCATGATTTCATAAGAAGTCTTGGTATCAAGGTTACCTGTAGGCTCATCCGCTAAGATGATACTTGGGTCATTGACCAAAGCCCTCGCAATGGCTACCCGCTGCCTTTGCCCTCCTGAAAGTTCGTTGGGTTTATGCTTTGCTCGGTCTCCCAGCCCTACACTCTCAAGCACTTGGAGCGCCTTCTCCGTTCGCTCAGATTTATTGTAGCCAGCATATATGAGCGGCAAAGCCACATTGTCTAAAGAAGTATTGCGGGGCAGCAGGTTAAAAGTCTGAAACACAAAACCAATTTCTTTGTTACGAATCTCGGCAAGTTCGTCTTCACTCATATCACTCACATCAGAGCCATTGAGGATGTATGTACCATTGCTTGGGGTATCTAAGCACCCTATGATGTTCATCAGTGTAGATTTACCCGAGCCAGAAGGCCCCATAAAAGCCACATATTCTCCTCTGTTGATTTGAATAGAGATAGATTTGAGTGCTTGCACTTTTTCTGTACCCATGATGTAGGTGCGGGCGATGTCAGAGGTTTCTATTACTTTTTGCATAAGGTTTTTTTGATTGGTATATGGAGTTGTTTATTGTGGATGCCATTCCGTTTCATAAATATACACTTAAAATACTTTAAGTAAATATACAATTTAAGATTGATTATTTAAAAATATGCAAACCCCTGACTATCAGTAATTTATATTAAAATAGCAAGCTAAGTTCGTTTTGAGTTCTTGCCTAAGATTGCATCATTTTTACAAAATCATCAAATAAATATCTCGAGTCATGAGGGCCTGGTGAAGATTCAGGGTGATACTGCACTGAAAAAGCTTTTTTGTCTTTCACTTTGATTCCCTCGATAGAGTTATCATTTAAGTTCACGTGTGTAGGAGTAACTGCATCACTCTTGGCTACATCAAATTCGCTAATCCCGAAGCCATGGTTCTGAGAAGTAATCTCACACTGCCCCGTGATTAGATTTTTAATAGGATGATTGAGACCTCTATGTCCATGGTGCATTTTGTAGGTTGAGATTCCTACGGAGCGTGCCAATAACTGATGCCCCAGACAGATTCCGAAGAGAGTTTTGTTGGCATTTAAGACCTCTTTGACTGTCTTGACAGCATAGTCCATGGCTGCGGGGTCACCAGGGCCATTAGAGATAAAATAGCCATTAGGTTTAAATTTCTCCATTTCTTCAAAAGAAGTTTTGGCAGGAAAAACCTTGCAATACGCACCTCTACTGGCTAGATTGAGCAAAATATTTTGTTTTACGCCTAAGTCTAAGACTGCCACACGCAAAGGGTTTTCAGCATCGCCCACGAAATACGGCTCAGAAGTACTGACTTTGGAAGCCAGCTCTAGCCCATCCATAGAGGGGGTTTGTTTGAGTTTTTGTCTTAAAAAATCTATCTCTCCACTTTCAGAAGAAATGACGGCATTCATTGCTCCTTTATTGCGGATGTGCTGCACCAACGCACGTGTATCTATTCCATAAATCCCGACTGTGCCTGCACTTTCTAAGTAAGTCTGCAAAGAAGCATCTGCAGTCAGTCTTGAATAAGTTACAGAAAACTCATTACAAATCATTCCACTAATTTTTACTTGTGCTGATTCATTGTCTGCCCCGATAGTGCCATAATTGCCTATGTGTGCATTGGTATTGACCACGATTTGCCCAAAGTATGATGGGTCAGTGTAGATTTCTTGATAGCCTGTCATGCCCGTATTGAAGCATAACTCACCACTGGTAGTCCCTATTTTGCCAAGGGACTTCCCCTTAAATAAGCTGCCATCTTCTAAAAGTAAAAAAGCTTCTGCCATTGATTTATTTGATTGGATAAGTTGTAGAATACAATGCTTTGATAATGCAAAGTAAAGCCAATCTTAGGAAAGAAAAAAATGAGAAATCAGGAAAGCCACATTATCAATCACTCTTAGACCTGCTTGTTTTGAAAGAGAAAACTGCTGCAACAAAATATTTTCTAAGAAAAAATAGTTTTTTCAAAAAAAAATCACTACATTAATCTGCCTATGGTGTGCATCCCTAAAAAGTGAACACTCCTTTGGCAAGCTTCAAATCGTCTGGATTTGGGCAGATTTTTCGTTCTTTCCCAAAAAACACTGTCATTCGCAGTAAAAGTAGAAAGAGTCTCAGCCTCTGATATGGAGGTGTCAGAGATGTAAGGTTTGTTTCATATTTGGAAAACTTGCATCTCAAAAATACTTTTAAAATCTTGATAATAAGCTAATTAAAAGTATTGGTCTATTTTTCGCATACTTGATTTGTGAGTAAGTAATCTCAGTAATAAATTCATTTTTTATGAAAGATATTAATCAAACCCAAATAGAGCAGATTGTCCGTAAAGCAATCCAACAGTGCAAGGGGAAATCCTTGGAATGGATAGAAACAGAAGAATTGTTTACGATATTGTATGGTGATAATTACCTAAAGATTAAGCGTAAACTCTGGCAAGACAATGTGCTAGACGGATTTCTTAAAAAAGGAAGCATAGCTACAGTCTAGCCTCTATAAAAATCACAATGACACTACAAGAAAGGCTTGGTAAATCTACAAGGTATGCAGCAGCGAAGCCTTTCTTGTGGCGTGTGGTTGATAAATGCCTGTTTGTAGTTTTTTTGTAGAAAGATTTCAATCAGGCATTGGTTTTTTACCCTCCTCAGCAGAAGACCTTGACTGAGGCAGAGGTCTGGGTGCATTTCTGCTAAAATCAAGCGCCTCTTGGTCTATGCTCGTTACGATGTCTTCTAAATTAGCAAGCCTCTCTTTGAGTTCTTGGTTTTCTTGCATCACCTGCCCTAGCATTTTACGCTCTTCATTGTTTAAGCTACTGGTCATCATTTTGGCTTTCACCTTCAAACTTGACAGGTAAACCCCGCCCACTATGGCAGAGATTGGAATCATGAAAACCATTACTTCGGGACGGAAAATAAGATGAAAAATTTCCATATGTATTCTTGTTTGTTGTTAAATTTAGTACTGTGTATTACCCTATACTATTCAATACAAAGTTACGAAAATATTTATAAATGGTTCTATCAATTCAAGGATAATTCATAATTTTGCTTAAAATGATAAAACCCCATGGATTTACAAAAAATCAATAAGCTCCCTAAAAATATGACAGTATGGCTTTTGTGTCTTTTACTTTTCAATGTTTTTTACCCCATGATGCTGCAATCACAGTCTAAACATCCTGCTTTTTCTGTGGAAGAATACCAATCTGGCGAAGACCGACTTCCTTACAGGCTTTTAAAGCCTTTAGCCTATGATACTGGCCGATCCTACCCGTTGGTGATATTTTATCATGGGGCTGGTGAGCGTGGCACTGACAATGAAATTACACTGGCACACTTCGCCCATTTTTTGGGGAGTGAAGAAGCAAGGGCTTCTTTTCCTTGTTTTGTCATCGTGCCTCAGTGCCCTGAGGGTATCCGCTGGGTAGAGGTAGATTGGGCAGCCCAAGCACATACGCAGCCTGCTCAGCCCTCACGCCCTCTGGAGATGAGTATAGAGCTGATTAAAAAAATCCAGCGTATGTACTCGATAGATAGTACTCGGCTTTATGTTACGGGGCTTTCTATGGGGGGCTTTGCTACTTGGGATGTCATCACACGTTATCCTGATTTGTTTGCGGCAGCGGCTCCTGTCTGTGGAGGAGGAGATGAAAAGACGGTATTTAAAATTAAAGATTTGCCTCTTTGGGCATTTCACGGAGATAGGGACGGAATCGTGAAGCCAAGCCGAAGCCGTAATATGATTCAGGCACTCAGGCAGCTAGGAGGAAGCCCCCAATATACAGAATATAAAGGTGTGGGGCATGATAGCTGGAAGCCTGCCTACCAAGAGGCAAAGCTACGTGAATGGCTTTTTGCCCAAAAAAAACAATAAAATTTTAACCAAACACTGACCAAAACCTATGAAAGAAGTAAAACCTCTGCTAGAAGTCATCGCCATTGTCGCCATTGCGTTGGGGGCACTGATGCTGTACTCAGTGACTGAGCAGCAGATAAACTTTGAGGTCAGTGTCAAAAAGTCTGCCTTGAAAGATTTTATAAGCCCTCCGCCTAGCAGACCTTTTTTGGCAGAAAACTACCAAACCTATTTTGAAGAAGTACTTGACTCGGTGTTGGTAGTGATAGATTCTACGGCTCAAGAGATTGATACCTCTTCGCATACCATTTTGCTCACGGGTGATTCTATGTGCGAAGAGCTGATGTTTAGGTTCAGAGATTATGCTGCTTATAACAAACATGAGCTCAAGACGGTCATCTGGTATAGCTCCTCTACACTCTGGTGGAGTGAGTCTGACAGTCTCCAAAAACTTATCAAAAAATACGAACCTGACTATGTTTTCTTTACCACAGGTTCTAATGAGCTTTTTATCAGAAATATACAAGAAAGAGAAAAATACATCCAAGACATCGTGCGACAGGCAGGCAACAGCAAGTTTATCTGGATAGGCCCTCCCAACTGGGCAAAGGATACAGGCATCAATGATTTGATTATCAAAAATGTGGGCAAAGATAGATTTTTTGAATCTAGGCACTTGACTTTTGAAAGAAAAGGAGACGGTGCACACCCTACTCGGAGGTCTTCGGCTGTCTGGGCAGATACCATTGCCTCTTGGGTGATGCAAAAAAGTAGAAATAAAATATTGCTCAAAAAACCCGAAATTCAATGAGCAAACTCTCCAAAGCACAGCTTAAATTTATCGGTGCGCTGCAGCTCAAAAAGTACAGACAGCTACACCAAGCCTTTCTGGTAGAAGGAGAAAAAATCTGTCTGGAAAGCATAGAGGCAGGCTGGAAACTACTTCATTTTTATTGTACCGAATCATTCGTAGAGAAGCACCAAAGCCTGCTAGAAGCACAGGGGATAGATTATCAAATCACAGATGGCAACGAACTCAGCAAGGCGGGCAGCCTTAGCACCAATACACAATGCCTTGCAATCCTCGAAATGCCTCAAAAACAAGCCTCAGCATCTATCAAACACTATGCCCTGGCACTAGAGCACATCCAAGACCCTGGCAACCTCGGCACGATACTCAGAATAGCCGATTGGTATGGCATCACGCATATTATCTGCTCTACTGACACTGTGGATGTCTATCACCCCAAAGTGATTGCTGCCTCTATGGGTTCTTTTTTGAGGGTGCAGTGTGCCTATGTGCAGCTTGCAGCCTATCTTCAAAATCAAGACTTACCCAAATACGGTGCTACACTTCAAGGAGAAAGCATCCACCAGTTTCATTTTAGCCCACGAGGAATCATCTTGATGGGCAATGAATCTAAGGGCCTCTCTGTAGAAGTACAAAACCTGTGTGATGCCCAGGTAAAAATCCCTTCATTCGGTGCTGCTGAATCACTCAATGTAGCAATGGCTACAGGCATTATTTGTGATAATCTACGCCGACAGCACCCTGATTTTAGCTAAATAATTATTTTTTGGTACAAAATACGTAAATTGCACGCCGATTAAGAATTGAAAAAAGAGAAGTATGAAAATTATCTCAGCAGAATTTGTAAAAAGCAGTACCAACACTGAGCAATGCCCCCCCGCAGACAGACCTGAGTATGCCTTTATTGGCCGATCCAATGTGGGCAAGTCTTCCTTAATCAACGGATTAGTCAATCGTAAAAATCTTGCCCAGACTTCACAGACTCCAGGCAAGACGCAGCTCATTAACCATTATCTCATCAATGGTAATTGGAATTTGGTGGATTTGCCAGGGTATGGATATGCCAAAGTAAGCAAAACCAAGAGGGTGGTCTTTGGTGATATGATTCAGGATTATATCACAGGCAGAGAAAACCTCCACGCACTCTTTGTGCTGATAGACTCAAGGTTAGAGCCACAAGCCATTGATTTGGATTTTATGCAGTTTTTGGGTGAGCAAAGCATACCCTTTGTGATGGTCTTCACGAAGGTAGATAAACTTAAAAATGCCCAGAAAACAAAGTTTGTGGCAGAGTATCAAGAAGTAATGTCACAAGAATGGGAAGAACTGCCTGAGTTTTTTGTTACCTCTGCCACTACAGGTGAAGGCTGTGAAGAAATTTTAAGATACATCCACCAAATCAATAGCCACTCTGTTTTATTCAAAAAATAAAATAAATTACGCCAAAAACCTTTCTTAGATTTATAAACTAAATTCTTAAAGTTAAAACCAAAAGTATCAAGTACTCTATGAAATTAAAAGAAATCGCCGCAATATCAGGCAAGCCTGGTCTTTACAAAATCTTAAAATCTACACCCAAAGGAGTCATCGTGGAGACACTAGACGAGCAAAAAAAACGCAGCTCTATGGGTATCTCCCACCGTGTCTCTCTGCTCAAAGAAATCTCTATCTACACCACTGACGAGGAGGGAGTGATTCTTTTAGAACAAGCACTATACAACATACACCAAAAATACAACGGTGAAATCCCTGTACACAAAAAATCAGAAGAGTCTGAGCTCATCAGCTTTATGGAAGAGATTATCCCCCAATATGACCGAAACAGGGTGTTTATGTCAGATATGAAAAAACTCGTGTCTTGGTATGGCATTATTTTTCAGTTTTCTCCCGAAACCTTTGATACACTCCTCGTAGTGGATGAAGAAGAAGAAGAAAGCAAGAAAGAAACCGAAGTAAAAAAAGGCAAGAAAGCAGACAACCCTGGGCAGAAGCCTGTAAACAATAGAGCAGAAAAACCATCTGCAGCCAAAGCTACAAAAACAAGTGCCAAGCCAAAAGCAAAATAAAACCAAAGCAATTGGTAAGCAGTTATCAGTGCTAAAAAAACTGAATTATGTTAGATAATCTTACGCCACTCATCCATTCAAAAGGAATTTACAAAGAAAGAAGAAGTTTCTTTGCAGTAGAAATAATGGATGTAGTGGCAGAAGACGAAAATATTTTTTTGCAACTAAGTGTATTGGGTAGCTCCTATGCCATTATTAAAAACAATGAGATGATTTTTGAGAAAATCATCTCATCTTCACCCAAATTTCAGTTTGGAGGGAATATCAATTACCTCACCCTACAAAAAGAGCAAAATTTTGTTCTCTTCCAAGTGATGTATGTGGGTGAACTGGTGATACACGTCCCCATTTTTGAGAAATTTATAGCTCAAGACCCTGATTTTTGGAGTAGCCTTGCTTAGCAAGATGTAGCCCTAAGTAAACAGTAAAATTATTTTCGCATACTTTAAGCAGTGCTATATCGTATAAATTAGAAGTAGTTGTCTTATTCTTTAACGTAAGGTATATTTGTGTGAGCAAGGCTGGGCTTTCGGTGGAATGTTGGGATTTATTGTAACCTACTGATTTTCAAAATCTTATTCCTAAAAATAGCACAGGCCAACTTAGAAAAAACACCTGCCCACTACCCTAAATTATACTGCCATGACACATACCCGCAAAGCACTTCATCAACTTGGCGAGAAGCTCCGCAACAAGGAGCTCAGACCCTCTATGAATTTTGAGGCGTTTTTAGACCTTGCCAAAGAGCAACCCACACATATTTTTAGAGATATTTTTCAGCTCTTCTATGACATGGTGCATTTTTATGTGGATTCTCCTAAAAATGAAAAAAGCTCCGATGAGCAACTCATGCACCTCGAGCAATATCAATATGCCAATCTGTTTGAGAAAGACTGTGACAATCCTTTTTTTTCGGACAGGCTCTTTGCAGGCAGGTTTATGAAGCTCACAGATGGCTTTAAAAAAGGTGTCCAAAATAAAAATATATTCCTCTTTGAAGGCCCGCCTGGCAGCGGAAAAAGCACCTTTTTGAATAACCTACTCCAAAAATTTGAAGCATATGCCCACACCCAAGCTGGCACAAGTTATGAAGTGCATTGGAAACTCAATGTAGCAAAACTGGGCGGCTACCAATACATAGATTCTTTGGTGCAGCACCTCAGTATTGAGAATGATGAGCCTGAAACAGAGGCACGTTATACACCTTTTAAAATCCAAACAGAAAGCTTTCCAGTAGAGTTTGTAGAGTTTTCTTGCCCCAACCATGACCACCCTATCTTGCTGATTCCCAAGTCTTTCAGGGCTGATTTTTTAGACGAGCTCATCACCGACCAAGCCTTCAAAGAAGCCCTCTTTCACGAAAAAGAATATGAGTGGGTGCTCAAAGATACGGCTTGTAGCATCTGTACCTCACTTTACACCCATTTACTGGATATTTTAGCAGACCCCTTGGCAGTTCTGGAGATGGCAGGGGCTCGTAAGGCAGTCTATAACCGTCAGTTTGGTGAAGGGGTAACCGTATTTAACTCCAGTGACCCTATCTACAAGGGCTACATCACCAGCCCCACCATACAGAGTATGCTCAATGCCTTGCTCAAGACTGACAAGGTCAATTATATTCACTCTAACCTTGCCCGCACCAACAATGGCATCTTGGCACTGATGGACATCAAGGAGCACAATGTGAAAAGACTTATGAAGCTACACGGCATCATCAGTGATGGAGTGCACAAGGTAGGGCTGATAGAAGAGCGTATCAAATCTCTGTTTGTGGGCTTGGTCAATCCGCAAGATAAATTTCATTATGAAGACATTCCTTCTTTCAAAGACAGAATCATTAATCTGAATGTGCCTTATGTGCTGGACTACAAGACTGAAGTACGCATCTACCACAATAAATTTGGGGAAAACATAGACCAGCTTTTTTTGCCCCAAGTGCTTGACAATATCGCCAAAATCATTGTGTCTTCTCGCCTCCACCAAGACTCCCCGACCATCCGAAAATGGATTAAAAGCCCTGAAAGATACAGCAAATATTTAGATGAAAACTACCTCTTGCTTAAGATGGAAATCTATGCAGGAAATATCCCTAACTGGCTCTCTGATGAAGACCTCAAGCGTTTTGACCAGCGCACCCAAAAGAAAATCATGGAAGAGTCTGAGCTTGAAGGGCATTTTGGCTTCTCGGGCAGGCAATCTCTCAATATATTCAATAGCTTTTTTACAAAATATGGCAAAGGAGATAAGCTCATCACAATGGACACGGTAGAGGCCTATTTTAGTAAAAATCCCTTACATGAAGAGTTGCCCGAAGGCTTTATCAAGTCTTTGAGAGATTTGTATGATTTTGAGGTTTTGCAGCAAATCAAAGAATCTATCTATGCCTACAACCACGAAAATATCTCCAAGGACATTCAAAACTACCTCTTTGCGATTAATTTTGAGATAGGTGATACCAAGACAAGCCCCTACACCCAAGATATATTAGAGATTACAGAAGAGTATTTCAGAAAGTTTGAGACCATCATTTTGGGTGCAGACAGCAGCCGCAGAACACAAATATCTTTCAGAAGGGATGTCTTGACCGAATACATCACCGAGACACTTGCCCAAGAGCTACAGCTCGAGGGGAGAGCCCTTACAGAATCACAGCAATTCAAAAAACTCTTTGAAAAATATACCCAAAATCTGAAAGAGAATGTGCTGGCTGTCTATCTAAGCAATGAAAACTTTAGAAGGGCTATCTTAGACTATGGCAAAAAAAGCTTCGAAAAATATGACAAAAGAATCAAGCAGGATGTTCAGACACTCATCAAGAATCTCCAAAATAAATTCAAATATGATGAGGAAGGAGCAAAACAAGTGAGCATTTATGCCATTGATAAAAACCTAGCAGACAAATACTAACTAAATAGTTTTAGGATTTTTTTGACAAACCAATTCTTATCCATCACCGTAAATTTGCTCAATACACTGTCTGCCATCGTAGAAAGCCCTTGGATGTCATGCACCACTGCCAGATAGGCCTTGATTTTGGGGTCTTTGGGGTCTCCTTCTACTTGCCCAAGGCTTTCTATGGCTTTGCGCATGGGGTCTAGTTCTCTCCTTTTACGCTCTCTGACGATGCACTGTGCCACTTCCCATATATCTTTCTCAGCCACAAAGTACTCTTTCCGCTCTCCTGCTTTTAGTTCTTTGTGTACCAAGCCCCAAGAGATAAGCTCTCGGATATTCATATTGGTATTGCCTCTTGATATGTTTAGCTCCTCCATGATTTCCTCTGTACTCAAAGACTCAGGGGCTATCATGAGCAAAGCGTGAATCTGTGCCATGGTGCGGTTAATGCCCCAGTTAGTGCCTAGAGTGCCCCAAGTCTGTATAAACTGTTCTTTTGCTTCTTCTAAATTCATATTAAAAATATCTCTAAAAAGAGGTGATGCTGACCCAAATATCAAAAAAAACTACAGAATTAAAAGCATCAGCCAAAATAAAGCTACTAGGCTATTGAGTAGCGTATATTTGAAAAACTCTTGGCGAGGCAGTGAAAGAGAATGCCAAAGATAAGCACTAACGCCTATCCCGATGGATAAGATTACGCCAAAACTTGCCCAAAGCAAAGAGCCCGTGAGGTAATATACCTCTGAATGTATAAGGGCTACTAGGGCAATTAATGCAATGCTTAAAAAGTTGGGAATTACAATCCCAATATAAAAAGAAATTTCTCTAGAGTTCAAATTATAGACGATTGATTCGATACTTAATAGTCCAGTACAAAGTTAGGGTGTTTTTATGGAACTTTCAAAAAGAATTGAAAATTTTTAGCCTTGATGTAGCCTTCTTTCAGCTTTTCTGTATATTCTTATTCAAGAATATTTTCTAAATAAATATTGATTGTCTAGGCATATAAACACACAGAAGTTTTTTTCTTTGTGCATACTTTGTATATCTCAACTTTGGTCAAACATTTGTAAATATCTTAAAAACAAATATGTCTAAATAATCAATACCCAAATATATTCGGTTTATACTATATGTTTTATAATTTACCGATAATTAGCGTATTAACAACTTTACTTAAAACTATACACTTATTACACAAATGAAAATGAAAATCCTAAAAGCAAAATATTTTGCATTGTTTAGCAATATAGCTGCACCACTGATATTAATAGGTGCATTTTTACTTTGTCAAAAGAAAAACATTGATTTTTCTATCCTTACAAGAGATATCATGGCGAAAGGTGATTTTCCTGTCTATTTTGGGATATTCTCTAATATTGGGGTTTTTCTATGGATTGCTACGGGTTCTTTCTTGCTTTTTGCCTCTTTCCTGATGTATCACACAAAGGCAGCAAAGCGAGCCAGTTATTTTTTATTTTTTTCGGCACTGTTTAGCCTGATGCTGGGTTTGGATGATTTTTTTCTCTTACACGAAAAAATAATTCCTCGCTTTCTGGGCGTGCCTGAGTTCGCTGTATTTGCCTTTTATGGCATCGCTGCACTTTTTTATTTTTATAAATTTCATGCTTTCTTGCTTAACCCCGCCAAGTTTATCTTAGCAAGTTCTGTTGGTTTTTTGGCATTTATGGTTTTGGCTGATGTGTCACAATCTATCTTGGTAAAATACGAAGTGCTCGAGCAGCAAGGTCTCCGCTCACTTTTAGAAGATGGTTCTAAATTATTGGGCATCATTAACTGGGTGATCTATTATTGGGTTACTGCTTTTTGGATACTTCTGGCAGAGATAAGCCCTGCACCTGTCAAAGATTAAGGAGTAAGAAGATGTATTTTGCTAGAAAATAAAAATGTGTGTCATCCTCATAGATTGGATAGACAACACATTTTTTTTATATTTGTACATCCTATTTAAAGGTGTCTATCCATACTTCTTAAAACATCCTAAACTGCATGCACACTTCACAAAAACACACAAAGCTACTGTTGATTTTAGGGTTTGGTATACTTTGGTTTATCCCCTCCAGACTTTTTGCCCAAGAAGCTTATCAGCTGACATCTCCTTACCACACGATTTTTACTTTCTTAGATAATCTGCAATCTGATAACTTCAACCCCTCTCTGGCTGCACGCACACTGAATACGGACACACATTCACAAGCTGACAAAGAAAACCTTGCCATTGAGCTGATTCAAATCTTAGACGGCAAAGGACTTTTTGTAAATTTGGATGAACTGCCCAGAGACCCCGACTATGGGGACACACTGAGCCAAAAAAAACGCTATGTACTCTTTGCTTCTACTCCTGAGATTTATGTAGAAAAAGTAGGAAATATCTGGCTTTTCTCTTCCGAAACAGTCAAATCAATCTCCAGACTGCATGCACAGGTCTATCCGATGGGGCTAGACAAGCTGCTTAACCTCATCCCGAAGGGTGCAAACAAAAAATTCTTAGGGCTTAACACTTGGCAATACATCGGCTTGCTTATTCTGGGTATATTTACTTTTTTGCTACACAAACTGCTGAGTTTTTTGCTGGGCAATGTCTTGATGCGGTTTTTCTCACGCATCCGTACCGAATTGGCAAAGAAATTCCTGCAACCCATTGCCCGCCCTCTGAGCCTGCTGCTGGTCTGTTTAGTGCTTACTTGGCTTATCCCTGTGCTGAGTCTGCCTACTTCTATGAGTTGGGTTATTTTCTTATTTTTCCGTACTGCCATTCCTATCTATGTGATTATGATAGGCTTCAGAATCATCGATTTTATAAGTGTTTTTATCCAAAGGCATGCAGAGAGTACCAGCAGTACGCTAGATGATCAGCTTGCACCTCTCATCCGCAAGAGTCTTAAAATTGTGGTTTTTTTGGTAGGTAGCTTGTATGTATTACAAAATTTAGAGTTTAACATCACAGCACTTGTAGCAGGGCTTTCCATAGGCACGCTTGCCTTTGCGTTGGCTGCACAAGACACCATTAAGAATCTTTTTGGCTCTGTTACTATTTTCTTAGACCGTCCTTTTCAGGTGGGAGATTGGATAGTAGCCAATGATATAGATGGCTCTATTGAAGAAGTGGGCTTTCGCTCTACCCGTGTACGCACCTTTCACAATTCATTGATTTATATCCCTAATGGGCGTTTGGCTGACATGACCATAGACAATATGGGTCTGCGGGTCTATCGCCGCTACCGCACAAGCCTTGCCCTGACTTATGACACGCCTCCTGAGTTGATAGAGGCATTCATAGAGGGGCTTCACCAGATAGTGCAAAAGCACCCTGATACACGCAAAGACAGTTACCATATTTACCTGAATCAGTTTAATGCAGCGTCTTTAGATGTATTGTTTTATATTTTTTTTCAAGTGCCAGACTGGGGGGCAGAGCTCAAAGCTAGGCAAGAAGTCATGCTTGCCGTGTTGAGGCTTGCCAAGACACTGGGCGTAAGGTTTGCCTTTCCTACACAAAGTCTGCGCATTGAGGATTTTCCTGGGCAAAAAAGTCTGAGCCCTGAATACCCAGATGCCGAGCTTCACAAGAAACATTTAAACCAAAAAATAAATCAATTTACGGGTGCACTGTTCGTAACAGATACACAGAAGAAAGCACCTTCTTAAAAAAAGATTTTAGAAATGGTTTTAGCTATTCTGTCAGTATCAAAAAAGCATTCATTGAGTCATTAAATATAAAAATCTTATTATGCCAAAGATTTCAGCACAACAGCGATTCATAGGCACGGCATTACTCGTATTGCTGAGTGTATTACTTAACCTTGGCTCACACCACAGCCAGAAAAACCCCCAAATGGGAGAGCTTTACCCTTTTTATAACTGGCGGCTGATGCCTTTTCCTGAAATGGATGTCCCCAAAGAGCGTTTTTTATTGGCTTATAAAAAGCAAAAAAACCTTAATTGGGAAGTGTTTTCCTTGAAGAAATACCAAACCCAATTTGAGATATATTTAAAAAAATACGAGTCAAAAGTTTATTCTGCTGCTCAGTTAAAAGAAGAGATATCTACATTCTTTCCTTTCGAAGTGCATAATTTTAAAATTGTGAGAGAGATTTATTCTCCCCAAAAAATAATCAGAGGTCAGCATGAAACATCTAGAGAAGATTTTGTCCTTTTTGAGTAGTCAGCCCGCCTGGGCAGTAAGCCTCAGCCCTGCTTACCAATCCCGAAGAGATTGGCGTAAATTGGTCAATTTTTATTGTGCTGACAAGTTGCTATTGGTATATGTTCTTTTTTGGATTTACAAAAGACTAAGCTACCGAGTGTTTGTATTTCCGAGTCGTTCTCTTGATTTTTTTACGGCACAAAGCCTCACAGCACGCTATTTTCTTGAGTATATGCTCCGAGAAGAAATCTGGTATGCTCTTTTGATACCCACAGTACTGAGTGCAATATTGCTTTGGAAGTATTCGGGGAGTATTGTTTTGAGAGTTACTTTGTTTGTAGGAGTGGCACTGCTCAAGCTCCCTGAGGAGTCTTTTGGCTACCATGGCCATGGTGATCGTTTTCTGATGTTGCTTTTGTTTCTTTGGATTTTTGCTTTCCCCTCACTTAAGCTAAAGTCCTCGGCTTGGCGAAGCACTTCACAAAGCTACGACATGCTGCTTACGGGTTTGTTATTTAGTTATTTTTTGGCGGGCTACTGGAAGCTCTACCCTATGTTGCTGTATCACCCTTGGAACCAATATTTTGAGAAAGATGGTTTTTTGACTTGGCTTTCGGTAGATGCTTTTTGGCTGACGAGTTTTATGCACTTTTATCCAGCAGACTTGGATATTTCGCCTGCCTCACTTGCATTTGAGTATCGTTATGTATTTCAAATATTGGTAGTCTTGACGATTCTGATGCAGTGCTTGGCTTTTATAGGAGCTTGGAGAAGACCCTTGTTGTTAGTTTTTGTGCCTGTCATTCTTCTTTTT
This sequence comes from Microscillaceae bacterium, assembly GCA_011390205.1. GTDB lineage: Bacteria > Bacteroidota > Bacteroidia > Cytophagales > Microscillaceae > JAABSX01. Next base: position 28,394 of record JAABSX010000012.1, on the reverse strand, counting down.
CACCAGTTGAGCCAATATTTTCTGCTTGTCAATTTTGGGAATAAAGTTCTTCTTCTTCTAGTTACTTTTCCTTATCATCTCTTCTTCTTTAAAAAATCAATCCCTGAAGCAAGTATCAAAGAAAGCCAATTTAGAGGAAAATATGCTGAGGCACATTATGAACGAAAATATGAGCAAGGTATGCAAGACAGCTACAAAAGCAGCTATGCTTATAGAGCTTATCTTGAAGACAAACACAATGCTGTGTATATCCTGATGTACCTCCCTTTTATTTGCTCTGTGCTGCATTTATCTTGGAAGGTATTCAAAAAAAACAAAGCCACAGAAAGCACCTCAGACAGGCATTGAAAAGACACCCTAGAACGCTGATATGTTTTCAAATAATCAAAAAAGAGTGAAAAAAGCCCAGATTATCTACTATTTAGGCTAATTTATGTAAAAAAACGCCATTTCGTCTAACTTTTTGGACGTACACCGAGTTGAAAAAATAATCATAAAAATAAAGTTTTTTCACTTTATTTTCTGATTATGCACTAAATTTGAAACGAATTTCTAAGACAAATAAACTGATTTATGGAACTTACCCTAATATCTGGCATAATAGCCTTTACAGCAGTAATCGTATTATTGGTTGCTTTGCTGCTTTTTGCCCAATCTAAATTGGTGCAGAGTGGTCCAGTTAAAATCATCATCAATGGAGATGAAGCAAATCCACGTGTAGTGGCAGCAGGCTCTACCTTGCTTACCACACTTGCTCAAGAGAGTATGTTTTTGCCCTCAGCTTGTGGTGGTGGTGGCACTTGTGCTATGTGCAAATGTATCGTAGAAGATGGTGCTGGGGATGTACTTCCTACAGAAGTAGGGCATCTTAGCCGGCAAGAGCGCAAAGACAATGTACGCCTAGCTTGCCAAGTAAAAGTAAAGCAAGATTTGCACATCCGTATCCCCGAAGAAATCTTTGGTATTAAAAAATGGGATTGCGAAGTGGTCTCTAACTACAATGTAGCTACTTTTATCAAAGAATTTGTGGTAAAACTTCCCGAAGGAGAATCCCTTCACTTTGAGTCAGGTGGATATATTCAAATAGATGTGCCTGTAATAGAAGTAGATTTTAAAAAGTTTGACATTGCCCCTCGCCCTAACGACCCTGATGGTCCCGAAAAATTCAAAGAAGACTGGGATAATTTCAATCTATGGGAACTAAAAATGAAAAACCCTGAACCTCAGTTCAGAGCTTACTCAATGGCAAACCACCCCGCAGAGGGAAACATCGTTATGCTCAATATCCGTATCGCTACGCCGCCTTGGGATAGAGCCAATAACAAATGGATGAGCGTAAACCCTGGAGTCTGCTCTTCTTACGTTTTCTCTTGTGTACCTGGTGATAAGGTAACCATCTCTGGCCCTTACGGAGAGTTTCACATCAATCCTACACAACGTGAGATGATTTATATCGGTGGTGGTGCAGGAATGGCGCCTCTTCGCTCACACATCTTCCATTTATTCCATACTGAAAAAACAGACCGTAAAGTATCTTATTGGTATGGAGGCCGCTCAAGACGTGAGCTATTCTACACCAAAGATTTCCGTGATATAGAGAAAGACTTCCCTAACTTCAAATACCACATCGCACTTTCTGATAAGAAAATGGCAGAAGAGGTAGATAACTGGAAGGTCAAAGAAGACATCAATGATGACAAAGGAGAAGGCTACATTGGCTTCATCCACGAAATACTCCAAAAACAATACTTAGACAAGCACCCTGAGCCCGAAGAGATAGAGTACTACCTCTGTGGCCCTCCTTTGATGAATGCTGCTGTCTTGAAAATGCTAGACGAAATGGGCGTTCCCGATGAAAACATCAGATTTGATGATTTTGGAGGATAAGCTGCTCATTTGACACAAATTATCTCAAAGCCATTTCTAAACTCTTAGAAATGGCTTTTTTTATATTCTTACTCCTATCTTTTTTACTTAAATAGCCAAGTGATGATTGGACATTAAATTGGCAGTTTTATCGTACCCCTCCCTTCCCAAAGACCAAATAACTGCCCTTGATAGAATAAATTTAGCTGGTCTTTCTCTAACAGCATAAAGCAAGATGGTAGCTCACCTATAAAACAAATGACTATTTGGAATTGCTACAATAATCACTTAATTTTACAGTCAGAATCAGTTTGAATACTGATTCTATCTTGATTTCTTCAAAAAGACTACTTATTATCATTCTCATTTTTTGCCAATTAATTTATCTATTGAGATAATAAGTCCCACCGTTATGTATTATGATTGTCCTGATGATGATACAGTTTTTCTCCAATTTTATGACCAAAAGACACCTTAAAAAACATCGTTTCTGAATCTAAAACTATCAAACTTATGATTACTCCAAAAATTCCACAAAATGAAGAACTGCGTCAGGCAGCACTCAATGAATTTGATATTATTGATACCCTTTCAGAGCAAGAGTATGATAATATCACAAGAATTGCTGCCAAAATCTTAGATGTACCTATCTGCCTGATAAGTCTGGTAGATAATGACAGGCAATGGTTTAAATCTCGTGTAGGGCTAGAAGCCTCAGAAACCTCAAGAGATGTGTCTTTTTGTGCACATGCCATCAATTATGAAGATGTATTTGTAGTCAATAATACACTTGAAGACGAACGTTTTTTTGACAACCCGTTGGTTACATCTGGTCCAAACATCCAATTTTATGCAGGTTCACAACTCAAAACAGAAGATGGTTTTAATATCGGGACTTTGTGTGCCATTGATAGCAAACCCCGTGAACTGTCAGAAGAAGACAAGGAACTCTTGAAAGTTTTGTCTAATAATGTGGTTACTTTGATAGAACTAAGGAAAAAGAACAAAGCACTTAATCTACAAATCAATGAAACCTTATTAATCAACAGTGAACTAAAAACGCTGATAAAAGAAAAAGAAAAGACAGTAAACTCAGTGAGCAAGGGAGGAGAATCTAGTCTTACTCAAGAATCTGAATTTGATATAAAGACGAGCCTTGCCTTTGCCAAGAGCAGTGTTTTAAGTGAATTTGTTAAAAACAAAAACAAAATACTCTATCAACAAGACTCTCTAAAACTTAAAATCGATAAATCTACATTTGAGTTGTTAATCTACAATCTATTGCTGTTACAAAACAATGCCCAAGTAGATAATATGATTCAAATAACTTTTCATAAAGAAGCAAGAAATATCATCATCAATATCAAAAATTTATATGTGATGCAGTGGGTGCATATTGTCAAAGAAAACAACCTAAGTTTTAAAACCATCACAGACTCTGTATATATGCAAGAAGCTGCTAAATATGCCAAGATGTTAGGAGCTTCTATCAATATCCCTGACAATCTAAACAAAGGTTTTTCTATTGATGTAAAAATATAGGCTATCAAGATTGAGTGTATTGGTAAGTTCGCCTTTGCTGGTTTTCCCCTTCAGCTTGCTGTCTGGGAGACTGGCAAAGGCGTTTTTTTATGCCCATAAAGACTTGCTATGCTCGCTTTTATGTATTCACTCAACTTCTAAAAAACGCACACATGGTCTAGTCTTAGACTCACATCAGACTTGCTACTTTTGTGGGCAGAAGGCTATACATTAAGCCAATCTTCATTTAAGATTACTGAAATGTTACAGTTATCGGCATCAGATTAATTAATAATCATGCTTCTTACATTCTCTTGAATAAGACTTTATCTGTTGCTAACCTTGCATATTATTTATTTATAATTAAAAATAATTTATATGTTGAAGAGATTATTACTATTATTTGTGAGCATAAGTCTTGGCACAATGGCATTTGCCCAGACGGGCAGTGTCAAAGGTCGTATTGTGGATGAAAATGGATTGGGGCTTCCTGGTGCAAGTGTAATCATACAATCGATTGGCTTAGGAGTGGCTTCTGATGTAAATGGAGATTTTACGTTTTTCAGTGTAGCCACAGGCACACAGACACTTCAAGTTTCTTTTATTGGCTATAATCAAATCAAGGAAGAAATTACGGTTACCGAAGGGCAGACCACTACACTCCGTTATGAGCTTAAGCCCGGCGTAATGATTGGCGAGGAAATCCTAGTACTTGGAGACCGCCTTAAAGGGCAAGCAAAAGCCTTGAACCAACAGCGCACCAACATCAATGTTACCAACATCGTGGCTGCCGACCAAATCGGACGCTTCCCTGATGCCAACATCGGTGATGCTATGAAGCGTATCCCTGGTATCACAATGCAAAATGACCAAGGCGAAGCCCGTGATATTATCATCCGTGGTCTATCACCTGAGCTAAACTCTGTACAAATCAATGGCGAGCGTATGCCTTCTGCCGAAGGGGACAACCGCCGCCTACAGATGGATTTAATCCCTGCTGATATGATTCAGACCATTGAGGTAAACAAAGCCGTGCTGCCAAATATGGATGCTGATGCCATTGGAGGCTCTGTAAACCTTGTTACTCGAAAAGCTCCTGACGGGTTGCGTATCTCAAGTACTTTAGCTTCGGGCTATAACTTCCTTTCCGAAAAACCTATCTGGACAGGTGCATTGATAGTTGGTGATAGAGTTTTTAATAACAAACTAGGCGTCATCCTTTCTGCTTCTTACAACAACCACAACTTTGGCTCTGACAACTATGAAGCACGCTGGGTACAAACGACGAACCCTGATTATCCTGTGGTGATTGACCGCTTTGAGCTACGTAAGTATGATGTGCAGCGTATTCGCCGCAGTATCTCTCTTGCTCTAGATTATGACATCAATGCCAATCACAGCATTACTTTTAATGGTATGTACAACTGGCGTGACGACTGGGAAAATAGATACCGCTTGCGCATAGACAGACTAGATCGTGATGTTGATAACGAAGGAAATGTAACCCCGACTTCACGTTTCAGCGAGATAGAAAACAACCTCTACCAATTAAGAGGACGTGCATCTATCCAGACTAAAGGAGGCATAAACAATGACCGTGTGCAGCTACGCCGCTTAGAAGACCAACGCCTGATGAACTTTACCCTCTCAGGAAATCACCTCTTCAATAAACTAAAAATGACTTGGAACACTACCTATGCACGTGCTTCCGAAGACCGCCCTAACGAACGCTATATCACACACAGAGGCAATGCTACAGTGCAAGTAGATATCAGAGATCCTTTCAATAGCTTGGTAACTTTCGCAAACCCCAATGATGAAGCAAGCATTGGGCTGAATGAAATTTTTGAGGAAAATAACACTACCTTCGAAGAAGACTTCAACGCACGCCTAGACTTTACCTTGCCTATTACACAAAACAAAGGAGTATTGAAATTTGGAGGGCGTTTGCGTAATAAAAACAAGGAGCGTACTAACTCTTATGATGCTTATGAGCCATTACAAGATTTATCACCCAATGGCAATGACTTGGGTAGCCTTCCTTTTAGCATACAAAACGAACGTACCTTTCTGAACGGTCCACAGTACGCCCCTGGTCGTTTTGTAACACGTGAGTTTTTAGGAAATCTTAATTTTGGCAATGAAGGTTTATTTGAAAAGCAAGACCTACTCGAGGAATACATCACTAGCAACTACAATGCTAAGGAGATGATCACAGGGGGCTATGTGATGGCAGATTATCAGTTCAGCGACAAATTAGCGGCTGTATTCGGGGTAAGACTTGAAAACACAAACCTTGAATACCAAGGCTTTGAGTATGATATTGACAATGAAATTGCTACCAGAACTCCCGTAGTGAAGGATAGTTATTTGAACATTATGCCTGGAGTACACCTCAAGTATGATATTTCTGAAAATAGCATCTTGCGTTTCGCTTGGACAAATACCCTTGCTAGACCTAATTATTTTGACTTAGTGCCTTTTGCAGCATTCAGCCCTGATGATGAAGAACTTGTGCGTGGCAACCCTGAGCTGAGACCTACTACAGCCATGAACTTTGATTTGATGTTTGAAAATTATTTCAAATCTGTAGGGATTGTCTCTGGAGGTGTTTTCTACAAAGACCTCAGCAATTTTATTTACACACGCTCACAGCAAAACTTTACAGACCCCGATTTCGGATTGGTTACACTTTTTCAAAGACCTGAAAACGGTGGTGTAGCCAGTGTATTTGGCTTTGAGACATCCGTCCAGCGTCAGTTTGATTTCTTACCTGGTGCTTTGAAAGGCTTGGGTATTTATCTGAATTATACCTTCACAGAGTCAAGCACCACAGGAGTAGAAGGACGTGAAAATGATGATTTGAGATTGCCTGGTACTGCCAAGCACATGTTCAATGCTTCCCTCTCCTTCGAAACTGAAAAGCTGGTGGCACGTGTTTCACTAAACTATGCCAGTGATTACATCAACGCCATCGCAGGAAGTAGCTTTGCCGATGAATACTATGACCGCCAGACCTTCCTTGATGTAAATGCTTCTTATGCTTTCACCAAGCAATTCCGTATATTTGCTGAGATAAATAACCTTACCAATCAGCCTTTGCGCTTTTACCAAGGCATCAGAGAACGCACACAGCAAGAAGAGTTTTACAATGTACGCTTTAACTTCGGTTTGAAATTCGACTTGTTCAAGCAATAGGGCAATAAGATGTTCCTCTTTTCCAAAAAGTGGAACATCTTGCCAAAGTGTAAGCAAATTTCTAAAAATCACATTTACTAATTTATGAAATCCTGAAAGCCCTGTTGCATAAATAGGGCTTTTTTTACAATCTTTAATTCATTAATTCATCACTTAATCTCTAACAAACAATGAAAAATCAAATTTTTATACTCTTAATGATAGGCTCATTGGCTGCCTGTAGTAAAAACCTCAGCAACAAAACCCAAGAAATCAGTGGTACACAAATAAATAAAGACAGCACTGCCACAGCACAAGATACTGAAGTGCTGAAGCCTGTCTATATCACTGATACCGCCCAACACGACACTGACGACCCCGCCATCTGGATACACCCCACAGACCCTAGCAAAAGCCTCATCGTAGGCACAGACAAAGACAAGGACGGGGCTTTATATGTATATGATTTGCAAGGCAAAATCATCAAAGTAATCAGCGGATTAAAACGCCCCAACAACGTGGACATAGAATATGGCTTGGTCTTGAATGGCAAAAAAACAGACATTGCCGTAGCTTCCGAAAGGTTTACGCACAAATTGCGTATCTTTAGCCTACCTGATATGAAAGAAATAGACGGCGGAGGTATTGAAATCTTTGTAGGCGAAACAGGCAATGAATTCAGAGATTTGATGGGGATTTCTCTTTACAAAAATCCAAAAAATGAAAAAATATATGCGATTGCAGGGCGTAAAAATGGGCCTACTGATGGCACTTACCTCTGGCAATACGAACTCTCAGATGATGGCTCAGGAAACGTAAAAGCCAATCTAGTACGCAAATTTGGAAAGTTTAGTGGCAAAAAAGAAATAGAAGCCATCGCCATAGATGATGCCTTGGGCTATGTATATTATTCTGATGAAACTGTAGGCATTCGTAAATATTATGCCGAACCCGAAAAAGGTAATGAAGAACTAGCTCTTTTTGGCACAGAAGGCTTCACAAGAGACAACGAGGGCATCTCAATTTATACCATAAAAGATGGCACAGGCTATATCTTGGTATCAGATCAGGAGGTAAATCAATTTCATATCTTCCCAAGAGAGGGCAGCAAAGACAATCCACATCAGCACGATTTGATAAAAATCATCAAAGTTTCTGCCAATAAAAGTGATGGCTCAGAAGTGAGCAACGTGGCTTTTAATGATACTTTCAAGAATGGATTATTTGTAGCTATGTCTGACAACAAGACTTTTCATTTTTACAAATGGGAAGACATCGCAGGCGAGGATTTGAAAATAGCTCCGAATGGGGAAAAAACAGAAAAGTAATTAAACCAATGTTATCCCCCTTGTGCAAGCCTCTACTTGCACGAGGGGTAAAAAATTCTACAAAGCTTGGCCAAAAAAACACTTGGACTAAAGCAAAAGCAAATTGACAACACCTCCCTGCCTTGCATAGGAAACCACCACAAAACTAAACCTTTGACCTGAGCCAACACTTTTGCCTTCTTTAACGTAAATCTAGTCTGATAAAAGACATACAAAACAATTTTAAAAACCCTCCCAGAAGTATGAAAAAACAGATGCTTTACCTCTTCGTGGTTTTACTAGTTGCAAAAAACCCCCTTCAGGCACAAACCTTTAGCCTCAAAAAAGAAATAGTCTCCAGTGAGATAGATGCATTTGTGGACAGCCTGCCTGCCCCCAGCAAGACTGTATTTAACTTTGGATTCAATGAAAATGACCTCAAAGGAGTGCCCCTCAAAAATGAACAAACGCTCAGAAAAGAGTTTGAAGAAGCTGAAAAAAAACTCCAAGTAAATCCTCAAGACATCACTCTACAGCTTCACTACCACGAAACAATGAAGAAGGCCTTCCCCCTAGATACCGCAAAGATTAAAACTTATGCAAAAGAAAGAATAGAATTGCTAAAGCAGGTTATCAAACAAAAAGAACAAGCTGGAGAGGCTAATTTTCAACTCTCAGAGATTTATCTCTTCTTAGGAGATGTGGAAACGGCTCACTTACACGCCGCCGAAGCCAATGAACTAATGCCCGACAGTGCAAAAACTTGGACATCCTTAGGCTATTTGTTTATGCAGGGTGCTGAATACCCTGTTGCCAAGGAGTTTTTTGATGAAGCAATCAAAAGAGACCAACAAAACATCTATGCACACATGATGCGGTTATTCACAGATTTATTTGAGCAAATGAACAAACTCACACCAGAAGATTTTTTTAAACTCAAAATAGATAACTTACACACCAAACAAGCCTTCCAAATACACCAAACACAGCCCCTAGAGACCCTGCTTTTCTCTTCGGAACTGCTAGAGATTTTTTACCAAAATATGGCTATCCTCATGAACTTAGACTCAAGTAGTGAAGATCTGCTCAAAGAATTTACGACACAGTCCAACAAATATCCTCGTCTGGTAGAAATCAGAAAGTTTTATGAAAAATTACTCAAAACACGTAAAGGAGATAACAGCTTCCTCTACAATGCCCTCGGATTTGTAGAGTTCTTAGAAAAGAAATTTGACAAAGCCGCCCAAATGTTTGAGGAAAGTATCCAAGCAAATCCTGATAAAATGGAATACTACAACAATTTGGCATTTGTGCATATCAGCCGAAATAAAATGGACAAAGCAAAGGAAGTGCTGGTTAAAAAAATAAAACATCTCGCACAAGAAGATGACTACTGTGCACTCGCAAAAATATACAGTAGTTTAGATGATTTAGAGATGAGAAATCAGACCCTAAACGAAGGAATGAGTAAATTTGCCCAAAGTGCTGATATACCTTACTACATTGCACTCATTGCTTATGAAGATAAAGACTTTGAAAAAGCACTAAAATACACAATTACTTCTATAGAAAATAACCAAAATAACCTAGAAGTAGTTACGCTCTATGCGGCTCTTTTCTTGAGAGAGGGAAAAATCCAAGAAGCCCTTGACCCTCTTTACTATGCAAAGAGCCAAGGAAGTGAGGAAGCAACACTGCTTTTTGATACTTACTTTGAAGAAGACTGATTTTTAAACATACAAGTACACAATAACAATGGATGTAAAAAAATTTCAAAAAATTCATTTTAATCAAACGCTATCCTGCCTCAATGCCTTGGTCAGTGAGGCCTCAGCATCGATTGAAGCAGAAGACATCAAGGAAGCTCAATGGGACATTGTAAGGAGTATAGAGCTGCACAAGCCTACTTACCTGCTGATTAATCTTACTAATTTGCTTGCCCCTGTTACCCCTGACATACAAGACTGGATTACGGCACACATCATACCCAAGATATTTGAATTGGGTGTGCAGAAAATTGGGTATGTTATGCCCAAAGAAATCATTGCGAATATCTCCGTGGAGCAGCTAGGCGAAGAGGTAGAAGAAAAAACAAGAGCGAGCGAACAAGACCTCTCCATAAACTACTTTGCGGATACGCAAGAAGCCATCAGATGGTTTCTTGGCAAACCTGAATATATCATAAAAGATATCTGGAAATAAGTGAACAGATAATTGAAAATGAGTAATTACTCAATATGCTGACTTTCAGATGCTTATGGTTAAAATGATAATATAAACTGTTTTAGTAGAGGTATTTAAATAAGCACTCAATCCAGATTTATAGTATTGATTATCTCATAGATTAAGATGATGAATGTCATTTGAAGAGTTGGGCAATAAACTTAGCTTTGAAGAATATACATCACCTAAGTTTTACACTCTATGAATACGCATGCACTCCTCCAAAAATACAATGTACCTGGCCCAAGATACACCAGCTACCCTACTGTGCCCTACTGGGAAGAAGATAAATTTCAGCTCAATGATTGGAAAAAGGCTGTCAAAAAAGCCTTTGATATTTCTAACCAAAAAGAGGGCATTAGTCTGTACTTGCATTTGCCTTTTTGTGAGCGACTATGCACTTACTGCGGCTGCAACACACGCATCACCGTCAATCATGCCGTAGAAGACCCCTACATAGAAGCCTTGCTCGCAGAGTGGGATTTATACCTTGATTTATTGGGCGAGAAGCCCCGCCTGCGTGAGCTACACCTCGGTGGAGGAACACCTACCTTCTTCCAGCCCGAAAATCTTCAAAAATTATTGACAGGCATCTTAGACAAGGTAGAAATCTGTGAAGATGCTAATTTTAGTTTTGAGGCACACCCCCACAACACAAGCCCCGAACACCTACAGACACTCTATGCACTGGGGTTTAGAAGGTTGAGCCTTGGCATCCAAGATTTTGATGCCGAAGTCCAGATGGCCATTAACCGCCTACAAAGCTTTGAAGAGGTTCAAGAAATCACACTGCTCGCCAGAAAAATAGGCTACACTTCCGTGAATTTTGACCTCATTTATGGCTTGCCCAAGCAAAGCGAAAAGACCATCAAAGACACCTTTGAGAAAGTAAATACACTACGCCCCGACAGAATTGCTTTTTATAGCTATGCACACGTGCCTTGGCTCAGACCCGCCCAAAAAAGCTTTGAGATGTATTTGCCCGAAGATAGTATGAAAAGATACTTTTATGAGCTAGGCAAATCTCTTTTAGAACAAGCTGGCTATCTGGAGATAGGCATGGATCACTTCGCCCTGCCCAAAGAAGCCCTCAGCAAAGCCTACCAAGAAGGCAGCATGCACCGCAATTTTATGGGCTACACTACCACCTCCACCAAGCTGCTCATCGGGCTGGGTACATCTTCTATCGGAGATGCTTGGACAGCCATGGGGCAAAACTACAAAAGTGTGGAAGGCTACACCAAAGCCATCAAACAAGGAAAATTTCCCATCTACAGGGGGCATGCACTCAGCCAAGAAGACCTCATCCTTAGGCAGCATATCCTGAACCTAATGTGCCGCTTTGAAACCAACTGGCAAGAGCCTGATACACAACTCCCCGCCATCTACGAAGCCTTAGAAAAACTCACAGAGATGGAGCAAGACGGACTTTTAGAGATTCTGCCTTATCAGCTCAAAGTAAAAGAACAAGGCAGGGCATATATTAGAAATATCTGTATGGCCTTTGATGCAAGGATGCTCTCAAAGCAACCTAAGACCATGATTTTTTCTAAAACTGTATAAACACCCTTGCCTCTGTTCACACAGACGACCGTATAAATAGAATTAAACAGAGGATGTTTGTCATTTTGTGAGAATTATGACACTTTTACGAAATGAAAAAAACCAAAGTATTGTTTCTGAGCACTTCTGACATATCTGGAGGAGCTGCCATTGCTTGTTTTAGGGCTGTCAGTGTGGTCAGTAAGGTGGCTGAGCTAGAGGTAAATCTGCTTGTGCAAGAAAAAAAATCTTCTAGTCCATTCGTGCAGGCACTCGCACAAACTTACTGGGCAAAGAAAATGGCTTTTCTCAGATTTGTGCGTGAGCGGCTTGGCTACTGGCCGCAAGCCAAAAGTAAGGAAGTACGATTTGCCTATTCTCCCGCCAATACAGGTGTGGATATCAGCCAGCATCCGCTTGTGCAAGAGGCAGACATTATACATTTGCATTGGGTGCATTTTGGTTTTTTATCACTGAAATCACTAGAAAAACTGGCAAATTTAGGCAAACCCCTCGTCTGGACACTGCAAGACATGTGGTCATTCACGGGAGGCTGCCACTATGCAGGAGATTGTAAAGGCTTCCAACATGCCTGCGGAAACTGCCCTTTTCTTAAAAATCCTCACGCCCAAGATTTATCTCACCAGGTCTGGAAAAAAAAAGCAAGCTTTTACCCCCAAGCCCAATGGATAGTAACCCCCACAAGCAGATGGCTTACTGAACAAGCAAAGCAAAGTACCCTCTTCAAAGGGATGCAGGTGGAGCATATCCCTGCACCGATAGACAGTCATTTTTTCAAGCCTGCCACCTCGAGAAAAGAAGTAAGAGAAGACTTACACTTGCCCGAAAATGCCTTTATCCTCCTTTTTGGAGCTGCCAATATCAATGACCCTCGCAAAGGCTTTCAATACCTGATAGAAGCCCTCAAGCAATTCTCCGAAGCCCTCTCAGCAGAAGAGAGAAAGAATATTTTACTCATGGTCTTTGGCAAATTTAAACCTGAAACCTTGGAAGGGCTTCCGTTCGAGGTTAAAAATCTAGGAAGAATGAACCTAGAAGATTTGGTCAAAGTCTATCAATCTGCAACTGCCTTTGTGATGCCTTCCCTTGAAGATAACTTGCCCAATACCATCTTAGAGTCGCTTGCCTGTGGCACACCTGTCATTGCCTTTAAATCAGGGGGGATTCCTGAGATGATTACGCATCAAAAAAATGGATATCTAGCTGATTATCAATCTTCTATTGATTTTGCCAAGGGACTAAAATGGCTCTATGATGCTTACAAAAATACCCAAAGCTATGACTACGAAGCCTACTGCGAAGCAGCAAGAGAAATCATAGAACGAACATACAGCGAAGAAATCATCAAAGAAAAATATGTGAAATTTTATCAAGATTTGATGACAGATAAACAAAATAAGCTACCCAAAAACTAAAATAAATGAACGAGTATGCACTTTTATGTCTCTATTGGGCAGCCTTTTATGGCTTTCATAGTTTGCTGGCGAGCCTGATGGCAAAGAAAATAATTCAAAAATTCACCTCATTCACAGATACAAATTACCGACTTTTCTATAATCTGTTTGCGGTGCTCAGTCTGGGTTGGGTATTGTATTATCAGGGTACTTTGCCTGTGTATCTTTTGGTAGAGAAGACTTTGGTGGCTCAGGGTCTTGCCCTTGTTTTTATTTTTTCTTCGGTATCAGTTATGTGGCTTGCTTTCAAAAGCTATTCTATGCGTGAATTTATGGGACTGAAAGCAGAAAAAACACAAGCTTCTGCCCAGCTTTCTATCAGCGGACTCAATGAATGGGTAAGGCATCCTTTGTATCTGGGCGTACTGCTCGGCTTGGTGGCTGTGCTGCTGTGGGAGGCAAGCCTCAAAAATGCGTTGGCGGCTACAGTCTTGCTGGCTTATCTGTTCATAGGAATTTACCTCGAGGAGCAAAAACTCCTCATCTACTTCGGAGAAGACTACCGCCGATACCAAAGAAAAACCAAAAGAATCATTCCGTTTGTGTGGTGAGTCTGATTACGAGGGAATCACACCTTTTTCTTAGGCTCTACACTGATTTCAGAGCCTTCGGCGAGCATGATCGAGTCTGGTTTTTGGGTGTTGAGGTTTTGAAACTCCTGCCCATAAAGTCTGCCAAAATCTAGCCGAATGTCATAGTCTTTCACCTCGTATTGTGCCCAAGTAGGGTGTCTTACTTCGTATTCTGAGGTTTTTTGGGCATTGATGCGAGTGTAGCCCCAGTAATGTTCTGTGATAAAATGGGCTTCAGTGTCAGGTTTTATTTCTGTAGGCTGAGGTGAGGCACTTACTTTGAATTTATTCCATTCTTTCTCAAATTTCCATTCATAGTTTACTGTGATCTGCTCAGAAGTTATTTCCCACTGATGCCGCATCGGGAGCGTAACATAGTGCTCTCCATAAATGGTATTGGCTACGAATGAAATCATAAACTTAGGCACTATTTCTTTGACAAATACGACTCCTCGCTTCCATTCATTGCCGTCTTTGTATTTTACATAAAATCTCAGATTTACCTCCTCAAAATTTTGGTGAAAAGGTATCGGCAAGCCCAGCAAACGAGTATTCAAAAACCTAAAACCCACCAAACTCACATAAGCTTTGCCCTCCCAATAGTCTAGTTCCGTCTGATAGGGCAGCAGAGGCTTAAGGATTTCAGGCTGTACTTCGTAATTGGCGATGGCCAGTTTTCGCCATTCTGCTTTCAAAAAACTCATGATTTTAGTGTTTTAGATTTAAAAAACAAAGCCCGCAAATCTTCGTTTGCGGGCTTTTGAGAAGGCTGTCTGGATGTTATTTCATCCCTAGGTTCAAATCTCCTACAGTTTTGAGGAGGTCTTTGACGGCTTTTTCTATTTGTTGGTCTTTGCCTTTGGTGATGACTTCGGGCTGATTTTTTACTTTCAAATCAGGCTCAAATTGGGTGTTTTCCATATAATTGCCTTTCAAATCCATCATGCCCACTTGCGGAATACCAAATACAAGCGTAGGATCTATTTGTCGCTCCCACCAGACTGCTGTGCCTGTGCCAGGCACGGGCATTCCTACGGTTTTGCCTATGTCATAGGCCTTGAAAGTAACAGGGAAAAGGTGTGCATCTGAGTAATTGCTTTCACCTACGAGCACTGTGGTAGGCTTGGTCCATTTACGCATCGGCTCTAAGCCCATTTTTTGCTCACGAGGCACCATATCCATGTATTTCTTACCACTTAAAAAAGTAGCCAAATCATCATGTAGCCAGCCTCCGCCATTGAATCGAGTATCTACAATGAGGGCTTCTTTGTTGATGTGCTTGCCCAAGACTTCTTCTACTACATTGCGGTAGCTATTGTCGTTCATTCCTCGCACGTGCACGTAGCCTATTTTGCCCTCTGATACTTTTTCAGTTTCTTTTCTTCGGTTTTCTACCCAGCGTTGGTAGAGTAGCTCGTTTTCTGCTCCTCTGCTGATGGGCTTGATGACTTCCTCAAAGCGGGTATTGCTGCCAGGGTCTAAAAAAGAAAGCAAGGTAAATTCACCACTTTTGCGATTGAGTAGGGCATAAAAATCTTCATTTCCATTGATTTCTTGCCCATTGATTTTCTCAATAATAAGTCCAGCTTTGGCTTTAGACTTGGCATAGTCCAGAGGGCCTTTGTTGAGGATTTCTTTGATTTTCAGCCCTTTTCCCTGGTGAGATTCATCTATGAAAATCCCAAGTGAGGCAGTATTGTCAGTATTTCTGGCCTGAGGCGAGTAGCGACAGCCTGTATGTGAGGCATTGAGTTCTCCGAGCATCTCAGAGAGCATCTCTGCAAAGTCGTGGTTGTTGTTGATGTGTGGCAAGAATTTTTTGTATTCTTTGTAATAAAAATCCCAATCTACGCCGTGTAGATTGGTTACATAAAATTTCTTGACCACTTGTCGCCATGCATGCTCAAAGATGTAAGCTTTCTCAGCTTGGTAGTTGAGGTTCATTTCTCCGCCGATGCTGATGCCCTCACGCTTGCCACTTTCTGCATCTATTTTGGTGATATTGCCATTAGAGATTACAAATAGAGATTTACCATCTTTGCTGAGTTCTAATCCATCTCCTGCATTTTTGCTGAGCAGTTTGGTTTCCTTGGTTCTTAGTTCTGTTACCCAGAGGTCTTTGCCTTGCTCAAATCTTGTGAGATAAAACAGTTTTTCCCCGTCTTTAGAAAGCACCGCATCTGAGAGGCGAGAGGAGTGAATGGTCAGCCTTGCTTTGCGGTCGGCGATGTCTTCTAGCTCAAAAGTAAGATTTTTAACTTCCTCTTTTTTGACGTCTTTGCTGTCTTTTTTATCGGTATCTTTAGTTTTGTCTTCTTCTTTTTTGTCTTTTTCTTCTCGCTCTTTGAGCAATGCAAATTCATCTTTGCTGAGGTTGAACCTGTCAAAAGCTTCTTGTGTGAAGAACATCCCATAGACATCAGCCTCGCCCCCCCAAGAGCCGTGGTTTTTCATGCCGTCACGGTCAGAGAACCAGAGCATCATTTTACCCTCCATTGCCCATTTGGGAGCATCATCAGAGTAGCCACTTTCGGTGAGATTGATGGGTTTGCTTTTGCCATCAGCATTGATAAGCCCTGCTTCTGAGACAAACACCTGCCCCCCTTCGGGAATGTAAGTAGCCAAAATCCACTTGCTATCTGGAGACCAAGTGAAGTATTGGTCTCCATCAGAATAAGAATAATTAAAAGTGCCTGGCAAGACGGTGCGTGATACTTTGCTGGCAAGATTATAAACTTTTAGTGTAGTGCGTTCTTCCAGATAAGCTAATTCTTTGCCATCAGGAGAGTAGGCGGGCTGAAATTCTTCCTTATCCGTAGAGAGGAGGGCTTCTTCTTTGAGCAAGGTGGAGGCATAAAAATAAGGTTCTTCTTTTCTGATAATGCTCGTCTGATAGACATTCCAGTTATTGCCTCGCTCACCTGCATAGACGATAGAGCGACCATCAGGGCTAAAACTTGCTGTGCGTTCTTGCTCAGGTGTATTGGTGATGCGTTTGGTGATGCCTCCTTCTACGGCAGTAACGAACACCTCACCTCTAAACACAAACACGATTTCTTTGCCATTGGGTGAGAGTGAAAACTCTGTAGCTCCGCCATTGATAGAGACGATTTCTTCCTCATTGAGGCGACTATCAGAGAAGATCTGAATATTGACTTTCTGGGCTTGGCTTCCTTCTTTGAGCGTGTAAATTTCGCCATTCCAGCCAAAACAAAGTATGCCATTGCTTGCTCTCGATAAGAATCTGACAGGGTGCTTCTCTAAATTGGTGATTTGTGTAGCGGCAGAAGGGTTTTTGAGGTTCATCTTCCAGATATTGAAAGTCCCTGATTTTTCATTTAAAAAATAAGCCTCTTCATCATTTTGCCCAAATACAGGGTTGCGGTCTTCGCCATTAAAGTCAGAAAGTTGGGTGTATTTCTCAGATTTGAGGTCATAAAGCCACACATCACGGGTTACGGAGGAGGTATGATGCTTCCGCCAGTTGTCTTCGTAGCCTTTCCAATCGTGGAAGATAATTTTAGAGCCGTCAGCATTAAATCGGGCATATTCTGCCTGATTGTCTAGCAGCATCTTGGCGTGTCCGCCTTTGATAGGCACTTGGTAAAGCTGAGATAATCTAGGAAACTGAGCATTTTCGGCTTGGTAGCGGCGGTTGGCTGTGAAGATAACTTGCGAGCCATCAGGTGTAAAATCACTCGGGAAGTCGTTGCCAGAGTGATACGTAAGGCGAGTCGCTTCTCCGCCTGTGGCAGGCATCACAAACACATCAAAATTGCCGTAACGGTCAGAGGCAAAGGCAATTTGTTTGCCATCTCTTGACCAGACAGGCATATAATCATGGGCTTCGTGCAGGGTCAGCGGCACGGCAGTTCCGCCTGAAGTTGCCACACGGTAGAGGTCACCTTTGTAGCTAAACACGATGGTCTGCCCATCGGGTGAGATGCTCGGGTAGCGCATCCAGAGAGGATTTTCTTGGGCTGTGAGTGTAAGAACAGACCCGACACTCAGGCAAAGCCAAGCGATGAATGGTAGTATTTTTTTCATAGAATGAATGACTTTTATTTGATAATTACTCATTTCGTTATCCAAGTTAGCAAAATTTGGTATCACGCACAAATATAATGGATGTGAAATGACAGATACAAAAGCCAAATAATTTTCAGAAAACAAAAAACCCATGCAAGTGCTGCATGGGTTTTTTCATTGAATAAGATTTACTTCCTATTTTGATTTGGCAAGCGCTTGTTCTAAGCTTGTCTTGTATTTTTCGGGGCCTCCTCTTTGGTAGCCTGTCTGGTGCAATACTTTCTTGTCTTTATTAAGGACAAAGACTGTGGGAAACCCCTGCACTCTAAACTCCTGAGCAAGGGCACTGTTTCGGGCTTTCTCTGCTTGGGTTTGGTTAGATTTTCGGGGGAAATCTAGTTTTACACAAATGAAGCTTTCATTGACATATTTTGAAAAATCATCTTTTTTGAATACCTCCGCATCTAGTTTTTTGCACCATCCACACCAATCAGAGCCAGTAAAGAGTACAAATAGCTTTTTATTTTTCTTTTTGGCTGTCTTGAGGGCCTCATCAAAATCTGTTTCCCATGTGATTTCCTCTGTTTGGTAAACGGCTTGATTTTGAAAAGCAAAGCCGAACACCAACAAGGCTACCAAGATTATGAGCAAGATTGATAACTTTTTCATAAGATACTTTATTAATTTAGGTGAAATTTATATCTACTTAGTACGGACATAATTTCTGTTTGGTTATTGATTGGCTCAAATAAAAAGATATTTTACATTTAGATACTAGCAGAGTTTTTAGCATCTTTGTAAAGTCTAAAAAATGCAAATAATACCCCAAACTTGCCCTATGCCTGAGATTGATTGGAAAAAAATACGTGAAAACTACCCTGAAATTCATCGGGGTCTTTATTTTAATACTGCTTTTATAGGCTTGGTGGCACAGTCTCAGCAGGGCATCATACAAGAGGCTATGCTCAAAATGACTCAAAATTTCTCCGCACTTAGGGCTGATTTGTTAGAAGAAATGTCCATTATCAGAGAAGAAATTGCCGCCTCTGTCTGCTGTCCGTCTGATTTCCTTGCCCTCATCCCCAACCTCTCAGAGGGCATCTACAGTGTGGCACAGATGCTAAGACCTCTCCAAAAAGTCATGCTTTATAAAGGAGATTATCCTGCACTGAATCTGCCCTTCCAGAAGCTAGGCTATGACATCATCTGGCTAGAGCAAGAAGAAGATTTAAGCCCAGAGAATATTGAGCAAAGCCTTTTAAAAAGCAATACAAAAATACTTGCCCTAAGTTGGGTGCAGTTTAAGACAGGTTACCGCATAGATTTAGAAAGAATAGCCCAAATATGCAAAAGTTTGGGCATTTTGCTGGTGTTAGATGCTACACAAGGCTGGTGTGTGTTTCAGACAGATTTAGAAAAAAATGACCATATCATCTTCGTAGCAAGTGCCTACAAATGGGCTACTGCGGGGCTGGGCATGGGTATCTTGGCGATGTCGCCCAAGTGGCTAGAGCAATATCCGCCCCCACTCATCAGCACAAGTCAGATTAGCACCTATGATTATTTTGATGATTTAGGCCTAATTCCGCTGTCTATGCGGGTATTTGAACTCGGGCATCCTCACCTGCTGGGCATCCTGATGCTCCGACACGGTATTCAGAATATCCGAGAGATGGGTATTCAAAATATCCAAGACCGTGTGCTCAGCCTCTCGAGGCATCTCTCAGAAAGCCTTGAAAATCAAGGATTTACATTACTATCAAGCCACTCAGATGCACACAGGTCTAGCATTGTAGTGATTCCTTTTGAGCAAGGGCTATCGGATTATCTGCAAGCCAATTCAGTAGAGCTCACAGGGCGAGGGGCAGGCATCAGGTTGAGTGTCCATTTTTACAATGATTTTGAAGATATAGACCGACTGATAGAAATCATCCAAGCATATAAAAGTAACAAAAAATGATAGACAAGCATCAAATCGCAAGTGATTTTAGAGATTTACAAGACCGAATCTGCCTAGCCATCGAGCAAGCAGACGGCAAAGCCAAGTTTCAGGAAGACATCTGGCAACGCCCTGGCGGAGGTGGCGGACATACACGCATCTTGCAAGAGGGCAAGGTCATAGAGAAGGGGGGCGTTAATTTTTCAGCTGTGGATGGTGCGATGCCGCCTATCTTACAGCAAAAAATGAATACCCAAGCTAAAGATTTCTTTGCCTCAGGGGTTTCTATAGTCATGCATCCTCAGAACCCACACGTGCCGATTATCCACATGAATATCCGCTATTTTGAAATGTCAGATGGTACTTACTGGTTTGGGGGGGGGATAGACCTCACGCCTCACTACATCGTGGCAGCACAAGCGGCTTTTTTTCACCAAGCCCTCAAAGATGTCTGTGATGCCCATCACCCTGATTATTATCCGAGTTATAAAAAATGGGCAGATGATTATTTTTATATCCCACATCGTGAAGAGACCCGTGGCGTTGGTGGGATTTTCTTTGACAGGCTCTCCGAAGGCAATGGCAAATCTAAGGAACAGTGTTTTGACTTTGTAAAATCTGTGGGGGAGGCTTTTGCACCCATTTATACAGCTCTGATGGCTCAGAATAAGAGTAAAAAAGTCACGGAAGCAGAAAAAAACTGGCAACTTCTTAGGCGTGGACGCTACGTAGAGTTTAATTTGGTCTATGACCAAGGGACTAAATTTGGGCTTGAGACAGCAGGGCGGATAGAATCTATCCTGATGAGCCTACCTAAGTATGCAAGCTGGCAATATGACATCAAGGCTGAAGAGGGAAGTGCAGAGGCTTACACACTTGCACATCTCAAAAAAGGGCTTGATTGGCTCGGTTAGGCTTTCTTAATGGTTCAAAAGCATGTCTTCTAGGCGGTCGTGCCGCATCCAGCCCGTAAGGCTGTAGCGGGTCTGGATAGTGGGCAGCACCTCGTGGTAGAGCTCAGAGCTTATAAAACAGACAAGCGTGCCGCCTTCGGGCTTTATATCTTTGACTTGTCTATCTTGGAGGTACATTCTTAACTCCCCTCCGTGCCCTTCTTGCCATTCTTGGTTTAGGTAAAGCACAAAAGAAATACGCCTGCGGTCAGAGCCTTGAAAACTATCTAGGTGTTTTCGGTAAAATTTACCCGAAGGATAGACAGCATAGTGCATTTCCAAGTAATTAATCCCTACGAAGAGATGCCTGTTAAAAACCACCTTGAGTTCGTCTAGGGCTTGATAGACTTCTTGCTGAATAGGTTGGAGCTTTGTGAGCTCCCACCATGAGACCCAGTCTCCTCTGATTTCTTGTTTGATTTGGTATGCATCTCCCTTTCCGATGCCAGCCTTGTGAAAATCTCCCTCATCAAAACGCTCCTGTAAATCGTTGCGAAGTGCTTGGAGTTTTTCTTCAGAAATAAAATGGGGACAAATTACGTAGCCATCTTTGCGAAGAGCCTCCGTGATTTTTTCGTAATCTACTTTCATGGTTTGTCAAAAAATTTTGCGAAAGTAGTTAAATAAAGTCATCTAAATCGTTGCTATGGTCTGTTTTTTAAAGAAAAAAACTATGTTACCATCATTTCTCCAGAATTATCATCACAAAATCAGGATAATATCATAAAATGATTTAGGACAAAGGGCTGGTATTTTGATAAAAATTTATTTATTTGGCACTATATTTTATATAGTATTAAAAGGTCAAGAAAAGCCTTGATCTACAATTTGTTTTAGACACAACCATTTTTTAGTGTGTATCTTATTATCCCAGAAAGGGTTTCATCTTTGTGGAAGGTGTCTATAAAAATTTTACTTATGCGAGAGTTTAGTAGGAATTTTCTGGGTTTTCAATAATAGCATAGGCATAAAAAAAACAGGCTTTAAAAAAACCTGTCTTTCAAGAAACTATCTTCAAACTTTTACTAAAACTTAACTAAACTTTGAACAAATTACTTTGCCACAAGGGGAAGGTTTTCGTCATTATTTAATCACTTATATAACTAGTAAGCGTCAAGTTTTATTACACAATCCGTATTATTTTTGTGTATTTGCCTTTATCATTGTATATTTTCTGGATTATGCATAAAGTCATAGACCTTCACCCAAATCTCTGATGCTACTTCTTTTTTGGTTTTGAGGGGGATTTCTTCAAACTCACCCAAACGGCTCAAGATACTCACCTTGTTGGTGTCATGCCCAAACCCTGCCCCTTTGTCTTGCAGAGAATTTAGTACAATCAGGTCAAAATTTTTCTTTTTTAACTTCTCTTTTGCATTTTCCAGCTCATTATTGGTTTCTAGGGCAAATCCTACCAGTATTTGTGAGTTTTTTTTAGTTTTGCCTAAAGTCTGGGCAATGTCTATCGTTCTTTTGAGCTGAATCTGTAGATTATCTTCTCCTTCTTTTTTCTTGATTTTTTGTGTGGCAGTATGCATAGGTGTATAATCTGCTACTGCTGCCGAGAATATCGTGATGTGTGCATCTTCAAAATGGGCTGAGGTAGCTTCATACATTTCTTGGGCTGATTTTACGTGGATAATCTTGAGGTTTGGGTGGTGTAGGTTAAGCTGTGTAGGGCCACTGACCAGGGTTACCTCTGCTCCTTTTTCTAGGGCTGTCTCTGCCAGTGCATAGCCCATTTTGCCTGTGGAGTGGTTGCTGATAAACCTGACTGGGTCTATTGCTTCTTGGGTAGGCCCTGCCGTGATGAGCACTTTTTTTCTGTCAAGTTCTTTTGGGCTAGCCCAATATTTTTTGAGAAAGTCAAGGATATTTTCAGGTTCTGCCATTCTTCCCTGTCCAGAGAGTCCACTTGCGAGCTCGCCGTGTGCTGCGGGTATAAGGTGATTTCCGTAGGCTTGCAGTAGTCTGAAAGATTCTTGCGTAGAAGGGTGCTGATACATGTCCAAGTCCATGGCAGGTGCAAAAAACACGGGGCATCTTGCAGAGAGATAAGTGGCAATGAGAAGATTATCGGCGATTCCGTGTACACATTTTGCCATGGTATGTGCAGTAGCGGGTGCTATCAGGAGTGCATCAGCCCATAATCCTAGCTCCACGTGGTTGTTCCATAACCCAGTGTTGTCCTTTACGAAGTCTATAAGTACAGGGTTTTTTGAAAGTGTGGAGAGTGTCAGTGGTGTAATAAAGGAAGATGCTGAGGGGCTCATGATGATTCTTACCTCAGCACCTTCTTTGACAAAAAGCCTTGTGAGTATGGCCACTTTGTAGGCTGCAATACTTGCACTGACAGCGATGATAATTTTTTTATCTTTGAGCGGTGCCATGAGTCGTAACTTTTAATCTAACTAAATAGTGTGATTAAAATACTTTTCCGTTGGCATCATTGTCAAAAAGAAGCCTGCCATCTAAAAACTCTTCTGTGGCTGTAGTGGTAGGTTTAGGAAGCCTTTCATAATATTTAGAGATTTCTATCTGCTCTCTGTTTTCGTGTACTTCTTCTAGGTTATCTACTGAGGATGCAAAATCAGCGAGTTTGGTATTTAGCTCCTCCTTTGTCAGTGTTGCGATATGCTGTGCACGTTTTGAGATGATTGCTACGGTTTTATACAAATTACCTGAGGGCTTGATAAGTTCAAGGGTATTGCGTGTAACTAATGAAGATTTTTGTACTCTTTGTTTACTGCTCATATTGATAGGACGTTTTTTTTGATTAACTATTTAGTTTTCCCAATTCATTGAGACACTTGTCATAAATTTTGCGGGCTGCCTTGAGATACTTACTCTCGGGGTAGTTGTCTAGTATATATTCATAGTAAGTGATGGCATCATCGTAGCGCGCTCTTTTGCGTCTGTCTGTGCTTTGCTCTGCATATCTAAACTGTGCGTCTAGCCTGAGGAAAGCTCCCTCTTCATTAAAGTCTGAGTCTGGAAAATCCTTTTGAAAATTTTTGAATGAAATCACTGCCGATTGATAATTACTAATCCGGTGATAAAGTTTGGCATTTTCGAAGGCTTTTTTCTCTAGTTTTTCTCTGAGTTGGTTCATTACTAGGCTGCACTCTTCATAGTAGGCACTGTTGGGGTAGGCATTCAAAAAGCTTTGTGTAACACTAATGGCTTCTATGGTAGAGCTTTGGTCAAGATTAGAAGGGGGTGAGGCTTCATATAAGGAGCGGACCTGCATGTAGCGGGCTTCTTCTGCAAATTTGCTCAGTCTGTATGTCTGATAAAATCTTTGAAAATAATACGCTGCTTCTACCAGTTGGTTTTGGTAATAATTACAATAAGCCCAGTAAAACTGTGCTTTTTCTGATTCTTCCGTACCTATAATCAGTGGAATAATTTCTTCTAGCAAAAGCCCTGCTTTGTAGTAATCGCCTTTGTCATAATAAGCGATGGCAGCATCATACTTTTCTTTGAGCCCACCTTTGCGTATTTTGTTAAACTTGCAAGAAGACATCAAAGAGAAAAGTATGATGAAGAGTGTGAGGATAAGAAAACGTTTTTGCATCATTTTGCAAAAATAGAGGGACTTGGTTAAAAATACAAACAAATATGGAGTCTTTATCAATCATGCTTCACAATTAACTTTCGTGAGCTCTTGGCTTGACCATTGATAGAGAGTGTGTATAGATAAATCCCTGTATCAAATTCTGTAGTCGGGATTCTAATTTTTCTTTCTCCTCTGCTGAGGTCATACTCCTTGATGACTTTTCCTAAAATGTTTCGAATGGTGATTTTAGCCCTGATATTCTGCAGAAGGTTATAATCTAAGTAAGCAGCAGCGCTTGCAGGATTTGGGTATATTTTTCTGATGCTGATACTATTGTCAGAAAAAAGTAAGTCTTCTTGTGGGATATAAGTTTTAAGTATGTATTTATCTGCCACAAAATCCAAATCTAGTGGGTGCAAATCTTGGCTTAAGATTTCTGCTTTGGGCTTAAATAACTGCTTTGCAAAATTACTCTCTGCACTGCTTTTGCTTTCTGTAAGCTCAAGGCTATCGGGGGAATAAAATGTATTGAATGCAAAAATCATAGAATGATTGGCGATGATGACTGCACAGGCTAAAATGATTGTAAATAAATTCTTCATATTTGTTGTATTTTTAAAGGCTGATTTAACTATGTTTAAACAACACTCTTACTTAGTGTTTACTCTAAAATTTAAAAGATTGTTTCAAAAATCACTTTTATTATTTATTTTCTCCATTTTTTTTCTAAAGCATAGACTTTTTGCCTGAGCATCTCCTTTAGTATTGGTTTTTCGTCTATTCTCCATACAAAATTTTTAAACCTTGTCTGTGGTTGTATAATCTCATGAGGGGGTACAAACACGGCATCAGGTCTTGTAATGTAAGCAATTTTTTCGACTTTATTTTTTTGTCCAAAATAAATATTCATGTCGGTGCATTCCACTCTGTTCATCCCCACCAATATCGTGTCTCTTTCTAGAGCAAAATAAATATTTTGACCATTGCCTTTGACCTCCAAATGCCTGATTTGGTTATTTTGGAAGTAAGCTACCATGTTTTTACCTTTGAGTTGATTATAGTTTTTGATGGTATCTTCTGAAATCATGTAGGCATCCCAGCGCATTCTCATTTGCTTGACTTTATTGTCTATAATCGTAATTTGTATAGAATCTGCAGTGAGTTGGCTGCCTTTGCTCCAGAGTACGGGGTCTTGATAAAAGTAAATGGTAGAGTCTGTTCGGTTATACACCAGTGAATCACATTTGCCCTGAAAATCTTTGTTAAAAATCTTTGCATACGGATAAGCCAATAAATAACGCTGGCTAGAGTCTTGCCTATCTATAGAAAGTAAGGTGTCTGCCTTGAGATAAAGCGTGTCTGGCCCATTGATGCTTCGGAGCAGGGCATTTCCATAGACTTTAGAAAGCCCTTCATTTCCTCTATAAAAAGCGGCATCTCCTTCTATGATGATGCTGTCTTTTTTAGAAAATATCCATACATTCCCAAAAACATCTCCTACCTTGCGTGAATTGCTAAAATGAAGGGAATCACCCTCCATGATGTATTTTTCATCTTCTAAGCGTGAGCGTCCTTTAAAGTTAGACTCCTCAGTTTCAGTATTGAAGTTGCCTGATTCTGTATAAATCTTGCCTGTGCTAGAGGTAATCCAGGTAGGTCCCTGAAAAAAAGCAAGCCTAGAAATGGTATTGTAAGTGAGCTTGTCTGTTTCTACCTTGCGTCCGTCACTTTTTGTAATCAATACTACATCTTTGGTAAAATAAAACACTTTGGCATTGACATCATAAGAGCCACTTTGGCTGGTGAGTGTCTTCTCCGAATCTACGATTTTGCCTCCTGAGTAATAATAAGCTACGCCCTCATCCATATTGTAATCTAACTCTTGTGCATTGAGGCGCATGTCATCATCTATCAGTGTAACCTTGCCTACCGCCCTAGCTATGCGTGTGTTTCCATCATAATAGAGGCTATCACTGTTTAGCCGAGTGCCATCACTGCCTATCAGGCGTACATTGCCGAAGGCATCCACTTTGTTTTTGTTTTCGTGCAGGTAGGCAGAGTCACAGTAGAGGATAGAGCCTTTGTGTCTGACGATTACCTCTTTGATGAGCTTGCGCACATCTGCCTGATTTTTGGTCTTGCGCAATACTTCTGCACGCTCTAGAGTTATCTTTTCGTTGCCCTCTGCTTGCTGGGCAAGGGCTACCTCTGGGGCATAGCCTGAGAGTAGTAAGAAGACACACAGAAATTTAGAGAAATATTGAGACATTGTTTTTCAAAAAAAATATTTAAACTTGCCTAAATGACAAGCAAAGCCTTGAAATGGTTGCAAGCAGCACATTTCTTTAACAAAGTTTAACAGAGCCAAGGTGCAAAGTTAGCAAACCTTGACCACTATTTATGCAGAATCAATTTAAAGAATTTGTTAAGTATCAGCATTTATTCAAGCCCACAGAGAGCATCTTGCTTGCCGTCAGTGGCGGCATAGATTCTGTGGTGATGATGCACCTTTTTGAGCAGACAGGCTTCTTGTATGCTGTGGCACATATGAATTTTGGGTTACGTGGGGCTGCCTCAGATGCAGATGCAGATTTTGTAGGTGAATTTTGTGAGCGGCACGGCATTTCTTTTTTTACCAAAAAAGTAGATACCATTGCCTATGCAGAGAAGCAGGGGATTTCTACCCAGATGGCAGCCCGTGAGTTGCGTTATATTTGGTTTGGAGAATTGCTAGAAGACAAGGGTTTTTCCAAAATAGCTACAGCACATCACCTCAATGACTCCCTCGAGACAGTCTTGCTCAACCTCAGCAAAGGTACGGGCATTGCAGGTTTGGCAGGGATTCCACTCAAAAATGGAGATATCATACGCCCTTTGAGTTTTGCTTCTAGAGGTGAGATAGAAAATTATGCCCATGCACAGCAGCTGACCTGGCGTGAGGATGTTTCTAATCAATCTTCTAAATATCAGCGAAATTTTATCCGCCACGAAGTGATTCCAAGCCTAAAAAAAATAAATCCAAATTTAGAAAATACTTTTTTAAATACTTTGGAGAGGGTTCAAGGTGCCCATGTCATCCTTCAAGAGCAAATTGAATCAATCAAAAGAAAGGCTGTCCAATACCACCCGACACACACAGAGATTTCTATCCGTATCTTGGCTCAGACATCTGCACCTGTGTTTTATTTAGATGCCCTGCTCAAAGTCTTTGGCTTCGGCTATGCTCAAGTAAAACAAATCTGGGAAACACATCAGGCTGAGGCAGGCAAGGTATTTTATAGCAATGAGTTTATGCTCAATAAAGATAGAGCACACTTTCTAATCACAAGCAAACCCATACACCCCTCTCCAAAATACAGCATAGAAGCCACGCAGCCTAGCTGTGATATAAAAGAATTTAGCCTTTATATGAATTTTGTGGCATATAATGCACATTTTAAAATTCCTCGCCATCACAATATATTGGCCATAGATGCAGATAAACTTCGGTTTCCGTTACAATTACGAATCTGGCAACAGGGAGATTCTTTTTATCCTTTGGGGATGCAGGGCAAAAAAAAAGTAAGCGATTTTTTGATTGATTTAAAAGTGCCTTTGATTCTCAAAGAAAAAGTATGGGTACTTTGCCAAGAGCAAGAAATCATAGCCGTGCTAGGCCATCGCCTAGATGACAGATATAAAATCACTGAGCATACAAAAAGCGTTTTTTTGATAGAAAAGACAAATTTTTAGATAATTTTAAACCCAAAAGTGATTCTCACTCGAATATCCTGAAATGATAAACCCCTTCAAACGTACATACACTCAGACAGAATTGAGTTTTTTCGATTTTTTGGCTCAAAACAGGCTCTTTGAAGAGCTTACAAAAAAAGAACTGCTTTTATTTTTACCCTTTTTATACCTCAGAAAATATACCAAAAATGAGGTGCTATTCTTCAGAAATGACCCTGGGCAAGCCTTATATCTTATCAAAAGTGGCACTATCACCTTTAAGCTAGACATAGGGCAGCGTTTTGAATCTATAGCCCATGTGCCTGCACCTGCTGTCATAGGCAATAGTGCCTTGCTTCACAAAGCCAAGAGGGTCTATACGGCTGTAGTTACTTCCGAAATGAGTGAGGTGTATGTGCTTCCGCAAGTGAATATCTTTAATATCTTTGAGCGAAGACCTGTCATCAAAGCGAAAATGCTGGAAGCTCTTTCTGAGATATACCACCAAGATTTCTCTACA
>JAABSX010000124.1 GCA_011390205.1 Microscillaceae bacterium | reverse complement strand
TTTTGGGTTTTTTGTGTTAATGTTTTTTGTGATTTGCGAGGTAGGTTTGATACTCTGCCGTTAGTTCATAGTCTTGAGCATTCTTTTTCAGACTAGCTAAGACTTCATTGGGTTTGAACCGCAGGCGATTCTTGCCGATGACGTAACAAGGGAAGGGTAAACTATTGTAGTACCTCATTTGGTAGATATGAGCTACAGATAAACCTGTGAGTTTTGAAAGCTCTTTGACATTAATCAACTCTTTCTTTGATAGGCTATCTGTAGCTTCATCTTGAGTGGGATTAGCACAAACCTTTTCTTTAATTTGGCTAATTTCTTTGAATAGCATCAAAATCATATCTATGATTTTTTGAGCCTCCAAGTTGGTGGTTTGGGATTCTTTGTCTATTTTTGACATAATAATGACGATGAATGGCAGCAATGCCATGTTGTTTAACCATTGCCTTACAGAAGCTCGCCAAAGTTGTTCTGTAGGGCTTTTTCAATTCACTTCACAAATTTAAGTTTAAAATTTTCTAAAACAAAAAAAAGAACAAAAAAATATAACTTTTTTGTTGTTCATCTATATAGAATCGTATAGATGTATTATCCTTAACTAAGTGAATAATATAATAAAAGCTCTAAAATTAGCCTTTAATAACATAATTATCATATATAGCTAAAAATAGCTATATACAAATAACTAAAAATAACTAAAAATTAAAATTGTACTTTTCTAATAATAAGTAATAAAAAGTAATATTGCTTCTTATTGTTTTTTTTTGTTGCACGTATTGATAAATAGTATTCAAAATTGTACTTTATCACCATTCAGGAAAACTATCAGAAGCCTGCGACATCACCTCATCATATTCAAAATAATGATTCATAGTAGTTGCAAGATTAGAGTGCCCTACAAGTTTGGATATAGTTGTGCCATCAACCCCATTGTCATGCAATAGATTAATGTAGGTAGTTCTTCCTGTGTGTGTTGTGATTTTTTTACTGATACCTGCTTTTGATACCCATTTTTTTAAAACCTTGTTGATATATGATACTCCCTTGGGTAATCCTTTAAAGACAAGTTCAGTATCTTGAGGCATCCGTTGGATAATTTGGATTGCTTGCTGAGTCAATGGCTTGAAGTGTCTTTTTTTATTTTTCTCTTCATGGTAGTCAATAGCTGCCCCTTCAATACCTCTCCACTCTTTGATATTATCCCAACGTAAATCTCTGTACTCTCCAAACCTCAATCCTGCTGCACAAGAAAATAAAAACGCCTGTTTAAACATTTTAACTAAATCACTCTCTATATCTAATGTTGTATCCCTCAGTTTCTTAATTTCCTTGACAGTTAGATAGTCTTTGTGTACTTTCTGAATTTTTGGGAAGGATATATTCTTAAAAGGGTCATGGGTTATGATTTCTCTTTTCATAGCTTCGTGCCACATAATCATAATTCGTTTTAGGTAGTGATACTGAGACCTGATGCTGAGAGGTTTATTTCCTGTAAAGGCAAGAACACTGTTAGCTAGATACTCCTTAAAATTTATTATTAAGTTTGGATTGACTTCTCCAAAGCTAATATCTTCTTTCAGTCTAGTCTTCTTTATAAAATGTGTGAAGTGGTTAAGAGCTGCTTTATAGGTTGAGGGATTACTCTTTTTATCGACTGATTTCTTACAAAACTCTATGAAAGAGGCATTGGGTAAATGAGTGTTTATTTGTGCACCCATTTCAGGAAACCTCCTAAAATCTTCGGACTCTTGCTCCTGCTTCTGCATCATCTTAGCATAGTGCCAGTTATCCTTATCTTCGGGGTCTAACCGCTTACTTTTTTCTTTTGTATAATTATGCTTGACCACCTTGCCAAGAAATAAGAACTTACGTCTTGTCTTTGCAGCACCATTCTCAATAACCGTCTCTGTTCTGTTATAGTCTAAAAAAAGGGAGTACCCACTCTTTACTTTTTTTGCTCTGATTGTTACGTGGTTTCTTTTATTTGCCATCTGCTATATTTTATATTCTCGATATTGAGATGTAAGTTACGCATTAGTTACAAATAAGCAATAAAAGTAGTTAATTATTGATAAATAAATAGTATATTTGAAAGAGTAAAGTGAGCTTTAAAAGCTAAAAAGCCACTAATTAAGGTCTAATTAGTAGCTTTACAGATATAAGACAGCTTATCAGATATTTAACGATTTTTATACACTAAAAACTCGGTAATCAATGATTTAAAGGAAGCTGCTTACATATTTAATACT
>JAABSX010000123.1 GCA_011390205.1 Microscillaceae bacterium | reverse complement strand
TAGGCTTTTTTATAATCTTTTTCTACTCCTTCACCATTATAATATAATTTTCCTAATGAAACCTGAGCATTAAGATTACCTTGCTGAGCGGCTTTGTTAAATAATTCATAGGCTTTTTTATAATCTTTTTCTACTCCTTCACCATTACGATATAAATGTCCTAATGAAACTTGAGCATCAGTGTTACCTTGTTCTGCAGCTTGTTGATACAATTCAGAGGCCTTTTTATAATCTTTTTCCACTCCTTCACCATTACGATATAAATGTCCTAATGAGACTTGAGCATCAAGATTACCTTGCTCAGCACCTTTTTTAAATAATTCATAGGCTTTTTTATAATCCTGCTCTACCCCATATCCATATCGGTAGAAGACCCCCATCTTAGATTGTCCATAACTATTATTTTGATTGACTGATTTTTTTGCCCATTTGACTGCTAAATCATAATTTTTTTCAACACCATTACCTCGATCATATTTATCAGCCAAATGTCCTTGTGCTAGTGCATGTCCTTGTTCTGCTGCCTTTTTGCACCATTTGGCTGCTAATTCATAATCTTTTTCAACACCATTACCCCAAAAATACATTAAAGCGAGTTGATTTTGTCCTTCAGCATTTCCTTGCTCAGCTGCTTTTCTATATAACTCTAATGCCTTTTTATAATCTTGTTCAACACCATTACCATTCTCATAAAGTTTACCAAGCAGTGCCTGTGCTGGTGCAAAATTATTTGCATCAAGATCCTCAAGTAGAACCAAAGACTTTGAGTATTCATCATTTGTGTACAGCTCAAGTGCTTCTTTGTAGATTGATTCTTTTGATTTTAAAAAACCACTAAAGTAAAGGGTCAAAGCTGAAAAAATGGTAATTACAGCTATACTTATCAAATAAATTGCTCGCTTATTTTTTTTCTCAACAGGTCTTTCATTATTTGTATTATTCGGAATGACTGTATCAAGCAGTGAAGGTTGTGGTTCAAGTTTGGTAACTCCATCTATTTCTATTGTTGTTTCATTATTATTACGCACATTCAATTTATTAATAACTGGCGATATTTCTGAAATCGGATTTGATTCATTAAGATCATTGATTAGTTCATTCACAAATTGATACCTGTTCTTTGGCTTGATTTCCATTGCTTTCTCAATTATAGAAGATATATGCATTGGAATATCCGAATATAACTGATGGACTGTGCTCATGTCCTGATAGTTGCGTAGCACGGCTTCTACGGGTATCTCACCTGTAAGGCAGTGATAAAGTGTTGCACCTATAGCATAGATATCAATGGTAGGTTGAAATAGATTCAATTCGTTTAAAGCGTATTGCTCAATAGGAGCATATCCCTTACTTCTAGCTCCTAAGAAGGTACTAGTAGCCTGTCCAACTTCATCATAATGTTTGGAAATACCAAAATCAATTAATATTGCCTGATCTTTCTCATTGATTAGAATGTTATCTGGTTTGATATCAAGATGGAGAATATTTTGCTGGTGGACTAACTTTAGTGCCTCTAGAATTTGTTGTATATACCTTAAAGACTCAGTAAGTGAAAGTCGTTGCCTTTGTTTCAATAGTTCTGCTAAGGATTGTCCTTTAATATATTGCATTACTATATAGGCTGTATTATTTTCCTCAAATATCTCTAAAATTTGAACAATATTGGGATGTTTGAATTTAGCTAAAGTCTGAGATTCTTTAATAAATTTTTCTTTTAGCTTTTTTACTAATACTTGATTGGTGTGAGTAATAATTTGCTGACTATCACTTTCACGTGTGCAGGAATTACTAAAGAAGAACTCTTTAATTGCTAATTCAACTTGCATATTTACTGAACCTAAATCACCCTTGATTTCGGTTTCAGTTTGTGCTTTATAGGTGATTCCGAATCCACCTCTACCAAGAATATCTAGTATTTTATATCTTTTATTTTTTAAGGTTGAACCTATTTTAAGTTCAATTCCATTGTCTGGGTATTCCATAATTTGAGCATTTTACGCTTGTAATTTACTGAATAGTTATTGAATAATAAATAAATATGTTAAAAAAATTAAGTAATTTTACAGAGTTACGTGGCAAAAATCCCCCACTGATCTTAGATACTAACCCTCAGCAGTAATTACTTTTAACATCTCGTCAAAAGTAAATCTCTCTAATCACTACTTAACAATACAAAAGCTGGTGCTAAGTCATTTTCCTAACCTTGGCACTCATGCGAGCAATCACTGCCGTGCAGCGTGCTACTTCTTTGTCTTCATTCATGAG
>JAABSX010000122.1 GCA_011390205.1 Microscillaceae bacterium | reverse complement strand
TTGGCATCAGTATGGATAAAAGAGGGAAAAGTGGAAGAAGCCTTGGCATTATTGATGGAGTGAGCGTTCTTTGCTATAAAAAGTGTAAACGAATTTAACCCAACTTGCGAATAAATAAATATAATCAATTGGTAATGAGCATGATACATGGTTTGTATTTATAATTGGGTCACTACATTTGTTTTTCTGACGAAAGGCCGTTCTTTAAATTTCAAAGCGTCGTAGATGCGTTTAACATCCGTATTGGCTTGAGTGCATGTTTTGATAATGGCCTTTTTATTTCCTTTTACATTCATTGTAGTTGTTGTGATACGTTGTGTTTTTAATTTTTCTACTATTGTGCACCATCGATAAGTTATATTATTGTCCTTGAGTTGTTGTCTTATAAAATTCACTATTTGATAGGCCAAAACACCTAGCCATATGTGGGCCTCTATGTATTTATCTTTTTGATGAAAAACTGGCCTTATATTTAAATCAGATTTTAAGCATTGAAAGCTGGATTCTACTTCTCTGGTTAGGTTGTATCCATCCCATATTTCTTTATCCGTCAATTCTTTTTTTGAAAATCTTAGAAAATATTGTCCTTTGGGTTTTTCTTTTTCTTTTTTTCTTTTCCACGTTATATCTGTGATGACTCCCTTTTCAGCATCTTCGCTATAGCTTATGTCGTACAATTTTGAGACTTTAGAAAATTGATTCTTTAATCGACCCACAGATTCATGGACCTTTGATATTTTCTTGATCCTACGCGGTAAACTTAGACCTTCCTTTAGATAAATCATTTTATCTTCAAAGCGTTGAGTTATTTTAGTGTCCATTGACTCTTCTTTTTTCTTCTTTTGGTCACTTTGTATCAATAGCATTGTCTCTTCTTTTTCTGTCTCTACTTTAGTAACATGGATATTATTTCCTCTGTTGTCTTTAAGTTCTGTCCAGTTCTCTGATAAATGAGTGAATTGGCTAGGTATAGTGCGACTTACGCATATATAGTCAAATCTATCTTTGACTAAGGTCAAATTTTCATCAATACTTAACCCTGCATCAAATACTAAAAGCGGTTTTTCTTCATCTCCTTTGTATTGTGTTTCTATATAATCTAACATAGATTTAAGTGTATCCGGTTCATAGATATTGCCATCCCAAAATTGACTCCCTCTCACAAAACCAAGACTATCTATGGTTAATGCTAAACTGATAAGTCGGCAGTCGCTTCTTTTTTGTTTGCTCCTTCCAAATTTAGCCCTATCAGATTCCAACATTAGGCCCTCAAAGTATATATTTGTCAAGTCAAATATAATCACCTTATTTCTTTGCTTAAAAAAACCTTGACAAGTATCATATATCTTTTGTTCTATAAGGGCTTTGTGGGTATAAAGCACTTCAGCGGCTTTGTACAGATGGTATCGTGTAGCCCTTTGTGAGGTTTCATTATATAGTTCTAAAATAGACGAATTTTCTGCTAGCCAACGCTCAGTTTCTAATTCGCTACCAGGATGGATCATTTTTGCTGTTATCAAAGCCTTAGCGGTAACGATTTCCTTAGATGTCATCCCTAAAGAAGATAGAATAGCATCCATATTTAAACGGGTAAATGTCTGATTAACAATCCATTCGCCTCCCAAATCTCTACTTTCTATTTCTTCGGCAGAATTTAAATCCACCTCTGTGTATTGTTTCTCATCTTTCTGTATGTTGTTATTGGACGTATCTGGCTTTTGAGTGTTTTTGTTCATTAGCGAAAAATGACCTTTTTTGACTATAATTTTATGGAAGTGCCTGGCAAGTTGATCTATTTCATCATCGACATGAGAAAATAAACAGGTTACCCCCGTTAACAGCTGCTCGATGCGGTCTGCCAAAAATTTGTGTTTAGATGGATGCAGCTCATCGAGTGAACCAAGATTGAGCACTACCATTTGGCGATTCTTATTGCCCACTCTATATGAATGAGTCAAACGATAATATTCGTAAACTTTATCGCTGCTAATATTTTTCTTTGTGACTTTTCTTATAAACATGGCACAAAGGTACGAAACGTAATTTAAACGACCAAATCTATGGGTCACTACAAATTGTATTTCAAAAACATAACATATTGATTAGTAGTGTATTAGTTTTTTTGACTAGCCAAAAAAAGTGAAAAAAAGTGAAAAATATTAATATTTTCCCTCTTTTTGGGTCGGTTTTTTGCAAGTTGGGTTAACACAAAACAATGAGCGCATAAAAATCAGATTAGAAGGTATTGATAGCCCTGAGCTATGTCAAGAGTTCGGCCCC
>JAABSX010000121.1 GCA_011390205.1 Microscillaceae bacterium | reverse complement strand
TATAATTGGATGAGTGGCCATCATGACCATGAAGGATTAGGTAATCCACACTTTGGATATAATATTTTTTCTTTTTCAGATACTTCAAAATTGGTAATTTCGAATCACACGTGTCCAAAACGTTTTTAGATAGAGCAAAAGTAGCCCAAAATACGGTTATTTTGAGCCTAAAATATTGAATTTTTGAAAACAGCCCTAGCATACTAAAATTGTAGTGATAGCTGTCCATATTTATCAGGTGGTTTTTCTCTATTAATTATAGGATTATTAGCCCATTCCCACAGATCTGTTTTTACAAATAGATGTAATCTTAAAAATGCTATTAGATTGGACAAATGCCATGAATATTTTGCCTTAGTTTTGATGTAAGATAGCAATAAAATAGCTATTAAAGAGCACCACATTTGGATTTGTACCGCATTGGCGGAAGTCCCTACAAAAGATTTTATGTGAAAGAGTTGCTTTAGATGCTTGAAGAATACTTCGATATCCCATCTACTCTTATATAGCTGGGAAATGGTGTCTGCTGTCCAATTTAAATGGTTAGTCAATAGAATCATCTCCTTTTGATTTGATTCATCATATACCTTGACTATTCTTAGGGTTTGTGGGTACTTCTTTGCCGAGTTAAGTCCTGTAAGCGCTATATCTTGGTCAGACAGAATGTGTTCTTGTTTACTATTGGTCAAATAGGTCTTCAGAATTTCGTGTTGATGGTTGTCTTTGAGCCTGGTAACAAAGAATACGCCGCTGCTGTCCAAATTATATAGCCAACCATAATCTACATAGGCTCTGTCCATCACCACTACTGAACCCTTTGGAAAATCTATAGTCTTGGCTATGGTAACATCATGCTTCTTGCCATCCGTTAGAACAGCATAACAAGGCAGTCCTGTGTCATAATTCAAGACAGTATGAAGCTTAATAGCTCCTTTAGTAGATCTGAAATGAGCCCAGTCAAACAAGGATAAGCTAAGGGGAATGATCGTAGAGTCCATAAGGTAAATATTACGCTTTAGGCTATGAGCATACTTGCGGGAACGTGCTACAGATGGTTCTAATATCTCAAGGAGGGCAAAGTAAATTTCCCTGAACACTTCATATGTTCGATGTTGGTTGATATAACTGATACTGGATTTTGTAGGGGCCTTAGACACCCCATAATGACTGAGATTGCCCGCGGCACTCATTAACCCTGTAGAGATCTCTCGTATTGAAGTTGAAGAGGACATTTGAAGGAATACCATAGAAACCAAGTGAGTCCAGGTGTTAATTCCTTTACTATGCTTATCCGTATTGTACTTTTTTATGATCTTATTGCATAAATTACGATCGATCAGGGATAGAAATTGTCCGAATAGACTTACATTTGTTCTCGACATGGCGTTGTTTGGTTGCACCCACAATATAGGGACAAATACGTCATGTCTTATTTTTATCTATAAAATTTATTTTGGACACGTGTGAAATGGTATAATAATTACAGAGAGGTATTATTTGAAACTATTTCATATAATGACGCTACCAAAATATTACAAACAGGAACAATACCCAAAATACCATCAAGCCAGTATTACTCAATCATTGATAAACAAAAAAAGAAATCAGGAAATAAAAGGCTTATAGATTTTTTTAGAAGACAACCAACAAAACATAAGTTCTACTATTTCAGGGCAGTGTTGTATTGGGTTAAAATATTGGAAGATGAACCTGTTTTCCGAGAGGATGGTGTTCAAACAACTACAGGTGAAATGAAGTCAGTTTATGTAGACAGCGAGGATTTAAAATATACACTTATATCTCTTCTTTCTTCTTCGCTATTTTTTGTTCATTATATTACTTGGTCAAGTTGTCAAGTTATAAATAACAGAGATTTTGAATTGCCGTTTGATTTTAACTCTCTTAGTTCTG
Organism: Microscillaceae bacterium; assembly: GCA_011390205.1. Classification (GTDB taxonomy): domain Bacteria; phylum Bacteroidota; class Bacteroidia; order Cytophagales; family Microscillaceae; genus JAABSX01. The sequence continues at coordinate 521 of JAABSX010000121.1, read as the reverse complement.
AATTGAAAACACGATTAGTAAAACTTGGAAAGAGGCTTCAAAAAGATTTGCAAGAGAATAGTGTTGTTCAAGTCCGTAATTATTCAGCAAGAGGAAGGTCTTTTACTATGGAAAAGCAGTATTTCTACATTAAGAAATCGAAAGCCATCATTGATGAAATAGACACTGTTCTTGCTAAGCATTATGGTTTTACAAATGAAGAATTGGATTTTATTATCAATTATGACATTAAAAATCGTTTAGGCAAAGACTTAGAAAACGAGGACGAAGGATGATAAAGGAAAGCCTTGGCAATACAGACCTTTTAAAGCTACCCAAAACAGCTTTTTTATGCAGCCGTCAAGTGCCTGCTTCGGTGGTATTGAAATGCTATGACTGGGCAATAGAGCAAAGAGAAAAAGGAAATTGTGTTATCAGTGGTTTCCATAGCCAAATAGAAAAAGATGTTTTGCATTATCTGCTCAAAGGCAAACAGCCCATTATTTTGGTATTGGCAAGAGGTTTAAAGGAAAAAACGAAAC
>JAABSX010000120.1 GCA_011390205.1 Microscillaceae bacterium | reverse complement strand
CATAAACGTGGTCGCCTTCATTGAAGCGTTGTTTCAATTCCTTTATGGTGCTGTGAAAATTTGCTAGGCTTCAAAAAGAAAACAACTCCACTACCAAGTTTCAATTCCTTTATGGTGCTGTGAAAATCCGTTGCTAATTTCATAAAAATAGGCGAACAAAGCAAGTATTCGCCTATTTTTTTGCTAAAAAAAGGATTAAAAGTCGTCTATCCCCAATCATAAGATTTTACCCAGAGATAGACGAAACTTGTAAAAACCTAATAATCAGTATTTTAAATGCTGATACTTCACCCAAAAACTAATTTTAAGGCGTAAAATCATTCTAAACCAAGAGATAGACGAGATTCATAAAAAATTATCTGTGCTGTTTTTTTCTAAGCCTATAATTTCTTTGTCTAGCCACTTTTCATTTCTGCTCTTAAAAATAATCAAACTATCTTCTTTTTCATTCATTATTTTTTTTGCCTCTATGCACAGCTCTTTAAGCCCTACTTCTGAGATTTCACCCTCAAAAACAGAGTTCTGAATCCAGTGCAAATACCTTCGGCAAAGTTTGAGCATCTTGCCCACACGCTTCTCCCCACAGTCATACATCAATATCACATACATAAGGTTACCTCATTTTAGATTCTATAAAACCAAAGCCTTGGCTATTCTCGCCTCCCAGCCCAGCAGCACAGGCAAACTCTAAGACAGGAACAGGGGCTTCTAAGATAAAATCAAAATCATAAGCACGCAGCTTACTCTCCGAAGGCGTATGGGCTTTGATGGTTGTAATCCTTTTTCTAGGCTGGCTTTTTAGCTCAAACCTAAAAGTATCATTAATCCAATCTACTTCGGGCAAATCCTTGACTTTTTGGGCAGTTTCATATTTGTGCTTCAGATTTTGCCAGAGTAGCAGTTCAAAATTAGCATCTTCAGGGCTGAGGTAGTTCTTACGTGTCTTGCCATTGGGTAGGTGCTGCTCCTCCACCACCAATACAGGAGACAAAGTTTTAAAAAAAACAGGCTTCGGCTCGGCTACCTCGGGCTTTAGAGCCTCTACTTGAGCCACCCTAAAATCTATTTTAGAATACCTATCCCCGATACTCCCCTCTTGAGTCTGAAAAAGCCCCATGATGTAGCTTTCCGCAGATTTATCTGCCACAAAGCCTACCTTAAACAAGGCCCTGTTTCCCACGATTTCTACACGGTCTTTTTGATCATTAAATTTATCACAGAATATTTTAGAAAAACAAAAAAGTTTGAATTTCTTATTCTTAACTCCTTGATATCCAATATTGTGCAAGAACATAGTGTAGGATTCATCTCCCTGAGCCATGCGTTTGTAAATCCATGAGCTTAGCTCATAACTGTGCGATTTTGGCAAAATGTTCTCCTTGCCCAGAAGCTCTAAATTAACTTGAAAAATCATCTTTTTAGGGTTTTAATATCTGTAATTTATAAATAAAGAGATTACCAATATGCTTTAAATGGCTGATAATCTTGGATTTGCAAAATATGTTTACTGAGCTTATAGCACTCCAGCCTGATGAGGTGCTTGTAGCTTACCTTTCTTTGGAGACTTCTATGCTGGATGGTCTCTTTTAGCTTTTCATCCCAAGCCTTCATAAAAGTCTTTCGCCCTGATTCTTTCAAAAAACAAGCATTTAGTTTTTTGTCAAAATCTTTGGCCTGAAGCTGCTTTTTATTGAGTAGCTGAAAAATGACCCTATCCACCAGCATCGGCTTGAAAATCTCTGCCAAGTCAAGGGCAAGCGAATAGCGCCTGACCCCTGGCTCGTGCAAAAAACTAATCGTAGGATTAAGCTGTGTATGATAAATCTGGTCAAGGCAAGCCGTATAGCAAAGCATATTGCCAAAAGAAATCAAGGCGTTTATTTCATTAGAAGGCGGCTGTTTGCTTCTGTTACCCATCTCGAAGTCATTGATAATCACTTCAAAAGCCTCATAATACGCGTGCCTAATATTGCCCTCTATGCCCATCAATTCCTGAATGGATTGAATGGGTGATTGAGAAAACTGTGAATGAGTGATTTTGTGGGTGAGGTGCTCAATTTTATCAATCTGTGCTTGGCAATCTTTGTCTCTATTTGTATAGTATTTCAGATTTCGAAGCATATTGGCGGCCGCACCCTCTATAAATTTCTGGGCGATAAAAAGTCGTTTCTTGGCAGAAACATAAGATTTAGTCTGCGATATCTGCATCTTGCCAGCCAGCAGGTATTCTTTGGGCATAAACGAACCCGTATAATGCTCATAATAATCGAAGAAATGTACCGTAACATTGTGCTTACCCAAAAAATTGAGCAAGGCACTGTTCACATCCAGTGAGCCAAAGACATACAAATTACCCACGTCTTCCACAGGGATGTACTTAGGCTTTTGCTCCTTTCCCTCTTCATCTACTGGCACAAATTTGAGCGTATTGTCCTTCCTAGATAACCGCCCTTGATTGAATAAATAGTAGGA
>JAABSX010000011.1 GCA_011390205.1 Microscillaceae bacterium | reverse complement strand
AAGGAGCAGCAGGGCTATTGTTAGAGACAGGGCATCACCCCGAAGAGGAGATAGATAAAGTAACCACACCGCAGGGCTGCACCATCGTAGGGTTAAATGAAATGGAGCACCAAGGTTTTAGCTCTTCACTCATCAAAGGCTTAAAAAGCTCTTACCTCAAAATCGGAGATATTGCAGACACGGCAAAGCGCTGAGAAAGTAGCTTTTGTTTGTTTTTTTATCATACATCACTGTACAAAAAAAAGAAAAAGGTCGCTTCCTGCTCAGGTATGTCAGTGTGACCTTTCTTCTTAAAAATAAAATAGTATCAGAAAACTAGGCTCTTAGTACTCAAAATCATTACAGTCTTTGCTGTCATTACTGCCACCACTCAAAAGCAATGAAAACGAAGTAAGGGCTCGTTTTGCTTCTTCTTCTGTCTTAAAATAGACAAACATATAAGTAGTATCTTTGCCACTAAAAGACTCAGCAGCATATGTATCTAGGTATTCTTGGTGAATTGCCTTGCTACTCATAGCACAGGTAATGGAGATTTTATGAAAATCACCTTTTCCGAAATAATCATCTTCTCCGACTGCCATGATTTCAGTGCCATAATTGCTTGATTTTAGTTTGGCAACATCCACTGTATGTACCTTGATATTTTCTAAATCTCTTCTGTCAAGTTTAGCGAAATATTTATATTCTACTTCTGTAAATTTAATGGCTTTTCCGCCTTCATGGCAGCCCATGTATAACTGAATCTGGCTGCCATCGGCTACTTCGTATTCTGATATTTTTTTACCTTCTATGGTATGGGTATTAGGCGCTTCATTGAGTTTGAGCAATGTCTGTGAAAAAGCATCATTGGATAAAAAAAAGATAGATAGTGCAAGTAAAAATACAATTTTCATTATTTTCTTATTTTGGTTAATAAATTACTTACCTTGATTAACGTGTTCATTTTTTTGATGTTGGCTTGACTTCATAAGAACCTATGTCTATTCCATCAAAGCCAATGATAACTTTATAAATGAGGTGTTTTTCATTGATTTTGTCTGTGGCTTGCAGTCGTGGCTTTGCTTTGTGTAAGATTGTAAGACAAAAATATAGCTGAAAAAAAGTCCGAATAAAATCAAGTAGTTGCTCAGACCTGATAATTGTCAATTTATAAGTCTGTTTGTTTTATTAGTTTTGTACTATTCTTTTCGTATTGTTTTTCTAACAGGGCTAAAAACACATTCTGAAATGCTCAATGACTCACGCCGTGCTGCTTATCGGTTTTATACCCGATTGAAGCTCAACATTATTTTCAATACTTCTACTTTTACAGGCAATCTTATCATTGCGCTTGTGGTGGCTTATTTTTTTAGAGAACTGGGCTATGGTGATGCCGTAGATTATGTCTTTTTCTTGAGCGTCTTGGCGATAGGTCTGTGGATTACAGAGGCGATTCCTCCCTTTGCAGTAGGTATCTTTTTGGTGGCAATGCTTTTGCTCGGCTTCGGCACAGATTACATTTTGGGTGAAAGCACCTCCGTAGAGATGTATGTAGATACTTGGACAAGCAATGTGATTTGGCTGCTTTTAGGGGGTTTTTTCTTGGCAGAAGGGATGCGAGAAGCAAAGCTAGACCAGTCATTGTTTAGGTTTACGATACGCACATTTGGAGAGAAACCCGAAAAGCTTTTATTGGGTTTGATGCTCACCACAGCCATAGGAAGTATGATTATGTCTAACACAGCTACCACTGCTATGATGATTTCTTCGGTATTGCCTTTGGTGCATCAGATAGGCAAATCATCTCCTTTTTCGAGGGCAATACTTATCGGGATTCCCGCTTCTGCTTCTGTGGGAGGCATAGGCACGATTATAGGCAGCACGCCCAATGCCATTGCGGTGGGGGCATTGCAAGAGAGAGGGGTTACCATTACCTTTTTAGACTGGATGGTGGTAGGGTTTCCTACGGCACTGATATTGATTTATATTTTTTGGCGATTTCTGATTCGTGAGCTACATCTCAAAGACATCAAACTCGACCTGAGTGCTATGATGGAAAAAGAAAAAGACACAGACCCAACCAAAAGACGCTCAGTAGTGATTACTTTGCTGATTACAGTGGGGCTTTGGCTTACCGAGCCCTTGCACGGTTTGCCTGTGGCGGCTACCTCTGTAGTGCCGATTGTGCTGCTTACACTCACACAAGTAATCGCTGCCGAGCAAGTCCGTAACTTGCCCTGGGAGACGCTCATGCTCGTGGCGGGTGGCTTGGCATTGGGCATAGCACTGGTAGATGTAGGGCTTGCCAATATCATTATGAGTAAAATCAATGACCTGCCGATTGCGGTGATGGGGATTGCCGTATTGTTTAGTTTTATTGCAGTGTTGCTTTCCAATGTAATGAGCAATACAGCTGCTGCTGCCATTCTTGTACCTCTAGGGATTTCTCTAGCTGCACCATTTAGTGTAGCTGTGCCAGTGATTGTGGCTTTAAGCTGTTCTTGTGCCTTGCTTTTGCCCGTCTCTACACCTTCCAATGCCGTTGCCTATGCTACGGGCATGATAGACCAAAAAGACTTTCGTTTGGGAGGGTTTTTCTTTATTCTTGCTGGGCCTGTGGCTGCCTTTGCCTCAGTGATGCTTTGGATATGGTTGTATATGTGATGAAAGAAAGGAGATTTGTTTATTTTGTTAAATCACATCCAATGCCACAAGTGTATAAAAAAGTGGGAAATGCTTTAAGCCTTTTTTTCGTACCTTTCATCGGGTATTTTTTGATTTACATCAAAGATGCCACCCCTAAAACTGTAGAACAGACTTTAGTCTATTTTGCTACAAAGACGACAAGCCTAGGGCTTTTTTAAGTACATTAAGGCTGAAATCTTTGTAGGAAATGCCAAATCAATGGTTGAGCTTCGCTGTATTTCAGTCCGTGTAGGTTTCTTTTCATTTGCAGTAATGCACAGTGTTTCGCGTATTTAATTAGTTAGCGATTTCAATGCACAAATTTATCAATAAGTGAAAAACTGTCTAAAAAGCACTTCGATGTCGATAAGTGACTGACCGCCAATTGATTAAAAGCGCTGTTGTGTAAAGTTTTACTCCTCTAATTGATTTATCTTTTGAAGTAGTATATTCTTTACAGTTTCCCATTCTCCTTTGAGTTCTGGAAGCAGTATTTTTATGTTCTCAAGGATATTATTTTCGGCGTCGTGTTCCATTTTTCCTGCAATCTGAGCTAAAAGATGACAACGCACTGCAAGAGATGCCCCTTTAATGGCATGAGCTATTGATTTGATACTGCTTGTATCTATTTCATTGTAAGCCTGCTCGAGTTGGTCTATTTTAGCTGGTATATCTTCTATTAACATGGCTATTAATTGCTGAGCAACCTCCATGTCATTTCCAAGACTAGCTACTAACTCGCTAAGTCCGAAATGAATTTCATTCTCAGCCTCTATGTTTTGCAAATCAGCGTTGACCTTTTTTCCTTGTTGAAAGAATTTATTCAATACTGCCTGTATTTTTGGGGATTCTAAAGGTTTGGTCAAAAACTCATCCATTCCTGCAGCAAGACACCGCTCTTTTTCTTCTTTTAATGCTCCTGCCGTAAGGGCAATGATGGGAAGGTGATTGCCCGTGTTTGTTTCTAGGGTTCTAATCTGTTTGGTGGTTTCAATGCCGTCAAGTTCGGGCATTTGTACGTCCATAAAGATTAAGTTGGGAGTAATGCTTTTGTATTGCTCAATGGCTTCAAGGCCGTTTCTTGCTTCATACACTTCGCTATTGGGCATCAGTTGTGAAAGGATGGTTTTGCTAAGTACCATGTTCAAGGGATTGTCTTCTGCAATGAGGATTTTTATTTTTTCGCTTGTTTCGTCTGTTTCTGCTGCTGTTTGTTCAGTTTTTTGCGGTGGGAGAGTTGCTGCTTTTTGATGGAGCTGAGAGAGGTAATTGAATAAATCATGGCTTTTTACGGGTTTATTCAAACGAAAACAAACGCCCAATTCCTTGCATTTTTGGTTCAATTCTGTATCATCTAAGGAAGAACAAAGTAAAATGACCGCTTTCTTTTCGGTATTTAGTTTCAATTTATCTTTCATTAGGCGTATAGTGTCGATGCCATTCAGATAGGGCATATCATAATCGCAGATAATCACATCATAGGATTGCGTAATTTCTAACCTATGAAGCGCCTCAAGTCCATTGCTGCAGGAGTCTGTTGCTATCTGCCAATGTTTGAGCATTTGCTCAAGAATGAGTCGGTTATTGGCATTGTCATCTATAATCAAGGCGCGTTTTATACCTATAATCTGTGTGTTGTCTGGTTTTTCTCCCTCCTCAAAGTGTGTGATAAGGTCAAAAAAGAAAGTACTGCCTACATCAGGCACACTGTCGATATTGATTTTGCTTCCCATTTTTTCTGCAATCATCTGCGAAATGACCAGCCCCAAGCCTGTGCCTCCAAACTTGCGTGTGGTGGAGCTGTCGGCTTGAGAAAACGACTTGAAAAGTTTTGTTTTTTGCTCTTCCGTAATGCCGATACCCGTATCGCGCACAGAAATTGAAAGTTTACCTTGGTTGCCTTCAAGTGCATGATAGGCTACTTTTAGGGCTACTTCGCCCTTTTTCGTAAACTTGACTGCATTGCCCAAAAGATTGGCTAAAATCTGTTTGGCTCGAATGGGATCGATATGGGCAAAACGAGGCATAGCAGGGTCAATATCCAATAATAATTCAATGGCTTTGTCGGCTGCCGAAAATTTTACAATATCGATGCTGTTTTCTAAAATTCCTACCATGTCGGTTTTCATTATCTCAAGTTCCAACATTCCAGCTTCAATTTTAGAAAAATCAAGAATATCATTGATAATGCCCATAAGTGTATGACCTGATACATTGGCACTATGCGCGTATTGCTGCTGAACAGGGTTTAGCGGGGTTTTGGTAAGTAATTCCGTAAAACCAATCACGCCATTGAGTGGCGTGCGGATTTCGTGGCTCATATTGGCAAGAAACTCTGATTTTGCTTTGCTGCCGAGTTCTGCTTGCTCTTTGGCTTTGATTAATTCTTGTTCATAGGTAACCTGTTTTGTAATATCTTCAATTTGTGAGATAAAATATTGCGGTTGAGATTCGCCATCTCTAACTAAGGATACATTTAAGTTTGTCCAAACAATATCTCCCGTTTTATTTAAGTATCGTTTTTTAATATTGTAATGATTTATTTTTCCTTCGAGTGTTTGATGTAATAAAGATAAATCCGTTTCTAAATCTTCGGGATGAGTAAACTCCTGAAAGGTCATATTAAGTAATTCTGTTTCAGAATATCCCCAAATTTGACAAGCCGACTGATTAAGTTTTAATAATCTACCTTCTAATGATACCAAAGCCATCCCAATTCCTGCATAATCAAATGCTTGCTTAAATTTCTTTTCACTTTCTTCGGCTTGTTCTTTGGCTTCTTCGAGTTGTCTTAAGGCTTTTTTTTCATTTGTAATATCCCAGTTAGTGCCTATCATTCTGATAGCATTGCCTTCTTTATCTCTGACTACGGTGGCTAGTGCTCTAATATCTCTGATATGTCCGTCTGGAGTTTGAACACGAAATTCGGTGTTAAACTCATTTTCGCCCTTCATAGCCAATTCAAGTTCCACCATAGTTCGTTCTCTGTCTGCTTCGTGTACTCCATTAGTCCAAATATCAAGCGTATTGACAAGCTCTCCTTTTTGTATTCCGTATAGTGTGAGCATTTGTTTATCCCAAGTTATTTTATTGGTTACTATGTTCCAATCCCAGACTCCTACACCTCCTGCTTGTGTAGCCAGACTTAATCGCAGTTCGCTATCTTTGAGTGCTTGCTCAGATTTTTTTTGTTCGGTAATGTCTTGCCTGATTGAAAGATATTTTTCTACCTTTCCTACATCATTCATGATAGGTTGGACGATGGAATTTACCCAATACTCACTACCGTCTTTCGCTCGGTTTTTCACTTCTCCTTTCCATATTTTACCAGCCGCGATAGTTTGCCATAGATTAAGCCAAAACGTCTTATCGTGATATCCTGAGTTAATGATTCGATGATTTTGACCTAATAGCTCGGCTTCTGTATAACCGGATAGTTCGCAGAACTTTTGATTTACCATCATGATATTGCCTTTATTGTCAGTAATTGAGACTAAGGAATTTTCATTGACAGCATTGGTGATGTCTTTTATCTCTTTGCTGATGGCAGCAATTTCTGCTTCTTTTCTTTTTTGTTCGGTAATGTCTTTGATGTTGGCGAAATAGTTGATGATGTTTCCGTTTTCATCTTTTAAAATACTTGTGGACAATAATACTGCAAATCGCTCTCCATTTTTCTTTTGAAAGATAAGTTCAAAACTATTTAAACCACCCTCCAAGGTTTTATGAAATGCTTTATTGATATTTTCCAGTTCTTCGGATGGCCAATAGGGATAGGGTGCTGTCTGTCCAATGAGTTCCTCTTCCGAAAATCCAGTCATCTCACAAAATGCCTTATTCACCGTTATTTGCCTTCCCTCAGTATCTATCACCGAAAAACCATCTGCCATATTTTCGAGCAGTTGCTTGGAGAACAGTTGTTCTTGAGCAATGGCTTCTTTATCGGCTTCCTCCTGCGTGATGTCTTTAAACATTCCCACAATATGGGTTACTTTGCCTTCTTTGATAATCGGATAGCCCGAGGCAAGCACCCAACGCAGGTTATTTTTGGCAGTAATGAACTTACATTTTACATCAAAAGGTATTTGTTTTTCAATGCTGTCTGCAATGGCTTTTGAAATAACAGGACGATAGTCAGGGTGGTAAAACTCAATCCCGTTAGCCTTGTTGTGGTCAAAATCCTTATCCACTTCGTGAATAAGGTACACCGCCTCTGTCCAGAAGGTTTTACCGGTTGCCAAATCAAGTTCCCAAGCACCCATTTTAGCCAGATGTTGGGCTGCTTCTAAAAGTAAAGTTGTTCTTTGGATTTCTTCTTCGGCTTTCTTGCGTTCGGTAATGTCTTGGCGGATAGAAATGTATTGTACGACTGCGCCTGATTCGTTTAAAACGGGCTGAATGACACAATTCACCCAATAATCCCCCCCATCTTTTTTCCGCTTTTTGATTTCTCCTTTCCAGAGTTTACCTGCCATAATCGTTTCTTTCTGATTGCGCCAGAATGCCTCGTCGTGGTAGTCAGCGTTCAGGATATGGTGGTTTTGCCCGATTAGTTCTTCTTCAGTGTAGCCAGATAGCTCGCACAACTGCTTGTTTACTTTTACAAATAGGTCTTGTGCATTGGTAATGGAGAGGGCAGAACCCTCGTTTACGGCATTGGTGATGTCTTTTATCTCTTTGCTGATGGCAGCAATTTCGGCTTCCTTCTTTTTTTGCTCGGTGATATCTTGAAAGATGCCTGTTAATTTTATAGGCTTTCCATCAGCCATCGTAACCAAACAGGTTGTTCTTATATCTATTTTTCTACCTTTGGTAGTATAGGTTTCCAGGTATAAATCGTAGCCTATACCCTTTGTCATGGCTAGCTCTAGCGCCTCACTGATTTGTCTTTTTGATTCAGGCAAAAAATAACCTACACCGGCATCAACGGTTGGGTTAAATTCTTCAGGGCTGGTATCGTGTATGCGATACGTTTCGGCTGTCCAGTAAAGGTAGTTGGTAGTTAAATCCAATTCCCAACCGCCTAATTTAGCTATGCCTTGGGCTGCTTCCAAAAGGATAGTAGTGCGTTTGATTTCTTCTTCGGCTTTCTTGCGTTCGGTAATATTGGTATGCGTACCGACTACCCTGCTTGCTTCTCCTTTTTCATTTCGCTCTACCACTTTCGCTTTGTTCAGAATCCACAAATACTCGCCTGCTTTGTTTCTGAATCTGTATTCGTGGCTGAATGTGTCGCCATTATCAGGGGTTTGGGTTACTTGGTTGATTGCTGCAAACACCCATTCGGCATCATCGGGGTGTAATCTTTCTGCCCATTCACTGGCTAAAAATGCAAGTTCGCCAACTTCGTAACCTAGCATTTCTGCCCAAGCCTTTGAGAAAACAGTAACGCCATTGGCAGGTGTCCAATCCCAAATACCGTCGCCTGATGCGTCTAAGGCATAGTTTAGCCGCTTTGTCAATGCCTCTTTTTCAATTTCTATTTTTTTTCTTTCAGTAATATCCTGTCTGATTGAAATGTACTGTCTGATTTTTCCACTATGGTCTTTAACGGGGTTTATGACAGAGGCTACCCAATATTCACTTCCGTCTTTTGCTCGGTTTTTAATTTCTCCTCTCCATATTTCTCCTTTAGCGATGGTTTGCCACATACCAAGCCAAAACTGTTTATCATGATGACCTGAATTGATAATGCGGTGGTTGTTCCCAACTAACTCCTCCTGTGTGTAGCCAGACAGTTCACAAAACAGCTTGTTTATTTCTATGATAGTTCCCTTTTCGTCAGTAATGGAAATCAAAGAACTCTCATTAATATTTTTGGTTAAGTCACTTAGTTTTCTTTCTTTTTCTTTGAGAGCTTCTTCTATCTGCTTTCGTTCGGTAATATCTTGCGCTACTCCCCTTAAAGCAATGATGTTTTTGTTTTCATCAAAAACCGCCTCACCACGTGCCCACATCCATCCGTGACTTCCCTCTTTGCGAATGGTTCTGAGTTCTAGTTCGTAAGGAATACCTTGCTCTCTGGTAAGGGCTAAGGAAGAGGACAACTGCTCCCAGCTTTCTGGAGTGAATAGCTTTATGTGCTCGGTGTAAGACGGGACAGGCATTGCAGGGTCAAAGCCATACATTTTGTAAAGTTCCTCTGTCCAGACCACTTCATTGGTTTCTGTATCTAGCTCCCAGCTTCCTATTTTGGATATTTGTTGGGCATTGCGGAGTAAGTCGGCATTCTTCTGAACCAGCAACTGGCTATTTTTAAGATCTGTAATTTCTTGATGCGCCCCTAACATTCTTAATGGCTTGCCAAGCTTATCCCTGATTGCAAAACCACGACATCTAATCCAGACAGTAGCGCCATTTTTATGCGTATATCGTACCGTTTGGTCGTAGGGATACTCTGGATTTTCGCAATGTTTGATAAAGTTTTCTGTGGCAAGTTTTAAGTCTTCAGGATGGATAATATCCTGCCAAGCCGATGCCTTATGGGGCATTTCTTGGTGGTCGTAGCCTAAAACAGCCCAAAATTTAGGATTCATCCATTCTTCTTCGGGCTGTTCCAAATCCCAATACCATAAACCATCTAAAGAAGATTCTTGAATAAAATCAAAAATTGTCTCATCGGTTTTGATAAGCTCGTAGAGTTCCTTTTTTAGATAATTTATGTCTTTCATTTGGAGATATGTTATTAAAATTTTACACAACACCTACATAAACGCAAGCCTTACATTGACAGATTAAAAGTTTCGTTTATATTCAATTTTTGAATCTCAATGCTTAAAGAAATACTTTACAAGGTCTGAGAAAGTATGTCCATCAGTTTTTCTAATCCTACTTTATCCGCTTCTGAGAAGTCGTCTAATTGGTCGCTGTCCACATCTAGCACCATGGCTACATTTCCTTGGCTATCAAAAACAGGCACGACTACCTCTGAGCGAGATGCCGAGCTGCAAGCAATATGCCCAGGAAAGGCCTCTACATCAGGCACGAGCATGGTTTGTTTTTGGGTGTAACAAGCCCCACAAACGCCTTTGTCAAAAGCAATGCGGGTACAAGCCAAAGGTCCCTGAAAAGGGCCCAAGACCAGTTGATTTTCTTTGACTAAGTAAAAACCTACCCAAAAGAAATCAAAGGCTTCTTTAAGAACTGCGGCGATGTTTGCCAAGTTTGCCACCAAATCAGATTCATTTTCAATGAGTGCTTTGATTTGTGGTGCAAGAGCCTCATAGACCTCTGTGCGGTCTTGAGTTTGGGGGATGTAAATGGATTCTGCCATATTTTTTTATCGTAAGTGAATATTAAAATGAGTGCTTTGTGCAGACACAAAGCACGGAAAAAAGCATTGTTTCTTAGGTATGTGCTGAAAATTAAGCACCTCTACTAAAATAGTTTATATTATTATCTAATCATAAATAATTGAAAATCAGCATATTAGTAAATTTTCAATTTACTTAGCACAGATTTTTATTCATTTATTCCCAATAAATAAAACAAGAAAGCATATTCAAATGCGATGTCATAAAACTGCTTAAATCGCCCTGTTTTGCCACCGTGTCCTGCTTCCATGTCTGTTTTTAGGAGGAGGATATTTTCATCTGTCTTCATCTCTCTCAGCTTGGCTACCCACTTGGCAGGCTCCCAGTATTGCACCTGAGAATCATGTAAACCTGTGGTAACGAGCAAGTTAGGATAAGATTTGGCTTCTACTTGGTCATAAGGGGAGTAAGAAAGCATATACTCATAAGAATCTTGGTTGTTGGGGTTTCCCCATTCGTCATATTCACCAGTGGTAAGCGGAATGCTTTCGTCTAGCATCGTCGTAACGACATCTACAAAAGGAACTTGTGCGATGATGCCTTTGAAAAGCTCTGGACGTAGATTCATCACTGCCCCCATGAGCAAGCCGCCCGCACTGCCACCTTCAGCAAAAAGATATTCGGGGCTGGTCAGTTTCTCGGCAATCAGGTACTCTGCACAGGCAATCAAATCAGTGAAGGTGTTTTTCTTTTGAAACATTTTGCCGTTTTCGTACCATTCACGCCCCATTTCTTCACCTCCCCTGATGTGTGCAATCACAAACACAAAACCTCTATCTAACAAACTCAGCCTCACAGAGCTAAAATAAGCGTCCAATGAGTTGCCATAAGAGCCATAGCCATAGAGTAAAAGCGGATTTTTGCCTTCTTTTTGTAAGCCTTTTTTATAGACGACAGACATGGGGATTTTCGTACCATCTTCGGCAGTAGCAAACAGTCGCTCGGCTTGGTATTCTTCCGAATCATAGCCGCCCACAACTTCTTGTTGCTTCAGCAAAACCTTCTCTTGAGTCTGCATATTGTAGTCATAGACTGAGCTAGGCGTGGTCATAGAAGTATAACCATATCTCAAAATAGGCGTATCAAACTCAGGATTGCTAGAAGTATAAGCTGTGTAGGCAGGCTCACCAAAATCAAGGTAATGTTCTTTGTCTCCGTTCCAAGGCTTGATTCGCAGGGCTGTCAGTCCTTGGATACGCTCACTCAACACGAGGTAATTTTTGAAAATGTCAATGTCTTCAAGCAATACCTCTGAGCGGTGGGGGATAATTTCCTGCCAATTTTCTTTGCCTGTCTGGTGAAGGGAAGTCTGCATCAATCGGAAGTTTTTTGCATTCCAGTTGCTGCGGATATAAAATTTATCTGCATAATGATCTACAAAATATTCGTGTTCTTCTTCCCTTGCCTGAAATAGCTTAAACTCAGCCATCGGGTCTCCTGCTTCTGCAAAATAATACTCCGAAGCGAGTGTACTGAAGCTGCCAATCATAATGTATTCACGTGATTTGCTACGATAGACGGAGGCATTGAAGGTTTCATCTTTTTCTTCATAGATGAGCATATCTTCTTGATAATCAGCTCCTAGCGTATGTCTATAGACTTGGTAAGGGCGGAGGGTTTGTGTATCTTTTTTGCCATAAAAGACGGTTTGGTTATCTCCTGCCCACGCAAAACCTGCTACATCGGGAATGCTGTCTTCTAGGATTTCACCCGTTTTTAGGTTTTTAAAATGCAAAGTATATTGCCTTCTGCCTACCATATCTACAAAATAAGCTGCCAAGATATTGTTATCACTAATGGAGATGCCGCCCAATGAATAGAAATTATGTCCTTCTGCCATCAGGTTTACATCCATGATAATTTCTTCTTCGCCTAGCTTGGGAGTGCTAGATTCGGGAGCATTGAGGAGTTTTTTTCGGCAATAGACAGGATACTCTTGCCCTTCTTCAAAGCGAGTGTAATAAGAGTAGCCCCGTAGATTGTAAGGAACAGACATATCATTTTGCTTGACTCGCCCCTTAATTTCTTCAAATAATTTGTTTTGGAGTGCCTCAGTAGGCTTCATGATTTCTTCTGTATAAGTATTTTCTGCTGTGAGATAAGAAATCACCTCGTGATTTTCACGGTCATTGAGCCAGTAGTAATTGTCTATACGGATATGTCCGTGTTTTTCAAGTTCTTTGGGTTCTTTCTTGGCAATGGGTGGGATTGGGTTTTTTGTCATTATATTAAAAATTATTTTTAAATGTATAGGTGCTTGCTGAGACCTTGAACACAGGTTAGCAAGCACGGATTAGCCCAAGCAAAAACACTCAAACTAAGAAAACAATCACAAAAATAGGCACTAAAAAGTATTTATACACCAAAAAAATCTTCCTCTGGTCTTAGCATACTCACCACAGCAAACCTTTAGTTTAGCAACAATTAATTTAAGTTAAAATTAAGAGTAAAAAGAGCTGTTGAATTCTACTTTTAGTATCTCACTGAAAGCAAACTGTACGAATCATCTAAACTTAAATATAAGATAAAATTCTGAAATACACCTAAATCAATAGCAAAACCATGGATTCATGATGCAAAAACCTTTAGTATTGAGCGAGATGCTCAATGCCGTCAGCTCAGCACAAGAACAAATATTACACCAGCTCACAAACGCCTTTTTCTGTTGATAGATGTTCCTCTTTTTCAAAAAGTGGAACGTCTGAGTACTCAGTTTGTGAGAAATCCCATTAAATTGCACTTTTCTACTATCTATTAGGCCTTATAAAAAACTACTTATAAATTTTTTATGAGCCAAGTTACTTACTAGTGAGCCTTTATTTAATATTTCTATAACTTAGCCCTTAGTGATACTTTTCATTCTAAAAGGTTGGTTTTGGTGTTTTGCAACTACAAAATTCAAGCTTTTTAGTTTCTTCTCAAAAAATCATCGGGTAGAGTAAGCAATCTTATGATGTGTAATCTTCTACAAACTTCTCCACAGTCATTTCTAAAATATAGACCAAAGTTTAAACGCATAGAGTACAGTCTTTGTAATCAAGCCATTTTGTAGAATTTCAAGTTTAAATTTTAATCCTCAAAGTTATTGTTTGCTCTTTATGGGTCAAACTTGATTTTTCTCTTCATATAACCTAATTACGGCTATTTTTTCTTAATTTTGCAGATAATCAGAAGTTAAAAACGCTTTATCTTTTTGTTGTAAATAATTATAGCTTCATCTAAATTTTCAAATACTTCCATGATTTCAGTTTCTAACCTTTCCTTACGCTTCGGCAAACGCATTTTGTTTGATGATGTTAGCCTTAAATTTACCTCAGGCAACTGCTATGGTGTAATCGGTGCCAATGGTGCTGGTAAATCTACTTTCCTGAAAATCCTCTCTGGCGAAATAGATTCTACCACAGGGCAAGTAGCCCTAGACCCTGGCGCTCGTATGGCAGTTTTGAAGCAAAATCACTTTGAATTTGATGCCTCTCCTGTCTTACAGACTGTGATGATGGGGCATCAAGTCCTTTGGAAAATTATGGAAGAAAAAGATGCCCTCTACGCCAAACCTGATTTTAGTGAGGCAGATGGCGTAAGAGCCTCCGAGTTAGAAGCAGAGTTTGCAGAGATGGACGGATGGAATGCAGAAAGTGATGCGGCAAGCCTTTTGAGTGCCTTGGGTATCTCCGAAGATATGCACTATACACAGATGTCAGAGCTTAACGGCCCCGACAAAGTGAAAGTACTCTTGGCACAGGCTATCTTTGGCAATCCTGATATATTACTCTTAGATGAACCTACCAATGATTTGGATACCGAAACCATCCTTTGGCTTGAGCAGTTTTTGGCTGATTTTAAGAATACCGTCATTGTGGTTTCTCACGATAGGCACTTTTTAGACTCGGTCTGTACGCATATCGTGGACGTGGATTTTAGTAAAATTCAGACTTATGCAGGAAATTACACCTTCTGGTATGAATCTAGCCAACTTGCCCTCCGCCAACGCAGTGACCAAAATAAAAAAGCAGACGAAAAACGAAAAGAATTGATGAGCTTCATCGAGCGATTCAGTGCCAATGTCGCCAAATCTCGCCAAGCAACCAGCCGTAAGAAAATGCTAGAAAAACTCAATGTAGAAGACATCAAGCCCTCAAGCCGTCGCTATCCTGGCATTATCTTTACGCCTGAAAGAGAAGCTGGCGACCAAATCTTGCAGGTAGAGGGCCTCAGCAAGAAAAATGAATCGGGCTATTTATTTAAAAATGTGGACATTAGCGTCAATAAAGGAGATAAAATCGCTGTGCTTTCCAAAGACAGCCTTGCCATTACGAGCTTCTTTGAAATCATCAATGGAGAGATGAAACCTGACTCAGGCGAATACAAATGGGGCGTAACCATCACCAAAGCCTATTTACCCAATGACAACAGCCGCTATTTTGAAGGAGTAGATATGAACTTGGTGGAGTGGCTCAGACAGTTTTCAGAAAACAAGGATGAATCCTTTGTGCGTGGCTTCTTGGGGCGAATGCTTTTTAGTGGAGAAGAATCTCTCAAAAAGGCTTCTGTACTCTCTGGAGGCGAAAAAATGCGCTGCATGATAGCCAGAATGATTCTGAGTGCTTCCAACTTGCTTACCTTAGATGAACCTACCAATCACCTTGACCTTGAGTCTATCACTGCTTTTAACAATGCCCTGAAAGATTACCGAGGCACAGTTTTATTTACCTCTCATGACCATGAGTTTATGGAAACCGTCTCTAACAGAATCATTGAGCTGACCCCCAATGGCACTATAGACCGATACATGAGCTATGATGAGTACATCACAAGCGAAGAAATCAAAGCCCTCCGTGCAGAGATGTATCAGCAGAAGGTGAAGGCTTAAGTTGGTTGCGAGTGGTTTATGGGCGACCCACGATTAAAATCGTGGGTTCAAACAAGCTGCCCGTCCTTCATCACCAATATTTTATCAATGGCGGGGTGCTGCTCCACGAGGGGGTCGTGGGTGGTCATCAAGATGGTTTTACCTTGCTTTTTGAGTGCTGCGAAGATTTCCAAGATTCTCTCAGACATGGCGCTGTCTAGGTGGGCAGTAGGCTCATCTGCAAATAACAAAGGAGGATTATTCACCAAAGCCCTCGCAATCGCGACTCGCTGCTGCTCTCCGCCTGAGAGTTTATCTACCTGAAAATCAAGCCGATGCGTAATGCCCACTTGCTCGGCTATCTGCCTTACTTTGTGGTCTATTTCTGAGCGGCTATCTGGCAGAGGAATGAGCGGAACGGCAATATTTTGGTAAGCACTTAGCCCCGAGATAAGCTGAAAATGCTGAAACACCAGCCCGATATGCTGCTGCCTAAATCTTGTCAAAAATTTTTCTGACCAGCGTGAGACGGGTTCACCCATGCACTCATACACACCCGCGCTAGGCTTGGCAAGACAACTTAGCAGCGTGAGCAAAGTAGTTTTGCCTGAGCCAGAAGCCCCTTTGAGTACTGTATAAGTATTGGTAAATAGCTGTAAATCAATGTTTTGCACAGGTTTTACTTCATTGGGCTTGCCTGCATTGAAGGTCTTACTGAGATTTTGGGTATAGATGATGGGTCTTTGCATAGCCTCAAAATTAAGGATTTCGTGCTGTTTTTGTGTTTATTTTTTAGAAGAAATCACAGAAATACCAAGTGCTTCACACTTACTCAGAAAAAAACAAAAGAAGTGAAGTATAATTGTAGAGGTTTTTTTATTTTTGCAAAGTGAAATACAATTATTTAAGCCCCGAAAACATTCGCCATTTTATCCAAATGGCACTCCAAGAAGACGTAGCCGATGGCGACCACTCTTCTTTGGCTTCTATCCCGAGCGAAGCCGAAAACCGTGCAAACCTGCTCATCAAAGGCGAAGGCATCTTGGCTGGTGTGGCACTTGCACAGCATATCTTCGAGCTAGTGGATAACTCCCTGAAAGTGAACCTCTTCAAACAAGATGGAGACTATGTAAGATTTGGCGAAACAGGCCTTTCGGTAGAAGGAAGTGCGCGGTCTATCCTCAAAGCCGAAAGATTGGTGCTCAACTGTATGCAGCGAATGAGTGGCATCGCTACTTATACCCATGAGTTTAAGTCTTTGATTGCACACACAGAAGCACAGTTATTAGATACCCGAAAGACAACACCCAACTTCCGATTGGCAGAAAAATGGGCAGTCAAAATAGGAGGAGGCACCAATCACCGCTACGGATTATTTGATATGATTATGCTCAAAGACAATCACATCGCTTATGCAGGAGGCATCCCACAGGCCATACAACGCACCCAAGACTACCTCAAAAAGACGGGCAAAAACCTACACGTAGAAATAGAAACCCAAAACCTCGCCGAGCTAGAGCAAGTCCTAAGCATCGGGGGCATAGATTACATTATGCTAGACAACATGTCTGTGGAAGATATGCAACAAGCAGTTAAAATGGTCAATAAACGCATCCCTCTAGAGGCATCAGGGGGCATCACCAAACAGACTATCCGAGCAATTGCTGAGACAGGAGTAGATTTTATCTCTGTAGGTGCTCTGACACACTCCGCCCCGAGTATGGATATTAGCCTAAAAGCTGCATAAGATTTATCAGAGTTTTCAAGGAATCAAAAAAATAGCTTAATTTTGCAAACTTGCTTTGAGGGTAAGCCAAATTTGCAGATAATTAATTTAAGATAAAATCAATTTATGATTGTCAAAACCAAAAAATATCAATTGCCCGCCAAAACCTATCGCAGAATAGGGCTGGCACGCACACTCAAAACCCAATGGTGGCTTCCTGTCAGTATTTTTGCAGGAATTATCGTCTTGAATCTTTTGCTCAACCTTGTATATACCAATACTTGGATATTTTTCTTTGCACCATTAGGTTTGTTACTTTATTATTTGTTTTGGTGGATACAGTTCACAGGAGCGCCTCAGCTTGAGCAGATGAAGCCCATGTTTGAGAAGTTTAGCTATGAAATCAGTGGAAAAGAGATTTTGATGAAAAAGAATCCTAAAGAAGGCATGCAAATGAAATGGGAAATGATTAAAACGGCCGAAAAAACCAAAGACGCATACCTCCTATTCTTTTCTAAAGCACAATTTATTCATCTCCCTTTTAAGATTTTTAACTCTGACAATGATCTTCGTTTTATGGAAGCTATCTTGAAGCGAAAAAAACTACTTAAGGACTAATTTTTTTGTTCTTTTCCTTCCTGGCTTTCCTGTTTTGGGCGTAGCTGGCAGAGGAGCTTTTCCATTAGGTCAGCCATTTTTTGTTCTAGGACTTCATGTTCTTTTGGAGAGATGGCTCTCTTCATTCTATCATCTACGGATTTTATCGCATCTGTGATGTTTTGGGTGTCTTTATGTTGCTTTTTCATATATTTTATGGATTTTAGGCAAGTGAAAGATAAAGTTAAAAATAAATTAATTATAAAGCTGCATTAGCTCCTTAAATACTTCGAGAGCGTTGCCATCTTCATAAACCTTGTAGGCTTCTCGTCTTAGATAAACAGGAAAAACAACAGGGTACATGAGGCAATAGTGCCAAGATTTTTGGTTTTGGGCAAGCCTTTTAATATGAGCAATCCGTTCGTGTGTCTTCCATTTCTTTATAAACGTATGTACTGTATCATCGTTGCTTCTATTGCTGTCATTGTTAATCTGAAATAAAATAACCACTTCTGGGCTATTTTCTGAGAGTTTCTTGAGTTCATCTTTGAGCTTCATGTCTATGCTTTGTCCATCGTGTATGGCCACAAAATCAGCCTCTTTTAACAAAGTTTTGTCTATTTCATTGCCTCCTATCTGCTGTCCCTGAGCATGTGCATAAGCGATTGCCTCGCTAAGATGCTTGCTGGAAGCCTTGTAACTGCCCGCTGCAAAATCTAAATACCAAATATCGGGCTTTACCTGCGCATTGATGCTTTGCATGTATGCCACTAAATCTTCAGGTTTTTTGTATTGATTGGGGTTTAGAGTGATGTCTAGTTTTGTGTCTGGGAGTGCATTTCGGATATTTTGAAAGGCTTTGATGCTCTCTTCATCTAATTTTTTTGTACCATTGAGGTAGATAAGCCCTGATACATAAGTGGGCTGTAGACTGTCAAAAATGCTTATAAGCTCCGAGCTGTTACAGTCTGAGAGTACACAGTCATTGTCAAAATACATCTGTGCAGAGATTACTCTCCCAAACACAGCCTTCTCACTACCAGTGTGCTCTTGGGCACTGAGATTGGATGCACACACTAAAATGAGGTAGCTCAATAAAAAATATCTTAAAAACATGGCCTGTTTATTTTTTGTGTAATTACTATGATTTTATTTGCCTTTTATAAACCTAAGTCATTGTCATTTGGTTTAAAGGGCACTTAATTTTATAAATAGCAAGAAAAATGCACATTTTAAGATGATAACTAACATTGAAAAAGCAAAATAAAGGAAAAACACAAAAAAAATGTGTATTTTTGCAGTCAATATAGTGTTTTGACTTAAATCATTTTTTGTTTTGATAATTAATGCTTACTTTGTAATATGTGTAAAACAGAATTAAATGTTTTGTTACACAAAGGTTAAAGTACAGAAATAGATTTATTATACTTCATAAAAATATTCATAAGTTTAATTCATAATTAAGTTTGGAGAACTGGCCTTTTTATAAGGGTCAGCTCTTTTTGTATAGACCGTATCCTTACTAAGTTTTTACTTCTAAATTATCAATAGTATGTCAGTCATTGTTGTGCTTATCATTGTAAGTATTTTGGTTGCGGGTGGCTTCTTAGCTGCATTCTTGTGGGCTGTCCGTAGTGGACAATACGAAGATACTTTTTCTCCTTCTGTACGGATTTTATTTGATGAAAGACAAGACAAGCCCAAAGAAGAAACCAAAGAAAAGCTTAAGGAGTAAGAGCTAAGACCTAAGGCATAAAAAAAGCCTTCGTTTACGAAAGCTATAAATGAGTTATGTATTTTTGTTACAGTATATTTATTCCATTCCCTGCAGAAGTTTCTCTAACTGTTTTTCAGAGTTTCTAATCAAAATACGCTTGTCTAACCAGTTGATAAGCACACCTGTCAAAACAGAAAGCCCCAAAAAAGACAGTAAAATCAATTTGATAGATGCAGCAAAATTCAAGAGCAAACTCACCAATAGACCAAGCAGACTCATCACAAACACAAATGCCAGAAAAGAGAAGACAGTCGCAAGTGCTTCGTTTTGTATAAGGTAGGTTTCTGTATGTGAATTTGTGGCGCTCATGTCTTTTTAGTTTTAAAATTTGTGATGCGTTTTATATGACTTTATTCTTACAAATTTACGTGAAAACTCTCAAAAAATTGGAATAGTTTATGTTTGTCTTGTTTAAAGTCTATTTATTATAGACTGAAATAGCTAAAAAAGACACAAAAACCTTAAAAATAATAGCGTATCTCAGAAAACATCCTCTAAATAAGCCTAAAAACACCAGAATCACCCTATTTTAGGTAATTTTATAAAGATTTTTATTGAAATGATGCCAAGTGAAGATATTTCTGTTGATGTAAGGTTTTTGATAATTTATCATCTACTTTTAGGGTCTAAATTTGTGATAAGCTACGCTATTTTGTAACTTGCAGTATGGAAAACTTTGTGGTCTCAGCACGTAAGTACCGCCCCGTAACTTTTGATTCGGTGGTAGGACAAGAACATATCACTACTACACTTAAAAATGCACTAAGAACCAAGCAGCTCGCACAGGCATTTCTTTTTTGTGGGCCAAGAGGGGTAGGCAAAACCACATGTGCCCGTATCTTAGCAAAAACGATTAACTGCCTCAGCCCCACAGCACAATATGAAGCCTGTGGTACTTGTGATTCTTGCCAAGCCTTCCAAAAAAATGGCTCACTCAATGTCTATGAACTAGATGCCGCCTCTAATAATAGCGTAGAAGACATCCGCAACCTTGTGGAGCAGGTGAGATTCCCGCCACAAATTGGCTCTCGCAAGGTCTATATCATTGATGAGGTGCACATGCTCTCCAACTCTGCCTTCAATGCCTTCTTGAAAACCCTAGAAGAGCCGCCGAGCTATGTCATATTTATCTTGGCAACCACCGAAAAGCATAAAATTATTCCTACCATCTTATCTAGGTGCCAGATATTTGATTTTAAACGCATAGAAGTATCAGACATTACGCCACACTTAAAACGAATCGCCGCCCAAGAACACATAGAGGCAGAAGAGGATGCCCTAGAGCTCATCGCCCAAAAAGCAGATGGAGGACTCCGTGATGCACTCTCTTTGTTTGATATGATTTCTACTTTCTCGGCAGACAAAAAAATAGACTATGCCACAACCATCGCCAATCTGCACATCCTTGATTATGATTATTATTTCAGAATGACCGATGCTTTCTTAAAAGAAGACCTTGCAGAAGCACTGCTTGTCTATGATGAAATCCTGAGGCAAGGCTTTGACGGGCACGATTTTGTGGTAGGGCTTGCAAAACATTTTAGAGATTTGCTGGTGTGCCAAAACGAAAATACCATTACACTCTTAGAAGTACCCGCAAAAGCAAAGAAAAAATATGCTGAACAAGCCCGAAATATAGAGGTATCTTTCTTGCTATCGGCACTTAATATGATGAATCACTGCGACTTGGCATACAAAAGTAGCAAAAACCCTCGCCTGCAAGTAGAGTTGAGTCTGATGAAGATTACACACCTCAAAGCTGTTTTTGAGCTTTCAGAACTGCCCACTGCCCCAAGCAATGGCGAAAAAAAAAAGCCTACTGAGCTAGAACGAGCAAGCCCCCAACTGAACGAACAGAAAATAAACTACCAAAACACTCAAAATACCACAAATGGAATGGGCAAAGCCAGCACACCCATTCCGTCTATTCAAGTGCCACTAGATGTAAAAGATCTTGAAAAAGAATTGGCAAAAAACAGTACACCTCAAAAAGAGGCAGCTGCTGCACAGCCCTTTACACTGGAGGATTTACAGGCTTTTGTAGATTTTTACAGAAAAAGAGAAAACAAAAACTTAGAACTACAAAGAATACTCAACCGAGGGCTTAAAATAGGCGAAAATGCTCAAGTAATCATTGCCTTAGAACCCGCACAAGTCTCTACTTTCTCAGCACACGAAGCAAAATTTTTAGAACTGCTCCAAAAGCGTCTCAAAAATCAACAAATCACCTTAAAGATAGAAGAGGTAAAACCCAGCACTGAACGAAAACTGTATTCAAATTATCAAAAATTTGAGTATCTCCTAGAAAAAAATCTCCTCTTAGAAAAACTCAAAGACAAACTAGGCTTAGAAGTAGATAACTAGCCACACAGCCAGCCAAAACTATCAGCCCACACAAAAGAATTAGATTTATTATCTTAGGTTTAGCAATGGATAAGATATTGCCTAAATTTGCCAAAATATTTTTTAAGAAAAAGAAAGCCATAACTTATGAGTCAAAATGTAAGGGTTCGTTTTGCTCCCAGCCCCACAGGGGCATTGCACATCGGAGGAGTACGCACAGCATTGTATAATTACTTGTTTGCACGACAAAACAAGGGCACATTCATTTTAAGAATAGAAGATACAGACCAAAACCGATACGTAGAAGGTGCAGAAAAATATATCTTTGAAAGTCTAGCTTGGTTTGGCTTGGATACAGCCGAATCACCCCTCAAAGGAGGCCCACACGCCCCCTACAGGCAGTCCGAACGCCAAGGAGTCTATCAAAAATATGCCCATCAACTTGTGGATGAAGGCAAAGCCTATTATGCCTTTGATACCAAAGAAGAAATAGATGCACTCAAAGCACGTTTAGAAGCAGCCAAAGCCAATCAAATCTCTTACAATGCTGTCACACGCATGCAAATGACCAATTCTCTCACCCTCTCCAAAGAGGAGGTGAAGACACGCATAGAGCGAGGAGATGCCTATGTCATCCGTGTAAAAATCCCCTCAAAAGATGAGATTAGATTTCAAGATATGATTATGGGCTGGGTCAAAGCCCACGCCTCTACCCTAGATGACAAAGTGCTACTCAAAGAAGATGGCCTGCCTACCTATCACCTCGCCAATGTGGTGGATGATTATTTGATGAAGATTACGCACGTCATCCGTGGCAAAGAATGGCTTCCTTCGGCTTACTTGCACGTGCTGCTGTATGAGCTGCTAGGCTGGAAAGATGCCATGCCTCAGTTTGCACACTTGCCCTTGCTGCTCAAGCCCAGTGGCAAAGGAAAACTGAGTAAGCGTGACGGAATCGCCTTGGGAATCCCTATTTTTCCGCTTTCTTGGGAGGATACAGATGATAAAACCCAAACAGTACAGACCATGCAGGGCTTCCGTGAAGACGGATTTTTGCCTGAAGCAGTGCTGAATTTCTTGGCCTTTTTGGGCTGGAATCCTGGCACAGAGCAAGAGATTTTTAGCATAGAAGAGCTTGTAGAAGCCTTTGACCTCAGCAGAGTGGTCAAGTCTGATGCAGTATTTGATTTTGAGAAAGCAAAGTGGTTTAACCAACAATACCTCAAAAGCACCGATGACCAAAAGCTGGGCAATCTCTTACAAGCCGAAATCAAAAGACAGGGCTTTGTAACAGATTTTGAGCTACCCAAGCTGACCCAAATTGCAGCCTTGATGAAGGAGCGGATTACCTTTTTGAATGATATTCTCAAAGATGGATTATACTTTTTTGAAGCTCCCCAAGTGTATGATGACAAAACCCTCAAAAAACGCTGGGATGAAGAGGGTAGGAGTTTTGTAGAAAATATACTTACTGAGCTTTCTGATTATTCTGGAGAATGGCAGGCTGAGGCGCTTCACGAGCTAATCCATGGCTATATAGATAAAAACGAACTCAAAATGGGCAAAGCTATGCCTGCTTTGCGGCTGGCACTCACTGGCTTGGGCGGCGGGCCTGACCTCATGGGCATCATAGAGGTAATCGGAAAGGCAGAAACCCTCCAAAGGCTCAAGAGAATACTCACGGTGGTTTAAGTATTTTGTTCTGTAGTTGGTCGGTGTCTTAGAAATGGCTGTTGAGGGTTTATAAAAGATTAGGAGTTTTTTGCAGCCATTTCGACACCACTGGAATGAGAGTCTAGCTGCCTTAAGTGTTCTCTATAAAACATTTAAAATAGCAAATGTAGTAATCGTATTCATTCCACTATTGAACATCTATGTAAAAAGTAATTGAGCATGAATATAAGTGTAAAAAACAAAGTGATTCTTACTGCAATTGGAGTATTTTTTCTCTTTGTATCAATAGCCTTTTTACCACGAGACATTAAAGAATATGAAATAAAACAAAAAGGAGAAATAGTTGAAATAACCATTCTATCCATGCCCTCTAATTGTAGATCTACAAAATGGCATCCAAAGGTTAGTTTCATATATAAAGACAAGGTGTATAGTAAAGGAACAGGTTGGGGGATTTGTGATAAACAAGTAGGAGATAAATTCTTAATGAAACATTTGGATAAGTATGAAAATATTTTTGTTTATCCAAAAGAACACTTTACTTATCGGTTTTTGTCAACTATTGGATTGTTATTATTGGGGTTATATACTTTAGTCTATGCACATGCTTCCCAAATGCTACCCTATTGGTTAAAAGGAGAAAAAAAGGAATATACCCCTAAACGTCTTACAAGTGAAGAAATGTTAAAAAGACATCTAGCGCATCGTGAAAACTCTCCAAGGAAGAAAAAAAAGGATAAATAGTGTTTTCTCAACTCATTTTGGTCAGAGCATCTTGTCATACAATAGCAAACTGATCAGATGTATCTCGCTTCTGCTGCTTTGAATAGACTTGAGGCCAATAATAAAAAGCAAGTCTTGTAAGGGGCTTGGAAAGTTCAATAGAAAACAATGCTTTAATCTACTTTCTTACTTTCTGCAATCAACAAAAACACCTCATTATTGACAAGGTTTTGTATCACGAGATATGTTTCGGTGAGCTCTTTTACTTCAAAAGGAATCTCGCCCTGCGTAGTGCTTAAGGCGTAGATATAGGTAATGCCTCCGTCTTCTACTAACTGCCACTGCCCTGCGTCATATTGTGTACTCATGAGCATCGTTACGAAGGTATTGTCTTTCTTGAAATCAAAGCGCAAGCTTCGCATAATGTGAGCCAATGCTGTAAACTCTTCTTCTAATTTTTTCTTTTGGCTTTGACCTGCTGCACTTATCTTTTCTTTGTATTCTTGCTCCAAGCGGGGGATGTCTGAAACCCAAGTTTCGCTGGTGAGGTATTTTTCTAATTTAGGAGATTGTGCAGAAGCTGCCCAAGCCGCTCCCAAGAAAATGATGGAGAACAAAATTAATTTTTCCATTGTATAGTTTTTATTCAAGTGATATACTACCCAATTATACGAATCCTTGTGGCTGTATAGCTGTTTATTTCATAAGGTGATATTTTTAGTTTACACAAGACTACCTATTTTTTATAATAAGCACTTGTATAAAAAATACCACCTCGAGAGTGGGCATTTATCTGCTCAATCATCAACCAAAAACAGCTCGAATTACAAAAAGAGTAGGTGTTTCCTTGCTGTATAAAGCATCCTGCTCTTGGGTTAGTGTCTTAGAAATGACACTTCACTACTGCCCATGCTTGGGTCTTACTCTTCGGATTGCATTGGGAGAGGGCAAGCATAGGATTTTTTTATATGTCTGATAATCAGGTGTTTATGTACAGAAAAATCTTCTTAATTGGTAAATAATGCCATTTGTGAACCATTTCTAAAAGGGCTGTGTTGGACTGATATAAAAACATATCATAATATTTTAATATATAAATACTTTAATGATGTATTCTCTCAAAGTCCACAAATTCATTCACTTATTATTTTTTGTATTTCTTTCAGGCAGTCTGTATTTTTCAGCTCAAGCCCAAGAAAATACAGACACAAAAGTATCTCAAACACCTTTGAGCTTAGAGGAGGCTGTCAAAGAAGCCTTGAGCAAAAACTGGGATATCCGCAAGGCTCAAAAAGACACTGACATCGCCAAGGCAAATTTTGAAAGCAGCAAAGCAACTTACCTTCCTCAAATATCTTTGAGCGAAACAGGCGTATTTACTAACAGCCCTCTGCAATCTTTCGGGATTTTACTCAATCAAGAAAGAGTACAACAAAGTGATTTTAACCCTAGTACCCTGAACAATCCTGGTGTGATTGGCAACTTCAACACAAGACTCTCAGTACAGCAGCCTATTTTTAATGCGGATGGTTTTTATGGGCGAAAAGCCGCACAATCACAAGTGCAAGCCCAACAAATGATAATAACCCGCACCGAAAAAGGAATTACACTTCAAGTAAAACAGGCTTATTTTCAGCTACAACTGGCTCAAGAAAGCCAAGAAGTTATCCAAAAAGCCATAGAGGCTGCCAATGCCACACAAAAACTCACTGAGCAAAACCTTGAAGAGGGATACGTACAAAATGCAGATGTAATGCTTGTCAAACTCAGGGTGCTCTCACTCCAAAACCAACTGGCAGAGGCTCAAAACCAACTCAGCAATGCCTCCGAAAACTTGGTATATCTCCTCAATATGCCCGCTGGAAGCAGCATCATAGCTACTGACCAACTTACAGACGGAACGAACATAGAGATTCCTTCGGGTGAAATCTCCGAGCAACGTTCTGATTTTCAGGCACAACGCTACGCCATACAAGCAAGAGAGCAAATGCTGCTTTCTCACAAAAAATCTCTCATTCCTCACCTCAATGTTTTTGGTGCTTTCGAATTGAATGACAACATTCCCTTCGGGGCAGGAGCCAACAACTGGATGGCTGGATTTCAATTACAATGGGACATCTTCAAAGGAAACAGCCGAATAGCCAATACCCAAAAAGCACAAGCAGAACTAGACAAGGCAAACCTAGATTACGAACAAAACTTGGTGAAAAGCCAAGTAGAACTGAACCAAGCCAAAAGAAATGTGCAACTCAGCCGACAAAAATTAAACACTACGCAGCTTGCCGTAGCACAGGCGAAAGAAGTACTCCGAATACGCCAAGACCGCTACGAAGAAGGCTTAGAAAAAACCAATGATGTACTCATGGCAGAAGCCCAAGTAGCCGAAAAAGAACTGGAATACCTCCAGACACTCTACGCCTATCAAGTGGCAAATTATTACCTTGATTTTTTACTAGAAAACTAAAAATAGCATATCAATTATCAAAACTGAATATACAATGAAATCTCTCAAAACCCTTTTATGGATTGCAATACTTGGCAGCTGGCTTACCTCTTGTGGAAGCTCTAGCGAAAAGCAATCTCCTGAGCAAAATAACTTACCCGCAGTCAAAGTCAAAGTACAAAAAGCAGGACTCAGTGAAGGCACACAACAGCACGCCTTCACAGGAAAAGTAGTAGCAGATGATTTTGCACAACTCAGCACTCGAGTCATGGGGCAGATTACCTACCTCGCCGTCAAAGAAGGCGATGCTGTCAGTGCGGGGCAGGTCCTTGTTCAAATCAAAAGTGCGGACATTCAGGCGACTATCTCAAGGGTAGAGGCAGGAATCAGAGAAGCCGAAGCAGGTCTGAAAAATATCAAAATCAACTATGACCGCATCAAAAACCTTTACGAAAAGAAAAGTGCTACACGCAAAGAACTAGATGACATCACTGCCCAATACGAAATGGGAAAAGCTCAAGTAGAAGCAGCTCGGCAGGCTAGGTTAGAAGCCCAAGAAATGCTCAGTTATGCAGTCATCACAGCGCCTTTTAGTGGCTCTGTCATCAAAAAATACGCAAGCAAAGGAAGTCTTGCTTCTCCAGGGCAGCCTATCTTGGAAATAGAAGGCAGGGGAAATCTGAAAGTAGTTGCCAAAGTACCCGAAAGCGAAATCAATCTCTTCAAAATAGGAGATGAAGTAAACCTTCACGTAGAGGCAGTGCAAGAAAAATCTATCAAAGGACGGGTAAGCCAGATTAACCAATCGGCAGGACAGACACAAGGGCAGTTTGAAGTCAATATTCAGATACAAGCCACCCCTGAAGCCAACAAAGCACTCAAAAGTGGCATGTTTGCTCAAGTTATCCTCCAAAAAGGAAAAAGTGAAGGACTTACCATAGCCGAAAATTTGCTCGTGCAGAGAGGACAACTGACAGGATTATTTACAGTTAATCAGCAGCAGCAAGCCATGCTCAGATGGATACGCACAGGACGCAACATAGGCGGACAAGTAGAAGTGCTTTCTGGTCTTGCTCCTGGCGAGGTTTATATCACACAGTATGAAGGTAAACTCACAGATGGGCAGAAGGTGCAAGTAGCCCCCTAACCCCCGAAGGGGGAAATAAGCTAGTCAGGATTGAAATCTCGACTAAAGAGCAGAAGGTTTTTAACCTTCTACAAACTGAAACACTAGAAATTAAATAATAAAACAGCCCAAAATAATCTCTTTAAGATGGCAAGGGCTTTTAACAAAATAGATTATGAAAGTAGGATTAGCAGGGCAAATCGCCCGAATGTTTATTAACTCTAGACTGACTCCTCTTCTGATGATTGCTTTTTTAAGTGTAGGGATTTATAGCTCTATGCTTACACCCAGAGAAGAAGAGCCTCAGATAGATGTACCGATTGCAGATATTTTCTTTAGGTATGAAGGAGCAAGTTCAGAAGAAGTCAAAAATAGAATCGTAGCACCGATTGAGAAAATTATCTCTAATATCCCTGGGGTAGAGTATGTCTATTCTACCTCTATGCCTGGGCAGGCGATGCTCATCGTAAGGTTTTTGGTGGGGCAAGATGTAGAGCGAAGTTATGTAAAACTCTACAACGAAATCATGAAAAACATGGACAAAATGCCCGCAGGCATTAGTTTCCCGATGGTCAAAACTCGCTCCATAGATGATGTGCCTATGCTCGGACTAACCCTCTGGAGCAGCCAATATGATGACTATCAGCTCCGAAGAATAGCCCAAGAACTGGATGCAGAAATCAAAAAAGTAGGAGAAGTAGCCCAAACACAAGTCATCGGAGGGAGAGGAAGACAAGTCAATATCACCCTTAACCGTGAAAAAATGGCTCGCTTTGACATTGACCTGCTTGCCGTAGCACAGCAAATCCAAATGGCAAACCAACAAGTGAGCTCAGGAACATTTAACCAACAAGATACAGAGTACCTCGTAGAAACAGGAAATTTTCTAAACAATGCCGAAGATGTGGCTGACCTAGTCGTGGGTGTTTTTCAAGACAATCCTATTTACCTCAAGCAAATTGCTGAGATAAAAGAAGGCACACAGACGGCAGCACACTATGTAAGCTTCGGGCTAGGCAAAGGAAGCAAGGCAGAGAAAGACAGCCTTCAAGGAAGAGATTTTGCAGCCGTAACCATTTCCATTGCCAAAAGACGTGGTGCAGATGCCATGCAAGTATCAGAGAAAATCTTGAGCAAAGTAGAAAAACTCAAAGGAAGTATTGTGCCTTCGGAGGTATCCATCGCCGAAACACGCAACTATGGCGAAACCGCCTCTCACAAAGTATCCGAGCTGATGCTGCACTTGATTGGCTCTATTGTGGCTGTTACGATTGTAGTCGCCCTTGCGATGGGCTGGCGTGGGGGTTTGGTCGTGTTTTTATCTGTGCCTGTTACCTTTGCACTGACCCTTTTGATTTATTACCTCTTTGGCTATACCCTGAATAGAATTACGCTTTTTGCACTGGTATTCGTAACGGGCATCGTGGTAGATGACTCTATCATTATCGCCGAAAATATGCACCGACATTTCAAGATGCGGAAATTACCTTTCTTCCAAGCGGCTTTAGCTTCTATTGATGAAGTAGGAAACCCTACCATTTTGGCTACTTTTACGGTGATTTCGGCAGTATTGCCGATGGCATTTGTATCAGGGCTAATGGGGCCTTATATGAGTCCGATGCCAATTGGAGCTTCTTTTGCGATGATGTTTTCACTGATTGTGGCCTTGATTATCACCCCTTGGCTGGCTTATCGCCTCTTAAAACACGATGACCTTAAAGAAGGGGAAGAAGAAAAAGAATACAAAGTAGAAGATTCTGCCATTTACAAGGGATACCACTGGTTTATGAATCCTTTCTTGAAAAGTAGCTGGAAGCGTTGGGCTTTCATTGGGGCGATTTCTTTCTTATTGATGGCTTCTATGTCTATGCTTTATTTCAGAATGGTAGAAGTAAAAATGCTTCCTTTTGACAATAAGAATGAGTTTCAGGTCATCATAGATATGCCCGAAGGCACTACCCTAGAGCGTAGTGCAGTAGTCGCTCAAGAAATTGCTGCTTACCTCAGAGAGCAACCCGAAGTAGTCAATTATCAGACCTATGTGGGGGTAGCTTCTCCTATGAACTTCAATGGATTGGTAAGGCACTATGACCTCAGAAGTGGCTCTAATGTGGCTGATATTCAAGTAAACCTAACAGACAAAGGCACAAGAACGGCACAAAGTCATGACATTGCTAAGAAATTCCGCCCGATGATTCAGCAAATCGCTGCACGCTACCAAGCCAATGTTAAAGTAGTAGAAGTGCCGCCTGGACCGCCTGTGATGTCGACCCTTGTGGCTGAGGTTTATGGCCCGAATACACAAGAGAGAATCCGTGTGGCAAAAGATGTCAAAAAAATATTCAATGAAACCGAAGGCGTGGTAGATGTGGATTGGCTCGTAGAAGATGACCAAGTAGAGTATAAATTTGAAGTCAATAAAGAAAAAGCCATGCTCTCTGGCATCAGTACGCAGCAAATCGTGCAGGCTCTCAATATGGCTCTGCATGGGCAGGCAGTGAGTTTTCTATACCAAGAATCCGAACGCTCTCCTGTGGGTATCTTCTTAAGACTTAGCGAGGCAGACCGCTCAGGCATTGAGGAACTGAAAAAAACGCCTGTTCGCAGCACGTCGGGTAAGACCATGACCATAGGCGATTTGGTCAATATCCGTGAGCAAATCCAAGACAAAAGCATTTACCGAAAAAATCAACAAGATGTAGTCTATGTTACTGCAGATGTAGCCAATGAGGTAGAAAGCCCTGTCTATGCCATCTTGGATATTTCTAAAAAATTAGAAGAAATTAAAGTACCCGAAGGCTACACATTCAGTGAGCTTTATACCATACAGCCCTTTATGGAAGAGGATTATAGCCTTAAATGGGATGGCGAATGGCACATTACTTACGAAGTGTTTAGAGATTTGGGAGCAGCCTTTGCAGTGGTGCTAGTAGTGATTTATATGCTGATAGTAGGCTGGTTTCAAGATTTTAAAGTACCAATGGTGATGATGGTGGCCATTCCGCTTTCGTTGGTGGGTATCTTGGTAGGGCACTGGATGATGGGTGCATTCTTTACGGCTACTTCTATGATTGGGATGATTGCCCTAGCTGGGATTATGGTGCGTAACTCCGTGCTTTTGATTGACTTTATCAATCTGCAATTAGAAGAAGGTATTCCTTTAAAAGAAGCAGTCATCCAAGCTGGGGCTGTCCGTACTACGCCTATCTTGCTTACAGCCGGCACGGTGGTCATCGGGGCATTTGTGATTTTATTTGACCCCATTTTTCAAGGCTTGGCCATCTCATTGATGGGAGGTTCTATTGCCTCTACGGCCCTGACGCTGATGATTGTGCCTTTGATTTATTATATGACTGAAAAAGGCAAGCATCCAAAAGAAGAAGAGGAAGCCAACATAGAAGTACAAGCCATTGAATCAGCAATCACTGAGCAGAAAGAAGAAGAAACACCAAGTATTTAACTTAAAAAAATAAAATTATGAAACTTGTAGCCATCCTGAGCATAGAAGACTATCACCCCGATTTGGGGAAGGTCTTCAAAAACCTAGAAATCCCTGTCTATAGTGAATTAGAAATGACAGGCTTCCGAAGCGAAAAAGGCAATTCTCAAGCACTCCAAAGCTGGTTTGCACACAAGAGGTCGGGCGTTTTTTCCAAATTAAGTTTTGCTTTTGTGGTAGAAGAGCAAGCCGAAGCACTTCTCAAAGCCATCGCAAAATTTAATACAGAAAAGCCTTCTGCGAATCCTGTACACGCTTTTCAGCTCAATGTAGAGAAAATAGTTTAGAAGCTCTACCTAACACTCAGAGGAAGCCTTTATCTTCCTCCCCTTGAGGAGGGAGCTAGGCTTTTGAGGGCTTGCTTATTTATCATAAAAATAAAATTAACTAAAAATCCCTTTAACTCCTCCAAAATCCCCCTAAACTCTCCGAAGATGGACTTAAAAACTCCCCCTTCGGGAGCTGGGGGGCTGCTGGAGACTAACAAATTTATCTTATGGAAAGAATTATCCGTGCCATTGCAGGCACATTCATCTTATTAAGTGTAGCTCTGGGCTACTGGGTCAGCCCTTACTGGTTTTTGTTTACCGCCTTTGTGGGTGCGAACTTGCTACAATCCTCTTTCACCAAATGGTGCTTGATGGAAGACATTTTGAAGGGCTTGGGAGTGGGCAAAAAAGGTACAGCCAAAAACACCTTCAAAGCCTAAGTACAGTGTTTCATAAATTTACTGATACTGTAGCCTGAACCTTTGGTTCGGGTAGTGTGGCTTTACTGGGGTGTACACCCGAAAATGGAGTTTCGGGCTACAGTTTCTCAAAAATGAGAATTATTGAAAAACTTTTGCAACACTACACTAAGTTCCTGTGCTGTAAAGTTTTTACATATTCTTAAAAAAGTATTTCCACTCCGTAGCCAAACGCTTGCAAGCCATCGCTACGGAGTGGAAATTTTTGCGTATTGAACATGCTAACTTTACACGGGCATCAAAGTAAAAAACCCGAATAACCCTGCGAACTTAATAGATGCAAAACTCATAATCTTTAAGTCATAAATCCCCAGTAAACGGACATATCAACAACCGAAAGACCGCCCACCCCAAAACACCACCTCAGCACTCAAATCAACTATCCCTCTAATCATAAAAAAAAGGAAGACACTCTTCCTTGTGGAGAGGTGTCTTCCCTTTTTTGAGGTTTTTTTGTGGGCTTATTTCAGCAAAGCGGCCTGCTCCACAAGGCGTACAAATTCTGCACGGTATCCTTCGGAGTCTTTGCCCAGAGCACCCTTTGCTATTTCTTTGATTTGTGCATAACTCGCTTTGCCTTTGTACTGAGAGTTTCTCAGCAAAAGTCCGAAGCCTGTTACGGCAGCCGAGAAGCGAAAATCAGCACTACTTGCTGTAAATTTTTGTGCATTGTCAGTCAGTTTTTGCTCTAACAATACACTGACTTCTGAGCCGATGGGCTTGTAGCGGAGGCGTACATTCATCAGTTCGTTGCTGCCGAAGCTGGTTTTGTTTTTTTCTGCCCCCTGAAAGTTAAATTCGTCTGTATTGCTCAGTGCTTGAGCCGAATTGGAGCCTACAGGGATGATTTCGTAAATAGCCGTTACGCTGTGTCCTGCCCCGAGTTCGCCTGCATCTTTGCTATCATCTTCAAAATCTTCATTATTAAGGCGGCGGTTTTCATAGCCCAACAGTCGGTAGCCTTTTACTTTTTGGGGGTTAAATTCTATCTGGATTTTCACATCTTTGGCGATGGTAAATAGGTTGGCTCGCATCTCCGTTACAAATACTTTCTTAGATTCTTTGATATTATCGATATAAAAATAGTTGCCATTGCCAGCATTGCTGATTTTTTCCATTTTTCCGTCTTTGTAATTGCCCATCCCAAAGCCACAGATAGTGAGGTAAATATCATCTTTCCGTTTTTCCTCTATCAGTTTAATAAGTTCATTATCACCAGAAGTACCTACATTAAAATCACCATCAGTAGCAAGGATGACACGATTATTTCCTCCTTTGATGAGGTTTTGTTTGGCAATTTTATAGGCCAATTCTATGCCTTCACCACCTGCTGTAGAGCCTCCAGATTCTAAGTCATTCAGGGCATTCAAGATTTTACTTTTTTGCTTGGCAGGGGTAGAGGGCAGCACAAGCCCAGCCGCACCTGCATAAGCCACGATGGCGATGCGGTCTTTATCTCCGAGTTGGTCTAGGAGCATGGCAAGAGATTTTTTGAGTAGTGGAAGTTTATTTGGCTCACCCATTGAGCCAGAGGCATCTATCAAAAATACTAGGTTACAAGGATTGAGGTCTTTGTAATTGAGTTTTTTGCCTTGCAGACCTATGTGTACAAGTTGATGATTGGTGTTCCAAGGGCATTCTGCTACTTCGGTAGTGATAGAGAAGGGGTGTTTGCTAGTAGGGTTGGGGTAGTCATAGCTAAAATAATTGACCATTTCTTCTATTCTTACCGCATTGGGGGGGGGCATTTGGCTATTTTGGATAAATCGGCGAACATTGCTGTAGGCTGCATTATCCACATCAATAGAGAAAGTAGTAACAGGATTTTGCTGTGCTGCTACGAATGGGTTTTCTTTGATTTCTTCGTACTCTTCGGTATTGGCAGTGCTAGTGCTATCACCATCACTTGGTATATTAGGAGTAGCTTCTACATCTTTAGAGGATGATTTTTGCTCTCTAGCCATCATAGACTCTTCTGCTGATTCTACTAGGGCTTCTTCAGATGTGGCGTATTCTGTATGGTCGGCATCTGTGGACTCTGCTTGCTCTCCTGCCCCAGAGCAGGCATAGAGGAAAGACATACTTACAAGTGCATAAAGTAAGATTTTTAAATTTTTCATGATTTTTTAAATTTTAAGGGTTTTGATTTGATAGGCATACTTAGTTTGTTTGTATTTATTACAAAAATCTATTTTTTTTTAGGGTTTTTCTACTTTAAGACTATCCAGAAAGTATTTGTGCTTTTTTGAATGTTTATCTGTTTTTTAGATAAAAATATGTGAGTAGATAAAACCTTTGCCTATATCAGGTTGTATAATGGCATTAAAACTTAAAAGATAACACGCTCAAATATTCTGATTTTAGTTTTTAAAGCAAAAAATTAAATACTCAGGATTTGTAGTAGGTTTTTTTCAAAAAAAAATCGCTATTTTGTTACATCATTCTAACAATTAAACATAAATAACTTAGTTTTACTGTCAGATAGAGAAAATCAAGTATTATCATTATCTTAAATTAATTTCCGTTTCGTTACGTTTATTTCATATGAAAAAATCTCCAAAATTTGCTACCCAACACCAAAAAGACTTTGTGCTCACCCTAAACCAGCGGGTAAATCAATACTTTAAGCAAAACAATCTTTCTAAGCACGCAAACACCGCTATGGTTCTCAAAAGTATCTTCCATCTTACACTCTGGATAGGTTCTTACTTGCTCCTCGTTCTTGGGGGGTTTAGTGTGGGCATCAACTATGCACTGTGGGCCGTGATTGGTTTTTCTATGGCAATGGTTACGGTCAATATTGGGCATGATGCCATTCACCAGGCTTATTCTAAGCACAAGTGGGTAAATGATTTGCTTTCACACACTTTTAACTTCAATGGGGCAAGTGCTTACATGTGGAAGCGTATGCACAACCAAGCACATCATACCTACACCAACATAGACGGACATGATGAAGACATTGCACCCATCCCGATTATGCGCATCTCTGGTGAAGCACCTCTCTGGTCTATACACCGTTATCAGCATATTTATGCCTTCTTTTTATACTGTCTGACTACATTCTCTTGGGTATTTATCAAAGATTACAAGAAGTTTTTTGCCAATACTGTTGGGAATTATTCAGGCAAGACTCACCCCAAAAAAGAATATTTTTATTTATTTCTTTATAAATTCATCAATTACACTATCTTCTTGATTTTGCCTTTAGTGCTCATAGAGCATAGTTGGGTAGCTACGATATTGGGTTTTTTGCTCATGCATGCGGTAGGTGGATTTTTCTTGGCCGTTATTTTTATGCTGGCACACGTAGTAGAAGAGGCTCATTTTTTCTTGCCTGATGAAGAGGGTAAAATGGAAAACTCTTGGGCGGTGCATCAGCTATATACCACAGCAAACTTCGCTACATACAGCCCTGTAGCAGCATTTTTGACAGGGGGGCTTAATCAGCAGGTAGAGCATCATTTATTCCCAAACATCTGCAGTGCCCATTACCCTGCGATAGCTCCTATAGTGGCACAGACTGCCAAAGAGTTTAATCATCCTTATTATTCTTCTTCTTTCCCAGCTGCCATGGTATCTCATGTTAAGTTTTTGAAAAAGCTAGGCAGACCAGTAGAGCAAGAAAAAGAGCAAACTTATGCTTGATAGCATAGATAATTAAGGCTTTATTTGCATAAGTTTTAGATTTTCTTAAAAATTAAAAGTTATGCGCATTTATAAAAAACCCGTACTTTGTAATTACTACGTTACTTACCGTTGTAATGCCAAGTGTGGGTTTTGTGATATTTGGGAGAGGCCTTCGCCTTATGTAGGTCTTGAGCAGGTCAGTAAAAATTTGACAGATTTAAAACGCTTGGGAGTCAAAGTCATTGACTTTACGGGAGGTGAGCCGCTGCTGCATCGTCAGATGCCTGATTTTTTGGCCCTTGCAAAACAAATGGGTTTTATCACTACACTCACCACCAATGCCCTCCTTTACCCCAAATATGCCCAAAAACTCAAAGGGAAAATAGACATGCTGCACTTTTCGCTAGACTCCCCTCATAGAGAGGCACACGATAAAAGCAGGGGTGTAAAATGCTTTGACTTTGTGATCGAATCTATCCAAATAGCCAAATCACTGGGCGAAAGACCCGATATTTTATTTACAGTCTTTGAGGAGAATTGCCACGAAATAGGGCAAGTCTATAGAGAAATCACACAGCCCAACGGATTGATTTTGATTCTGAACCCTGTATTTGATTACAATGATGTAAAGACAGGCACAGGGCTATCCGAGGTGGCACTTAAGACACTGCTGCACTGGGGGCACAAAAAAAATATTTACCTCAATGAAGGCTTCATTGCCCTTAGAAAAGATGGAGGAAATCACATAGACAAGCCTGTCTGCCGTGCTGCCAGCACTACTCTGGTGATTTCTCCTGAGAATGAACTGGTCTTGCCTTGTTATCATCTAGGGATAGATGCCATCCCGATAGAAAATAATTTGTATGATCTTTACCAATCTCCCAAAGTGCAGCAGCTAGTAGCCCTAGAGGGGCGTTACCCTGCTTGTGAGGGCTGTGTGATTAATTGCTATATGCAGCCATCTTTTGCGGTGGAGGTCAATAAGTATTTCTGGAAATCCCTTCCTAGCACACTCAAATACAACTATTTAAAAGGAACTTGGAAGCAGCTTAGGTAGCAAATTACAAAAATAAAGCCCTCCTAAATTGTAATTATTCAGGAGGGTTTGCTTGAGAATATACATTTTGATTTTACATACGCTCTACAATCAAAGCAGATGCGCCTCCACCACCATTACAGATGGCAGCCATGCCCATTGTTTTGTCTTTTTGGTGCAGGGCATTGATGAGAGTAGTGCTGATGCGTGCCCCTGAACAGCCTAGCGGGTGTCCTAGTGAGACAGCACCGCCGTGTACGTTTACTTGGCTAGGGTCTATGCCCATTTCTGTATAAAAAGCCATGGTTACGGCAGAGAAAGCTTCATTTACCTCAAATAAATCGATGTCTTCCTTGCTCAGGCCTGCCAGTTTGAGGGCTTTGGGTGCTGCGATGGTGGGTGCAGTCGTAAACCAAAAAGGTTCGTGGGCTGCATCAGCAAAGCTGATAATCTTCGCAATTGGTTTGAGTCCTAGTGCTTCGGCCTTTTCTTTGCTCATCAAGACAAGTGCAGAAGCACCATCATTGATGGTAGAAGCATTGGCAGCAGTAACTGTACCTGTTTTTTGGAAAGCAGGGCGGAGCAAAGGGATTTTATCAAAGTGTACGTTTTTGTATTCCTCATCTTCGGTCATCAAGATAGGGTTTCCTTTTCGCTGTGGGATTTCTACAGGCACGATTTCTTCTTTGAATGCACCAGATTCAGTAGCGGCGGCGGCTTTTTTATAAGAGGCAATCGCAAATTCATCTTGCATTTCACGGCTAAAATTGTATTTTTCGGCAGTAGCGTCTGCACACACGCCCATGGCGATATTGTCATAAGCATCTACCAGCCCGTCTGTGGCGAGCCCGTCTTTGAGGGTACTGTCTCCGTATTTGTAGCCAAACCTAGATTTCATTAAATAATGGGGGATGTTGGTCATACTCTCCATGCCTCCTGCTACGATGACATCTTGGTGTCCGAGC
The DNA here is from genome assembly GCA_011390205.1 of Microscillaceae bacterium. Classification (GTDB taxonomy): domain Bacteria; phylum Bacteroidota; class Bacteroidia; order Cytophagales; family Microscillaceae; genus JAABSX01. The sequence continues at coordinate 57,087 of JAABSX010000011.1, read as the reverse complement.
ATAATAGACTGTGAGGCAAACATGATGGCTTTCATACCTGAGGCACATACTTTATTGACAGTAGTGCAAGGCACAGAGTTACTCAGCCCTGCATAAATGGCTGCTTGACGCGCGGGAGCTTGCCCTAAGCCAGCTGAGACTACATTTCCCATAAATACTTCTTGCACTTCTGCAGGGTCTAGTCCTGCTTTTTCTAGCGCCCCTTTGATGGCAAAAGCACCAAGCTGCGTAGCTGAGAAGTCTGACAAACTACCCATAAAACTACCGATAGGTGTACGCACGGCGGATATTACATATACTTCTTTCATTTTAAGCTATTATATTAAAGGTTATTTTGAATAGATGAACTTAAAGTTAGCCAAAAGATTAGAAAAAAAAAATGACATTACTCAGTTTAGCTTCACCAGCGGGGGAGTTGTTTTGTTGGATGGTCTTTGTTAGACTTCTGCCTAGAGAGTTGCTGGATGTATTGTATTTCTTGATTTCGGAGAGCCTCTAAGATTGCCTCTGCTTTTTCTCTATTGAGTTTGATTTCTTCTAATTTTTTGGGCAATAGTCCTTCTCTGTCCTGTGTTGTTTTCTGGGCATCCATGGTTTGCTGGCTATTTTCGGGTGTTTTTGCTGAGATGTCAGGAGAGGCTTTGCTTTGCTGCTCAGGGTTTTGCTGGTCATTCTGTGTTTTTGTATCTTTTTTGTCTTGGGGAGCCATTTTTAGACTTCCGTTTTTTATTTTTTTGACGAGGAGTTCTAGATTATACTGGGCTTGTGTATTTTGAGCGTTTTTGAGGAGAGCTTTCTGAAAATAAAGCCTAGCATCTGCATAGTTTTGGTCTAGCATAGCGATGTATCCTAGCTGATTAAAGGCTTGTGATTGTAGTGTATCTTGCCCGACTTCTGTTACTTTTTGGTAATAGTAAGCCGCTTTGTCTGCATCTTTAAGTTGAAAATAGGCATGGGCAAGGTTCATAAACACACCTTTGTGCTCTACTTGTAGTTCATTAATTAGCTTGTCATAATATCTGATAGATTTGTAATAATTTTGAAGAGCATAGGCTTTTTTTGCCTCTATCTGCAAGATATTGACTTCATTGATATAAGTAATAGGATTAATTGCCAGCCAAATCATCCAGAAGTATTTCATAGTGTCAATACTTTTAATTTAAACATAAAATCAAACATCATTAGTCCCAGAGCCACCCACAAAAAATAAATGTACTTGTTGTCAGCTACATTGATGGCTCTCTGGTCTATTTTCTGCCCTTGTACTTCTTTGATGGCCTGTAAAAGCTGAGGGGCTTCATTTTGAGATTTAGAGATGGCAAAATACTGCCCTTTTGTATCTTGTGCTATTTGTTTTAGACCTGTGGAGCGAAGCCTAGAAACGACTGCCTTGCCTTTGGTATTGTATATAAAATTATTTTTGTAAGGTATTCTTGCACCCTCATTTGTGCCTATACCAAGGGCATACACAGGGATTCCCCTTGCCTGAAAAGATGACAGCGTAGAAAAATAATCGTCTCCAAAGTCTTCTCCGTCACTGACCAGCAGCACAAGTTTAGATTTATAGTTTTGTGTTTTTTCTTCCGAATCTTCAAAACGTTTGAGTGCCATCCGAAGTGCTGGGCCAAAATCGGTGCTGCCTTGCCCTATCAAACCAGGGGACAAGCCTTGTAAAAAAAGCCGCAACGCACCATAATCATAGGTGAGGGGACATTCTAAGAATGCTTCTTCAGCAAAACCAATGATGCCTACACGGTCTGCTTTTAAATCTTGTAGTAAATTTTTAAGCTCAAATCGGGCTTTTTCAAAGCGAGACGGGGATACATCTCTTGCATACATAGAGTTAGAAAGGTCTAGTAAGATATAAATATCTTTTCCCACAGCTTGGACATACTTCTTGCTCGTGCCGAAAGTAGGCCCTAAAAGGGCTATCATCAACAAAGTAAAATATAAAATCCTCAGAGGGGTTTTGAGCAAGACCCAACGTTTTTGATTTTGGAGCTGATAAGCAAGCCGAAGCACACGCAATAAATAAAGCGTATAAGCCAACATACCCAAGAAGACCCAAAGCAATTCTGAGTAGCCAAATCTATAAAACCAATCCCAATACATACTATATTATTCAATACACTTCTCAAATTTAGGCTTATTTACAGGTAAGTCAAAAAAAAATCAGAAATATTTCCCCAAAAATTTGTCAATCTGATAGATTATTCATTATTTTGCACTCCTAAGTTATAAACAACGGAGAGTTGGGTGAGTGGCTGAAACCACATGTTTGCTAAACATGCGAGCCGTAACTGGCTCCGGGGGTTCGAATCCCCCACTCTCCACAGTTTAATAGTTGATTCGGGGTGTAGCGTAGCTCGGTTATCGCGCCACGTTTGGGACGTGGAGGTCGCAGGTTCGAATCCTGCCACCCCGACAAAAAGTGCAAAAGGCACTTTTTTTTGTTTATTGACGGTTCCATAGCTCAATTGGATAGAGCAACTGCCTTCTAAGCAGTAGGTTGATGGTTCGAGCCCATCTGGAATCACACATCGTGAAAGCCTTCACACTCAAATTTAATTTGAGTGTGAAGGCTTTTTTCGTTTTAAAACACATAGAGCGTATTTTATATTCTTCCGCACTCTTCACCAGATATTCTTTGATTTATGCCAAAGATGCCACACTTAAAGGTGTTTGATGGGTTTTTGAATCTTTGTAGAAAATACCAGGCGAAGAAAGAGAAACGCATTAGGCGCGAAACCTTGTGGATTTTTGAGATAAATTATTTATTTCCAAAAGAAAGGTGCAGAAAGTAGGTTTTATCTTGGCACGCCCGTTTGTTGTGGGCATTATCAAGAGAGATTCACACAGATTTCTTGGGATTTGGGTTAAAAATTGCGGTCATAGAAGCTACGGCGGCGAGATATTTTCAAATCTTGCAAGATACTAGACTTTACACGGAGGTCAAAAGAATAAGATTTAAACTGCCCGAAGGGATTCCAGTTGATACGCATATCCCAGCAATGCAAGTCTTTGGAGATGTCTATATTGGTAAAACTGACCTGCTTTAGGTCAAAATCATAGCCCGTCTGGAAGCCTATCTTCCAAGTTTCGCTAAGGCTTACATCTCCTCTGAGGTTGAGCTTTTGGCTTACTCGGCTCTCCAAAAAGCCCGTCTTGTTGTAGCTCAGGTTATAGTTAATATTTAAAGACCAAGGGATGTCAAAATCAATATATTCATCAGGGTTATTAGCGATTCTTTGTAGCTCCATAGATTCGCCCTCGGTGATGTTTCTGCCGATGGTTTTTTGTGAATCATCTTTGGTGGCTTGGGCTTTTTTCTCTACACCATTTTTAAAAGTCTGTGGTGTGAGGCTAAAACCCATAGACACATTAAAGTTACTGAGCTGCCCGATGCCTCTGCCTTCTTGCCAAGTATATTTATTGACACGTGCTTGGCGGGTTATGTTGCCGTCTTCATCTGCTTCTAAGATACGGTACACATAGGGGTCAAGTGAGCCCGTAAAATTAAAATCTATGAGGTTTAGGAGTTTGGTACGTGCTGCGATTGAGATATTAGAAAGTTTGAGTGAATCTCTGACCAAGTTATAACTTCCACCAAAAGAGAGGTTGTCTAGCAGTGTGATTTTTTTCTCATCTACGGTATCCTTCCGAGGTCTTACCTTTGCCTCAAAAATATTCTGCACATTAAAGGTCAGTACTCCAGATGCACCTACATTGGCGGGTGCCCCTGGCTCAAAACCAGCATACCGTGATAGCAATGCAGTGTTGCCTTCTCCATCTACTTGCACGGTCTCATAGACACCTTGTGCCTCTCCAGCCAGTTCGGGCTGGTAGCTAAAGCCAATAGTAGGGACTATGGTGTGCCTGATAGATTGAAAATAACGGTCTTTTTTATTTACATTGAGGTTAAATATCCCATAGATACGTGTGGTAAGGCTTGCTCCTGTGGAGTAAGAATAGACCCTTCGGAAGCCAGCAAGGGTATCTACACGCACAGTGGTGTCAGCGGGGTTATAGGTGTAATCTAGCTGCTTAGGATACCAAGCCTCTGTGTAAGTAAAGCTAGGGTTGAAGCTAAAAGCCTTTAAGAACTTGATACTGGTGCTAATCGGGATGGTGTGTATGCCTCCTATACGGGCATTTTTGGCAATCTCTGACAGGTTTGCAAAATTAAAATCAAGCTGCAAAGAATCACTAGGGATAGGCTCGCCGTTGCTGCCTAAGGGGCGGTTGCCGAGCGTAAAGGGGAATGAGTTGTAGTTGAGGGGCTGGTTGGTAAATTTTGCCAAGGCAGTGAAGCTATAGTTAAAATTGAGTTTTTGTATAAAATTGCGGGCAGTTTCTCCTTTTTTCTTGAATGGATAGATTCGGTTTACGGTCAGGTTGAGAGAAGGCAGCGTAACATTCATTACGTTGGTGCGGCTGTTTTGGTCTTGGCGTGCAGCAAGCCCAAGCGTTACGGGGGTATCTCCTACTTTAAATGAAGTATTGTAAGAGATATTAGAGCTAAAGTTATTTGAGAGCTGGTCTTGAGGGTTAAATGAATTTCTTTGGTTAAAGCGAGAAGTACCAAAATTAACAGATGCCGAGAAAGAGCTTTTGCCTCTTGGCACTGGCACATGACTCCACCTAATCCAAAAATCTGTAAAATCAGCTTTCTCATCTCCTTCTCCTTGAAATCGCTTGCTGTATCTCACAGAGCTGCTGCCACTGTAGCGGTATCGCTTGCGGTAGGGCACTGCTACTTCTAGCCCATAAGAGCCATTGGTGTAAATCTCCCCTCGTACATCCAGGGTTACATATTCATTGATATACCAGTAATAACCTCCATTTCTCAGAAAAAACCCCCTGTCTGCAGATTCTCCATAAGTGGGAAAAATAATTCCTGACTTTTGTTTATCTACAAAAGGAAAAATCCCGAAGGCAAAGCCCAAGGGTGTAGGCACGTCAGAAAGTACCAAATTAAAAGGCCCGCTGACGACCTGCTTGCCAGGTATCATTTTAATTTTATTGGTATTGATATACCAGTGAGGATGCTTCAGGTTACAGGTAGTGTAGCGGTTTCCTGAGGCAAACATTATCCCATCTTCTAAGCGTTTTGCCTTGTCGCTTTGTATGTATCCTTCCCCTTGCTGTGTAACGATGCCAATGACTACACCCTTCTTGGTTTCAAAATTATAACGCATTGAGTCTGCTTCATAGCTTTCTGAGCCCTGCGTAAATACGGGGTTTCCCCTGTATTTACCTGTGGAATCGGCCATCCCTCGAGCCACCACTACTTTGGTGTTTTGGTTAATTTCTATCTGCTCTGCATTGAGTGAAATCTCTCCATAAGTAACTGTAGCCTTGCCGTAGAGATAGACTGTGTTATTGATAAGGTTAGAAACGATTGAGTCTTCGGCAGTGTAAGCAATGGTCGTTTCTATGCCCTCGTTTTTTATCTCCAAGCTGTCAGTAGCTTTGGCTTGGGTGCTATCTGTCAGTGTACTTTCCTGCGCCTCTACCAGTGAAGGCAGACAGCAAAAGAAAAGAAATAACAGTAGCCAATGCAGAGGGCTTCTTTGGTGAGATATGTACTTTATGATGTTGATAAGATTAAAATAATTTGTAAAACTTAAAATCTTGCACAAAAACTTCTAATTTTGTGTAAAAGTAGTAAATATTCACCCAACCCAAAAGATTGTGTATTTTAAGAAGCCTTTTTTTAACTTTTTTTCACACTTATTTAGTGTTGCCATACTTTTACTGCTTGGCTTATGTAGTTTTGTAGTCTTTTCACCCCTTCCAGAGTCTAATAAGGAGTTCATCATCGTGATAGACCCAGGGCACGGAGGAAAAGACCCAGGCACGCTAGGCGTACAGACACACGAGAAAGACATCGCCCTGGAAGTCAGCCTGACATTGGGCAGAATCATCAAAGCCAATATCCCCAATACTAAAATTATTTATACCCGATTAAGTGATAAATTCGTAACCCTCCGCAGACGTGCAGAGATAGCCAATGAAAACCGTGCAGACTTGTTTATCTCTATTCACTGTAACTCTGTGGGAGGAAGTGCAACTTACCGACAATCTATCAAAGGTACTGAAGTATATGTCATGGGGCTGCACAAAAGTGAAGAAAATTTAGAAGTAGCAAAACGTGAAAATGCCTCTATCCTCAAAGAAGCAGATTATCAGGCATATTATGAGGGCTTTGACCCGAACTCGCCGCAATCTTACATTTTACTCTCTCTCCGACAAGAGACGCACCTTGGCAATAGCCTCAACTTGGCGCATAAGATAGATTATCAGCTTAGAAACAAAGCAAACAGGACATCTAGGGGTGTAAAACAAGCGGGCTTTGTGGTGTTGGCAAAGACGACAATGCCCAGTTTATTGATAGAGCTAGGGTTTTTATCTAATCCAGAAGAGGAAAAGTATTTACGAAATACACAAAATCAAGTATATTTGGCATCGGCGATTTATCGTGCCATCAAAGCATATAAAGAAGAACTTCACTGACGGGCAGATGATAGTGAGCCTTTGAAATACACGATTATTCATTTAGTGCGTTTGAGAATTGAAAGAATTATCCAAACTGACAGCATTCAAACAAATCATGGTCTTATGATATTTTGTAATTAGAAAATCAATCTCGAATTACCTTCGTATGAGAATTGTGAAAAGCACACAATTAAAAACTTACAAGTAAATGTGCTAACTACAATACATCATACAAAAAATAATACAAACCAAATAGGTTTAAGTACTTAACTAAAAAACACCATATACTTTACCATTAGCCAATAACAATATGTCTAAAGAATTTAAGATAGGTTTGCTTGCATTAGTCTCTAGTGTGATGCTCTATACAGGGTTTAATTTTTTAAAAGGCTCGGATTTCTTATCTAGCACCAATACTTACTTTGTGGTCTATGACAGTGTGGAGGGGCTTACTATCTCTAACCCCATACAGCTTAATGGATTCAATGTAGGCAGAGTGGCCGCCATTGAGATTTTGCAGGAGCAAAACAACAAGCTGGTGCTTACCCTAGAGATTCGGAACGACTTACAGCTCGGAGAGCAATCTGTGGCTATACTTACTGACAATGGATTACTGGGCGGGAAAATGATAGACTTAGAAGTAGGTAAAATCAAGCGTATCTTAGAAAATGGAGATACCCTCAAAGCCAAAAAGAATGAAGGACTTATTTCGGAGCTGAGCCAAAAAGCTGACCCGCTCATTGCACAAGCAGACTCTATCATGGGCAGCGTCAATAAAGTCGTGCAAGCCCTTGCCCAATCAAGGGGAGATATGAGTGAGATGCTCAAAAACTTCAATGAAATCTCGGGAAGCCTCAAAAATACACTTGCAAAAGATGATATTAACCAGACACTGAAAAATATGCGGCAGCTTTCGGCATCGCTGATAAATTTAGAAAGACAGTTTCACCCTATTGCGAGCAACATGGACTCACTCACACGCAAATTTAATAGGCTAGAGCTAGAAAAAGCCACCAAAGAGCTCAATGCCTCTATGGCAAACCTTCACCAAATCTTACAAAAAGTAAATGATGGAGAAGGAACACTTGGTGCTTTGGCAAATAATGACTCTCTTTACAATAACATCAACAAGGTCTCAGAGAATGCAGACAAGCTTTTTATAGACCTACGTGAGAATCCTAAAAAATACTTTCAGATATCCGTATTTGGAAAGAAAGACAAGGAAAAAGACCTAGAGCCTTAGAAACCTGAGAAGTAAACAAAACATATTTTGCTTTTTCCTGAAACTATATATTCCGAAAAATGTAATTTTATAATCTTAAACTGATATTAAAGGGTATGAATCATATTTTATTGCTAGATGCACACAAGAACGCTCTTGATGCCATCGCCGAATCTATTGATACCTTCGCACAAGATTATCAAGTAGAGAGATACAATGCCCTAGAATTGTCTCCCGAACAAATCAAATTGAGTAGCTTGCTCTGTCTTTTGATATTGGATGGGCAATTACCCAATTATTTAGAATACCTTCACACACTAAAAAGGAAAGAAAATATCTCCGATTCTGTGCCCGTGCTGCTCTGCCTGCCCTCAGATGCTACCTCAGATACTGTGGCCCATGCCCTCTCAAAGGGAGTTACAGATTTTATCATTGAGCCATGGAGCGCTGCTCTTGTAGAGGCAAGGGTCAAGTCTAACCTCAAATTATTTCATTCACAAAAAGCCCTCGAAAAACAAAAAACAGACCTCAGAGAACTGACAGAAACACAAAACTACCTCATGAGCATTGTGGCCCATGACCTCAAAGCCCCCCTCAATAGAGTGCAAGGGCTTGTGCAGCTTCTCCCCCTTGTAGGCACACTTAATCAGGAGCAAAAGGAACAAGTAGAAATGATAGAAAAGGCTGTAGAAAGCGGACAAAAACTTATAGAAGACATCCTCACTATCAATGCCTATGAGGCTGATTGTGAGCCACTTTACATCAAAGAGATTGAGTTATCTGACTTTATCAAAGAGACCATCAGCATGCACCAGCAAAGCATTGCTGACAAAAAAAACATCCAAATATCTTTTGAGCAAGATACACCCATTACACTCAAAACAGACAGCGAACACCTCACCCGTATTTTAGATAATCTTATCTCTAATGCACTCAAATTTTCGCCAAAAGATAAAAAGGTCTTCATCAATCTCGAGCAGCATAAAAATCAAGTCATCATCTCTGTAAAAGACCAAGGACCTGGCATCAGCCCCGAAGATCAAAAAAAGATGTTTAAAAAATTTCAAAAACTATCTGCCAAACCCACAGGAGGTGAGACTTCTACAGGCCTAGGGCTGTCTATCATCAAAGTGCTCACACAAAGGCTACAAGGAAGTATAGATTATGATACAATACTGGGGAAAGGCACTACTTTTAAGTTGAAATTGCCCTCCTTAGATTGATTTCTGATTTAATCATACCCAAAAATAGATACATACATCACCCAATACACTGTCTATCTTATCTCTAGAATCAAGTAACTTTTATGCCACAAATTTTATATATCTCTTATGACGGAATGACCGACCCCCTCGGGCAATCACAAGTGCTGCCCTACCTCATTGGGCTAAGCCAGAAGGGGCAGCAAATCACGATACTGAGCACAGAAAAAAAGGAAAATTTTATAAAAAGGCATGCACTCATTGCCCAAATCACAGAAAAACACCAAATCAACTGGGAGTATGTGTTTTATACCAAAAAGCCCCCCGTACTCTCTACCCTCAAAGACATTTACCAACTTCAAAAAAAAGCCTTCCGACTTCACCAGCAAAATAACTTTGACATCATACACTGCCGCAGCTACATCGCAGCACTGATAGGTAAGAAAATGAAACGAAAGTTTGGTGTAAAATTTATCTTTGATATGCGGGGTTTTTGGGCAGATGAGCGGGTAGATGGAGGGCTTTGGAATCTAAAAAATCCTGTGTTTGCGCGAGTCTATCAATTTTTTAAAAAACAAGAAAAACAGTTTTTGCAAGAGGCAGACCATACCATCAGCCTGACACACCATGCCAAAGATGAAATCAAAACTTGGGGCTTGCCCAAGCTTGCTCCCATCCAAGTAATCCCTTGTTGTGTAGATTTAGACCTGTTTGACCCACAAAAATATGCTGCTAAAGCCGAAAAGACCTACACACTCTCTTACCTCGGCTCGGTAGGCACTTGGTATATGCTGCCCGAAATGCTGGCTTTTTTTAGAAAGGTCTTAGATGAAAAGCCCAATGCAAAAATGTGCTTCATCACCACAGACAAGCCCGAAATCATTCAAGTAGAGGCCCAAAAACAAGGTGTGCCAATCTCACAAATTGATATTGGCCCTGCCGAAAGAGCAGAAGTACCCAAAATGCTCTTAGCATCTGAAGTATCTATTTTTTTTATCAAACCCTTGTTTTCCAAAAAAGCCTCTTCCGCTACTAAAATGGGTGAAATACTGGCCATGGGCATCCCTGTCATCACCAATGACGGTGTAGGTGACCACCCCTACCTCTTTGAAAGATATGACTTAGGTTTGCTGCTGCCTGATTTTTCGGAGGATACACTCAGAAAATCTGTCAAAAAACTAAAAACACTGACACAGATTTCGCCAGAGGTACTTCAAAAAGCAGCCGAATCATATTTTAGCTTGAGCCAAGGCATAGAGCAATATGCCAAAGTCTATCAAGATGTGCTGATAGACTGAGCCCAATTTCGATCAGAGGAAAAGGAAATACAGGAAAAGTATGCCAAGCAATTTGATTTTTTAGCCTTGTGATACTGCTGTTGTCTGCTTTTTTTATTAATTTTAAGGTAAAAAATATGATATTTACCATGAAAGAAACTCCAAAACCACTTTTTGAAAACCGATGCTATACCTTAGAATTGCTAGAAAATGAAAATATACTTGTCATCCGTGCTACTGGTGCACCGCCTTTAGGGATTTTACAAGAACTATGGCTCAATGCACTAGATGCTGCTGAGGAGTACAAAATCACCAAATGGCTCAATGATGAGCGTGATTTAAAAGTGCTTCCACCTGATGGTGTGAAGTGGTTTAAAGAGACTTGGTCTCTCTTGGCAATAGACAGGCTTCCCTTCGCAAAATCTACACGTACTGCGGTGGTTCTCTCCGATAGATTCTATGCTGAGTTATCTTCTAAAATATCCTTACAATCTATTTATAAAGCACAAGAGCAGAAACTCGGAAAAAGCACCATGCTTAGCAGGCATTTTAAAGAGATAGAAAAGGCAATGGAATGGCTTATTAGCCCCGAAGTACAATCTTGATGCAATGGAAGACAAGATGATGGAGGTTTAGTTGCTGAGTTTTGGAGCAGTTCCTTATCTTTTTGAGCCAAGGCTTAGATAAAATCAAAAGATTTACTATATTTGCACACTATTTTCGATTTCGTCATAAAAAAATCATAGCATCATGGCAAGAGTTTGTGAAATTACTGGAAAAAGCACCCAATCAGGAAACAATGTTTCTCACGCAAATAATAAAACCCGTCGTAAGTTTTATCCTAACTTACACAAGAAGCGTTTCTTCTTGCCAAGTTCGGGTGAGTGGGTTACATTAAAAGTATCAAGTCAAGCACTTCGTACCATTAATAAAAAAGGTATTGAAATCGTCATCAAAGAAGCAAAAGCTGCGGGTCGTTTGAGCCACGTAAAGCTCTAAACCTTTGATAGAAGACACTGGCTGGTTGGCCAAAATCCCAAAGCCCAATAATTCGTTTTATTGGGCTTTAGTGCCTCTAGATAGGTTGCCTAAGTTTAATTTCTCTCATTAGTAAATAGCCCTTTCTCCTAATCAGCAAGAGTGTTTTGCGACCTTCTTTTTTATTGAGTATTTTATATGCCTCATTTAGGCTTAACTGACTGCAGACATAATTATCAATAGAAATGACTTCATCTCCGGCTCTGACATCTACCTCGTCGGCGGGGGAGTTTTCTCTGACTGCACCTATCTTGATAATTTTATAATCTGGCGTATCGGCTATGAGGTCTATGCCACTGGTATTAAATTCAAAAGGTTCTTTGAAGTGCTTGTTGGGCTTCAAGATGAGCTCTTGGTGTGGGTAATTCAAAATCAATAAAAATCTTCTGAGCACACCAAGGCCTAGGTTTCCTTGCCTGTTATGAATGCCTTTGATGTGCCTCATAGAAGAAGAATCAGGAAAAGAAGTAATTACTTTTTGCATCTCATAAGAGCCAATCCTAAACTCTTGAACCCGCCCTATGGCTCCCTGCACCATGCCACTGAGTGTCATACCTAGGCTAGACGAGATGTGATTGCTCGGAATCTGAATATTAGGGTGTGCTCCCTGTTCAAGTGAGAGAGAGTGTCCTGCTCCTGTGTCTATGACAAGCTTCAGGGGAGTATTGCCAGCGGAGAGGACTGCCTCTGCCTGTATGTAGGGTTTCATCTCTTCGATGCTTAAAGGAAAACGCTCACCCCGCCCTTGGTATCGGAAGTGCTGCGGGTCATAGAAGGTAATTCTTTTTCTGGTATAATCTATTTTTACTACAAAACGGCTAAATAAATCATAGCCTATCAGTCCGTGAATCTTTGTGCCTGCATACCTAGACAAATGCAGCACATCCCGCTCTAGCACCACTAGGTTATGATTGACAGATTCTATCCCACCAAAACCAATGGATTTTACATTGGTGATGCAGCCGTGTAGCTCTTCGCCTACTCCTGCACCTGCTACTCGTATCTGTCTGTAGCAAATCAAATTGAGCTGCTTCATCACTTCAGGGTCAGTAATAAGTGTATAGCCTACTCCTGTATCTACCACAAAGTTGAGTGTATCTAAATGATTGACAGCTATCTGAATTACCATTAAATTATTGTGCAACTCAAAGTCAAAACTGACCTTTTTTCTTTTATCAGACTTAAAGTGAAAGCCTATAAAGTCTAACTGTGCGGAGGCAGGCAGGCTAAGAGAAAGAAGCCCACAAGCAAGTAGCAAAGGAATGAATATTTTCTTCATAATTGTCTTTCTCTTAATATTCAAACGGTGGTGATAAGTGACATAGAAAAACACAATACACAAAACGATTTGAATGGGTAAATTTGTTTTGATAAAATCAATGCTTAACTTTTCTAAAACAAAATTATACTGTTACTTCTTCTCTAAATCCATTATGAAGATACTTATTTTTTATCACAAACACAAGTAAATGGATAATGTAATCTACTTTATATATTTTGAGTGATGACTCGACTAAAATTATATGATATTTTTACTTAATTTTGTACTCACGGAAATAGCCTCAGCTTTTGATTTATTGTCAAATAAACTTCTGGGATTTGATGTAACAAAACTTTCCAGAGATAAGCCTCAGTGTTTCGTTCCGTAGTGTAAGACTTAACGGTTTTTCTTGATAATCTACAAACTACCAATTGCCTGGTGCCGTGGTTCGATTCCATGTGCCCCGACTTTATGTACTTTCATTCTAATTTATCGGGGCATAGCTCAGTGGCAGAGCAAAGGCGACAATGTAAAAAGTGGGGGTAGATGCCCTGAAAAATCAATCGCTGCATTGGCAGCACCACTAACATAGCTCAGTTGGTAGAGCTTCTGCCCGTCACGCAGAGGGACGCAGGTTCAACTCCTGTTGTTAGTATCGGGCTGTCGGAAGGTTAGACTGGCAGCCCATTTTTTATGACTTATAGTGGAGCGTTTTTAATCCTCAAAATCATCTAAGTCTATGCTTTCTAAATACTGAGTGATGTATCTTTTATCTTGCTCAAAGAGTAAATTATTGTGTTTTAGCTGCTGGATGTGTTTTTTCATTTGTGATTTTTCCATATTAATTTTATAGTACAAATAACTTTTATTTTTGACGGCCTCCCCTATGAGCGTACCTAAAGCAGAGCGGGGGCTGCTTAGTCTGTTCCATTCTGTTTCGAGTGCTTTTTTTTGGTTGAGCAAGATTTTATTGTATTGCTGGAGGGTTTCTTTGGGTGTTTCTTGTAGATTTTTGCCTCCCAGTCCTTGTAGATATGCTATTTGTAACTGCATGAGTCCAAAATAATCTCTTTTTTTGTATGCCTCCGTCACATTTTTCATGATTTCGGTTTTTGCTAGTTTTATTTCTTCATCACTTTCACGGTCGGGGTGCAGCACTTTGATGAGTTCGGTGTAGAGTGTTCGTATGGTCTTGTTGAGTTGTTTTTCATTTTCTGATTTTTTCACTTGTTTTTCTGATGACTTATTTATTTTTCTTGTGTGGTGGTCATTTTTTTCTTGTGAGAGGGCATCAAAAAAGTCATCAAACAAAAAATCATCGTGCGCATCATCATTGGCAGTTTGTGTGGGTGTATCTTCTGTATTGGGTGGCTTTGCTGTGTTTGTCAGGTAGCCAAGGTCTGCATATTTCTGTTTGATAGACTCTAAATCAGGGGCTAAATCTGGTAGTTGGTCTATCTCATCTAAGATAAGGCAAGCTATTTTTTCTTTCTCTTTTTTTCGGAAAAAATCGGACGAGTAATTTTTATCTAAAATCTGAATAAACTTAATTTTTTGCTTGGTGATTTTATGGAAGATGGGCATAAGTTCTGTCTGATTGAGTCTGTCAAACTCATCGGTGATGTCTTTAGCTTTTTGGATATATTCTTTGAGTTCTTTAATCTGATGTACCCTTTCATTAAAATAAGTTTCTTCTTTGCTTAATTTCTTGTGTTGTTTTTGCTGAAATTGGGGTATGAGCGCTGTATTCTTGTCAGGCATATTTTGGGGTAGTGAATGTTTGTAAAAATAGGTGCAACGTATAAAAAGAAGACACGCTACTTTTTTGGAGGAGCAGCGTGTCTTTTGTTTTATTGAAAGGTGAAGATAGAAAGCAGAGAGATTTTCTAGGCTACTTCTGTCATCCATTTATGATTGTCTTTTACCCTTCCTTTGCACAGGTCAGTCAGGTATTTTTTTGCCCTCATCCCAAAGCTTTGTTCAGTCAGTGGAGCAAGTTCGTAGTCTTGCCCTTCATAGCCTATGCACTGCACTGGTGAGATAGTGGCTGCAGTACCGATACCGAAGGCCTCTTCTAAATGTCCGTTTTGGTGTGCCTGTATGATTTCTTTGACAGATACTCTGCGTTCTTCTACTCCGAGTCCAAAATCTTTGGCAAGCTGTAGCACACTCATTCTGGTGATTCCGTCTAGGATGGTATCTCCTGTGGGTGGGGTTATAAAATTCCCATTGATTACAAAGCCTAGGTTCATAGTGCCAGATTCTTCTACAAATTCGTGCGTTTTGGCATCTGTCCAGACGAGCTGATCATAGCCTGCTTTTTGGGCAAGCTGTGCGGGATACATCGAGGCTGCATAGTTACCAGCAGTTTTTGCTGCGCCGATGCCTCCTTCGGCTGCTCTCACAAAATGACTTTCAATCTTGACACGCACAGGATTGGCATAATAAGCTGCTACAGGGCAAGTAAACACGACAAATAAATATTTTTCGGAAGGACGCATCCCGATGTATTCATCACTTGCAAACATAAACGGACGGATGTATAAGCTAGAGCCTTCTTGTGTAGGAATCCAAGCTTGGTCCATCTGTATCAATTGTTTGATTCCTCCCATAAAGACCTCCTCGGGCAGTTCGGGCATGCACATTCTTCGAGCAGATTTATTCATCCTTGCCCAGTTTTTTTCGGGGCGAAAGAGTACTGTTTTTCCTTCATCAGTGCGAAAGGCTTTCATCCCCTCAAAGATAGATTGCCCGTAATGCAATGCCATCAGGGCAGGGTCTAGCCCTATTTTGCCATAAGGCACGATTCTTAAATCTTGCCACTGACCTTGGTCATATTCGGCGATGAACATGTGGTCGGAGAAAGTACGCCCAAACACTAAGTTTTGAAAATCTACTTCTTCAATGCGTGATTGGGCAACAGGTTGTATTAAAATATCTAAGGTTTCGGGCATAGTCATATTTGTTTATCGTATTCAGTTTTTTGCCTAAATATATAAAAAATATTACTTAAGATGATGTTCTTAGAAAGATATGGGTCATAAATTATAATATTTTATTTGTAAGCTATTGTTAATCAAGGTTTTAGTGAAGTAGGGGAGGGCAGTTTATTTTTGAGATTTTATGGAGTGTCTGGTATCATGGAGGCCCTCTCGATTGCAAGGCTGAGCATCTTGAGTGTTTTGCTCAAAACAACTGCTGCTGTGGGTAAGGTGCTATGACCTGACGAAACAGTCCCTGTCATTTTATTATACCGTGGGCATCTGCTTTATTGCGTTAGTTTCTTGATACACCTTTAGATTTCCATATGACCGACTGGGATTCTACGACAATTGTAAATTAGATTGATAATTCTTATCATATTCTTTATCACTTTTTATGCAGGTGGTGTCGGAATGGCTTTATTGGAGATAAACAAACATCAAGTTGCGGCACTATTTCTCAAACACCAACGGATGGTGGGTAAGTCTGCCGTCAGTAATCAATGATACCAACACAAGCCAAACAAAGACGGTTGCATAGCTTATTCTGAACTAGGGCTGTGCAACCATCTGATTGAGTGCTAGTCTGTCTATTTAGTAAAAAATAGATAGATTAGGCATTGCTTTTTTTGAAATCACTGAGAAATTTCTCAAGCCCAATGTCAGTAAGTGGGTGTTTGAGCAAGTCCATGATGACATTGAGTGGGCAGGTAACTACATTTGCACCTATTTCGGCACAATGCAGTAGGTGCATCGTGTGCCTTACGGAGGCGGCCAAGACCTCTGTTTCGAAGCCGTAGTTTTGGTAAATCTGCACAATCTGAGCAATGAGTTGCAAGCCATCAGAGCCTACATCATCTAGCCTACCGATGAAAGGAGATACATAAGTAGCTCCAGCTTTGGCTGCCAGCAGGGCTTGGCCTGCCGAGAATACCAGCGTGCAGTTGGTCTTGATGCCTTGCTCTGAGAAGTATTTGAGGGCTTTTACACCGTCTTTAATCATAGGGATTTTTACGACGATGTTGGGGTGAATTTCGGCTAGTTCTTCGCCTTCTCTAATCATCCCTGCTAGGTCAGTAGCGATAACTTCGGCACTTACATCTCCATCTACCATTTCGCAGATTTTAAAGTAATGCTTCATAATGTTGTCTTTGCCACTGATTCCTGATTTAGCCATCAAGGAGGGATTGGTAGTAACGCCATCTAGCACGCCAAAATCATTGGCTTCTTTGATTTCATCTAGGTCTGCTGTATCAATAAAAAACTTCATATCTCAAAAAGTAATAATCGTGAAAAATTAAATATGGGCAAAGATACAGATATTCTCAAAACTAAATGAAAGAATGGGAGATGAAACAAGGAGAGCTAAGAAACAAAAAAAGCGAACCAGCACAAATCGCTCGACTACCTACCCTTGCTTTATTTCTAATCTGGGGGATTCAGAAGGAGCTGAAATTGCTAATTCGCAGTGCGAAGTTAGTACATGTCTTTTATATATCAAAATAAATTCTGCTCAGATACTCAAATAAAGTAATATGGGGCAAGATTCTTTATACAGGGCTTGTTTTTAGGCTTTACTGTGTGGCTAATCGGATTTTAGTTCTAAGATAATTCTTTCTTTTTCTTGCAACTGCTCCAAGAAATCAAGTTTCATTTTTTCCATTCGGTTGCGGGCTTTTCCCTCTACTTCTCGGATTCTATTGACTACATCTCGGCGGCTCATTTGTAGTTCGCTGAGTTGTTCTTTGATTTTCAGTTCTTGTTCTTTTTGCTTGGTGATGTCATATCCTACTATATTGATGACCTCAATGATTCCGTCTTTGTTAAAAATAGGGTAAATCACTTCATAAATCCAAAATCTCTGTCCTGATTTGGTATATCTTTTAAATTCGCCTTGTACATATTGCCCACCCAAGACACTAATCCACTCTCTTTCTGCATTTTCATCCATGCCTTTGCTCCCTAACAAGATACTAAAATGCTTGCCCAGGAGCTCATCCTCGGAGTAGCCAGCTATTTTTGAGATAAGTTCATTGACTTTTGTAAACTGCCCTTGTTTGTTGAGTTCCATTCTGATGAAAGAATTATCGAGGGCTTTGAGTTGGGCTTGCATTTCTTGTGCTTTCTGCTCGAGCTGTGTCTGAGTATCGATAAGTACCTCCATATTTTGGCGGTTTTCTTCTTCTTGTGCGGTCATTTTCTCTGCCATCAGCCTAAACTCATTGAGGAGTTCTTTAGTCTCAGCATCTACTTTTAGTCTGGCAATGGTAGCAGAAATGCTTTCGGCCACTCTGTTGATAAAGTCTATTTGGTAAGTTTCAAATGGCTGAAAAGCAGCTAGCTCAAGCACCCCTACCAGCTCTTCATTGGTAATCAGTGGAGCAAGCAAGATACATTTGGGCTTTGATTTTCCTAATCCTGAGGTAATTTCTGCGTATTTTTCAGGTATTTCTGTCAGTATTCTGAGTGTTCCCTCTCTCCAAGTTTCGCCTACCAGTCCTTCTCCATATCTAAAAGATTTATCGGGGTATTTACTCCTGCCAAAGGCATAAGCAGATTTCAAGATAAGCTTGGGCTCTTCTTCTGAGGATTCATCCAGCACAAAAATTCCTCCTTGTTGAATATCCAAGTAGCCCACAAGATAGCTAAGAACTGCCTCATAAAAATCTTTGTCTTCGTGCTGGCTATTTCTGAGTATTTCAGAAAACTGTGCATAACCTTCATTGAACCAGTTTCGGCGGCGGTTTTCGGTAGCGATGAGCTGTAAACTCTCCCCCATCTCTGCTAGAGATTTTCCTAGCAAGCCTTTGTCTGCAAAGACACGAATGTGCGTATCAAATTCACCTTTGCCGACCTGCTCTGCCAAGTCTCTGAGTCTGACAAAGCTGTTTCGGAGCTCGATGAGGTATTTTCGGAGAGAATCCGTCTCTTTGTAAGTTTCTGGCAAAGGCGCTGGTAGCTCTCCGTCTAAGAGTTCTTTGACATATGCCTCCATGCGTTTTTGTTCTTTTAGCACTTGTTTGAGTAGAATGTAAGTAATCATTATACCCACAAAAAACGCCACTGCAATGGCTATTAGACTCATATCACGTGAGCGTTGGGCACTCCTTTCTACTGCTTGTAGGGCAAATTTCAAGTTTGTTTCTTGGCTTCCAGAGATATTGAGGAGGTCTAGTCTGATTTTATTGAGTCTGAGGTCAAAATCTTTGTCTAGTTCACTGAGCCGTATATTTTCACTTTTGGGGGATGCAAATCTTCCCTTAAAAAAACTTTCCCATTGCTCTTGCAGCAGTACCAAATCACGCCTGACCTGCACTACTTTTCGTTGTGTTTCTTTATCTTTGATGCCCATAGCCAGTCTGCTGAGTGAGTCTGTGTACATTTCTAGGCGATTCTCCCAGACTCCTCTTGCCCTTGCCGAGATATATTCGTGCTCTAGCAGCAGATAATTGTAGCCTAGGTAAGCAGCATAACTCAACTCTGAGTCTAGGTTCAATGCTGTACTTTGCACAGACTGGTATTGTGTTACTTTTTGGCGTGTGGTCTGTCTTAGGTGATAGAGCTGGTAGTAAATGCCACTCACCCCCAAGCCTAAAGCCAAAAAAAGTAAAGCATACCAAGCAATTAAGCGACGTAAAAGAGATATATTTGTCATACAAACCTTATTTTTCCTCAAAAAGCATTCAATTCAGAAGCCATGGGTTGAAGTTTCACTACAAGTGGCTATCTGTCTTTTCTACAAATTTAAAGATTACCTTTCAAATACAATGCAGTTTTTTTAAAGATAGGTTTTATTTAGGCAGGAATGCCTTTTTTGCACAAAAAAAGTACAGACGGCTGGTCTGTGCTTTTTTTAGTTTTATATAAGCAAGTGTCTGGATTTCATTCTGACACTTCTCAGACAAAAGGCTGCGAACAGTAAAACCATCAGCCTCTTTTTCTTTTTTGTCATCTGGTTTAATATCTGATATATCTTCAAGAAAGATATTTTTTTCCTTATGAAGAAGCAAGTGAGCCACGTGGTAAAACGTAAACCAAAAAAAGTTGTAGTTTTTGTTTCTATCTGTGACTTGTATCACAGGATTTGTATTAACATTCATCCATCTAGTTGCACCATACATCAGAGCTTTTTTTATTATAAGTACATATGTAAGTGTAACCCTAACTCAGCATAAATATCTTTTAGTTGTTCAAGCATTGCTAGGTGCTGAATGAGGTTATTTTAAGGTTTATTCTGTGTTACTAATGTTGGTGAGCATTATAGATTACTATTGTAACCTTAATCTACTATGAAAACTAAACTTGGTAAAAAAATACTGGTTTTTAAAAATGTCGTTGAAAAAATCTGTGCATTATGATTAAAATTTATGTTTGAATTATATCCCTCACCCATTCACTCATTCCAGCAAGTCAGGTCTTCTTTCCTTGGTACGTTTGAGGGCTTCTGTCTCTCTCCATTCGTCTATTTTTTTATGATTGCCAGAGAGTAGGACTTCAGGCACTTCCATTCCTTGCCATTCTGCGGGCCTTGTATAGACAGGAGGCGCAAGTAGATTATCTTGAAAAGAATCTGTGAGAGCAGAGGTTTCGTCAGAAAGTACTCCAGGGATAAGACGAATAATGGCATCAGAAAGCACAGCAGCAGCGAGTTCTCCACCAGAAAGTACATAATCTCCAATGCTGATTTCTTTGGTAATAAAATACTCCCTGATGCGCTCATCTACCCCTTTGTAATGTCCGCAGAGCATGAGTAGGTTTTTTTGGAGAGAGAGTGTGTTGGTCATTTTTTGGTCAAGGCGAGCGCCGTCGGGCGTAAAATAAATGATTTCATCATATTTGCGTTCGCCCTTGAGTGCTTCTATGCAACGTGCTATAGGCTCTATCATCATTACCATACCTGCGCCACCCCCGAAGGCATAATCATCTACAGCTCGGTGTTTATCTTCGGTGTATTCTCTCAAATCGTGGATATGTACTTCTACCAAGCCTTTTTCTTGGGCTCGCTGTGTGATAGAATGTGCAAAAGGGCTTTCTAAGAGTTTAGGGACACAAGTGATGATGTCTATGCGCATAAGGCTTGTTTTAGATAAATTTACTTTTCTGAACAAAAATAAGCCTTTATTTCTAAAAATCTTTGAACTTGGCAAACTAACCTAGCCATAGTTTGAAAGAAAGGCATTCAATTTTTTTGTTTAAAAGATGTATTATCGATAACCTAATTTAGCATTTTGATATTTTCATTCTTGATTTCAGAGAGTTTTTTGAGTTTGTCTGCTTCCCAGAGTTTTCCAATTTGGAGAAGGGGAGTGCCTTTTTCTACCTCATAATTGTCATAATTTTGTAATATGACTCCGCCTACAGTCTGTCGCTTGCGAGCTTCTCTAAACCTGATTCCTCCTTCATTCACTTCATAGCTGTAGGCAAAATAATCTAAGGTGAAATCTTGCTGATGAAACCAATAAAGATACACATCTTGAAAATCTTCTCCGCCTCCTTCTTGCCTAAAAGTTACCTCTACTTGCTCATAAACCTCTCCGTTGAGGGTATCTATGCCAATGTATCGGCTCTGTACGGCATCTGCATCAAGTCCATAAGGCAAAAGCGTAAAATACATCACAGAATTGACAGAGCCTTGGTAAGCCTGACTTTTTTCTTCTGTTAATTGTGTAAGTTGAGCATTTATTTTCCTGCTAAATCCTTGATTATCAAGTACATCATGTACATTCCCTGTGGAATCTTTAAAAATACGTTCATAGCTAAATACACCATTTTCTTGATGTCTTAATACATAGCTTTTCTCCCTAAAATCAAAACTGATTTGTAGGGTTTTATACTGCTCACCTCCGTGTTTTTGGATGGCATTTTGGATGATTTGCTCAGACTTACCAAGACTTTTCTTGGAGGTTTGAGAGGAATCGCTGAGTGTATAGTTGTTTTTTTCTTGATTTTTTTCAGAATTGTGCTTACAAGAGGAAAGAAAGGTGCTAAGACCTATTAGCCAAAGAAAGAAAATGTTTTTCATATTTTTTTGTGCAAAATTGCATGATAATTTTTCTAAAATATCATTCTGACAAACTATTTAGTATTTATTTAACAGCCTGCTTTTCATTTCAGCTTGTTCCAAAATCAATAGAATAGCCTTAATTTTGCCATCAAAAAAATCAAACACATGATGTACATCAATCAAATCTCTGCCTATATCCCCGAAAATATCATTGACAATGCACACTTTGAGAAACTCGTCGGATTGAGTGAGGAGTGGTTACTTAACCGCACAGGCATCCGAGAACGTAGAAAAGCAAGCGAAGACGAAAATACAAATATACTGACTATCAAGGCATTAGAAAATGGACTTAAGACTGCTCCCTTCCCGAGTGAGTCCATAGATTTGATAATAGGAGGCACTTATACACCTTATGATACCATACATACTTTAGCCCATGCTGCCCAAAATTTTCTGGGGGTCAGTGACATTCCTGTGCTGTCCATTTCATCAGCCTGTTCTTCTTTTGCCAATGCCATAGAGATTGTACAAGGTTATTTTGCAATGGGAAAAGCCAAGCGTGCCATCATCGTTTTGGCTGACCATAACACGGCCTACAGCGACGAAACAGACAAGGTAGGAGGACATCTTTGGGGAGATGGAGCTTGTGCCTTGTGGATAAGCCAAGAAAGATTGAGTGAAAGCGACTGGGAGGTCAAAGACATCATTACAGGAGGAGCTGGCAATATTGGCAAGGCATCAGAAGGAGTGTTTTTACGCCCTGCCCATGAAGGTTTTATGATGCAAAACGGAAGAGATGTATTTCAAAATGCTTGTTTGTATATGGGCAAGGTTACCCTAGACATTTTAGAAAGAAACGGATATACCTTAGATAATTTGAGTTATTTTGTGCCACACCAAGCCAATCTACGCATTACCAAAAATGTGGCACAGAGTTTAGGTTTATCCGAAGACAAAGCCCTTTCTAACATTCAGTATTTGGGCAATACGGGCTGTGCAGGCTGCTGTATAGCACTGTATGAAAATCAAGATAAATTTAAAAAAGGAGATTTACTGGCAGTTACTGTATTTGGGGGTGGCTACTCTTATGGAGCCGTGTTGATAGTGTGCTAAGACAGTACTGCTTATTTTTTTAAGTGTTCGGAATAAATAATAGGCATAAAAAAACTTAACTTTATACACAAAGAAGTGATAAAGTTAAGTTTTGGTAACAAAAGCTAAAAAACCGTGTTTTTAGAACTACTCTCCTGCGCTTTTATAACGCTTGCGTTCGTTTTCATCCAGCACTATTTTACGCATTCTGATAGACTTAGGCGTAATTTCTACGTATTCGTCTTTCTTAATATATTCCAAGGTTTCTTCCAGTGAAAACTGAATTTTAGGAGCAATCTTCATATTGGTATCCGAGCCAGAGGCACGCATGTTGGTCAGTTTCTTGCCTTTCTGCACATTCACCACCAAGTCAGTATCTCGACTATGCTCACCGATTACCTGCCCTGTATATAAATCTTCTCCTGGATCCACAAAAAAGCGACCTCTATCTTGTAGTTTATCTATGGCATATCCTGTGCACATTCCTGTGTCCATAGAGATAAGTGAGCCGTTTCCACGAGTCGTGATATCCCCCTTGAAAGGTCTATACTGCTCAAAACGGTGGTTCATCACTGCTTCACCTGCTGTGGCAGTCAGTGCTAGATTTCTCAATCCAATTAACCCTCGTGCAGGGATGCTAAATTCTAAGTGTTGCCACTCTCCTTTAGTTTCCATGACCAGAAGGTCGCCTTTTCTCTGCGTAACAAGTTCTATAATTTTACCAGATACTTCTCCTGGCACATCCACCACAAGCGTTTCAAAAGGCTCATGCTTTTGCCCATCAATCTCTTTGAAAAGTACTTGGGGCTGACCTACTTGAAATTCATACCCCTCTCTGCGCATGGTTTCAATCAATACAGAAAGGTGTAGAATACCACGGCCATACACCAAAAATTTATCTTCACTGCTGGTAGGTTCTACTTTGAGTGCTAAGTTTTTTTCAATTTCCTTAAACAAGCGGTCACGTAAGTGCCTAGATGTTACGAATTTACCCTCTTTTCCGAAGAAGGGAGAGTTATTAATCGTAAAAAGCATGCTCATAGTAGGCTCATCTACTGAGATACGTGGCAGTGGGTCTGGGTTATTTAAATCACTCAGCGTATCACCTATATCAAAATCATCAATACCCGTAACAGCACAAATCTCACCTGAATGAACCTCACTGACCTTGTTTTTTCCCAAGCCTTCAAAGACATTTAACTCTTTGATTCGAACTTTTTTCACAGAGCCATCAGCCTTACAGAGAGCCATATCAGTATTTTCTTTGAATACACCACGTTTTACCCTGCCGATGGCGATACGCCCCACAAAAGAAGAATAGTCTAAGGATGTAATCTGCATTTGAGGCTCACCGTCCGTGCTAGGAGCAGGAGGGATATTCTCTACAATAGATTTTATTAAAGGCTCAATACTGTCAGTTGGTTTGTTCCAATCTTCAGACATCCAACCGTTTTTGGCAGAGCCGTACACAGTTACGAAATCCAACTGATGTTCAGTGGCATCCAGACTAAACATAAGATCAAAAACAGCCTCATGTGCCTCATCAGGGCGGCAATTCGGTTTATCTACTTTATTGACTACTACTATAGGTTTTAGCCCTAGATTCAGTGCTTTGCTAAGTACGAAGCGGGTCTGGGGCATAGGTCCTTCAAAAGCATCTACGAGCAGTAGGACACCATCTGCCATTTTCAGAACACGCTCTACCTCTCCTCCGAAGTCGGCGTGACCAGGAGTATCGATGATATTAATTTTAACATCTTTGTAGCGTACAGATACATTTTTGGAGGTAATCGTAATACCTCTTTCTCTCTCTAAATCATTGTTATCAAGAATCAGGTCATCAAACTCTTGGTTTTCTCTGAACAGTTTAGAAAAGTGGATAATCTTGTCCACAAGTGTTGTTTTGCCGTGATCAACGTGAGCAATGATGGCAATATTTCGGATATTTTGCATTACTTTTTATTAATTAAAGTGCAAAAGTAAAGAATTAAAGCGTAAACTCCTTTACACATCTCAAAAAGATACACCAAGAAGCGCACAAATATTCTAAGATGTTAAAAAAAATACTTTGGGGATTATTAAAACTATTTTAAACTTTGACTTGGTAGTCTAATTATTAATCCCTAAATTTGCACTCCGTTTCAAGAAATACACGTGATTTTTATTTACAACTACTTATCGAAAATGTCTATAAGTAGTTTTATTTTAAAATATAGGCAAAAATGTCAGGGATTATTGGTAAAAAAGTTGGTATGACCAGTGTGTACCAAAATGAGGGTGAGATTGCAAAGCAAATCGCCTGTACTGTACTTCAAGTTGGGCCCTGTGTCGTTACACAGGTCAAAACCGCTGAAAAAGATGGATACGAAGCCATCCAGATAGCTTTCGGAGACAAGAAAGAGAAGAATACATCCTCTCAAATGCTTGGGCACTTCGAAAAGGCAAAAACTACACCTAAGTATAAAATACTTGAATTCAAAGGTTTTGAATCAGGGAAATATAATCTAGGCGATGTAATCAGAGTGGAAGATATCTTCTCTGTGGGTGACTTCGTAGATGTAGTAGGAAAATCTAAAGGTAAAGGGTTTCAAGGCGTTGTAAAACGCCACGGATTCAGAGGGGTAGGAGATGCTACGCACGGACAGCACAACCGATTACGTGCACCAGGTTCAGTAGGAGCAGCCTCATATCCTGCACGAGTATTTAAGGGATTACGCATGGCCGGAAGAATGGGCAATGACAAGGTAAGAACCGAGAACCTCCGTGTCTTGAGAGTGATGCCAGAGCAAAATTTAATCGTATTGAGTGGATCAGTACCAGGTGCAAAAAATTCATTTGTGATTGTAGAGAAGTAAGACCATGGAATTCAAAATTTTTGATAAAACAGGCAAAGAGACAGGAGAAACTATCAACTTGTCGGAAGCAATTTTTGGGATAGAGCCCAATGACCACGCCATTTACTTGGACGTAAAGCAGTACCAAGCCAATCAAAGGCAAGGAACACACAAGGCAAAAGAACGTGCAGAAATAGCAGGATCAACTAGGAAGATTAAAAGACAAAAAGGTACAGGTACAGCCCGTGCTGGTAGTTTGAAGTCTCCTGTGTTCAGAGGAGGTGGTCGCATATTTGGGCCACGCCCGCGTGATTACCACTTTAAGCTCAATAAAAAGCTTAAAAGACTCGCAAGAAAGTCCGCACTTTCTTACAAGGCACGTGAGGCAAGCATCACCATCGTAGATGATTTCGTATTGGATACACCCCGCACAAAAGAATATATTTCTTTCTTAGAGGGCTTTGCATTGAATACTAAGAAAACATTGCTCATTACGAACCAAAATGACAGCAATCTGTATCTATCAAGCAGAAACTTGCAGAAAGCAAGGGTACTCCCTTCTAGTGAGTTAAGTACTTTTGAAATACTACATGCAGATCAGCTGATTATCACAAAGAGCTCTCTGAGTACGATTGAGACTTTATTACAGTAAAAAATTGAATGAACCATGGATAGGACAGATATTCTAAAAAGGCCGCTCATTACAGAGAAAGTAGCAACGCTGCCTGAGAAAATTAAAGGTGAGAAAGAAAGATACGCTTTTCTAGTAGATAAGAAAGCAAACAAAATCCAAATTGCAGAAGCTGTAAAAGAAATGTATGGCGTTGAAGTAGATGCCGTAAACACAATGAATTACAGAGGAAAAGTAAAAACAAGATATACGAAAAGTAGAGTCATTAGTGGTAAAACGAAATCTTACAAGAAAGCAATAGTTACACTAGCAAAAGATGAGTTTATTGACTTCTACAGTGACATATAATAACTAAAAATGCTGACAGTTGCGAGTTAGTATCCAACTAACTAGAATAATTGTCAATTAAAAAAGATAAAAGGAGATGGCGGTAAAAAAATTAAAGCCCATAACGCCTGGACAGCGTTTTAGATTGGCTCCCACATTCGCAGAAATTACAAAAAGTAAGCCTGAAAAGTCGCTTACAGTAACTCTCAAGAAAAGTGGTGGACGTAACAGTCAAGGAAAAATGACAGTGCGCCACAGAGGAGGCGGTCACAAGCAAAAATATCGTATTATTGACTTTAAACGCAATAAGTTCGATATGCCTGCAGAAGTACTTTCCGTTGAATATGACCCAGTACGTACTGCCAGAATTGCTTTGCTTCAATATGAAGATGGCGAAAAAAGATATATTTTAGCCCCTGCGGGCATCAAAGTAGGGCAGACAGTAGTGTCTGGCGATGAAGTTGCCCCAGAAGTCGGAAATGCACTTCCCCTTAAGAATATTCCACTAGGTACAGTAATACACAACATCGAACTGAAACCAAGCAAAGGTGGTGCGGTAGTAAGAAGTGCTGGCGCTTATGCTCAATTATTAGGTAGAGAAGGAAAATATGCAAGCCTCAAGCTCCCATCTGGTGAGATTAGACTCGTACTTCAGGCGTGTATGGCCACAGTAGGTGCTGTATCTAACGCAGACCACATGAATACAACTGTGGGCAAAGCAGGTAGAAAAAGATGGCTGGGTCGCAGACCTCGCACACGTGGTGTAGCAATGAACCCTGTAGATCACCCGATGGGTGGCGGTGAAGGCCGTGCATCAGGCGGGCATCCCCGCTCACGCAAAGGTCTGTATTCAAAAGGCAAGAAAACACGCCGCAATAACAAATATTCTGACCGTTTAATCCGAGTTAAAAAGAAAAAATAATGGCACGTTCACTAAAAAAAGGACCCTATATAGAGCATACCCTTGCAAAAAAGGTCGATGCAATGAATACATCAGGCAAGAAGGCAGTCATCAAAACTTGGTCACGCCGGTCAATGATATCTCCTGATTTTGTGGGACAAACATTCGCCGTACATAACGGAAATAAATTTATCCCAGTACTAATCACCGAAAATATGGTAGGACACCGCTTGGGAGAATTTGCTCCTACTCGCAACTTCCGCGGTCACGTTGCTAAGAAAGATAAACGTAAGAAGTAATGGAACAGGAAACAAAAAAACTAAAAAAATCAGTACAAATTCGCCTCCGCAAAGAAGCTGAGAAAGAAAGAAAAGAGGCGATGGCTGGTGAACTAGGAGAGGCAAAGTCTATTCTACGAAACATACCTACACCACCACGTAAAATGCGCTTAGTAGCAGACCTAGTAAGAGGAAGAGGTGTATTTGAGGCATTAAACGTATTAAGGTTTGAGCCAAAAGTAGGTGCTAGAAAAATGGAAGAAGCACTTAAAACTGCTATTGCCAATTGGGAAATCAAAAATGATAAGCTAGAAATAGGTGATGCCGATCTTTATATAAAAGAAGTTTTTGTAGATGGCGGACGCATGCTTAAAAGACTGCGCCCTGCACCACAAGGAAGAGGGCACAGGATTCGTAAGCGTTCTAATCATATCACGCTGGTAATAGATTCAAGAATTCAAAGTGATTCTGGTTCAGAGCAAGGAATCGAAATCGTAGATAAGTAATATCTGGATAAGAATTGAAAATAAGTAAATAAAATTTCAATGGGACAAAAAGTAAATCCAGTTTCATTTAGACTGGGAATCATAAGGGGTTGGGAATCAAATTGGTTTGGCGGGAAAGATTTCTCGGATAAGTTGATTGAGGACGAAAAGATTCGGAAGTATATCCGGGCTCGTATCCCCAAAGGAAGTATCTCCAAAATAATCATAGAGCGTACCTTAAAGCGCATCACACTTACTATTCATACTGCACGCCCAGGCGTGGTGATAGGCAAAGGTGGGGCCGAGGTTGATAAAATCAGAGAAGAGCTCAAGAATATCACTAAGAAAGATGTTCAAATCAATATCTTCGAAATCAAAAGACCAGAGATAGATGCCTATCTGATAGGTGAGACGATAGCACAACAGCTTCAGGCGCGTATTTCTTACAGACGTGCTATGAAACAAGCCATCTCTTCTGCTATGAGGGTAGGAGCACAAGGTATTAAAATAAAGCTTGCTGGGCGACTTGGTGGTGCTGAAATGGCACGAACAGAACAATATAAGGAAGGAAGAATCCCACTACATACACTCCGTGCGGATATAGATTATGCTATCGTAGAAGCAAACACCATATATGGGAAAATTGGTGTCAAAGTATGGGTATTTAAAAAAGAAATCTACGGAAAAGTAGATTTATCACCAGAGACGCCAAGCAGCAGCAGCAGTAGTTCAAATAATGAAAAATCAGGACAAGCTCAGCGTCGTCGTCGTGAGGGAGGTAATAGCGGAGGTCGCCGCCGCCGCCGTCAATAATACTGAGGAAGTCTTTTGTTAATCAAGAAAAACGTAAAAGAGTATGTTACAGCCAAAACGAGTTAAATATCGTAAAACCCAAAAAGGACGGATTAAGGGAATAGCTACACGAGGTCATAATATTGATTTCGGTTCCTTTGGGATTAAGGCCGAGGAGATGGGCAGAATTACGAGCCGCCAAATAGAGGCTTGCCGTATTACCATTTCTCGTACTATGAAGAGAGAAGGGAAAATATGGATTCGTATATTTCCTGACAAGCCGATTACCAAAAAACCTGCAGAAGTCAGGATGGGTAAAGGTAAAGGTGCACCAGAATATTGGGTAGCTCCTGTACGCCCAGGAAGAATTCTATTCGAACTAGACGGAGTTCCACGCCGTGTGGCCGAACAAGCGCTGTATCTTGCTGCTCAGAAGCTTCCTATCAAAACCAAATTTGTCATTCGTAGAGATTATGTAGAGTAAGCATGAAAAACCCTGAAATTAAAGAACTTAGTATCCAAGAGCTAAAAGAGCGAATTAAATCTGAGAAAGAAACCCATCAAAGGTTAGTCTTTGCTAATACTGTAGCTCCCTTAGAAAGTCCTACCAAAATCAAGGCTGGACGTCGTTTAATTGCACAGCTCAATACAGAGCTTAGACAAAAGGAGTATTCCTTATTGCGTGAAAGGTGTAAGGAAATTCTTACTGCTTCCCCCGTGATTACAAGCAAAACCTTCTCGGAGGCGGTTGCACAGGTACAGAAAGACAATAATATAAAAGCGAGTAAAAAGTTCACTGCACAGCTTGCCGAAGAAATGAATGTAGTGGTTTTGCGATAATTAACTGATAGAAAAAATGCAGCAGACCGAAAGAAATCTGAGAAAAGAAAGAGTTGGTAAGGTTACCAGCGATAAAATGAATAAGTCAATCACCGTAGTAGTAGAACGCAGATTGAAGCACCCTATCTACGGTAAATTTTTTACGAAAAGTAAAAAGTTCACGGCTCATGATGAAGAAGACCAATGTAAAATTGGTGATTTGGTGAAAATCATGGAATGCCGACCTCTAAGTAAAAATAAGCGTTGGCGATTAGTAGAAATCCTTGAGCGAGCAAAGTAATTTTTTAGAATTATGATACAACAAGAATCACGGTTAAGTGTAGCTGATAACAGCGGGGCAAAAGAAGTGCTCTGTATTCGTGTACTCGGTGGAACTGGTAAAAAATATGCCACAGTAGGCGATAAGATTGTGGTGACAGTAAAGTCTGCCCTTTCTTCCAGTAGTATGAAAAAAGGAACGGTCTCAAAAGCTGTAGTAGTGCGTACCCGAAAGGCTGTACGCCGATCAGACGGCTCCTATATCCGTTTTGAAGACAATGCCGCTGTATTATTAGGCGGAAATGATGAGCCTCGTGGCACAAGAATCTTCGGGCCTGTAGCCCGTGAGCTCAGAGAGAAAAAATTCATGAAAATTGTTTCTCTAGCACCAGAGGTATTATAAAGGAATAGCCTACAATAATACAAGAGTAATAAAACGAATAAAGAGTATGGATACGAAGAAAAAAATGCACGTCAAATTACACCTGAAAGTTGGAGATACAGTGCAAGTAATCGCTGGAAACAACAAGAAAGAGCGTGGAGAGATAGTACAAATAGATAGGGTAAAACAGCGCGCTATTGTGCGAGGTGTCAATATGGTTACAAAGCACCAAAAGCCGTCTGCCTCAAATCCTAACGGAGAGATTATAGAAAAAGAAGGCTCTATTCACCTAAGTAATTTAATGGTGATAGACCCCAAATCTGATAAGCCTCGCCGTACAGGGCGTAAACTAGACGATAAAGGAAAGTTACAAAGATATTTTAAAGAGCATACCTCGCTCAAAGCGTAATAACTAAAGAAATACTGTGAGTATGATACCTAGAATCAAAGAAAAATATCTCAACGAGGTCAAAGATGCCTTGATGAAGAAATTTGAGTACAAGTCTCTAATGCAAGTGCCTAAGATAGAGAAAATAGTCGTTAATAAAGGCATTGGTGCTGCGGTAGCAGATAAAAAGCTAGTGGATGTAGGTGTAGAAGAGCTTACCACCATCACTGGACAAAAAGCTGTACCTACTATAGCCAAGAAATCAGTGGCAAATTTTAAGCTCCGTGAAGGAATGCCCATCGGTGCAAAAGTAACACTCAGAGGAGAGCGTATGTATGAGTTTATTGATAGACTTTTCGCAATAGCCCTCCCTCGTGTGCGTGATTTTAAGGGGGTAAGTGATAAAGGCTTTGATGGAAGAGGAAATTATACACTCGGGATTAAAGAGCAAATTATTTTTCCTGAAATCAGTATAGAAAAAGTGAGTAAAATCACAGGCATGGATATTACTTTTGTTACTACTGCCCAGAAAGATGAGGAAGCTTATGAATTGCTCAAATTATTAGGTATGCCATTTACAAAAGCTAAAGGCAATTAATACATAAAGAATAAACAACATGGCAAGAAAATCAATCATCGCAAGAGAAGTAAAGAGAGAAAAGCTAGTAGCCAAATATGCTGAAAGACGCAAAGCACTAAAAGAAGCTGGCGACTGGGAGGCTTTAGATAAATTACCAAAAAATTCTTCTAGGACAAGGTTACACAATCGTTGTAAAATTACAGGCCGTCCAAAGGGTTATATGCGTAAATTTGGAATTTGCCGTAATGTATTTCGTGAAATGGCTTCCGAAGGGAAGATACCTGGAATTACCAAGTCTAGCTGGTAGTTTTTTTATTTAAAATAAAGTACTAAATTTGCAGTTCAATTTTTTTGAGCAATACTAAACGGTAACAAAACTATGATGACCGATACAATTGCTGACTACCTCACCCGCATTAGAAATGCCATCAAAGCGAAACATCGCATTGTTGAGGTACCAGCCTCTAATCTTAAAAAAGAGATTACAAGAGTATTATATGAAAAAGGATACATACTCAATTACAAGTTTGACGATAGTACCATCCAAGGAACTATTAAAATCGCACTAAAGTACAGCCTAGAGACCAAACAGTCTGCTATACTTAA
The DNA here is from genome assembly GCA_011390205.1 of Microscillaceae bacterium. Taxonomy (GTDB): domain Bacteria; phylum Bacteroidota; class Bacteroidia; order Cytophagales; family Microscillaceae; genus JAABSX01. Next base: position 25,210 of record JAABSX010000011.1, on the reverse strand, counting down.
CTTAGAGCGAGTCAGCAGACCAGGGCTTCGTAAATATGTAAGCTCTGACAAACTCCCCCGCGTCCTTAATGGTTTAGGTGTGGCAATATTATCTACCTCTAAGGGTGTATTGACAGACAAGGAAGCACGGCAGTTGAATATTGGAGGAGAAGTGTTGTGTTACATTTATTAATTAGGATTAAATAATATTATGTCGCGAGTCGGAAAGAAAGAAATAAGCATTCCTGAGGGAGTACAGATAGAAGTGAGTCCTAGAAATTTGGTCACTGTCAAAGGACCAAAAGGCACACTCACTCAGCAATTAGAAAGTGATATTGAGATTAAAATCGAGGATGGAACATTGGTTTGCCAACGACCAACTGAGCAGAAAAGACACAAGGCTCTTCATGGTCTTACTCGCGCTTTAATTAATAACATGGTGGTAGGTGTTACAGATGGTTTTGCTAAGAAATTAGAAATCGTAGGAGTAGGTTTTAAAGCTGCTTGCGATAAAAATGTATTAGAACTAAACTTGGGATACTCCCACAGTATATTTTTTGCACTTCCACAAGAAGTTACTGCCACTGCTGTAATGGAGAAAGGGAAAAATCCAATAGTATCCATTGAGGGCACTGACAAGCAACTCGTAGGCCAAATAGTTGCTAAGATCAAGTCTCTTAGACAAGTAGAGCCATACAAAGGTAAAGGTATTCGTGAGGTAGGTCAAGTAATTCGTCGCAAGGCTGGAAAAACAGCAGCTAAAAAATAGATAAGTAATTATGGGAAGATTAGATAAAAAATTAGCACGTCGCATTAAAATTAAGAAAAGTATCCGTAGAAAAGTGAGCGGAACTTCCGATAGACCTCGTCTGAGCGTTTTTCGCTCTAATAGATCTATTTATGCCCAAATCATAGATGATGTAGCGGGGGTTACCCTGGCAAGTGCCTCTTCTCTTAGTTTGGGTGAGGGCATCAAGTCTATTAATGTAGAAAAAGCTAAAGAGGTCGGTAAAATTTTGGCAAAAAGTGCAGCTGACAAAGGAATTGATTCAGTGGTATTTGACAGAAACGGGTATCTTTACCATGGGAAAATACAGGCACTTGCAGAAGGTGCACGTGAAGGCGGTTTGAAATTTTAATACATTGATAAAATGAATAAAGGTAAAGGATTGATAAAGGCAAGTGAGTCAGATCTCAAAGAAAAAGTAGTAGCCATTAATCGTGTGGCCAAAGTGGTAAAAGGTGGTAGAAGATTTAGTTTCTCTGCCATTGTAGTCGTAGGTGATGGAAATGGTGTCGTAGGTTATGGCCTAGGAAAAGCCAATGAAGTAACAGATGCAATCACAAAAGGAGTAGAAGATGCAAAAAAGAGTTTGGTGAGAGTGCCAATTCTTGGAACGACCATACCCCACGATATGATTGGTAAATTTGGAGGAGGATTAGTACTGCTAAAACCCGCCTCACCAGGTACGGGTGTAATTGCGGGCGGAGCAATGCGTGCAGTATTGGAAAGTGCTGGAGTACGAGATGTGCTCGCAAAATCCAAAGGTTCATCAAATCCACACAACGTTGTCAAGGCTACATTTGATGCACTCCTCAAGATGAGAGCACCACATGAAGTTGCAAAGCAACGCAATATTCCTTTATCAAAAGTATTTAACGGTTAACATTGAGATGGAAAAAATAAGAGTTAAACAAGTTCGTAGTGTGATAGATCGCCCAAAAAGGCAGAAAGCTACAATCATTGCGTTAGGGCTTGGTAAAATTAATAAAGTAGTTGAGCACAACGCTACACCTCAAATAAAGGGGATGGTGGCTGCAGTAGCTCACTTAGTAGAGGTAGAATATCTATAAAGATTTAAAAGAATAATAGCATGAAATTGCATCAACTTAAGCCTGCTGAAGGTGCCGTAAAGAGAGAGAAGAGAATCGGTCGTGGTCAAGGATCAGGGCATGGGGGTACTTCTACAAGAGGTCACAAGGGCGCAAAGTCTAGATCGGGCTACAGCAAAAAAATCGGATTTGAAGGCGGGCAGATGCCTCTTCAAAGAAGGATACCAAAGTTTGGCTTCACAAACCCGAACAAGGTTGAGTACAAAGCTATCAACTTAGATGACTTACAAAGCTTAATCGAAAAAACCGGAGCTACTGTGATAGACATAGCACTATTACAAGACAATGGGCTTGCTTCAAAAAATGATTTAATTAAAATACTAGGACGAGGAGAGTTAAATTCTATTCAGGAGGTAAAAGCAAATGCTTTCTCTAAGTCTGCCATAGAAGCCATTGAAAAAGCTGGTGGAAAAGCAGTAGTTCTTTAGAAAAACTCACTCAATCAAAGGAGTAAAATGAAAAAATTTATCTCAACTATAAAAAATATCTTCTCAATAGAAGAACTTCGTAGGCGCATATTATACACAGTCCTTTTATTGGCTGTGTTTCGCCTAGGTTCTTTTGTGGTACTGCCAGGCATAGACCCTAGCCGATTGGGAGATATTTCTAGTGTACTTGGTGGAATGGGTAATTTCATTGATTTACTACTGGGTGGAGCTTTCAGTAAAGCTTCTATTTTTGCACTAGGTATAATGCCTTACATCTCGGCTTCTATTGTGGTACAACTACTTACAGTAGCGATGCCATCTTTTCAGAAGATGCAGAAAGAAGGAGATTCTGGAAGAAAGAAAATTAATCAAATTACGCGTTACCTTACTATAGGTATTACAATAGCCCAGTCCAGTGGTTATTTGTATGCCACTATTAACCGTGATGCAATAATGGTTGATTATAATTTTTTCATCATATCATCCATCATCATTCTTACTACCGGCACTATGTTTACGATGTGGTTAGGTGAGAGAATTACAGAGCGAGGCATTGGAAATGGTATTTCAATGCTCATTATGATTGGTATTATTTCACGCTTACCACAATCTTTAGTAAAAGAAGCTACTACCAACAATTTGCTTCCTTTTATAATAGAGATTACTATTCTTTATTTTGTGGTAATGGCCGTAGTAATGCTTACTCAGGCCACCCGAAAAATACCCGTTCAGTACGCAAAGCAGGTAGTAGGTAATAAGTCATATTCTGGGCAAAGACAATATATTCCTCTTAAAGTAAATGCTGCTGGAGTGATGCCCATCATTTTTGCCCAATCACTGATGTTTTTGCCTTCTTTGATAGCATCTATCCCTGGCTTTCGAGATTCGGCTGCTGGATTATGGATTGGTACTACTTTTTCAAGCTACACCTCAGTAGGGTATAACATTTTGTTTGCAATTCTAATTGTGTTGTTTACATACTTTTACACTGCAATACAAATAGACCCTAATAGAATTAAAGATGATATTAAGAGGAACAACGGTTTCATACCTGGTGTGAAACCAGGGCCACAGACTGCCGATTATATAGCTAGAATACTAGATAGAATTACGCTACCAGGTTCCATATTTCTTGCCCTCGTTGCAATTATACCAGCCTTCGCAGTGAGATTGGGTGTTACTGAAGAGTTTGCTCAATTTTATGGTGGTACATCGTTGCTCATTATGGTGGGCGTGATATTGGATACACTACAGCAAATCAATAGCTATTTATTGATGCGCCGTTATGAAGGTTTGATGAAGTCAGGTAAAGTTCGTGGGCAAGCACAAGACATAACTGTGGCGGAGACTTGGCAATGATAGTATATAAGACTAAAGAAGAAATCGAGATAATGCGTGAAAGTGCTCAAATCTTAGGACGGGCACACGGTGAGGTTGCAAAGATGATTGCACCTGGTATAAAGACGATTGATTTAGATAAGAGAGCGGAAGAGTTTATACGTGACAACGGAGGAATACCTTCATTCAAAGGATATAATGGAACATTTCCAGGCTCATTATGTATATCAGTAAATGAGCAAGTAGTCCATGGATTTCCGAGTGAGTATCGCTTACAAGAAGGAGACATTATATCAGTAGATTGTGGAGTATATTATAAAGGATTTCATAGTGACAGTGCTTATACTTATGCAGTAGGCGAAGTATCAGAGGAAGTGAAGAAGCTTTTGAAGATAACCAAAGACTCTCTTTACAAAGGAATAGAAAAAGCCGTATTAGGTAACAGAATAGGTGATATAAGTCACGCAATACAGTCTTTTGTAGAAGAACATAGCTTTTCTGTTATCAGAGAGCTGGTAGGGCATGGGTTGGGCAGGTCTCTACATGAGTCTCCAGAAGTTCCTAATTTTGGGAGAAGAGGACAAGGGCCAAAACTGAAAGAGGGAATGGTAATAGCAATAGAGCCAATGGTAAACTTGGGTAAGAAGAGTGTCCTTCAAGAGCCAGATGGGTGGACGATACGCACGAGTGATAGAAAGCCATCTGCACACTTCGAACACACAGTGGCTATCAATAATGGCACCTGTGATGTACTCACAACTTTTAAATATATAGAAGAAAACTACAAATTATAACTATGGCAAAGCAATCCTCTATTGAGCAAGATGGTATCATTACTGAAGCATTGTCTAACGCAATGTTCAAAGTAGAGTTGCAGAACGGACATCAAGTCGTCGCACATATTTCTGGGAAAATGCGTATGAATTATATTAAAATTCTTCCAGGCGATAAGGTGAAGCTAGAAATGTCGCCCTATGATCTTACCAAAGGAAGAATCGTGTACAGATATAAACAATCATCATAATAGTTGAAGAGCAGCAAATAACACTAAGAATAGGAAATTATGAAAGTAAAAACATCCATTAAGAAACGAAGTGCAGATTGTAAAATTATCCGTAGAAAGGGTAAGCTGTACGTGATTAATAAGAAGAATCCGAGATACAAACAAAGACAAGGATAATAATTATGGCAAGGATTGCAGGAGTAGATATCCCCGATCGTAAGAGGGGTGAAATAGGACTAACCTATATTTATGGGATTGGTCGAAGCCGTGCGAAGATGATTCTTCAAAAAGCGGGCGTAGATGTTAATAAAAAAGTACAGGACTGGGATGATGATGAATCAACCCAAATTCGTAACATTATTAGCGCAGAAATCAAAGTAGAAGGTGCTTTGAAGTCAGAAGTACAACTTAACATCAAACGATTGAAAGATATTGGATGTTATAGAGGCATCAGACACCGTAAGGGTCTTCCAGTACGTGGGCAACACACCAAAAACAATGCGCGCACCCGTAAAGGCAAGCGTAAAACCGTTGCAAATAAGAAAAAAGCTACTAAATAAAATTTTCCTCTCGATTGGGAGGTTGATCACGAAGATTTGTATTAAATCATGAGTCAAAAAAGAAAAGAAAAAGTAAAAAAGAAGGTTTTAATAGAAGCTGTAGGGCAAGCCCACATCAAAGCTACTTTTAACAACATCATCATCTCTATGACCAATGCCAATGGTCAGGTGATTTCTTGGGCCTCAGCTGGTAAGATGGGATTCAAGGGTTCTAAAAAAAATACTCCCTATGCTGCACAGGTAGCAGCTAACAACTGTGCTAAAGAGGCTTATGACCTAGGCTTACGCAAAGTGGAAGTGTTTGTCAAAGGGCCAGGAGCAGGGCGAGAATCGGCCATTCGTACCATTCAAAATGTAGGAATTGAGGTAACTTCTATCAAAGATATTACACCACTACCACACAATGGCTGCCGCCCTCCTAAGCGTAGAAGAGTATAATTATTGATTTGAAAAAGAACAATTAAGAAATGGCAAGATATACAGGCTCAAGAGCCAAAATAGAAAGAAAGTTTAGTGACCCTATTTTTGGGCAAGCTAAAGCCCTACAACGTAAAAATTACCCGCCAGGGCAGCACGGAAGAGGGCGAAAGAGAAAGCAATCTGAATATGCTGTTCAGCTCGCCGAAAAGCAAAAGGCCAAATATACTTATGGCTTGTTAGAAAAGCAGTTCGCTAATTTATTTGACAAGGCCGCTAGAAAAGAGGGTATCACAGGAGAAAACCTACTCAAGTTCTTGGAGGCTCGCCTAGATAACACTGTCTTTAGATTAGGGGTAGCTCCTACTCGCCGTGCCGCTAGACAGCTTGTTTCACATAAACATATTCTGGTGAATGGTGAAATTGTAAATGTTCCGTCTTATGAATTAAGACCTGGAGATGTGGTTTCGGTTCGTGAAAAATCTAAATCCTTACCTATTATTACAGACAGTATAGCTGCTGCGAATGCTCGTCGTTTTAATTGGTTAGAATGGGATACTAGCGAAATGTCTGGTAAGTTTATAGTCTATCCTGAGAGAGACCTGATACCAGAGAAAATCCAAGAACAATTAATCGTAGAACTTTACTCTAAGTAATACTGTTCTATTTGTCCGAGTTTTTAACCGAAATCCTAAAAAATATGTCATTACTTTCATTCCAAATGCCTGAAAAGGTTTTAATGGAAAAAGCTACCGACTTCCGAGGTCTATTTGAATTCAAACCTCTCGAAAGAGGGTATGGAGTAACCATCGGTAATTCTATGCGCCGAATACTGCTATCTTCCCTTGAAGGGTATGCTATCACTTGTATGCGTGTGCCAGGGGTATTGCACGAGTTCTCTACTATTAAAGGGGTTTTGCAAGATGTATCCGAAATTATCCTAAATCTTAAAAAAGTTAGGTTTAAGAAAATTAGTGATGCCAACGAAAATAAAATAGTGGTAGTAGTACAAAATCAAGATGTACTCACCGCAGGTGATATCGCCAAATACACACCACATTATGAAATACTAAACCCCGAGTTGGTAATTTGTAATCTGGATGAATCCGTAGATTTGGAAATGGAGCTGCTGATAGAAAAAGGAAGAGGATATGTGCCATCAGATGAAAATCAAAAAACTGCAGAGCAGTGGACTGGCTTCATTCCTATTGATTCTATCTTTACACCCATCAAAAATGTGCAGTACCACATCGAAAACTTTCGTGTGGAACAAAGAACCGATTACGAAAAACTCCTTATTGATATCGAGACGGATGGTTCTATACATCCAGAAGAAGCACTCAAAGGAGCTGCTAATATTCTGATTCAGCATTTTATGCTGTTCTCAGACAAAAATATTACACTTGAAACTGACAAGAAAGAGGAAATTGAAGAGGTTGATGAGGAATTTTTACATATGAGAAAATTACTTAAAACACCTATCAATGACCTAGACTTGTCTGTAAGGGCATACAACTGCCTCAAGTCAGCAGACATACGATCACTAGGAGACCTAGTAAGTCTAGAAATTGCTGACATGATGAAATTCCGTAACTTTGGTAAGAAATCACTGACTGAACTCGAGCAGCTAGTCTCAGACAAAAATCTTACTTTCGGAATGGATGTAATGAAGTATAAACTAGACGAAGATTAATCATTTTTAGGAAGAGGGAAAAATTATAGCGAGATGAGACACGGAAAATCTTTTAATCACTTAGGTAGAACATCTACCCACCGTAAGGCAATGCTATCAAACATGGCATCCTCACTGATATTACATAAACGAATCACTACTACTCTAGCCAAGGCAAAAGCTCTGCGAAAGTATGTAGAGCCTATTCTGACAAGGTCAAAAGACAATACTACGCACTCAAGACGCACAGTATTCTCATATCTACAGAATAAAGAATCAGTGAAGGAGCTTTTTGATACTGTAGCTGATAAAATAGCAACACGTCCAGGAGGATACACGCGTATTATTCGCTTAGGAAATAGATTAGGTGACAATGCTGAAACTTGTATGATGGAGTTAGTTGATTTTAACGACACAATGCAGAAAGACAGCAGCGCAGGCAAAACAAGACGTGGCCGCCGCCGCCGTTCTAAATCTAGCGATAGCAATGCAAACACTGAAACGACAAATGCCGAAAATAACAATGAGGCATCTGGAGAAAAAGACGTGATATAACAAAACTGCTTAAAGCATCAAAAGGGATTAACCATTGTTTCGGTGTGAGGCAAGGTTACTCCCTTTTTTTGTGTAATATGTATTCCTAAATCTTTGAAAATGCCAAAACAACAAATCAAACAAATATTAGCTCTCCAAGATTTTGAGATGCCCGTAGAGGTAAGTGGATGGGTTAGAAATAGACGTGGTAGCAAAAATGTAGCCTTCGTACACCTCAATGATGGCTCTTGTCAGAAAAACATTCAGATAGTCGTGGATGCTGCACATATCCAAGAAGATTTAATTAAAAAAATATCGATAGGTGCATGCATTAAAGTGAGTGGCACATTGGTGGCTTCTCAGGGAAGTGAGCAAGATAGAGAAATCTTGGCAACGAGGTTGATTATCTTGGGTGAATCCGATCCTGAAAAGTACCCCTTGCAGGCAAAAGCACACTCTATGGAGTTTTTGAGAGAAAACGCACATTTACGTACACGCACAGCTACTTTTGGAGCTATTTTTCGTGTAAGACACGCGCTGGGCTTTGCTGTCCACCAGTATTTTAATGAGCAGGGCTTTTACTATTGGCAATCTCCTATCATCACTGCTTCAGACGCTGAAGGGGCAGGAGAAACTTTCAGAGTAACTACTTTAGATCTAAACAAACTACCAAAGACAGACGATAACCGCATTGATTACAAAGAAGATTTCTTCGGAAGAGAGGCCAACCTCACAGTTTCAGGGCAATTAGAAGCAGAATTAGGCGCTCTAGGGCTTGGCTTGGTTTATACTTTTGGACCTACTTTTAGGGCCGAAAATTCTAATACATCAAGGCATTTGTCTGAATTTTGGATGATAGAGCCCGAGATGGCATTTTATGAAGCTAAAGATAACCAAGACCTTGCAGAGAATTTTTTAAGATACCTCATCAAATATGCTTTGGATAACTGTAAGGATGATTTAGGCTTCCTTGACCAACGATTTGCCAAAGAAGAGCAGCAAAAGAAAAAAGAAGAACAAAGCGAGATGGGTTTGTTAGAAAAGCTACGTTTTGTGGTAGAAAATGACTTCGAAAGGCTGACCTATACAGAGGCCATAGACATTCTCTTGGATTCTAAGCCGCATAAAAAGAAAAAATTCAAATATCCCGTAGCTTGGGGCATAGACCTACAGTCTGAGCACGAGCGTTTTCTTGTAGAAAAGCATTTTAAAAAGCCTGTTATTCTCTCTGATTATCCCAAAGAAATCAAAGCTTTTTATATGAAGCAAAATGACGATGGTAAAACAGTACGTGCCATGGATGTCTTGTTTCCTGGTATTGGAGAAATCATAGGAGGCTCACAAAGAGAGGAAAACCTAGAAAAACTCAAACAAAAAACAGATGAACTTGGGCTTACAGAAGAGCTTTGGTGGTATCTGGATACACGCCGTTTTGGGACTGCTCCACACAGCGGATTTGGTTTGGGGTTTGAAAGACTGGTACAGTTTGTAACGGGTCTGAGCAATATCAGAGATGTAATTCCTTTTCCTCGTGCACCACTGAGTGCAGATTTTTAAGACTCGAGAGGGCTGCCCAAACATCTGCAAAATAACTTTTATATTCTAAAGAGAAAGTGTTACTCTGTTACAACATACCTAAGAGTGATACTTTCTCTCTGAAAATCACACAATCCTGAGTTTTATACAAAAATATGTCTTTAAAAGTACAACAAACAGAAGATGGCTCTAGCACACTTTTTAGTGAGGAGTTTGACGAAATTTATCACTCTAGGCATGGTGCTTGGCAAGAGTCAAAGCATGTGTTTATAGAAGCTGGATTAAAGCATTTACTTGCTCAAAAAACAGAAATCCACTTATTAGAGATAGGCTTTGGCACAGGGCTAAATGCCTTGCTTACACTGGCTGAAGTGAAAGATAGCCCTGCTCAGATACATTACTATGGCATAGAACCCTTGCCTGTAGATATATCATTGATAGAGGCGATGTCTTTTCCGCAGTTAGAAAAAACCCCTGATTTAAAGGCAGATTTAAGGGCCATCCACGAGGCTGAATGGGATAAAAAAGTCAGTATCTTGCCTAACTTTCATTTACATAAAATCAAGCAAAAAATAGCTGAATGGACTACCGACAGTTTGTTTGACTTGGTGTATTTTGATGCATTCGCTCCTAGCAAACATCCTGAAATGTGGGAGGAGGAAGCACTCAAATACATTACAAGTCTGATGAATAAAGGTGGGGTGCTAGTGACCTATTGTGCCAAGGGCTATGTAAAGAGAAATCTAAAATCTGCTGGGCTTGGTGTAGAGGCTTTGCCTGGCCCCCCAAAGAAGAGAGAAATGACCAGAGGCACAAAGCTGGTTGGCTTGTGAAATCTCTCTCTTACTTGCCCATAAAAAAAGCTCAGGCGGCTAGAGGTATTTCTATTTTCTTGTAGATTGTCTGATCTAGGTTAGGTTGGATTTTTACGTTGAGTGTATTGAGCTCAAGAGCTATGAGATTTCCCTTCCCATTTTTGTCATAGACACAGCCATTGTCAAGACTAAATGCATCTGCTTGTGAGATATTAGATAACATCTTGGAGAGCGTACAAGGCACATGCCCATGGATTAGGCGGCGGTTCTGAATTTTTGCTTTGTTGGGGCTGTAGTCTTTTACCCAAAGCATAGACAGCTTGTCAGAGAATGGATCTTCTATGTCAAAATTAAGACCTGCATGACTCAATACAAAATGCTCCAAGATATGGTAATAAGGCAGGCTGTTCATAAAAGAGATGTATTTTGGAGGAATATCCAAGATGTTTTTTACACCAAAACTTTTAAGTGTAGCTTTGCCCCCAAAATAAAGCCAGCCGTCTTTTAGCTCATATAAGCCCAAGGGCTGAGGCCTAGAAAGCTCGTGGGCATAGCAGCGCAGCAATACATCTTCGTGATTGCCCTTAATCGGGAATATTTGCTGAGACCTTGACTGCAAATCCATGATATAGTCTATCACTCCCTTGCTATCAGGACCTCTATCAATATAATCACCCAAAAGATAAAGCTCATCTTTGGGCTCAAGCCTAATTTGTTCTTCTACTAAATTTTGGAGGCTTTTGGCGCACCCGTGTATATCTGCAATGACCCACTGTTTTTTCATAGACTAAATTCTTAAACCATCAAAGTGCGGATAGTGTTTCGTTTTGTTATTTTGTGTGTATATTTATGTTTTGAAATCTGTTCTAAATGGATTAAATCACTACTACAAATTAGAACAAACGGATAACATCAAATCAAAAACAAGATTTATCAAAAAAACCACCAAACTAAATAAATCGCTTGATGGCAATTTCATTTTACAATTAAATAAAACATACATTATGAATTACGAATTTAAGACAATCTTAGTAGATGTACAGGATTTTGTGGCAAACTTACGCCTCAACAACCCCACAAAAGCCAATGCCATGACCAGTGAGTTTTGGGTGGAGATGCGTGAGGTGATGCCGATGCTTGACCAAGATAAAAATGTGAGGGTAGTGGTATTGAGTGGAGAGGGTAAAAATTTTACGGCAGGGATAGACCTTAACATGTTTGCGGGGACACAAGCACAGATGAGTGGCAATGGAGACCCAGGGCGTGCTAGGGAGGCTTTTAGACTGACTGTATTGGCAATGCAGGAAAGCTTTACGGCAATAGAGCGCTGCCGAAAGCCTGTTATTGCAGCCATTCATGGAGCTTGTGTAGGGGGAGGAATAGATATGATTTCTGCTTGTGATATGCGGTATTGCTCGGCAGATGCCTTCTTTTGTGTAAAAGAAATAGACCTAGGGCTGGTAGCAGATGTAGGTACACTGCAGCGCTTGCCTAAGATTATCGCAGATGGAGTAGCGCGTGAGCTGGCATTTACTGCCCGAAACATGCCTGCCTCTGAGGCAGCACAAGTACATTTAGTGAATAAATGCTACGAAACACGTGCGCAAATGATGGAAGAGGTCATGGGCATAGCACATCAGATTGCAGAGAAATCTCCCCTTACCATCAGGGGTACTAAAGAAATGCTCAATTATACCCGAAATCACTCCATAGAAGATGGACTAAATTATGTGGCTACTTGGAATGCTGCCATGATTTACTCTCATGACCTGTTAGAGGCAATGCAAGCCAATATCCAAAAAAGAAAACCTGAATTTAAAGATTAAAAATAATTCCAAGTCTAGGTTCTTACGCAAAGACCTAGACTTGGCTTTGTTTCCACATTTTGGAAAAATATCTGAATCTGGGAGTGCTATCTTAGCTCAAGGCAAGCCGTAGATGTAGAGAATTATCATCACTAGGCACTCAAGACAGCATAGCAAAACTACTAGATAATGATTGGTTTACTTAAAGGGGGGGTTTGACAGGCTGCTGCACCTCACAAAAAATATTTTGTATCGAATATCAAATCAAAGAACAAATGCTGACCCTTAAGAGAAATATTGCACTTATCATTGATACTAAAAACCATGCTGGCAAGGCAAGTAGAGTTTTCGAGTTATTTATCATCACACTCATCAGCCTGAATGCCATTGCGATAGTAGTAGAGTCATATGCATCGGTGAGGGAGAGATATGTTGATTTTTTTCATTATTTTGAGTTGTTTTCTGTGGCAGTTTTCACGGTAGAATACTTGCTTCGTATCTGGATAGCAGATTGGGTGTATCCTGCCAAGACCAGAAGGCATTCGGTCTGGTATTTTGTGAGTTCTTGGGGTGGAGTAATAGATTTATTGGCAATACTTCCTTTTTACTTACCTTTGGTGTTAGATTTACGCTTTGTGCGTATTCTGAGAATTATGCGTCTGCTTAGGCTTTTAAAACTGACTCGATATTCAATGGCACTGAACATCATAGGCAGGGTAATCAAAGAGACAAAACAAGAGTTAAATATTACCATTTTTATTACAGGCATACTTCTGTTTTTTTCTTCTACGATAATGTATTATTTAGAAAATACTGTGCAACCCGAGGCATTTCCAAATATCCCTGCTACGCTGTGGTGGGCTGTGGCTACACTTACCACAGTAGGATATGGAGATGTGTATCCTGTCACTCCTCTAGGTAAGTTACTGAGTGGCATCATAGCATTGCTAGGTATAGGAATCGTGGCACTACCTACGGGCATCATTAGTGCCGCTTTTCTGAGTAGGCTAGAGGAATTTAAGCAAAGGGGAGAAACAGTAGATAAACAAGACATGGTATGCCCTCATTGCGGAGAAGAGATAACAAGGCATGACAGAGCGCACTAGATAAATGTACCTTTTTCAGACTATGCAAGTGACCAGATGAACATCATAGCCTTAAATTACTAAAAACGAAGTAAATTTGCAGTCATCTTGTTTTATGTAAGAAACCATAAAATGATATGGAGATTTAGAATACAAAAAGACCGATTATTGTACTAGAAAAAGTGACCATATAGTTTTCTTGTGTCCATATCCTATAAATACACATGGCTTATAGTACCCTAGTTTTATTTGGTTTGGAGAATATTTTTTAATCAAAAGATAACATCAAGGTAGAAAAAATAAGGAGGTGCTGCTGGCCTTGTTAAAGACTGCTGCAAGTATAAAATACACTCAGGCACCATTTTTTAGTAAAAGTAATAAACCATGAAAAGAGGCATTTTCCTTTTTTTTGTTTTTTTGGGGTTTTATACACAAGGTTTTGCACAAGATTCTTTGTTGCTACATCCTGATATTTCTTTGTATGATTTAGAGAGCAAATGGTTTTACTCAAAAGATGATTCTAAGAATCTTGTTTGGCAGGATATGTTTCGAGAGTATCAGCAAGGAAGCCTGCCAAAATTTACAGAAGACTTAGACTTGTCTTTTCTTCAGGTATCGTCAGCTGCACATTGGCTTATTTTGAAGGTTCATAACCCTAGCCAAGACGAAAGACGCTATGTCTTAAGTACTAGAGACCCCAATATCTTAGAGGCAGATTTTTTTCAGATAGATATACAGCAAAGGCTTGTATCACAGCAGGTAAGTGGTACCTCTTTGGCACCTAGTCATCGCTCTCTTGGAGGCTTAAATCCTGCTTTTGTATTTAAAGTCTCAGCCAATGAAAGTAGCATATTGTTGTTGAGGTTATATTCTACCAATTATTTATCTCTCAAAACAACACTTCACCCTGTAGAAGACTATCTAAACAGCCAATTAAAGCAATATTTTTATTTAGGCTTATTTTATGGGATTGTATCTTTGATTTTGGCATATCACTTTCTTTTCTTTGTTTATACCCGAGAGTGGTCATTTATTTTTCTTTTGGCTTATCATGGGTGTTTTGGGCTGATTACAGGTTTTTTTGATGGTTTTACAAGTACCTATTTTCATGGGATTTACTTACTGACAGACTTTAGGCCTGAAGTTCCTTTGGTGGTGTGCATTGCCATTTTCTCGCAGCTTTCTTTGCGTTCTTTTTTGAATACCTCTAAGTATCTTCCTTTTTATGACCAAATAATCAAGGCATTCATTGTTTTATGTGTATTTGCTTTAGGCTTCAATGTGTTCTATCCTGAGCAGATTTTTTTACTCATTCCTTTATTGGTGGTATGTTCTTTTATAATTATTTTGTGGATAAGCCATCAGCTGAAGGCCCAGCATCCAGTGCGGGCGACTTATTTTTTTTATAGTTATTTGTTTTTCTGGGGGATTGTATTTTTTGTATTGCTGAGTTTTTGGCGCATTATTCCTGTAAATTATTTTGTAGTAAAGGCCATTTATTGGGGCTATATGGGGCAGATGCTTATTCTTTCAGTAGGCTTTGCTGTGGAGTTGAAAAAACTCATTCAAGAGTATGTAAAGCAAGTAAGTGAGAGGGAAAAAATATTAAAAGACAAAAATCAGGAGCTAGAAGACAAGGTAATAGACCGCACCAAGAATCTGTTTATAAATACGAATCAATTAAAATCAGTCATAGAAAGTACTGATGATGTGATTTATTCTATCAACAGAAAGGGGGAACTCCTAGTCATTAACTCTGCCGCCAAAAACAGAGCTCGGAAAATATACGACTCAGAAATAGAAGTAGGGCAGAATTTTTTTGACCAGCTGCCTATAGCACTTAAGCCTATATTTGAGCCAATGCTAGAGAAAGTTTGGAAAGGAGAGGCTGTCAAGAAAACAGAGAAAGTACATTATGAAGGCATCACACTTATTCAAGAGCTTTCTATTAATCCCATCTTTGATGAGCAGGGAGAAGTAACAGGTGCAGCTATTTTCTCCAAAGACCTGACCGAAATCGTACAGAGGACAGACATGCTTGCACAGACCAATGCCAATCTAAGGGCTATACTAGACAACAATGACAGTGCTATCTGGCTCGTAAACCGAGCATATATACTCATAGATATGAACTATACAGCAGAGAAAATATACGACCTGACCAATCAAAAAAAACCAGTGATAGGTCACAGTGCCTTAGATTTCTTATCACCAGAAGACCAAAAGACATGGGCAGAAAGATACAAAAAAGTACTCCAAACAGGTGAGAGCCAGATGTACATAGAGCACCACCAATACGACAAACAAACAGTCGATTTTTTGGTCAAAATCTTTCCTATTCGTGCAAATGATGAAATTACAGGACTTTCTATTTTTCTCAACAACATTACCGAACAGCACCAAGCCGAAAAAGCCCTCCAAGAAAACCAAAAATTATTGCTATCTATTAACCAACACCTCAGCGAAGGAATCTACAGAAGCAATAACAACAATGTAGTCTATGCCAATCAAGCATTTGCTGATATGTTTGGATATAACCTAGAAGAAGTATTGCAAAATAAAGCAATTACTTATTATTTAAACCCCACAGTTAGAGAGGAGCTTATCAAGGTCTTAGAAGTAGAAGGTGCATATCAAAACCAAGAAGTACAGTTTAAAAGAAAAGACGGTAGCACATTCTGGTCTTTAATCAGCAGCACCCGATACATAGACGAAAACGGAGACACATTCTTTGATGGTGTTATTAGAGACATCTCTGCACTCAAAAAAGCCGAAGAAGAACTACTCGCCAAAAATGAAACACTCCTGAAGATTAATAAAGAGCTAGATAAATTTGTATATAGTGCCTCGCATGACCTCAGAGCACCCCTTACTTCTATGCTTGGGCTTATACAAATCATTCAAGATGAACCCGATGAAGATACTAGGAAACAGTATTTTGAGCTTATGATTAAGAGTATCAGAAGGTTAGACCACTTCATCAGACAAATCGTGGATTACTCCCGAAATACCAGAACGGAGCTAAAACTCGAAAAAATAGACTTCAAAGTGCTTATTCAGCAGGTCTTTCAGAGTGTAGAATATCTAGACCATACCATAGATATCGAAAAAAAATCAAGCATACAGCAAACCCATGACTTCTATACAGACGTATTTAGGCTAGAGGTAGTCTTGAATAACCTAGTGTCAAATGCTATTAAATATGCAAACCCTTATCAAGACAAGCCCAAGCTAGAAATTAATGTAGAGGCCGCTGCCAGTGAGGCAGTAATACAGGTAATAGACAACGGACAAGGAATAGAAGCAGCTTATATAAATAATATTTTTGAAATGTTTTATAAAGCCAATACTCAAAATAAAGGCTCAGGTTTAGGATTATATATAGTCAGAGAAACATTAGACGTGATGAACGGAAAGATAGAAGTAAGCTCTGAATTTGGTGTAGGAACAATGTTTACTGTGAAAATACCAAACTTAATACCTAATAAAGATGAAAAAAAAGAATATAGAAAAAATATGGCTGTGCCAAAATAATAAAAAGAAAACAAGAAAAATTGACACCAAATAAAAAATAAATAGCCGCTTAAATTGTCAATAATTATACCATCTTGATTTTTTTTTATGAATATTCTCAAAAATTACATAGATTTGAGTTAAGTAAATCTCGTTTGTGAATATGCAAAAATTAGGATTAAATCAGGTTCTCCAACAAAAGCTGTCTCCACAGCAAATTCAGTTTATAAAACTGCTCCAAATCCCTACTGCAGAGCTACACAGCCGCATAGAAGAAGAGCTAGAAATTAACCCTGCACTCGATGAAGGTAGAGACAAAGAAGAAGCCAACTCCGAAGAGGATGACTACGATGATGGCGTAGATGACATAGATGATGACATCAGCATAGATGACTACCTCCAAGATGAAGACATCAGCGGCTACAAAATGCAAGGAGATGGCAATATCAAAGAAGATGAAAGAGAAATGCCCCTCCCTATGACGGCCTCTCTCATGGATTCTCTCTTGTCGCAGCTCGGCTTTTTGGGCTTAGATGACAGGCAAAAAGAAATAGCCAAACAACTTATCGGAAGCATAGACAATGACGGATATATCCGCCGCTCTACCGAAGCAATCGTCAATGACCTTGCCTTCTCTAGAAATATCATGACAGAGAATGAAGAGGTAGAAGAAATCCTTGCAAAAATCCAAAACTTTGACCCACCTGGCATCGCTTCTCGTAACCTCAAAGAATGCCTCATCACGCAGCTAAGCCGCCGAGATGACAATAACCCTGACAACAAAATAGCCATAAAACTCCTAGAAACAGGCTTTGAAGAGTTTACCAAAAAACATTATGACAAACTTCAGAAAAAGCTAGGCATAGATGAAGAAAAACTCAGAGATGTCATTCATATCATCACCAAACTCAATCCCAAACCTGGTGATTATATCTCTGATTTCGGGCGAAATCAATACATCATCCCTGATTTTATCCTCAAAAACTCAAATAATAAGCTAGAGCTATCCCTAAACTCTCGGAATGCCCCAGAGCTAAAAATCAGCCCTGCTTATGCAGATATGTTAGATGCATACAGCAAAAGTGATAAAAAAGACAAACAAACACGTGAAACCATCAGTTTCGTAAAACAAAAATTAGATGCTGCCAAATGGTTTATTGATGCCATCAAACAGCGCCAACAAACGCTGCTACGCACCATGAATGCCATCATAGAGTATCAGTATGAGTTCTTTTTAGAAGGAGATGAAAGTAAGTTTAAACCTATGATATTGAAAGACATCGCCGACAAAATTGGCATGGATATTTCTACCATATCAAGGGTAGCCAATAGCAAGTCTATTCAGACAGAGTTTGGGATATTCCCACTTAAATATTTCTTCTCAGAGGGCATCTCTACGGATTCGGGCGAAGATGTAAGCAGCCGTGAAGTAAAGCACGTACTCAAAGAAATGGTAGAGAATGAAGACAAAAGAAAACCACTCTCTGATGATAAATTAGAAAAAATGCTCAAGGCTAAAAATTATAGAATTGCAAGGCGGACAGTGGCAAAATACCGAGAGCAGCTTGGTATCCCCGTAGCCCGGCTGCGTAAAGAACTTTGAGTTGGAAAACCATCACCCAATTATAGCCACTTCACAAAAAAAGAAAAACTTACCCTGGTGGCTGGCACAGTTTACTTCATTCTTATTGCATCCGCTGTTGTTGCCTACTTGGGCATTTGGCGGGCTGCTTCTTATGGGCAGCACCGCCCTAGGTGTGGACCGTGAGAAGCAAGTGTATTTTATGACAATAGTGGTATCATCCACATTTATCATCCCTATCTGCCTTGTTTTGATATTGTATCACCTTCGCTTGTTTGAATCTTTTATGATGCAAAACAGAGAGGATAGACTTCTTCCTTTTATGGTCATTTCTCTTTTTTATGCACTCTTTACCTATGTACTGGCTGTTTCTAATACCGCCCAAAATTTTTCATTGTTATTTGTAGTTATCGCAGGAATGACAGCTTCTATCATCTTAGTAACATTGATTACTTATTTCTGGAAGATTAGTGCACACAGCACAGGCATGGGAGGCGTAACGGCAGTTCTAAGCTTGCTCTATTATAAATTTTCAATGACATTTCCTTTTACGCCTGTCTTGATATCTATCATACTGCTAGGCACCTTGATGAGTGCCCGCCTTCACCTAGGAGCACATTCTCCTGCACAGGTTTGGTTAGGTGCTTTGCTGGGTTTTGTGGTAAACCTGGCTGTGGGGCTCATCTATCTATAAAAAACACAAGTCAATGTGCTAATTATTAATATATTATACTGTAATTAAACTAACATACCAGCAGTTAGCATATCACCAAATTAATAGATTAGAATCTTTACTTACTAAAATAGTTTGTATTATTATTTAATCGTAAGCAGTTGAAAATCAGTATATTGAATAATACTCAGTTGTCCATTTACTTAGCAATAACCAAATAGCTACTCCTCAGCCCATGTCTGACGAGCCGAGAAGCAGTGTTTACAAACTGAGATTTCAGTTTTTTTGCCTTGTTGCTTGTGTGTACTCCTATGAATCTAGTTCTTCTTTGTCTTCTAGTGCCTTCATAATCATGTCTTTAAGCTCGGTAAGCCCTTGCTGAGCCACAGAAGAGATGAAAATATGAGCTATATCCTTGGGAAGCTCCTCGGCAGTAAGTTGCTTGAGTTCGTCATCGAGCATATCTGATTTACTGACGGCCAATATTCTCTTTTTGTCTAGTAATTCGGGGTTATACTCTTTGAGCTCGTGCAGAAGTGTCTGATAAGCTTGTGCCAAGTTGTTATTTTCGGCAGAGACCAAAAACAATAAGATAGAATTTCTCTCAATATGCCTCAAAAACCGAATGCCTAGCCCTTTTCCTTGCGAAGCTCCTTCTATGATACCAGGGATATCAGCCATCACGAAAGACCTGTAATCTCTGTAAGAGACCACCCCTAGGTTAGGGACAAGTGTCGTAAAAGGATAATCAGCTATTTCAGGTTTGGCAGCAGAGAGCACAGATAATAGTGTAGATTTGCCTGCGTTGGGGAAGCCCACTAGCCCCACATCTGCCAGTAATTTAAGCTCTAAGACGATGATAGCCTCTCTAGCGTCTTCTCCTGGCTGTGCAAAATAGGGTGCTTGGTTGGTGGCTGTTTTGAAGTGTTCGTTGCCTAGCCCCCCTCGCCCTCCTTCTACCAAGATAATTTCTTGCCCATCTTGGGTGATTTCTTGTAGAATTTCTCCTGTTTCGGCATCTTTTGCTACAGTGCCTATGGGCACTTCCACGAAAATATC
This sequence comes from Microscillaceae bacterium, assembly GCA_011390205.1. GTDB lineage: Bacteria > Bacteroidota > Bacteroidia > Cytophagales > Microscillaceae > JAABSX01. The sequence goes on along the minus strand of JAABSX010000011.1, from coordinate 5,318 downwards.
TTTACCTTGTGCACCTGTGGAACGTTGTTTGCTCCCCGGTTTGCCACTGTCAGCGTGGATATGTTTTTGGTATTTGAGGTGGAGGAGTGTCCAGAGTTGTGCATTTCCTTTTAAGATGATATGCCCACCTCTGCCACCATCACCACCGTCTGGGCCTCCTAGAGGCACGAATTTTTCACGGCGAAAGTGTATAGCACCAGCACCGCCAGCGCCTGAGCGGAAGTAAATTTTGACGTAGTCAATAAAGTTAGAGGAAGCCATTTTTTGTTTGTAAGAGGAATATTATTTAAAAAAAGAATACCTGCTAAGGCCCTAAGAGTGCTTTGGCAGGTATTGTAAAGAGTAGGGGATATTTTATAATTGGTCAATTACTTTGCACAGTGATTCAAAGATGTCATCTATGCTTCCTATACCTTTGACAGAGGTAAATTTATCTTGTTTTTTGTAAAAATCAGCTACGGGTGCTGTTTCAGCGTTATATACTTTGATTCTATTGGCAATGATTTCTTCATTTTGGTCATCGGGTCGGTTAGATACCTTTCCACGCTCGAGGAGTCTTTTGATGAGTTCGTCATCATCTACTTCAAGTGCAATCATTTTTGAGATACTCAGTCCGTTTTCTTGGAGGGTTTGGTCTAGGGCTTCGGCTTGAGCGATGGTGCGAGGAAACCCGTCAAAGACAAAACCATTGGCATCAGGATTTGCTTTCACCTTATTCTCAATCATACCAATTACTACAGAATCAGGCACTAAATCTCCTTTTTCCATAAATTCTTTGGCTTTTAACCCTAGCTCAGTGCCAGCCGCTTTTTCTGCACGCAATAAGTCACCCGTGGAAAGGTGTATGAGTGCATATTTTTCAATAATATTAGTACTCTGTGTACCCTTGCCTGCCCCAGGAGGGCCGAATAATACGATATTTTTCATAAAGTATAGCGTTTTGAGGAGTTAAGAATTAATCAAATGGTGTATTTGATATTTTAATATATCATAAAAGATTACCTAAATTAAAGCATCAAATTGGTAGTTTGCAAATTATTTTAGCTTACAACTTGTATTTTTGTACAAATTTGTTGGAAAATGCCCTCCACAGAGCCAAGCCCAGAGATATTCACAAATTTTTCTTGCTTCTGATAATATGCAGCCAGAGGGAGGGTCTCTTGTTCATAGGTCTCAAGCCTACTCCTAATGATACTCTCATTCTGATCGTCAAACCGTCCTTTTTCGCTACCTCTCTGTAATACCCTTCTGACAAGCTCATTTGTTTCGACTTCTAGCGAGACCACCATAGAGATGCTCAGTCTATAAGCAGAAAGAAGCTGGTCTAGTGTCTGTGCTTGTTTTTGATTGCGAGGAAACCCATCAAACACAAAACCAGCAGCTCCTTGGTTAGATTTTATTTTATTCTCAATCATACTGATGACCACCTCATTGGGTACTAGTTTTCCTGCAAGCATACACTCTTTGGCTTGTTGCCCGAGCACTGTCCCTGCTGATACCTCTCTAAATAACAAATCTCCAGTAGAGATGTGTATCAGGTTGTACTTCTCTTCCAGTTTTTTACTTTGAGTACCTTTGCCCGCTCCTGGTGGCCCGAATAATATAACATTTAACATAAGTTAGAATTTATCAAAAAAATATAATATAACCAAGCTCTGTATTTAATTTTACTTAAAATATAGATTTTATTTTTGTTTTAGATAATAAATATCATTCAGCTCTCTGCCCAGCTGATTATAATCTAGCCCATAACCTACCACAAACTCATCAGGTATCTGAAAACCAACATAGTCTGGAGTCTGTTCTAAAAGGTAGCGTGCAGGTTTGAATAAAAGGCTTACCAACTCTATAGATTGTACGGAGGCTGTTTTTAATTTTTCTTGCAAAAAGCGGTATGTCTGCCCAGTATCCACAATATCTTCGATAATGAGAACGGAACGCTCGCTTAAATCTAAGTGTTGACCTATAATCTCTTTCATTTGTCCAGAACTTTGTGTGCCTTTATACGAAGAAATACGTATAAACTCTACTTCTAACGGAAAGTCCAATACCTTGATAAGGTCTGCTGCAAACCGAAAGGCACCATTTAGGATGACTAAAAGCACGGGGCACTTTTTTGAGTATTGTGTGGTGAGGCTTGCGCCAAGCTGAGAAACCTTTTCTTCTATTTGAGATTGGGAAAGATATAACTCAAACCTTTGTGTATGGATAATGGTATTTGACAAAACCTTTAATAATCGTATTGAAAAAACATAGCAAATTTAGACATAATTTTGATTGTATGCTTATTTATTTATTTTATTCCTTAATTAAATCTCACAAAAGTATTTTTTGTGTCTTTATTTTAATTTCTATTGGCTACCATATATCTGCACAAGAGATTATTAATGAAGAAACAATCTATGAGGAGGGAGATGAAAAAAACCTCCTTGACAATGCCCTTGTGCAGATGGAAGCTACCGCAGCAGTGAATGATATGTATAATTTTAAATTTGACCGTGCCGCAGGTCAGTTTAATTGGTTTAAAGAAAAATACCCTGAGCATCCACTGCCTTACTTCTTACTTGGGCTCAATGAGTGGTGGAAAATGATGCCTGACTCGAGGATAGAAACCCACGATGAAACCTTTATCAGGTATATGGATACGAGCATAGACAAGGCGCGTAAAATCTATCAAGACGATTCTGAAAATGCCGAAGCCGCTTTCTTTTTGGCAGCTTCTTATGCCTTTAAAAGTAGATTACACGCCGAACGAAAACACTGGGCAAGGGCTGCCTTCGCAGGCAAAAGTTCCCTTAAATTTTTACGGAAAGGAAAAGAAACCGAAGAGCTTAGCCCCGAACTACTCCTTGGAGATGCTCTTTATAATTATTATTCTATCTGGATTCCAGAAAACTATCCTATGCTGAAGCCCATCCTGCTTTTTTTTAGAAAGGGCGATCAGGCTCTTGGGCTAGAGCAGCTCAAAAATGTGAGCCAAAATGCTTTTTATACCCGCACAGAGGCACAGTATTTTTTGATGCGTATCTACAGGTCAGATGAAAACAAACCACAAGAGGCTCTCCCTATTGCAGAGTATCTGCACCAGACCTTCCCCGATAATGCCTATTTTCATAGATACTATGCCAGTATTCTCTATACACTTGGCAGAGTAGCAGACCTGGAGCGCGTCTCGCAGCGTATTCTAGAAAAAATAAATACCCAAATGACAGGCTATGAAGGCATTAGCGGGCGATATGCTGCTTATTATATGGCATTTGTACAGCAGCTCAAATACCAAAACAAAGAAAAAGCCCAAATATATTACCAAAAAACCATTGAGTTTGCAGAGCAGACCGAAGACCTTGACTCAGGATACTACCACGCTGCACTTCAGCAAAAAGCCCTCTACGCACACAGTCTAAAAAACTATGCAGAAGCCAAAAAATATTATACCCTCCTTAAAAAATACAGCAAAAATAAGGATAGCAAACACAAAGAAGCCAAAGAGTATCTTAAAAAATACAAAAAGTACTAGAGCTTTGTTTGAGCTAAAAACGCCAAAATGAGCTATGTCTTTTTGATAACTTTTAGGATAAACCCGCTACTGTGTATATTTTCTATCTGAATGTCATATCCCTTATCTTGGCTGAGGTATTTGCGGAGTTTGGTGATATAGACATTCATGCTTTGCTTGCTAAAATAGTCATTGTTTTTCCAGATTTTGGTGAGGGCTTCTTCGTGAGTGAGCACTTGCCCTTGTTTTTTGCAAAGCAAAAGGAGCAAATCAGCTTCTTTGGGGCTGAGTTTTTCTTGTTTTTCTCTGAGCTTTAGTATTCTTTGCGAATACAAAAAATCAAAGTTTCCGAGGGTAAATAGGTCATTATCTTTGCTTGCCTGTGCATCATTTTTCAATAGTATTTCCATTTTGTAGAGCAGTATTTCAGGGTCAAAAGGCTTGACGAGGTAGTCTGATGCCCCTAGTTGATAGCCTTTGATTTGGTCTTCTTTGAGGGCTTTGGCACTCAAAAACACAAAAGGTGTGTTTATTTTATGCTGATTAATGGCTTCGGCTACGCTAAATCCATCAAGGTGCGGCATCATAATATCTAAGATACACAAATCAAAAGAAGTAGTTTCTAATGCTTTGAGGGCAAGTAGCCCATCTTCACAGAGTGTTACCTCAAAATTGTTGATTTCTAAAAATGCTCTGAGCATCAGCCCAAAGCCTGTGTCATCTTCTGCAATTAATATTTTTTTCATACTTCAAGAGTAGTTTGAATCGGTAAAAATACAGTAAAAGTACTGCCTTGCTGCCATTTGCTTTGTAGGCTAATTGTGCCACTATGTTTATCAATGATTTCTTTGACATAGCTCAGCCCCAAGCCAAAGCCTTTTACATTGTGTAGATTTCCATTGGGAACTCTATAAAATTTATCAAAAATCATTTTTTGATTTTCTTTTTTGATGCCAATGCCCTTGTCCATTATACTGATGACAATGCCATGCGGTGTATCTTCTGTGCCAATACTGATTTGTGCAGCTTCATCTTCTTTAGAGTATTTCAGGGCATTGTCTAAGAGGTTAGAGAGGGCATTGGAGAGGTGAAAATAATCCCCCATAATACTTGCTTGGCTTGCATTGAGTCTTCTTTGGATATGGCTATTTTCGGGTAGTTTCATATCATAGGCATCAGCCAAATCATTGATGAGTTGGTGCAGATTGATGGTTTCTTTTTTGAGTTCGAGGGCTTTTTCGTCGGTGATGGCAGCCTGTAGTACTTTCTCAACCTGCGTGTTGAGGCGTTTGTTTTCGTCTTTGATAACCTTCGTAAACTGTTTTATTTTTTCGGGAGAGTGAATCACTTTTTCATTCTCTACATTGGCAACGGCAAAGGCAATGGTAGCAATGGGCGTTTTAAACTCGTGGCTTACATTATTGATAAAGTCATTTTTGAGATGAGAGAGTTTTCTTTGCCTCGAGATAATGCGAAGAGAAATTCCAAAAGTAAGCAATGAAAGTGTAATCAGCCCTAATGAAGCTATGATAGGGGCAATCAACTGGTAAATTAAGGCATAGCTATAGTGAGGAAAATAAAACCTTGCTTGTTCTCTACCTGCAAAATCAAACTGGAATCTACTTTTATCAAACCTTGCTGGCTTGAGTGAGTCAGGTAGAAAACTGTACTGTTTTTTTATAGTGTCATAAAAAGCAATTTCCACTGGTGTAATAATTTCTTGCTTTTTGAGGGCTTCTCTGAGCAAAGAATCAAGTGGAAAAATCTCTGCAAGGCTTTTTGTGTTTTCATCGCAGCCTTTACAAAACTGAATGGCTCTAAA
>JAABSX010000119.1 GCA_011390205.1 Microscillaceae bacterium | reverse complement strand
ATGCTATCTATAAAGCAATGAAAGACATTGAATGGCTACGAACATATGAGTTTTCGCAGGTTTCGGACTTGCTCGGAAAAGTAAAAATGAGTGTAACACAGATAGAAGCAGGCACACAGCACAATGTAGTGCCTGATGTCTGCAAATTTGTGATAGATGTGCGTGTCAATGAACTCTATAGCAATCAAGAAGTACTAGAAATCATAGAAGCCCATACCCAAAGCGAAATCAAAGCCCGTTCTCTGAGGCTCAACTCTTCTCGGATAGATTTACAGCACCCCCTCATAAAAAGAGGTAAATCACTGGGAATGCATACCTACGGCTCTCCTACACTCTCTGACCAAGCCTTGATGCCTTTTACTACACTCAAAATCGGCATTGGTGATTCGGCTCGCTCCCACACCGCAGATGAGTTTGTGTATCTTCAAGAACTTGAAGAAGGGATAAAGTCATATATCAAATTATTGAGCTAAGCAAGACATCAACAAAAAAGCCCCAAACAACTGCTTGGGGCTCTTATTTAAAAAGACAATTTTGTGTTTATTTGGCAGCTTTGAAAGTCAGTTTGACATCTCCCATAGCTTGCATTTCTTTCTCAACATCTTTAGGAATTTCTTCACCAGATTTTTTGCTGAGGGCTTTCATTTCCTCTTGTGTCAGGGTCAGTGTCATGCTACTTGAAGAGCCACTCACCTTGAAATTGACGGTTTGTCCCTCTCCTTCGATGCTTAGTTTATCACCGTTCAAAGACCACTTTACGCCGATGTCAGAAGCTTTCTCTTCAGAAACGCCGAGTGCTTCCATGCCTGAGATGCCCATGGTGCCATTTTCTTTGAATTCTAATTTAACGGCCTCTATCATGCCTTTAAACATATTGAGCTGCTCCTTGCCTTGTTCGGCTTCTTTTTTCATCTTCTCATCACCGATTTTAGACACGATTCGGTTCATTTCTTTTTCTACTCCTTCTACATCCACAGTCCATTTAGTGCCTGTAAGTGTATCTTTACTCATTCCTCCGCCTCCACAAGCTGTTATAAAAATAAATAGACTGAGGATAAGTAGTAAGTTAATTTTTTTCATAAAAATAAGATTAAAATTTAGTTTTAGTATTTTACCGTATAAATATACGTGCAAAAAGAAATAGATAGCTGAGAATGAAGTACTTTTTTTGTTAATGGCAACTATTTCAGCCTTTTTTCTTCTCTTTTTCTTGTGATAAGAGTTCATCTATCAAAAAAGCCTATTGTAAAACCTCTTTTATTTTAGTGATAGGATAATCTTGCTTGCTACAAAAATGAATCTCCTGCTGTTTTAAGCGAGATGCTCAATGCTGTCAACTTAACAAAAAGGTAAAGATTAGCCTCACTTACCAATCCCCTTTTTCTGCGGATAGACGTTCCACTTTTTTAAAAAACGTAAGGCGTGTCCGTCTCCATCACCAAGGGGATATATTTGTAGGTGCTGGTGTTGAGTTGCTTCAAGCCCATTCTTGTATCAGCCAAGATAGGCGTCTGCTGGTGAGGAAGGTATAAGCCATTCTGATACACAAAGCGAATCCTCTGAGGGCTTACCATCACTATCTCGTCTATGCCATTCAGCCCCTGACTGACCACCCTCTCCGCACTCAAAGCCCCATAGACGGCAATCTGCCTAAATAAGGAGTTGATGAGCGTGTTTTGAGTGCCGTTTTTTATCCAGCCCTTCTCTGCTTCACTGAGGTAAGCTCGCATCTTGCTTGCATTGCGTGGAGATACAGAGGAATCAAACTCCATCTCTAACTCAGTGTTGGAAAGGGCGATGATATTGTCCACGGCTTTCTTCACATCGTGATGGAATACGGATAGATTCTGGATGATAGGAAGCCATTGTAAGCCAAACTCAGGCTCGAGGGAGTTCATCCCGTAATAAATCTCGTGAGGAGATACACTACTACGCCCTGCCTTGATGGGCATTCCCAATGTCTGCTTGGCAGAGATGACTTCTCTTTCTCCCTCTGCTCTTCTACCTAAAAAGCTCAATAGCAACTTCCACATAATTTCAATTTTTCACAAATATAATATAATTACTCAAATTAGATTATATTTGTAATAAATACATTAAATTACATAAATACAAAGCCTATGCAAAACCTATACCTTGTAAGCCTCGCCACCCCCAACCAAGGCGACAGTGCAGACCGTCTGGAAATCCAGTTTGTGCCTAGTGAGCTGAGCTACAAGCGTGAAAGCAAACTGAGCACCCTTGAAATCATAGGCCGTGAAAACCCTCTCAGGCACTGGTCGGGAGGGGATACCACCCTAGATTTACAGCTTGACTTCTATGCCGAAACCGAAGACAGGAAAGACGTAATGAGAAAGGTGCGTTGGCTGCAATCTCTTACGTATAGCAATGAGCAGGGCATCGTGCCAAGGGTGAAGCTTGTCTGGGGGGATATGTTCATAGAGGAGGTTTGGTACATAGCCAGTGTAGGGGTGC
>JAABSX010000118.1 GCA_011390205.1 Microscillaceae bacterium | reverse complement strand
CGCCTTCGATTTTCAAACGCAAAACCTGAGTAGCGGCGAAACGGTCTATCAAAAAGTGCTACAAACCTCAAAAACCTGGAAAAATTCTGAACAACTCATGTACGTTGTTGGAGCAACAAAACCGGAATATTTTAAATCCATCAGAGAAATTGTACCCCAAAGTTTTTTACTGGTCCCTGGAGTTGGAGCTCAAGGCGGAAGTTTAGCTGAGGTCTGCAAATATGGCCTCAATGAAAATTGCGGGGTATTGGTCAATTCTTCACGAGGAATAATATATGCTTCTAATGGGAAAGATTTTAGGCAAGCTGCAGAGCTTAAAGCTAAAGGACTTCAAGAAGAAATGGCTGCATATATCGAAAAGCTGTAATGTCGAGTTTTCAGTTTGCAGTCGCAGTTTTCAATTCAGTTTGCAGTCGCGGTAGGCAGTTTAAGTTTGGATAGTGACTAAATAAACTAAGATTCTGAACAAATGCTCCTTGGGTCGCATTTTTCAGAATGACAGGTTACAAGTACTTCTATAGCATCAACAGTATCCAAAGCATCCACAGCAACAACAGCATCAACAGCAACAACAGCAACCACAGTATCAACAACATCAATAGGATCAATAGCAACAACAGCATCAAAAGTATCCACAGTATCCATAGCAACAACAGTATCCATAGTATCCCCTTTAAAGATTCATCACTTGGTTGAGAACGATATTATCAAGTGTACCCTTTGCAGTATAAAGCTAGAGTTTGCAATCCAAAAATCAACAGCATCGGACTTAAATATGGCTTAGAGAAGGATAAAAGCGCGAAAATTTTTAGTAGAAAATTTCGTTGTAATTGTTGTTGTGCTCAATGCTTTTTTAATATTTCTATTAATTTAGTGTTTATGTAGATTTTTTCTCTTCCAATTTTTACAGAGGTTAGAATTCCAATTTTTTCTAAACTCTTTAAATATCTTGAGGCGGCTTTTCTTTCAACCTTTAGTTTTTGAACTACAAAATCAATTTTTGAATAGGGTTGTTCGAAAAGTAACTCTATAAGTTCTTTTCTATATATTTTAGGCTCTTTATTTTGTGCTATTTCTACAGTCTCAGTGAGCAAATCATTTATAGAGTTAATTTTAGAAATTGTTCTATTTGATGTGACTTCTATGCCTTTTAAGATATATAAAATATACGCTTCCCATTGATCAGATTTATTAACCATATTCAATAGTTCATAATAATCAGCTTTATTTTCATTAATATATGAGGCTGTATTTAATTAGAAAGTTGGTCAATATATTTTGTTATTCAAATAAAAGAGTTTTTGAATGCTAAATTTTGATTCCAGTTCTGAGCCTTAAATTTTTGTTGTTGTGGGCATCTATAGGTTCTTGCTGAATGATTCTTTATGAAATTTCCATATATTCCTTCTATGTTTGAAAATAAATCCCATGTGTATTTTTTTGACAAGATTTCGTTTTGAAGATTTATTTCCTTTATATTGTTTTTGCTGTTTTCTTTAAATTTAAACCAGTTAACATATAGTTGTAAGTATTTTGTGGATACTCCTTTAAAAGTCCTATTAAGTAATGTATCCATGCGCCCTGCTATGTTATTAAGCAATTGAACCCCTTTTCCGTCTTTGGTGGTGTGTTGGGATGCTTTAAAGCTATGATATTCAAGCTTATTATCGATTGCAAATCCTTGTATGCTTTTATGTTTGTCTGATATTAGAATAGTTTTTTTAGTTATTTTGTCTCCTAATGAGCGTTGTATATCAGCTTTTTTCAATCTTCCTATATTACTAACCTTCATTTCTGTATGTGTGCTATTTGTGGCGGTTAGAATTTTAACTTGGTAGTTACTGTCTCCTTTGTGGCTTGTACCGCCTCGCTTCTTTCCGTACTCCAATCCTTTGCGCCCTTTTTGACTGTACCTAATCCAAATATCGTCAATCTGTGTTTCATCTTGGAACTTGCAGTTTAATTCTGGAAGGGAGAGTAATATCTTATGCCGCCAGTTGAAAGCTGTCGGAACACTTACTCCAAATCGTTCTGCCATTTTTTTGATAGAACAATACTCTTCATTAATCATTGCGTCTTGAAATTTGAGGAAAAGTGATTTCTTTCTTATTCTACCGAGAACTGTGCCTGTGGTTTCTTTAAAATACTTTCCACATTCACCACACTTGAATCGTTGTTCTCCCTTTTGCGTACCATATCTAGATATGCTCTTGCTTTCACAGTGAGGGCAATGCTTTGCGTAGTTACCCGTGACCTGTACGGTTTCCGTTTCTTTATAAAGTTCTTTGATTAAAGCCTTACGCTCAATAGATGGCAAAAGCTTAAATGCTGATAAAATTTCTGATGAAGTTTTCAAATAATTGTTTTTTGTAATATACAACTTTTACAACCAACTTCAAACTTTAATACAGCCAAGCTAAAAAAGCCATCGAATTGCGCTACCAACTTTTACCTTATAACTATAACTTAGCGTTTATCAATACTCAAAAAGGCACACCTTTGATGC
>JAABSX010000117.1 GCA_011390205.1 Microscillaceae bacterium | reverse complement strand
AAAACTGCCCCATAATGTTATGGGTCTTGTGGGCGTAGCCAATGGTATAGATGGCGACTTAAGACCTGGGCTACCGAGTCAAATGGTAGAAGTACACGATCCGGTAAGACTACTTATGATTGTAGAGCACTTTCCACAAGTGGTTTTAGATGTAATAAAGTCTGTGCCTGCAACCTATGAATGGTTTGAAAACCAATGGGTAAAGCTCGTGGTATTAAATCCCGAAACATCGGAGCTTTGGAAGTTTGAGAATGGCAGATTTTTGCCTTACCAAACCTTAAAAGATGACATTAAGTACGTGAACAGCGAATGGGACATGCTAGAAAGTACCCAAGAAAACCTACCAGTGGTAATTTTAAATTAACCCACATTGCTCAAAACCCTCAAAATATAGGTTCAAAAAAAGTATTTTCATGAAATGTTGATGTTTTTTTGATAAATATCGGTTTTTTTCGAGCTTCATAAATTGCTACGTCATTGATTATAAGCAATTTGTTATTTTCGTTTTTTTATTTGTAGTACACAGGGGAGTTGACTTATTGGTCTGGTTATCAGTACCTTTGCAGAATGTATTTTAAGTCAATATGTAGGAGAAATCCAGATACTCAAAAGCTGGATGGTTATTACAGAATAGTGGAAAGCTATCGTAATAACACAGGACGTGTTTGCCATAGGACAATATTAAATGTCGGTTTTTTAGAAGATGACCTAAGTGCTATCCAGCTCAACTTAATTGCTCGTAAACTCACTGACCTGTTTGAACAAAAGACTTCAATTTTTCCTGAAAGTGACTCTCTTGTAAACAAATGGGTGACTGAGTTTTGGAGTAGGATTGTTAAAGGGAATCGCCTTGATCTGACGCTGTACAACAAAGACAGTCGCATGATTGATGCCGACACGATAAGCCACAACAATTTAAGAGAGATAGGAGCCGAATGGATGTGTTATAATACTTGGCTTCAGCTAGATATAGATAAAGTACTGTTAGATAATGGTTTCAGCGAATCAGATGTACAATTAGCACAAACACAAATAATTAGCAGAGCGGTATATCCAGGCTCAGAGCTAGCAACCTCAAAATGGATAAAAGAAAACTCTGCAATCACAGAACTAACAGGGTATGATCTAGCCAAAATTAATAAGGATCGGTTATATAAGAGTGCCCTTAAACTCAATACTCTGCAAAAAGAACTAGAACAACACCTATCAATACGTACCAACGAATTATTTGATATTCAAGACAAAATAGTATTTTATGACCTGACAAATACCTATTTTGAAGGAGAGAAACGCAACAGTGCTATGGCTAAGTTTGGTCGCAGTAAAGAGAAGCGGTCAGACTGTAGATTAGTGGTATTGGCCTTGGTGGTAAATATTTATGGCTTTATTAAACATTCATCCATACACGAGGGTAATTTTTCCGACAGTCAAGGGCTAGACAAGGTAATTGAAAGTTTAGATAAGACCACGGGTAGCATAAAGCCACTAATCGTACTTGATGCAGGCATAGCCACAAAGCAAAACTTGGCTTTGATACGAAACAAAGGCTATCATTATCTGTGTGTAAGCAGAACAAAACTAAAAAATTACAAATTTGACACAAATAGTTTGGTAACTCACCTAGAAACTAAATCTAAGAAAAAGGTAATATTAAAAAAAATACTTACAGAAGACAATACAGACTATTGTCTAGAGATAAACAGCCAGATGAAAGCCCTCAAGGAACGAGGTATGCTGAGCCAGTTTGAAGAACGTTTTGAGGCTGAATTAGAAAAAATAAAGACTTCGATACATAAAAAAGGAGGCGTAAAGCTGGCTGACAAAGTAAATCAAAGAATAGGCCGTGCCAAACAAAAATACCCATCAGCTCAAGGAAGATACCATATCGAACTGAGTTATGATATACACAACAAAATCGTTGTAGAAATGAGTTGGTCGCTCAATGCCCAAAAGGAAAAACAGGCTAACCAAAATTTGGGCATATACTTCATCCGAACCAGCATGGATATGAATGATGAAGTAATGGTATGGAACGTTTATAATACCATCAGAGAGATAGAGAGTACCTTTCGCACACTTAAAACAGACTTAGACTTACGCCCAATCTACCACAAAAAAGATGAATCAACAATAGCACATTTGAATCTAGGACTATTAGCTTATTGGTTAGTAAATACCATACGCTGCCAATTAAAAACACAGGGTATAAACAACTGTTGGACAGAAATAGTAAGAATAGGGAATACACAGAAAGTAATCACTACCTCCGGTTACAATAAAGCAGGAGAAGAAATTAAAGTAAGAAAATGTTCAGAACCAGAACAAAAATTTAAAACCCTACTTGAAGCATTAAATATAAAAAAACGCCCCTTCGTAAAATTAAAATCTGTAGTACACAAACCGAAACTCAAAAAACCACAACTATCTATTAGAGAACTTATTAGCTCTGCTTAATACGCAATGTGGGTTAAGAGAGATAGGAGCCGAATGGATGTGTTATAATACTTGGCTTCAGCTAGATATAGATAAAGTACTGTTAGATAA
>JAABSX010000116.1 GCA_011390205.1 Microscillaceae bacterium | reverse complement strand
GAGTGTGGCTTCCATCTGCACTACACCATTTTTGTAGTGGTCTTTTACTGTGCCAATAGGCTTGTCGTCTTGGTATTCAATAGTTCGATAAAACTCCGCTTTGCTTACCTCTTGGATTACATTCCAGTTGGCATCATAGAGGATAGTCCATTTGCCTTGTCGCTTACCGTCTTTGTCGCTAAGGTTGGGGTTTTGAGGGATGTTTTGTGCTGTGAGTATATTGCCCCTGCTCAATAAGCAAAGTATCACAAATAAAAGGAAGTATATTTTTTTCATCACGATTGAAAATTAGGGTGAATTAATAGAGGCAATATAGGAAAGAAGCAAGAGAACGAAAAATATTTTTGTTTTTTTTGTTCACCTCTGCTTCTTGCCCTTATACATCAAAAATGAGTGGCTCATACTGCCCTTTCGCTTCCTTCTAGCTTAGAAGCCAAACTCTTTTTGAAGCCACTGAGAGAGGTGGTCATAGTCGGGTTCGCCGTAGTAGTCGGTGAGGTGCTTTTGTATTATTTTGGTGATGAGTGTTTTGTCATTTTCCGTGTTTTGTATTTGTTTAAGGAATACCCCTATTTCCTCTTTGAGGTCGCTGCCTTTGAGCAGTACAAGGTCTATTTTGCCGATGAGTTTTTCTCGGCTTTCATCTATGGCATACTTGAATACAAGGTTTTTGGCTTCTTGTGGGTTGATGGCTTTGCCGTCTATGGTATAGACCTCTGCATTGATGACAAAGGCATTGTCGTCTGCCACGGGCAGAAATTTTAAGATTTCCTCGCCTTGGTAGGTGTATTCTATGAAAAAGAACTTTCCTTCGGGGTCTTCTGTCCATTTTTCTAAGGGAAAGATGGACTTGGCTACGCTTTGCACTAGCTCGTCTATGACTAAGAACTTAGGAGTGATGATGAACTGCTTGAAGCTGGGTTCGTCAGAGATGACGGTTCTAGTGCCTGCTATTTTGATGTCTTTGCTATTCTCAAATACCCCAGGGATTTTACCTTCTTTTCTGACTGTGTAGCTACTTTTGCTCCCCATCACACGCATAAAGGCGGTTTCGTGGCTAAGGGTGATTTGGGTATTTTCTGTAATTTTATCGCCTACTTTGAGGGGTTTTCCATTGGCTTTGACTTGGTCTTTGGGTTCTACTTTGAGAACGGTGTAAGACTGGGCTTGGAGGCACAAAGCAGCCCCTAGGCATAGTAGGAGGGTAAACAGTACTTTCTTCATTGGATAATTAATTTTGGTGTTTGGGTCTATTAAGTGTCTGAACATATTTAGTTTACAAGATTCTAACTTAGATTTTAGCCCTTCAATTGCCCTCAGATGCATCTTGTAGCAATTGAAGGAAGGAATAGTTGCAGTCTAACATAGCATAAACTATTTAAACACAAGCATTTAACAACTATAACTTAACGTGTTTTGGGTTTTATGGTTTTTTAAAATTTTTAGCTTATGATATTTACGAGCCAAATCGCTCCTTTTTTAGCTTCCGAAATTGTTCGTTTGGCTCAAAGCCTGCTGTATCGGCAGAGAGTTCGGGTTTGATTCGCTTGATAAAATAGGCTTTAATCATGCCGATGTTCTTTGCTTCTATTTCTTCTCTGTATTCAAATTCAAAGAAGTCTTCTATCAAACTTTTGGTGTATTCAGTGGTGTTTACCTTGCCTATTTCGCCGCCACTCTCCATACGTGAAGCCACGTTTACGTCTGCTCCCCAGACATCATAGGCGTAGCGTTGTGTACCTACTACGCCTGCCACCAGCTCGCCTGTGTGCATACCCAGACGCACCTCCCAGAAATCACCGTTTCGTTTTTGTTTTTCATCAGCCATCCACTTTTGTATGGCAAGTGCTGCCATTGCTGTATCTAGTGCGTGGGTTTTACTGGCTATAGGCACGCCTGCCACTGCCATATAGCAATCGCCAATGGTTTTGATTCTTTCTAGTCCGTTGTTTTTACAAATCGTATCCATCTCAGAGAAAGTATCATCAAGCAAATCAATCAAATCTTCGGCAGCCGTGGCGGGTTTGGTTTCTTTGAGTTCTTGTGCCTTTTTAGAGAAGCCCTTTACATCTGCAAACAAAATTGTAGCACTCTCGAATTTGCGAATCTTTGTTTTGCCTGTTTTCTTTAGCTCCTCGGCTACATCTTGGGGCATAATGCTATGCAATAGCTTTTCATTCTCTTGGTTTTTGGTAAACAAATCTTTTTCCAGTTGCTTCAGTCTGCCACCCAGACGCAGGTAGCGTATGCCTTTGAGATAGACAAATATCAAAATGACGCTCAGGTGAATCCCAAATAGCCAAAAAGAGACAAAACTCAATGCCAAACCTATTAAGAGATAGTCAAAAAAGCGAAAAAGTGGGAAACGCACCAACGGCAGCAGCCAAGCAGGTGCGTCAAGATGTGTAACATACAAAGCATGATAGGAAAGCCCTGCAAAAACCAGTAAAATCAAGCCAAGCCATAGCAGCGAGATGTTTGCTTTGCCCGCTTTGAGGCTGAGGTAAGTATTGAGCAGCACCAGTGAACCATACATTTTGCCCACACTTGTATCTAGCTCGTCATTGGCACTAAAA
>JAABSX010000115.1 GCA_011390205.1 Microscillaceae bacterium | reverse complement strand
GAATCACATTCAATTGCTTTTCTGTAAAAAGGTCTTTGCCGAAGGCAAGTTGGTTTTTAATCAGTCTATCTATTTCTAGCAGGGCAATCTCCTCATCAGAGCGTTTAGAGGCGATTTGCTTGGCGAGGGTGTCGTGGCTTACCTCATAGAGTTCATCTTTTTCGGTATAGCGCAAGATACGGGCAGTTACCAATTCTGTGATGACTTGTGCCGCTATTTTTTGTAGTTCGGGCGCAATTTTAGGCAAAAGCATTGCTTCTGAAAGAGGTTCTTTTGTGCCTTCAAGCGTAGTGAAAGGCGAGAGAATTTTCCAAATATCTGTGTCTTTGGTCTTGAGTTTTTTGGCAATTTTGAGGACTTGCTCCTCCAAGAAATCACGCAAAACATTGCCAATATCGCCTATTTTCTGCACACTTGCCAAGTCAAAGACTGCTTCTTTTTGCAAGGTTTCATCTTGGGTGATTTGCCTGTAGAGTTTGTCCAGAAATACCTGCAAATAAGGCAATTGAATAAAAAGCGTTTTTTCTTCGCCTTGCAGTTTTTTGAAAATCTCCTCTGTAATGGCTTGCTCTTTTTGAGCTTCAAGCGATACATTGGTGTTTGGGTTTTGGTTGATTCCTTCCAATACCTGCCTCACTTTGTCGAGGTTCATCGGTTCTATGCGTAGTTTTTTACGCAGTAGCTCAGGGACAGCCTTTTCAAATTCATACAAAGAGCCTAAATATTCTTCTCGGATAGAAAGAATGAGCTTGATAGGCTGTTCTATCTGCATAATTTCCTTGACGGTTTGCACAAATTTCTCTTGTTCTGCCTTGCCTCCCAAGACGTACAACTCTTCAAATTGGTCAAAAATCAAATAAATCGGTCTGAAATGCTGTTTATAGATGTCTTTGAGTTTTTTCTCCAAGGGCGAAAGCGGGGCTTCCTCTTGCAAAAACATATTTTCAAACTCATCATCATCATTTTGTGTACTCGTGCCAATCGCATCATTGAGTATTTGCTCAAGGGATTCATTGAGGTTGTTTTTCCTACGAATGGTAAGCGGAAACCAATCGTAGGGCTTGAATTTATTTGCCAAACCGCACTGAATCAGGCTGGTTTTGCCCGTACCCGAAGCCCCATAAATCAATATCAAATCACTCTGAAAGAGCATTTCATAAAGCTGTGCGATTTCGCTATCTCTGCCAAAAAAGATGTCTTTGTCTTTTTGTGTATAGGCATCTAAGAATTTAAAAGGGTATGTTTTTGTCATTGTCGTATCAGAAGCCCCCCAGCCCCCGAAGGGGGAGTTTTTTATGTGAGTAATTCAATATTATAGTCTAAAAGCCCCATCTTACAGCTACTAAACCCAAAAGAACGCCTTTACAAGGCTTTTTTTAGTGCCTTAGGTGTAGTATTTAGATGATTTTAGGGCAGCTCCTTCGGAGCATACCGTTTTTCTTTGTATTTATCTAGAACCAATCACCTATGCCCGAAGGGGGAGTTTTTTATGTGAGTAATTCAATATTATAGTCTAAAAGCCCCATCTCCCAGCTACTAAACCCAAAGAAGGTGTTGAAGCAATTCCCCCTTTGGGGGTTAGGGGGCTGTAAAAAGTTTTTCAAATTCATCATCAGTTTCATTGTTTTGTGTAAGAGCATTTTTCGCCTCTTTGAATTGCAGAATGATATGGTCTAAATTCAAGGCTTTTAATTTTTCGGCATTTCCTACCAATTCATCAAAATTTGGGTTGTTCTCTACAGTATCTTGCCATTCTAATTTGATAGATTCATCATCTTTGAGCAAAACATACTCTATGATATTTTCTGAAGAAAAATCTACACATTGGTAAAAATAAATTTTAGAACCTTGCTCAAAGGTAAGGGCATTGTAGTCTATCACAAAAGGAAAAAGATTGATGCTATTTGCATAATTTTCTCCCTGATAAATCAGCACCGTATCCGTAGAAATGTCTTGAGGTGTATATTTATGTTTTTCTACATCGGGGTTTGCCTTTTGGTCAAAACCTACTTCTATGTAGTTATGAATAAAATGTGGGGCGTTATTTCTCAGATACTTATAGCCTACTTTTTTGATAGAAGCCATATTATAATTTGCCAAAAAAGACAGACAATTCAAGAGCGTACTTAACTGCATTTCGGCTTCGGCACACTCCACAAAAGTATATTTTTCGTTAGAAGTTTGTCTGATTTTTTGTAAGGCTTGGCAGGCTTGTTTGAGCAATGAATTTTCTTCAAACATTGCCGCAAAGTCTTTCATTTCTGCAAAGGGGAAATGGAGTTGGGCATCTTTAAAAATACCATACAATGCTTTGAGCAATGCAAGTTGTTCTAAAAAATCAGGCTCAAATTTTCTTTCAAAAAAGCCGTTCAAGACTTCGGTTTGAGGGGTATTCAGGGAAATATTCTGTTGCTTTTGAGCGTCCCATAGTTTAGAAATGAAGGCAAAACATATCAAATCAAGGCTATACCGAGTAACATGAAGGCTTTTTTCTATGTAAGGCACTACCTTGTCCTCCGCTCTCATAGTTTTGTTATTGCCAATCGCCAATAGATGGCTCAACTGCATGCCTATCACGCCCACATAACTATATGCAAGGATTTCTTTGGCTTTTTTGGCATACTTTTCTTGGCTCGCCCAGTTGCTAATGTTTTGCCTTTGCATATAGGTTACTAACATCTGCGCCTCTTTGTTGTGTGGCTGTATTGCCTCAATCAGATTTTTGATAAGTATCTCATTGAAGGCTCGTTTTCCTGTGAGCAAGCCAAAGTTTGCTTCATTGATATGCTCGATGTTGTAAA
>JAABSX010000114.1 GCA_011390205.1 Microscillaceae bacterium | reverse complement strand
GGCGCGATGATAGCGTCAACATAATAGGGCTCTCCGTTCTTCTTTTTATTCTTTATCTCTGCTCTGAATATTTTTCCTCTCCCAATGGTAGCCCACATTTCTTTAAAAACAGATTTCGGAGAATCTTCATGGCGAAACATACTATGAGGTTGCCCCATACATTCTTGTCGAGTATAACCTGTTACCTCCAATAGCTTATCGTTCACGTAAGTGATATTCCCTTTTAAATCTGACTCTGAAACCAAACAAGCAATATTGATTTGGTCCATTCGAGTTTTAAGCTCAATTTTTACCTGATCATATTCTTTTGCTGTTTCAATAGCTGCTAATTCTATTTTTTTCTTTTCTGTGATATCAAATGCATATTTTATCACTTTAACTACCTTACCGCTTTTGTCAGGAACAGGAGTGTAAGACGCTTGTAACCACACTTCATTACCATTTTTATCGAATCTCAAAAATTCTCCATTTTGATGTTCTCCAGCTGCTAAAGCTTTCCAGAAGTTTTTGTATTCGGTACTCTGAGCATAATCATCAGAAACAAAAATACTATGATGCTCTCCTTTAACTTCGTTCAAGGAATAGCTAATTGCATTGAGGAACTGATCATTAGCGCTCAAAATATACCCCTTAGGGTCAAATTCAATTGAAGCAAATGCGTTATTTACTGCGCTTATATGATTTTGTAGATCTTTACCATTTAAATCAGCTGGATTGTTTTTCTCTACTTCTCCATTTGAAGCTTTAGTTTTTACGTTTTCTTCTTCTTTAACAGGCATAACTTTTTCTTTTTTTAAATTTTTACCAATTGCCATATCTATATCTTATTAGTTTCTAAATGATTAATGCTTTTTAAATAAGCTTTTGTGAAATTTTGATAATCTTTTGCGCCATTTGATTTGGGTGAATAGGTAATGACACTTTCGCCAAAAGAGGGTGCTTCGGATACTCGAACATTAGTCCTTATTACTTCCTCAAAAAGAGGGACATCTAAATGTGATTTGATATATTCCTTTACTTCTTTGTTTAGGCTTTTTCTGCTATCAACCATTACGCTTAGTACTCCACTAATTGTCAGATTAGGATTAACTCCTTCTTGTATTTGATGGATAGTATTCAGCATTAGCTCAATACCTTTTACACTTAACACCTCCATTTGAGCAGGTATAATCACTTCATCTGAAGCATATAAAGCGTTAAGCGTGAGGATAGACAAAGAAGGGGGGCAGTCGATCAGTATAAAATCAAATCCTTCAAGGTTTTTTAATAAATCAGCTAAAAAAGTGTGGTTGTTTTGATCTCTGGCAATAGAATATTCCAAATCAGCTAACTGGATGTTAGCGGGTAAAATATTAATCCCCTCTACTGAAACTAATGCTTCTTCAAGCACTGAATTTCCATAAAATATATCAACTAAAGTTGGATTGTGGTCATCATCAACACCAAATGAAAAACTCAGATTTGCTTGAGGATCCCAGTCAACTAATAATACATTGAAGCCTTCTTGCGACAAGGCAACTCCCATATTAATGGTTGTTGTGGTCTTGCCTGAACCGCCTTTATGATTAACAATTGATATAATTCGCTTTTTTCCCATCTCTCTCAAAGGTAGATGGCTAGCAAATAAAAATTACTCAGGCTTTACTTCTAGGAGGTTCTACTATATTTACTGAAAATCAGGTCAGTATAAATACGTAGAGGCATAGTTGGTACTGCTGTGCCTTAACTTAACTACTGAGACTTTAAGAATTTGGGGTTAAAGTACTTGTAATCGCATTTTCCGTTCGTTCCTGAAATACATTTTTTCGACACTCATCAAGGGCAACGCACTTGATGTTTCTTTCAACTGATAAACCATGTCTTAAATTGAATAAATTGAAGTTGGATCCTAATCTATTCACTACGAGTCTAGTATGATCAATTATGAACTTCAGGTTCTTTGCCTCTACAAGCGATAGGGACTTTACAAGCTATTAAACGGAGAATATTAGTATCTCAAAGCTTTTTTCTTATTTATAAGCTTACCTTTTTTCGAGTTAGGAATATCTAATTCTATGCTTGTTCCTATTGAATATTCAGAATTCAGCTTGATTTTACCCCCCAACTTCACAATAATTTCTTTACTTTCAAAAAGCCCCAGGCCTGAACCTCTAGATCTATCGCTTCCTCTATAAAACAGATCAAAAACACGATCGACATTGCTTTTACTAATTCCAATACCGTTATCAAAAATCTTAACTACTACCTTTTCATCTGTCACTTTTATTTCAATATCTACAATATTTTGAGATTTATTGCTATCCATAAAGTCCAGACCATTTTTTATAATATTACCTAGCATCAATTTTATACGCTGTTGATCGCTATAGAAAATATGCTGTTGACTTAGGCTCTTTTGAAACTCAATTTTCTGAAAATTTGAATGAAAAGATAATTCTGTCTGAATTTCATCAAGCAAATTTTCAAAATTGATCTCTGCGTCTCTTACTACCTCATTTGAATTTTTTGAAAGCCTACCAAGGTTTTGAATAAGGGAATCCAACTTCATTACACTTGACTGCATCATAAAAATGTATTCATTTTTCTCCTGCTCACTCTGAGTAAGGCCAAGTAAATTTAGTAAGCCTAAAATTGACGTGATGGGCGACCTTAAATCATGAGAAGCACTGTATATGATACGGTCCATTTCATTCTTTGACTTCTCCAACATTGCGCGCTGATAGCTTAATTCTTGTTGTTGCTTTTGTAAACTACTTATATCTTTTAATATCCAATACACATCTGCTTGCTCTGTAATCTTAATAGAAACATCCATCCAATAACT
>JAABSX010000113.1 GCA_011390205.1 Microscillaceae bacterium | reverse complement strand
TAATAACGCTGATTTTCTAACTCTATATGTTGCTTTACAACGTCAGTGTTTTTGAGAATTTCCGCAGTTGCCAAACAGCCAACTTCGTTGAGTAACTTGGCTAGGTTCTCTTCTTTCTCAAGAAAACTCTCTGCCTCATCTGCGGCAATTTCCAAAGTGATTTGTAACTTACCTTTGCCATTTTTGTGAGAAGATAATATTTGCATTTTGATAGGTGTTTAATTCTTAAGCAATCTAATGAATTTTTACATCATATCAAAATCACACCCACAAACAACTACTGTCTAAGATTCAGGTGTATTCAAAATAAGCATAAGTAGCCAAACCAATTTTGAGAATTGAGCGTTTTCGAAATACTGCATATTTTCTATAGCGAAGGGTTTGCAAACCCTTCGTTATCGAGCAGGGCGTTCTTGGTACAAAGCATCATATTTTTTCATATGGTATCACAGCTTTTTCGGCAAACCGCATTTTATTGAATAATTGGTAGTCCCTGATTAAAGTGTGGAGGCTTTGAAAATTCTTTCACTCCATAGCTTCTATGTTGCCACATAAGGGCTATGGAGTGAAAGATGGCTATTTTTTCATAAAATAATCTTGAAAAAATCATAAAAATAAGCCTCAAATCAGGTAAAAAGAGCTTACACACTTAACTGTTGGACTACCGAATAATTGAACTTTTCAACTTACTTAAAATCAATGAGTTGTGTAAATAATTCACGTTAATAAAGTTTGCCAGGCGTAGTATTCCAATTGTATTAGATACCATAAATGTTGTTCTTCTGAAAAATTTCTATCCGATAAAAATAGAAATAGAGACCTAGCTGAGCTAAAAGTAAACTTCTTTAATTCCCCTTTCTCTTTCTCAAATTGCTCACAGAAGTTTTTTAATTGGTTAAAGTCTTGGTGTGTTGGCTTGTAGGCTAAATATTTTAAAGCTTCATCTATTACATTAACTGCTTTTTGAAACAAATTATAGTCTGTTTCAAAAATATGTTTTATTGTATGTGTCTTCAACTCCTCTATAAAGGTTTTAAAGTCTGTATAAATAATATCTTCCATTTTAGATTTGGCTTTCAGTGGCAAGTCATCTACTCGTTCTCCAAAGCGTATTATCTTATTCTTTAGTCGTTCTTCCCAAAAAGATAAATTAGCCTTATTTAAAAATAAATTCAACGATAGTAATTGTTTTCTAACATTAAATAGAACTACCCTGAGATGATTAGGCACTAAGCTCCTAAATTCGTATGAATTTTGGATACCTTCTAATAGATATTCAGTAAAAGTTTTGTTGGTGTTGCGAGTCGCATTGCTATTCAAGTCATATTCATAAACTAATGGATTGCTACTACCCTCTAACAAAAAATAGGTATAATAACTTGGATGGCTATCTTTATAAAAAAATAAAAAAGCACTTTTATCGATATTCTTTAGAGGAGAACTATCCTCCCAAAAGGCATTCATTCGACTAAGTACTTCACCATAAGACACTCCAACGCCTAATAATAGTGAGCCAATCCCGTGTCCTCCTATTTTTAGGAAGTTGTGATATGTATCTGGAAGAACAAAATTAGTATTCCTATAAACTAACTGCTCTAAGTGTTCTAATTCGGATCGTGTACAGTTGATAAACTCCTCTTTGGGAATCAGTAGCTTATACTGAATTAGCTGCTCAATTTTATTTAAAACACTCATTTTTAGATGATTAGTTTTTAACTGATTTCTCTGTATTTCACCAACGAGCAGGGTGTTCTTGATACAAAGCATCATACTTTCTCAAATACTCGTAGCCAAGAGCTTGTGCTATCGAATACGTAAGGTCTTGGAGTTCAAACATTGGTCGGAGTGTAAGAAATTCAAAGGCTTTGAAACCATCTCTCAAAAAATAATACAAGATACCTAGTTCAGGGGCATAGTCTTGGATTGCATCTCCATATTTTTCTTCAAATTTG
The DNA here is from genome assembly GCA_011390205.1 of Microscillaceae bacterium. Lineage (GTDB taxonomy): Bacteria > Bacteroidota > Bacteroidia > Cytophagales > Microscillaceae > JAABSX01. The sequence continues at coordinate 882 of JAABSX010000113.1, read as the reverse complement.
CTGAGGCGCATTTTCAAATCGGCGATGATAGGCTCGAAGTCCTCATCTTTTGAGCATTGATGATAGGCTTGTTCTATGGCTAAGAGTTCTTTGTCGCCTGCTCGGTATAAGTTGTGTTTTTTCAAAAATTTGGCTTCTGCCTTCCAATTCCATTTGTGAGGATATAGCTTACGCAATGTCCAAGCACCTAAAAATACAGCTTCATCTTCCTCATTGGCAGAAAGAAAGATGGAAATATCATAATAGTCGTGTGCCATGCTTCTTTCTTGTTCTTTTATCAAGTAAAGGATTAAATGCTGCCTTGCTACCCAAATAGAAGCATCTGAAAAACTCCTGCCTACTCCGGGATAAGAATTCTGGTCAATTCCATAATAATCGGTTACGTTTCTTTCTGATTTTAGGGTGTAGGTGTACATAGAAATCACTAATTTTGTATGAAACAAAGTTAGGTAAAAAACCTATATCTTGATAATTTAGTACTTGAAATGGCTTCTTACACACACATAATTCAGACAATGGACTATTTAGCTCACCCTGATGTTGATAAATTTATTTCGTGTACAGAAGAGGTATTGAACAGCAGAACATTTTTGCTCAATTTCCATTCTAAGGAACGCACCTTGCTGCTGTCCGAACTGCACAGCTTTATTCAAGATGGAGCGTTAAAAAAACAGTTTTTGGCACAAATACTCCTCAAAAAAATGTATTACGCCAAACAAGCAGGGGAATTGGTCAAACCCGATGTTGAAATCCGCAGCCAAAAACTCTCGGGGCAAGCTAAAAAGGATTATTTAAAATCTTTGCTCACTGCAGAAAATTCGCTTCGTTTTGTCCAAAGTCCTTACAACAAACAAATGCCTGAAGCAGAGGCCAGTAAAATAG
>JAABSX010000112.1 GCA_011390205.1 Microscillaceae bacterium | reverse complement strand
CTACCACCATACAATTGGTCATAAAACTTAATCCAATCAAATTCTTCTATGTCAGTATGGTAATTATCTTTGTAGCGAGCGGCAGGCATTAAATCAATACGTCCTCCGTTATCGGCTGTGATAAGGTTTTGAATATATTTTTTTTTATTATCTTCTTTTAGCAAAGGGCTAATAAAATCATCTTCACTCAATACTTGGTCTGTATCTGCATTGCGTACCATCAGAATATGAGCATTGAGTAAGTCTATTAGACCATCAGTTTGTATATCTTCATCTTTTTTATCAAAATAATAATGTAAGCCTGGTGCTTCCAAATCCCAATCAATAAGTAGCACTTTTCTTTTTTGGTAATAGCACAAGTAAGCAGCTACATTAGCCAATAAATGTGTGCGTCCTACGCCTCCCTTGTATGAATGTCCATGCCTAAAATAGGTTGACCAAGGTTAGACCATTATAATTTTTCAAAGAGCGGTATTTGATTAGGATTATTCCTAGATTCTCTTTGATAGGTAAAGATTCGTAGAGGCTTTCTTTTTTCATTTGGCATATTTTTGATAAAAGTTTCAAACTGATTAGGGGTTTTTCCCCTTAAACTATTGTGGCTTCGTTCATTGTAGTTACTGACTGCTTTTTGGAGGCCAATCTTCAAGTCTTTTAGATTTTTAATTTCCCAACGGTGGAGATATTCATTTTTGATAGTACCATTTGCTCGCTCTATATGGGCATTTTCCAATACTTCTTGGCACATACTCACTTGAATCCCAAAATCGTCTAAAAGGTTCGTGTAATCATCACTAATATATTGCGTTCCCTTGTCAGAATGATGAATGAGCTGATGCTTATAGTCCTGAATCCCTCTCAGGTTCAGTGCCATTCTCAGTGCTACTACATTATTTTCAGCCCTCATATTATCGGCTAATGAATAGCCAATAATTCTTCTCGAGTACACATCCATAATTAAGACGATGTAATAGAACCTCCCATCAAGGGGAAAATAGGTAATATCACTAGACCAAACTTGGTTTACATCTGTAAACCTTCTATCCACAAGTAAATTAGGGTAGCGATGCCCTTTGTAGGAGTAGGTCGTCCGAACAGGGTTTACTCTTACACTCAGACGAAATCCCTCCCCAAGACCTAAGGCAATGAAAGCATCTCTTCCAATGCCTTCGGGTTTGAATTGGTTGTACATCTTGCGTAAACCCATGCCAGGGTGCATTTCTCTGACTTGGTACATCAAAGCTACATATAAAGACATTTTCTCTTGCCAAAGTTTTTCCTTTTGCAAAGCCTGAAAATGACCTTGTTTACTAATGCCACACAGTAAATACAAATCTTGCATTGTGCCACTCATAGAACCTCCCCCTTTCCTGAAGAACTCAATGACTTGGGAGCGAACTTTTTTTTTAGGTCATAACCTAACTCAGCACTGGCTAATTCAAGGGTCTGCTGCAAGTATTCTATTTCTAATTGCTTTTGACCTATGAAACGCTCTAATTCTGCATTGCGTTCTAGCAGATGTTTCGTCTTTGATGCTTCACTTTCCATTTCTACCACCATTTTAACACCAGGTTCTAAATCTGAATAAGCATAAATCCACTTATAAACTGTGGTTCGGCTCACTTCATAAAGTGTGCAAAGTTGAGGAATTGTTATCACTTTTCGTTGTATCTCATCTACTTTTGCCTTCTTAAAGGCTTCACTAAAATTGCGATTATACTTCGATTTAATAGTGAAATTTGTACTTTTTTTAGTTTCGTTTTTTTTGCTTGACATTTGTATTTGACGTTTTGAGGTCAACTTATATCAGGCATGGACAGGCTGAAATGTACCATTTGTAATTGTCCATTGAAATTGACAGCCTGAAAAGAGTTGATTAACATCATCCCTTGTAGCTGTATAGACAATGTTAGTACCTGGGTCAAAGGGATTAGGTATTGTTCTTGGCTCTATTGTAATTTGAGCGTGAATAATTGCTGAATTTAATAGTAAATTTAGCGTAACGAAGAAGATTATTTTTTTCATTTTAGTAAGATTTAGAAGTGATAACTGACATTTAAAACATACAATGGATTGATTCTGACCAATAACTCATTACGATCGACAGAGTTACGAGAACCACCAGGAAACGATGAATTCCGTCTATCAAATGAGTTATAAAGAATGCTTAGACTACTTTCAGTAGAAACTGAAAGTTGCGAACTAATAAAATACTTCACTCCAAAGAAGCCAACTAACCCCAAAGACCAATCATCAATTTTACTTCGGAATCCTTGCTGTGCAATAATGTTATTGGTTTCATATTTAAAAGACAGATAAGAGAAAAGTAAATCTGTTCCATAAAAGTAAGTAAATTTCTTTCTTACTTTTTGCCATTCATAACCTACCGCCAAAAATCCATCAAACTGGTCAATATCAGTTGGCGTAGAGTTATTAATCTGTGTAGAATCCACCTTACTAAAATCAGTAGCTAATCTCAATCGCCAAGCCCTGTGTTTGCCATCTTTGGTAGTGATGTTTTTTCTCCCAAAGACCGAGAAGCGAGGGACGGTATTCTTATCAATCAGCCACAGCAAATCCGTAGCGATTTCCCACTTATAGCGTGTGAGGCTATCGGGAGTGGGGCTTTGTGCTTTTGCGGGAGGGATGCCTGCGTAGAGTAGCAGCAGCATAGTGGCAAGGCATAGCTTACCTAGTGGTGAAAAATGGTGTTTTTTCATCATACAATTAAGATTTAAAATGTGATAAAATAAATGATAAACAACTGGCTACAAGGTAGAAATCTGCGGCTAGTTGTCTATCACAAAGATAAAAATTGAATAAAGAAAAGCAAAGCTATCTGTAAAAAATTATGATATTTTAACATATTAAGTAATGCTGATATAAACATAAGTTGATATGTTTATTGAGGGAAGGGGCTGCTCCTTTGATTGCAGGTTATAGTGTTAAGCGTAATCCACAAC
>JAABSX010000111.1 GCA_011390205.1 Microscillaceae bacterium | reverse complement strand
TATGAAAATACTATATTTTTTGATTACAGAGCAAAAGATTTCTAATCTGAAAGGAGGCTACGCAATAAAGCAGATGCCTACGGCATGACAGCACGAAGCCCCCTAAGCCCTAAAAAGGGAGCAGTGCACTTGTTTGGTAAGCTACTATACAAAAGTTAAAAAGACACAGCCAATATATTTATACGCAAATGCATATAATTAAATAAATTTAACTACTTTTGTATGCAAATACATATAAAATGAAACGATTATCAGAGTTTGTGAAGACCAGAAGAAAGCAATTGGGTTTAACCCAAGAAGAATTTTCGGAAAAGGCTGGAGTAGCTTTAACAGTAATAAGAAAGATTGAGCAGGGCAAAGAAAATTTGAGCTTATCAAAGGTAAACCAAGTTTTGATGCTTTTTGGTCATATTCTAGGACCCGTAAATAATCATAATAATGCGACAGGGAATAGTGAAGTACAATAACGAACTGGCTGGTGTTTTAACTGAGGAAGACAATGGAGCTTATCTATTTGTCTATAATGAAATGTATGTCCAAAAATATCCCAATCAATTCATTACTTTCAATATGCCTGTTACAAATAATCCATACAGAAGCAAACGACTTTTTCCTTTTTTCGATGGCTTGATTCCAGAAGGATGGTTGTTAAATATCGCTGCAAAAAGCTGGAAAATCAATAAAAATGACCGAATGGGGCTTTTGCTCGCCTGCTGTCAAAATGCAATCGGAGCAGTTAGTATTCACCCAGTAATAGAGAAGGTTCATGCATAAATGTTTGTACTGTTATAAGGAGATGGATACAAAGCAAGAGGGCGATTATCACCCTGCATGCAGTAAAGCTTTCTATGGGACTAAATATGCTCCAGTCTTACCCTATCACTTATCAGAAATGGAAAAGTTAGCCCAAGAAGTGGCTGAATTATCTGTAACTGTGCCAGGCGTTCAACCAAAATTATCGCTAGGTTGGATTAAAACTGAATTAGAAAATGGGCATCAAGGACGCTTAACCATCATGAATGCATTGGAAGGGCACTACATTTTGAAGCCTCAAAATGCTCAATACCCACAGATGCCCGAAAACGAACATCTTTCTATGAAACTGGCAGCTTTGTTTAAATTGGATACTGTTCCTGTCAATATGATTCGTTTGGCTTCCAGTGAATTATGTTTCATTACAAAGCGTATAGATAGAAACCAAGATGGATCAAAAAATCATATGCTTGATTTTCTGCAAATTCTTGAGCTAGAAGATAAGTACAAAGGTACCATGGAAATGCTAGGAAAAACGATTGGTGAGCTATCAGTAAACACCTCATTAGATAAGCTACGGTTTTTCGAATTGACTGTCTTTAATTACGTCATTGGCAATAATGATATGCACCTGAAGAACTTTTCAATGTGGCTCACTCCAATCGGCTGGACTTTATCTCCTGCATACGACTTACTCAATGTAAAAATGATTTTAAGCAAGGATAAAGAAGATACCGCACTACTACTCGGAGGTAAAAAAATGAACTTCAATAAAACATATTTCGACAGATTAGGCAGTGTCTTAAAACTAAATGATAAGCAAATGAATGTGGTATATAAAAGACTGGTAAAATGGTTGCCTAAGGCTATTCAACTTACAGATATCTCTTTTTTAGCCGAAGACCATAAAAACAGCTATAAAGAATTAATTACGCAACGTGTAAACCTATTTACCCCATGACCCTGCTAATTGGGATTAATCCCGATTACAGAGCAAAAGATTTCTAATCTGAAAGAAAGCTACGCAGTATAGCAGATGCCTAGGGCATACAAAAGAATACTGACACTGAAATATGATACTGTTATTTGAACCTCCTAGCCCTTCACCACCAATAACTCATCCCATTGTGTGGTATATCGGGAGGAGCAGTGTGCTTGTTTGGTACGCCACTTGTCATCTACTCCTTGAGAGGCAAACTTCACTTGGTTTCTGCCTAGCTTCACGTTTAGTTTATCTACCACTTCTAGCATTTTTCGCTGTTTGGCAGTTACTAACTTTGGTGCGTCCTCAAACATATCAGGTTGCATCTGTGCATTTATTTCGGGTAAGAGTCCTGTAAGTATCACAGAAGCCTTTTTATAAGCATAACCAGGTTGGTAGATTTTATCGAGTGCTTGTAGGGCAAGCCTAATAATCTCAGGCGTATATGCCGTAGGCATTTTGAAAGCAAGCGTTTCGGAGTTGCCATACTGACTGGCACTGCTATCAAATCTATTGGTACGCAAAGAAACCGTAATATTAGAGGCAGCACTTTGTTGTTCACGTAGTTTCTCGGCACAACGCACCGCAAAATTAGCGACATACTCCTTTACCTCCTCAAAATCTTTGCTTGTTTTCTGAAAAGACAAAGAACAAATTGCCATTTTCTTGGCTTCGGGGATTTCTGACAACTCAATGCAAGGCTCACCCCGTAACTCAAGAACAGTTCGCAGCCCCGTAATGGTCAGTTGCTTCCGAATCCAAGCATCAGACTGTTGGCACAGTTGCCCAGCTGTCCAGATGGCATAAGATTGGAGTTTATTGGTCAGGTTTCTTCCAATGCCCCAAATCTCACTCACAGGAAGTTTTTCCAAAGCTTTGCTTATCTCTGCTTCACTTCTCAATACACACACACCATTGCCCAAACCCTTCTTAGTACGTGATTTAGCAATGTGATTGGCTATTTTGGCGAGTGTCTTGGTGGGTGCAATGCCTACCGACACAGGAATCCCAGTCCACTGCTTTACCCTTGAGCGAATCTGTGTGCCTGTATCTTCTAGCTTTGGGATTGAAAAACCCTCCAAATCTAAGAAGGCTTCATCAATGGAGTAAATTTCTATGCGAGGCACAAGGCTTGAAAGTGTGTTCATCACCCTTGCAGACATATCACCATAGAGCGTATAGTTAGAGGAAAAAACGGCTACTTTGTGGTTTTGTATGAGGTCTTTGACCTTAAATAGTGGCACAGCCATTCCTATCCCTAGGTGCTTGGCTTCCTCTGAGCGAGCTACTACACAGCCATCATTGTTGGATAAAACCACAATGGGCTTATGCTCCAAATCTGGGCGAAAGACTCGCTCACAAGAGGCATAAAAATTATTACAATCTACTAATGCGACCATTTTAAAAACTGTGTATCGTGTGTTTGACAATTCCCCAAATCTCAAAATCACCTTGTGCATCTAATGCAATGGATTTTGCTTCTTCTTTATCGCTTTGTAGTTTCCATTTGTTTTGATGAAAGCTCAACCTTCTCAACACAAAAACGCCTTCTACCACAGCTAGTGCGATGGCATTGTGTTGAGGGGAGAGCGAACGGTC
>JAABSX010000110.1 GCA_011390205.1 Microscillaceae bacterium | reverse complement strand
ACCAATACATGCAAGGTATGATTGCACTGGGCTTGCACCGCTTTGAAGATGCCAAAACCGCCCAAGACATCATCAAATCGCTCAAAGAACGCTCACTCAACTCCGAAGAAATGGGTATGTATTGGAAACAAGAAAGAGGCTACTACTGGTACCAAGCACCCATAGAAACGCAGGCTTTGATGATAGAACTTTTTGATGAAGTTGCCAAAGATGCAAAAGCCGTAGATGACCTCAAAACATGGCTCTTGAAGCAAAAACAAACCCAAGATTGGAAAACGACCAAAGCTACGGCAGAGGCTTGTTATGCTTTGCTGCTCAGGGGTGAAAATTGGCTGATGGTAGAGCAACAAGTCGAAATCACGGTAGGCGACAAGAAAATCAATCCCAACAGTGAGGCAAACGTAACACCCGTAGAGGCTGGCACAGGCTACTTCAAAACGGCTTGGAAAGGCGAAGAAATCACCGCCAATATGGGCAACATCACCGTCAAAAAAGACACTCCAGGCGTAGCTTGGGGCGCAGTGTATTGGCAGTATTTTGAGCAGTTGGATAAAATCACCCCTGCCGAAACACCACTCAAGCTCAAAAAACAGCTTTTCTTGCAAGAAAACTCCGACAGAGGGCCTATCTTGAAAGAAATCTCTGAAAGTACGCCCCTCAAAGTAGGTGATTTGGTAAAAGTACGCATAGAACTCCGTGTGGATAGAATGATGGAATACGTCCACATGAAAGACATGCGCGCCTCAGGTTTTGAGCCTATCAATGTGATTTCAAGTTACAAATACCAAGACGGCTTGGGCTACTACGAAAGCACGAGAGATGCGGCTACCAACTTCTTCTTTGGCTACTTGCCCAAAGGTACCTACGTATTTGAGTATCCGCTCAGAGTAAGCCAAGCAGGAGATTTCTCCAATGGCATCACGACTATCCAATGTATGTACGCCCCTGAGTTTGCGAGCCATTCGGAGGGGATTAGGGTGCAGATTAAGAGTAAATAATTTTTTCTAATTTTCAAAGCTGGAGTGTAAGGCTCTGGCTTTGATTTGTAAAATACAACTTACCTCCATGATTCGTGGAATATGAATTGTGGAGGTTTTAATATTCCTCAAGCAATGATAAACAGTTAAAACCATGCGAACCTATTTGACCGATATTATCCCTAAAATTCAGAGGTTTAGTCGTAAACTTGATGAACTTACCTTACTCACCAACCAACATTGGGTATTGATTGATGAACTTACAAACACTAAAAATGTATATATTTTTAGAAATACAGGAGATTTACTCATCTCTAAAAATGGCAAAGTAGAAAAAGCCAAATGGGAATATCTTGGAAATCAATCTCTGCTGATAGACACACAAGAGGGAAGTTATCTCTTTAAGCACGGCTTTTTTGACCCCAATATCATAGCACTCAAGTTAGATAGTAAAGAAGAATATGCACTTTTTGTCAATGAAAATCACTATCAAGGAGAAATCAACTCTTTTGAAAAACTCATTGACTTTCTCCAAAAGCAATATCTCTATTCTCCACAACAATCTCAAATCGAGAACGCAGTAGGATTAAAAATAGGGAAGGAAGGTGATATTACCAAAATCAAAACTCCATACGATTTGGAGAGAGAAAGAATGGAAGCAGAAGAGAAATCTAGTATAAATATCAATCAAATGGTTTTGTGGGGTGTGGTCATACCCTTAGCAATCATGGTCTTTCTTTGGCTAATACTCTAGAAATACAACACAAAGCATTGCTGAATACCCCTTTACTTGCAACAGACTTAGAAAAACAGAAAATTCGCAAGAAACTCTCCCCAATTTTGGGGAGAGTTATTACTTTAATTCAAAGAATATGAAGCTAAAAATCCCTCTGCTGTAAGCCTCGAGGCTTGCACTAGAGGGGTGCTTTTATACTTTTGGAGGACGCACATTTTATTTTTTCTTTTCATCTAGCTTTCCGCTCACTTGCAATGATTTTTTAGTTTGTGATTTCACGCGTCTTTGTAATTTTTTAATGTCTTCTTCGGCGGGCAGGTTTTCGGGTATGATGCTGCTTTGTAGCAATGCTCCTCGTACCTTAGTGTTGTTATCCACGTGTTCAGTAGTGATATGTGCTTCGCCTTGCAAGTTTTTTGCCTGAATATTGAGGTTAGTCATCTCAGTAGCCAATGATTTTGCCAAAATCGTAACAGTAGGTAGGAAATCACCCAAGGCACGTTTGGCAGGGACATTGAGTTTTTCCTTCATCTGCTGAGTGCTGTTTCCTCCAAAAAGAGCCTTATCTCCTTTGCTACGAATGCGTCCAAAGCCTCTCTCATCAACACCTCGCTCATAGATAAGCCTAGAAAGTTGTGTTTCTGTGCTTGTGAGGCGTTCTCTTGCTTCCATACGCTCTGCCAGTCTGATGCGTTCTTCTATCAGTTCTTGCTTGCGTGTTTGCAAAGCAAAATAACTTTGTGCAAAAGCTACAGCTTGTTTCTGTGGGTCTGCATTTTGGGCTATTAGGTAGCAAGCATAGCGAGTGAGCAGAAAATCTTGCACTTCTCGAGTACCTCCCTTAGGCATTTTGATTGATTTTCCGACCTGGGAAAAATGTTCCAGAACGCTGGAATCGGCATTTTTGCAAGATTCTTGTGCTTTTCCGATAACTTTTATAAAATTTTTCCAATCGTCATACTCCAGCAACTTCTGCAGGTCTCGGGCATACCAAAATTCTACGCCATCTTGTGTGTGGGCGTGTGCCTCAAAAGAGGAAGTGAGGGTTTTAATGATTAACTGTTCCATTGTGATATAAAATTAGGGTTAAAAATTGTTTTGAGAGGCTTACCACAAAGTTAGGGAATAATGTGTAAAAAAATAGCAGTATTAGTAGCTAATTGCAAATTATTGATTATATTAGAGTATATTTTTGTCTATCTAACAAAACCAAAACTCAGTAGGTGTTATGAAAAAAGAACAAATCCAAGAATTATTTGACAAATTTGAGGCCGCCTGCACCATTTCAGAAGGGGTAGACCCAACTGGTCTTAGGCTATGATGTTAAGCTTAACCCACAATAGCAAACTGGTCAGACGCGTCTCGCTCCGGCCAAAGGTTTTTGCATTATTAAGTCGTGGTTTTGGATATTGACTTGAGTTTATTTCAGAATTTTATTTTATATTTGAGCCTAAATAATTCGTGAAAGTTTGCTCTGAGCGAGATGCTCAAAGCAGTTTGCTGTTGCGGGTCAAGACGCTGCGACCAAAGGGGGTGGTTTAAACCAATAAAGAATTTACCATTTGATTTATCAAAAAGACGACTTTCATTTTATGTCGTTAATGATAGTGAAAATTGTAATTTTTGGATTAAACAAGAGAATGATGCCATAGTAAAAGCATTTGAGAAACCAGATAAAACAAAAATAGGTTGGTTAGAATGTAAGA
>JAABSX010000010.1 GCA_011390205.1 Microscillaceae bacterium | reverse complement strand
TTCCATTTCTTTTTCGGGTGTGAGCAATATTCTGTGTACTAACACAGGATATGCCATCTCCCGAACATCTTCAGGGCTTACAAAATCTCTGCCTCTAGTAGCGGCATAAGCTTTGGCAGCTTTTAGAATAGACAAAGAAGCTCGGGGTGAAGCACCTAAATACAGGGCTTGGTGCTGTCTTGTCTGGTGCACGATTTCGGCAATGTACCTGATGAGGCTTTCTTCTACATGAACTTGCTGGACTTGAGCACGGTATTTCGCAATCTCCTCTGCGGTAAGTAAAGATTGGATATGGGCTATTTGTGTTTGATTTTTAAGGTTTTGTGCTCGCTCTATGATTCTAACCTCCTCTTCTAGTGAGGGGTATTCTACTTCTATTTTGAATAAAAATCGGTCTAGCTGTGCCTCTGGCAGCCTGTAAGTACCTTCTTGCTCTATTGGGTTTTGGGTAGCCAACACCATAAAAGGCTGAGACATCGGGTAAGTAAACCCATCAATGGTTACCTGCCGCTCTTCCATGACCTCAAAAAGGGCAGATTGTGTCTTGGCAGGTGCTCTGTTGATTTCATCTATCAGAATAAGATTGGAGAATATAGGTCCTTTCTTAAACTCAAACTCTGTTGTTTTGGCATTGAAGATAGAAGTGCCTAGCACATCTGCTGGCATCAAATCAGGGGTAAATTGTAAACGAGAAAACCCTACGGAAATCACCCTGGCGATAAGTTTGGCGGTCAGTGTCTTGGCCACCCCTGGCATCCCCTCTATGAGCACATGCCCATCGGCAAGGATAGACACGATGAGCAGGTCTATCATTTTTTCTTGCCCTACGATGACCTGCCCAATCTCTTGTCGGATTTTTTCTACAGAGTTGTGTAATCCTTCTAAGTCTATTCGGTTTTCAAACATATTCATTTTTTGGTGGGTATCTAATTGCTAAGTTAGGTGCAAACTTATAGGATACAAAATTAAACCTAGAGTATTTTGGGCCAGCTTTTGAGAAGTCGTTTGCTGTATTTTTGGTTTGAATTTCCTTGTGCAAACTTAAGTGCTTGGCAGAGTTCTTGGCGAGTATCTCTTGGATCTATAATTTTGTCTATGAGGTTTTGTGCTGCTGCCTCCCAAGGTGCATTCATTTGAGCCATTTCTACCATAAAGTTTTGGTAAGCTTCTTCGGGATTGGGCGCTTGCATAAGTTTACGCCCCATGACCACATTGGCAGCTACTTCGGGCGACATAAAAGACACATCGGCACTGGGCCAGGCGAGCAAAAAATCGGCACCCATCCTTGCACCCACCATATTGCAATGTGCCATCCCGTAAGACCTTCTAAGTATAAGTGACAGGCGGGGCACCGTACTGTAGTGCAATGCTTTGATAAAATTCATGATTTGTAAGGGCATTTTACGCTCTTCGGCGGCTTTGCTCACAAAAAACCCTGGGGTATCGTGCAAAAAGATGAGGGGGATGTGATACGAATCACACAAAGTAATGAAAGATATGGCTTTTTCACAAGCACCTGGACCCATTGCACCTGCTGTTACTCTCGGGTTGTTCGCCAAAACGCCCACTACTTGCCCATCTAGGCGTGCAAGACTCGTAATCAGGCTGCCATCATAGTATGGTTTTAACTCTAGCAAACTGCCTTTATCGAAGATAATTTCTAAAATTTCGTGGGCATTGTAGCTCATTTTTGTGTTTTCGGGCAAGATGTTCAGAAGTCTTTCTTGGCGAAAATTTTTACCAGTATCTGAAGCCAAGCGAGTGGGAAGTTCATCTGCATTGGAGGGCAAGTAGCTGAGTATTTTCTTGATAATTCTGAGGCAGTCTGCATCATCTTCTGCAAAAAAATCTACAATTCCCGTTTTTTCGGCGTGGATTTTCCAGCCCCCTAGACTCTGTGCATCTATTTTTTCGCCTGTAGCTACTTCTAAGACAGGTGGCCCAGTAACTGCCATGGTGCTTCCTTTTACTTGAACGACAATATCAGAGGCGGCAGCTTCCCAGGTAGGGCCGCCGTAGCACTCGCCCATAATGGCTGTGATTTTAGGGCTTTTTCTATCTCTAGGTTCGCTGAGCACATCATAAGTAAAAGTCATCATGCCTGTAGCACCCATGATATCAGGGATTCTTGCTCCTCCGCCGTCGCCTAAGTGTATGCTGGGGAAGCCCTTTTGATGAGCCTTGATATGGACTTTAAATTCTTTTTGGTAGCCTATCCGCCCACCTGCTCCAGCCATGACTGTGGCGTCGTCTGCTGTGATGCCTACTTGCCTGCCGTCTATTTCGCCATAGCCACAGACTTTGCCGTCTGCGGGTGTTTTATCTTTTGCCTCTGGCAAATCACTGTTTGCGAGCTGCCCTACTTCATAAAAAGTTTTAGGGTCTAAGAGTTTTTGGATACGTTCTCGGGCAGTGAGTCTTCCTAAGCTGTGCTGTCTTTCTATTCGTTTTTCTCCCCCCATGTTGAGGGCTTGGTTTATTTTTTCTTGGAGTTTCTGGATTCCTGATTGGTTTTCTTGCTCTTGCATTTTTATTTTATCGATATTTATTGTTTTGTACCTTTTACTCCATTCTTCTCAAAAATTTTAAGAAATGTGAGTGTTTGCCTAGGTCATCTCTGTAAATGCCTTTTTGGTCTAGTTGGTTGATTCGGACCTGCCCATCTGCATGGATAATTTTTCCTTTGCCAAGGTAAATCCCTACGTGTACTACTTTGCCCTCTCCTTCGGCTTTTCGCTGAAAGAATGCGACATCTCCAGGTTGAGCATTTTCTAAAGTAATTTTTTTGCCTACTTCGGCTTGCTGATAAGAGTCACGAGGCAAGTCAAAACCACTTTGTTTGAAGACCATTTGCGTGAATCCTGAGCAGTCAATGCCTTGCTTGGTCTTTCCGCCCCAGAGGTAAGGTGTGCCAAGGTAGGTTCTGGCAGTCTGGAGCAGTAATTTTTTACCATTTTGGTAATTCAGTGCCTGACTTTTTCCTTTGTATTCGTATTCTTTATTTTCTATTCTGATAAATCCCTTCTCTAAGAAAGGCAAAGAACTCCCTGCGGGGATGACTATTTTTTTCCCTTCTATAAGGATATAGCCTGTATAATCGGCTGCTACTGAATGTGTTTTTTGGGTAAATTCTGTGCAATATGCTTCAGAAATCATAAAGAGTGCTTCTGCAGGAATCCAGCCTTGGTATTTATCAAAGTGATTTTCTATTTTTGCCCAGGTTTTATCTTCCGAATAATTTAAGATTTGATACACATCCCCAAAAACTAATTGTGTAACTTGCTCACTTGTATGGCTTTTTTCTGCCCTCACAGGTATGAATGTCTGCTCACAAAAGCCACATGCTTTTTCTTGGGCTGCTATCTTCGGGATATTCCATAAGAAAATACCTGCAAGACAAAAAAATAAATACTTTTTTGATTTCATAAGATGATGATTTATAAAGACTACTGTTATAAGATGGCGGATAAGTCTGCTCAGTAAAGTTCATTATTAAAACTCAAATGAAAGCGAAAAAATACGTTTAGGCAAACTTTTTGTAAATTTTAAAGATGTTTAAGATTAAATTATCAAAGATATCATATTTGTATCAAAATATACATCTGTCAGCTTTTTGTATCTGTGGATGGTGACTAAGTTCAAAAAATGGGAGACGAATTTAATAAACATTATGAGCAGGGCTTGGGCTATCAACACTTGGGAGACTATCAGGCGGCTGCCGAATGCTTCAAGAAAGCTACACTTTTAGATAAAAACAAACCTGAGGCCTGGTATGAGGCAGGTTTTACTTTGATTCAAGTTCAGCGATTTGCTGAGGCAGGTATGTATCTGAGGCGGGCACTTGCCGAATATGAGCGAGAGATACAGCTAGAGAAGCAAAAAGATTTTCATTATTATCAAAAAGCTTGTGTGCTTTCACTCCTCAATGAAATGGCGGAAGCCTTGGAGGCTCTCCGTGCTTCTGTCATGCTCAATCCTTTTTATGCAGAAATCGCCAGCCAATCTCTTGCTTTCAAGTGTTTTGAGGAAGACGATGCATTTTATGATTTACTCAGAGAGCCACTTCATAAGCTCAAACAAATGCGATACAGGGGCAAACCTAGCAAACAAAGCCAACTCTCGGCATTGGCTTGGCTTAACCGTCAAAAATTTTTAAGTGTTTTGAAACAAGAGGGTTGGCAGATCGAAGATTATAAGGCGCTCTGGGAGAATGACCAGCGTCTTAGCCCACAGGCTACTGCCATCTATCAAAAAAATGAAGTGCTGGTGATACAGCTTGATTATTATTTAGATGAGCATCTTATTTTTATGGAAATGAAGAACCGTGGAAGTGAGGACAACAGCCAAGCGTATCGGATTTACTTAGGTGAAAAGCCTGATACCGTTTTAGAAATTATCACGCAGTTTCAGGCAGAGGTAAATTTTCATAATTGGGAAGATTTTATGGAAGCCCTGATAGAGGTTTGTAAATCTTTGCTCTTTGAGATGCCCGATGGCAGAAAGGTAAAAGTATCTTAGAAAATACAGTCTCTAACGATGACCCGTAGCTCTTTACTGCACTTTGTTAAAAAGTGAATCTACGAACTCTTTTTTGTTAAAAATCTGCAAATCTTCTACTTTTTCTCCTACACCGATGTATCTGACAGGTATTTTAAACTGATCACTGATGCCTATCACTACGCCCCCTTTGGCTGTGCCATCTAGTTTGGTGATGGCTAGGGAAGAAACTTCTGTAACTCTAGTAAACTCTTGGGCTTGTAAGAAGGCATTTTGTCCTGTACTTCCGTCTAGTACCAGCATTACATCATGAGGGCCATCTTCTACTACCTTTTTGATGACTCTTCGGATTTTACCAAGCTCTTCCATGAGGGGTTTTTTGGTCTGCAGCCTGCCTGCGGTATCTATGATGACTACATCTGCTTTTGCCTCAACTGCCTGTTTTACAGTATCATAGGCTACTGCGGCAGGGTCAGTATTCATTCCGTGTGAGATTACTTGTACTCCAGTGCGTTCTCCCCAGATTTGCAATTGTTGTACGGCGGCGGCTCTGAAAGTATCTGCAGCACCGAGCATTACTTTTTTGCCTCTTTGTGTAAACTGTGAGGCGAGCTTGCCAATGGTGGTAGTTTTGCCGACACCATTTACGCCTACTACCAAGATGATATAAGGAGTGGAAAGTGCTGGGATATAAAAATCTTCGGGTTCAGTTACGTTATTTTCACCAAGTAGATTAACGATTTCGTCTCTTAGAATAAAATCTAACTCTTTAGTATTGAGGTATTTATCTTGCTTCACCCGTTCTTCTATTCTTCTGATGATTTTGATAGTAGTATCCACACCTACATCAGAGCTAATTAAGATTTCTTCGAGTTCATCTAATACCTGCTCATCTACGGTAGTCTTCCCTACAGTGGCTTTTGCTATTTTGGTGAAAAAATTTTGCTTTGTTTTTTCTAAACCCTTGTCAAGGTTTTTTTTATTTTCGCCGTTGTTTTTAGAGAAAAAATTAAATTTCATAGTTTTTCTTTTTTTTTCCCGAAGATACGAAAGAAACACAAAAAAAGCCTCCCTTATGAGAGGCTTATACCTTTGTAAAATATTTTTACTTACTTGCTTAGTACATCAGAAACTGAATCGACAGGTACAATTTCCTCTTTGAACGTGTAAGCGCCCGTTTTAGGTGAGCGTACAGCTCTGATTACTTTTGCATAACCTTTGGCGGTTTTGTCTTTAAGAGATGCTACGGTTTTCTTTGCCATAATTTATTTAATTTCTCGGTGAACGGTATATTTTTTAAGGATAGAGTTGTATTTCTTCAGCTCCAACCTTTGTGTCGTATTTTTACGATTTTTGGTAGTGATGTATCTTGATGTTCCTGGCATGCCACTGTTCTTGTGTTCAGTACACTCCATAATCACTTGTATTCTGTTTCCTTTTCCTTTCTTAGCCATTGTCTTACTCGTTTTTTTCTATGGGAATGCAAAGTTAAATAATCTTGTTGGTATCTGCAATATTTAATCTGTAATATATTTTTAAGTATCTAGTCATACTGACCTACATCTGTTTCGAAATATCATTTTTGACCAGTTGTGGGAGCTTAAGCAAGTACAATTTTAAGCTCCTTCACCAGCTCAGAATAGCATCACAGGATAATTTGAGGCAAATTCCAGAGAACACGTGTAGTGGCTTGGCGGTAAACCTGTGCTTTCCTTATGTTTTAGTAGGCTCTACACTTGTTTCTAGCTCTTGATACGGGATTCGGCTTTGGATATTGCTGTGCTGATGTGCCAAGTCTTTGAGCAGTTCTATCCAGATTGGATGCTCATTGAGGCTATCCACAAGCTGCCAATGCTCTCCGCCCGCTTCTTCAAACTTTTCTTTGTACTCTTCCCCTACTTCTATGGTAGTCTCTAAGCAGTCAGAAACGAAGGCAGGGGAGAATGCCAATACTTTTTTGATGCCTAACTTTGCAAATTCTTCTACTTTATCTTCTGTATAAGGTTTAATCCATTCATCTTGCCCAAGGCGAGATTGGAAAGAAACCGTGTATTTATCTTCTGGAATACCCAAAGCCTTGGTAAGCAGTCTGGTGGTTTCAAAACACTGTGCTCTATAGCAGCTTCGGTTAAGTGCGTGGATGGTTTCGCAGCAGTTTGCCTCATCTCTCAGGCTTTTATCTGCTTTGGCAGCTTTGAGGCATTGCCCGCTACAGTCGGCTTTGCGAAGCTGTCTCTCGGGTAGCCCATGGTAAGAGAACAGGTAATGGTCATAGGCTTCTTTTTCCATGTAGCTCTTGCCTATCTCTGTAAAGGCTTTGATAAAGAGAGGATGGTCGTAAAAATTATGCACAAAATCTATCTCTGGCACTACTTGCCAAGTTCGGAGGATTTCCATTACCTTGTCGTGAACTGAGCCTGATGTGGCAGAGGCATATTGAGGGAAGAGTGGTATGACGATTATTTTTTCTAAGCCTTGATTATTGAGTGCATCCAAAGAAGATTTGATGCTTGGGCTTTGGTAGCGCATGGCCAGTTTTACTATGTATTGCTCACCCAAGGCATTTTGCAGTTTCTTTTCTACTCGCTCTCCATAAAACTTAAGAGGTGAGCCTTCTTCTGTAAAAAGCTTGCGGTACTCCCTTGCAGATTTGGGGGAGCGAAAAGGGGCTATAATGCCATTGACCAATATAAACCTTAAGATAAAAGGCACATCTACTACTCGCCAATCCATTAAAAACTCTCTCAAATACTTGCGTACATCTGGTACACGGGGGCTGTCTGGAGTTCCTAGATTGACGATGAGCACTCCTATTTTAGGGGATTGGTTTTGTGTATTCATATTTATTTTGCCTGTTATTGTTACGCAAAATACAACTCTCAAAGCATGTAGAAAGTTTAAAAAAATGTACGCCTTTGGGGCTTAAGGAATTGTTCCTGGGCGGCTCACCCGAATCCCGATGTGCCTGATTCTTTTTACGATGTCTTTAATAACGGCTTCGTTGGTGTTTTTTTGGTCTATGGTCAGTTTAGCAATTTGCCGTCTGTTAAAAGATGTTTTGACATACAGCCTCAAAACCCGCTTGCTCTTGTTCTCAAAACCAAAAGTAGCTTGAATTTTGTCTATTTTGTATTTTTTTAGTGCTTTCTTCTGAATAAATCCTTTATAATGAATAATCAACTCCCGTGTATTCTGGTCAAACTCTATTTGTCTGATGTATTTAAACCCTGACACAAATCCAATCAATGCCCCTCCGACAAGCACTGTAAAACTCATGAAGGTCAATGTAGTATTTAGGTCAAGTATATTGACAACGTTTACCAAGTTAATGGCTATCATAGAACCCGCATTGTATTCAACAGACAATGTCATTTTTTCTAGCTCAAATACCTCGGAAGCAGTCTGTATTTCAGCCCTTCGTACAGGAAGTTGTAAAGGGTTTTGGTATTTGTGTGCTATCATCTGAGGCGCTATCAGGGCTTGTTTCCAAGCTTCAGCTGTGGGTCTGAGTGTGGGCATGCTACATCCTTTATCAAAACAATCTTTAAAAAGCTGCTGCATAGAGACAGGCAATGCCATAAAATTATCGTGAGGTTTGGGGATGACCGCCAGATAATCTGCTTTGCTTCCAAAAGGAAACAAACCTGCACGTATCTTTTCGGTATAAGACATCAAGTGGCTGTATGTATCTTTGCCTGTGCCTGTGAAAGGATGTAGCCCAAGCAAAATTTTATAAAAAATGACTGCCATAGAGAATCTGTCCCAAGTTTCAGGGATTAAATCTTGGTGATGGTTAAGGTCTTGCATCTCAGGTGGGCTATACTCTGCGGTGAGTTTTTCGGCAGAGAAGAGTAGCTGCTGATGGTCTGTAATCTCTACAGAATCAATGTCTAAGAGTGATATTTGTCCGTTGAGGCTCAGTTTGATGTTCTCGGGCTTCATATCTACCAACACATACCGCTCGGTTTGGTGCAATATATTGACGGCATACGCAAGATTATAGCAGATTTTGAGTCGGTTGGTAAGCCCCGAGACCTGACTTCGTGTGTATTTTTCTTGCCATTCATGGGGGATTCTTGAAGAAATTTTCAGACTGCTCAGCACAGTCAGGTCATATAGCCCTGGGGCTTGGGGCATGAGGTAGCCCATAAACTTTCCTTCACGATACACAATTGAGCTAGGCCAAATGACAGAATGCCCATCAGCTATTTTGGGTGGGTGCTCTATCATGTAGTTTAGTTTAGCTTCTCGCAGGGCTTTTCGCTCTTGGGGGTGGTATATTTTGACCACGTGCCCTTTCCATTGGGCAGGATAAGACACGGCATAGACATTTCCCTCCCCGCCACGGCCGAGGGCTTCGGTTTCTATGCGTATGCTTTGCTGATTTGCCAAACGCAATGATGTATATATTTCAGAATCTATCTCGGACATTCTAAGCAAAAAACGCTTTTTTAGAATGAATGGTTTGGAAACTAATTTTTAATTTACTACTTATTGCAGGGCTTTACAAACGTTAATTTTTCTTAATAGTTTGGGGCTTTGCTGTCTAGCTTTTTTCTTTGCAAAGCGTTTTTTGGATATATTATGCATACAATGATCAAGTTGTTTTTGTGGGTATTGGGTATTTGTATTTCTATGTATTGGACTTTGGGCGGTGCACAAGCACAAATACTAGATGATACCACACAGCAAATCTACGGCCCTAAGACCACGGAGTTTTTCCTAGAAAAATCACTCTTGGATGATTCAGGCATACAATCTACGGTAGATACTTCTATCCAAAATTTTCACCGCTATACTTATCCGCAAAGGCACCAAAACCAATACCAAGATTTGGGTGTCATAGGCACTGCCATGCGTCCTGTTTTTTTTGAATTGCCTACACAGATAGGGGCTAGGCTGGGGCTAGATAACTACAGGCTGCTAGGGCATCTGCCAGAAAATGTCAAATATTACAATACCAAATCACCTTTTACCCAAGCCTATTATGTGCAAGGCTCTAACAGTGACCAAGAGCTTACGTTTTTGTATGCACGCAATATCAACGAACGCTGGAATGTAGGCTTCAAATATGGCAGGGTTACTTCTAACCGTCAGTTTGGCTCGGCCTTTAGTGAGGATAGGCTGGGGGATGCCATCCGATTCTTACTCTTTACAAGCTATCAAAGTGAAAATAAAAAATACCAGTTATTGTATCATTTTGCACATCTTAACCTTTCTATGGGCGAGACGGGAGGGGTAGAACCCAATCCAGAGCTTCCCAACAATGGGCTTTTTAGCTTCAGAGAGGTAGATGCCAGGCTTAAACAAACAGCAGACAGCCGAGAGTCTATCAGTAGTCAATATTTATTCCATCAATACAGTCTAAACCCTGCTTTTACTGTGTTTCAGCGCCTAGATATTAGAAGGCAGTTAGACTCATTTGTTGATACTAACCTCGGCCTCAATGCTGCTTTTTATCCGCTCACCCAAGACAATGTGTCGGGGCGAAGCCCTACGGGAGAGCAGGGTTCTTTTCGTGTGTATAACTTTAATGCCCAAAGAACTGATGAGCAAACTATTTATAATACCATAGAAAACACCGCTGGGTTTAAGGGGAAATTAGAAAAATTTAATTACCGAGTTTATTTTAAAACAAGGCTTTACCGCTGGACAAGCAGCTATGAGAATGCCACACTCCGAGAGCTTGCACCTGACTCTAGCATTGCTTCACAATCACAAATCAACAAAAGGATTTTAGGAGGGCTTGACAATATGCTGGGAGGCACTTTGTTTTATCAGTTTAGTGATTCTTCTCGTCTTGAAGCAGATGCAGAGATTTTATTAGGAGATAATTACAAATTAAGGGGCACTTTTAGGAATAAAAACCTAGAGGCTGGTTTTGAGAGTATGCTGTATGCACCTTCTCTTTTTCAGCAGCGGTTTATCAGCAATCACTTTAACTGGGAGAATAATTTTGGGAATACACTGGTCAATCAACTGCAAGGAAGCATTACTTTACAGACACGCAATCGTAATTTTGTATTGAAGCCTCAGGGTGCTTATACAGTGATTAATAACTTGGTGTATTTGGATACCCTTGCCCGCCCGCAGCAGACGGCTGATTTTATACAACTGATACGCTTGGGTGCAGGGCTTGACTTTAAATTTGGTCCTTTGCGTGGGCGCAATTTATTCTTTTTGACAGCAAACACAGGCAATAATTTTTTAAGAATCCCTGAAATTTTTGTCAATGCACAGGTTTATTGTCAAGATTGTTTTTTAAAACAGTTTTTGCAGAGTCAGTTCGGCGTAGATATTCACTACAAATCGGGCTATTTTGCGGATGCTTACATGCCTGTAAGCAAGCAATTTTATTTGCAAGACAGCTTTTTTGTGCAAGGCTATGCCGTCATAGATTTATTTTTGAATGTAAAAGTAAAGAACTTACGCCTTTTCCTGAAGATTTCTCAGGCAAACCAAGCCCCTGACTCGGGCTACATCACTACCCCTGGCTATCCTGGTGCGCCTCGTAGCTTTATATTCGGGGTAGATTGGATGTTTTTTAAATAAACAAATAATTTATTTTGCCTGCCCAAGTGAGCAGGCGCACAAGCGAAGCCAGAAATTTATTAGCTGGCAAATGCCATCTCATTCATTTCTTGGATATGGGCAGAAACTTGCTTCATGAGCCACATCGGGGTAGAAGTAGCCCCACAAATCCCGACACTGCGCACACCTTGCAGCCATTCAGGGTCTAGCTCAGATTCATTTTCTATGAAGTAACTTTTCGAGTTGATGGCTTTGCAGACCTGATAAAGGGCTTTGCCATTAGAGCTTTTCTTGCCACTCACAAAGACAATGACCTCGTGGGTCTGTGCGAATTTGTGCAGCTGTGGCTCACGGTTAGAGACCTGCCTACAGATGCTGTCATTGGCATTGAAGCTGTCTAAATTTTGTACTTTGGCATCTTCTATTTTTTTCTCGATACAGGCTTTGATATGATAAAAGCCTTTGGTGCTCTTGGTGGTTTGGCTAAACAAAGTAACAGGACGAGAAAAGTCTATTTTGTCTAAATCTTCTTCACTGCTCACGATGATGGCTTCTTGGTTTGTCTGCCCTGTCAGTCCAATGACCTCGGCATGCCCTTCTTTGCCATAAATAACAATTTGGCCTTTATTTTTTGTACTGGTATCATAGGCATTTTTTACCCTGTTTTGGAGTTTAAGCACTACAGGGCAAGAGGCATCTATGAGTTCTAGGTTATTTTTTAGTGCGATTTGGTAGGTCTCTGGCGGCTCACCATGTGCCCTGATAAGCACCTTGCAATCATGGAGTTGCCTCATTTCTTCTCTGTCTATGATGCGCAACCCTTTTTCATAAAGACGCTTCACTTCCATATCGTTGTGTACAATATCTCCGAGGCAGTAGAGGTTTTCGCTCTCTTGTAGCTCATCTTCTGCCATTTGGATGGCGTATTCTACCCCAAAACAGTAACCCGAATTATCGTCTATCGTTATTTTCATATTTTTTCTAATGTTTGTTTTTGCCTTGTCATTGTGAGTTAAGTGGCTTCTCTTCTATGAGTACGCCCGATGTTTACTCCTAAATAACAACTATTTATGTGCTTAAAACGCTTGAAAGTTGATTTAGGTTTCATTCTTTCTTGAAACTACTGAAAACAATTTCATCTTATTTTATTTATATTTTTTAGGTAAATACTGCGTGGCTATTCTATTTTCGGGTTTTTCATCTGTCAGATAAAGCCAAGCCAAGAAAACCCATTCTAAGGGCTTCATTAAGACATATAATATATTTGCAAGCCATTTGTTTTTGCTCCATGCAGCCACAGGTATTTTCAGCGCATCATAAAACCCTCTCAGCACACGGTGTGCCTTGGGGTGATGCTCTTCTAGCCACTGCTCAAAAGCATTGGCGATGAGCAACTGACGATTGACCGTGATGCCAAAGCCCCAACGCATTCCTTTTCTAAGAGGTCTGACCCATCGGGGGCTGCCGTGCACTGCGATGCTGCAAAGATAATGGTCGGGCGGCGGAGGGCAATAAGAAGGGTCAGAAAAAGTAAAACCACAACTTTCTACAAATACACGCACTGCAGCATCGGGCTTTTGCCCTAGTAAAACCAATATGCTTTGCTGAACCACAAAAAAAGGCATCCACAAAATAAAATAAGTCAAAGACTTGCGCCTGAGATTAAATGTGAGTAAAAATCTAATCAAAAAATTAGGGTTTGAGAAGCTGCTTGGCTCTAAGTTTTGCCTGAAATACAAATGCCCAAAATAAAGCTCTCTGACGAATAAGAATATATTGATAAGCGGTGCTACCAGCTCAAAACCAAAAATAGGAAATGCCACCCCCATCAGTACATAAAAATTAAAATGAATCAGCAGGGCTAAATTAATAAGGATTCCTTGAAAAATGCCCAAAGGAATCAAAGCAGCTACCAATGGCGCTTGGTGTGACTTGTATAGCCGAGAAGCCCAATAGCTATTGATAGACACTACCACCAAGAAAATCAGGGTAAACAAGTGTTTTTCTGCAAAAGGAAATTCGGGAGGAAACTCCTGATAACGCACAAAGCCCACAGCAGGCGCTATGACCGTAAAGAGAATCTCGGCAGCAAGTATCGATTTATTATGATACACCTCCGAAGAGATGAAGGGAGGTTTTGAGATTTGAGCTACAAGTTTGATAAGAAGCATCAGCAGCCAGCCCGCAAAAGGTATGGTAAGTAAAAGCCATAAAATTTCCATCTATTCTCCGATTATTTATCTCTATCCAAACAATATAATTCTAGTACGTAGCTTTTGTCTGTTTTGCTTATTGTGGTAAGTTATTTTTTGTTAAAAAAATAGGTGATTTTTACTCCGTAGCATAAAAAAAGCAGAGACCTTGAGGTACTCTGCTTTCTAACATCATAAGCTAAGATGACAGTATTTAATAAACTACTACTTTCTTTTCTACTGTAAATTGGCTTGTCTTGATTCTAAGTGTGTAGATACCTGGTTTTAAATTGTTTACTTTCAGTATTGTTTTATCAGCATTTTGAATATCTTTTTCCACTACCTTCATGCCTAGTGAGTTGTATAAACTTAACTCTGCCTCTGGGAAAGTCAGATTGCCAAAATCAATTGACACAAAATCATTGGCAGGGTTAGGGAATACAGAAATAGCCTTCAATGCAAGTTCGTTTTCTAGGTTCGTAACCAGTGTATTGGCTGTCGGTATATTCTCAAATAAATAAAATGGAGGCGTACAAGAAAACTCTATTACTGCCACATAGTAGGTCGCCCCTACAGTTAGACCTGATACATTCGTAGTGTTGGCGCTTCCTCTATAAACAGCAAAGGCATCACCTACTCGGCCGCCCGTACCAAAGAAAGAGCCAGCTGGAATAGAAGCTCCATCTTCTGGATAATCAGTGGATGTAAAAGGACTTCCTTCCTTTACTAAAACTAATCTTTGCTGTCCATTTCCCGAAGTCCAACTCAGTGTCATATTTCCTAAGTCCGCATTTGTAATCGTAACACCGCTTGAAGGTACTGTTGCTTTCACATTAGTAAAAACAGATTCTCTTTCGTTATTTTCACTATTTTCATCCGTATCCAAATCAGTTGAAAATGAAACTCTATAAGCGATGCTTGGTTCACTAATATCTACTGGTACAGTAAAACTTCGGCTTTGACCAGGATTAAAAGCACCAGAAAACATAATATTCTGTGTAGAGATAGCTGCCCCTGTATTAGAATTTTCTATTGTATAACTCCCTGGTACATCATTCTGTGGTGCAGTTCCAAAATTTCTCACAGTTACATTCATCAGTGTATTGTCAGAGAACTCGCACGCAGAAGTGTTTGTCCCTAACTGAATAACACCTACATCATTGGGTGAAGCAGCATTGGGATCATACGCATTTAGTGTAGTCATCCCGATGTTGTTGGGATCTAGAAACGGAGCAACTGCACCCCAAGCTGAGAAAAGTCTTCCGTAAGCATTGAAACCCTGTTGGTTAGAGCAGCTAGAGTTTCCGCCTGTAAGTACCCCTATCGAGCGGCCGTTCTGGTCTAATAAGGGTGAACCTGATGAGCCTCCTTCGGTAGTGCCACCATCTGATGCCCAGCTAAATCTCCAGAGATTGCCTGCTGGGATTACCAAGGGTTCGAAGCCCCCAGTAAAAGATATCTGGGATGGATTAATATCTACATTATTATTTGAGTAGGAGAATTTTTTAGGGTTTCCGCCAGGATGATGAATCCCGACTACTGAAGTAGGGGCTGTACTTCCTCTATTCCAACCAAGGAAATAAGGGTTATTATTAGATGGTAAGTTATTCAGCTCAACAAGCACATAATCAGCACTAGGAACTCTCGTCTTAAAAGTACACCCTATAATGGAGTTTGAGGATGTTTCTGGTGAGTTATAGGCGCAAGTAGTAGCCTCATAATTAAATGTAAATTGCCAACTCTCGTAATTGATAGTTACATCAGATGGAGACATTTCACAATGCCAAGCCAACTGAAAATAAGGTGTGCCATCATTGTTTCCGTTATTTATGAGTGAGCCTGAGCATCGTCCTGAGCCTTGTGAAGTAACTACTACAACACGAGCTACGGCACGTTTGTGGTCTTGCCAGTCCTCAGCGATAGGGCATCTAATATTAATATTACAGGTACCACTTCCGTCTTGTACTTTGTAGCTTGAGTATAACCTTGGTTTTTGTATATCTTCTTCTGCTAGTTCCCAGTCAAAAGCTTGAAAACCATAATCAATTCGTTTAATTTTCATAGAGCCTTGTCCTCGTACACTTGCTGGCTCATAATATTCTATGGTTAGATTGTCACCTTTCAACACTTCTGTGGTGAACTTCCGATGTTTTTGATTATTAAGATGAGTGAATGGTCCTAGTATATTGTTATCATTATATACAAATAGTTTAGCACCTTCTGGTATTTCAAACTCTTCACAAATTATATGCAAAGAAACGGCATCGTTCGCTTTTAACTTTAACATCCAGAGCCTATCCCCTCCTGGGAGGTCTATCCAAGAACCTGAATTATTCCAATCGTAATCTAGGTAAATCGCCTTTGCAAAAGGATTAGCAGGTAAGAGGCCTGCCTCTATTTCAGATTTAATTTGGTCTCTGTCTGGAACATCTATTGCACGAGTCTCTATAGTGTGCAAAGGAGTGATAACCTGCTGAAAATACTCGCTTGAGCTATAAGGGGTCTCAGACTGGTTAATTTGCCCCTGTATATTGTAAACAGATAGGAAAGCAAGCGGAAAAAGCAGTAAAAATCTTTGGTATATTTTTTTTATCATCACATTTAGATTTAGTTTTTTGAAACTTTTTTTCAAACAGTTTTACCTCACCGATAGCTATAACTTTGAGAGAAAGAAGGTAAATGAGTGCCACCTTTTTAAATTTTAATATTCAGTAGCATAGTAATTAAAACTAACTACTCTACCAAATCATCTAAGTATGTAGCCAACTTAACTAAACCCTTCGTTTCTTTGGTATTTACGTCATTAGTCTTAAAAAAAGTCTTTATTTCATTCTCTTTTTGTGGAAATAGCTCATAGAAATACTTCTTGCTAGTTCCTATCTCTTTAACTTCTCCGTTTATCTTAGCATATAGTTTCTCAACATCTATAAACTTATCTTTAGTTTTTTTGACACTTGTGTATCCATTGTCGATAGTGCCACCTTGTAACAGTTTTTTAGAGAATGCTTGATAAATAGAAACACGTTCTCCTTCATAAATGACCCTTACAAAGCTTTTCCTATCTCCAGACTCAGACAACTGCATATTTTTGAAATTATAAGTTTCCCCATCATAATCAAAAGAGAAAGTCTCTATAAGGTCATTTGTAATGACTATACTTTCTTCTTCTTTCTTGGTAAAAAGGTAGTTTCTGTAAGATTCATACTTTAACCTGATATTCTTGAATTCAGTGCCAGTGTTTGTCTTAACATTCCCGATTACCCAATCCTCTATAAAAAAAGGAGAACCTATGTAATTTACCTCCCCTTCTCCTCCATACATCAGGGCTGTATTTTGCTGATTAGGGTCTATGAGATCCAATATCCGAAGCGCTTGTGACCTCAGTTCTAAATTTGATAACAAAAGAATAATTGAGCAAAGAGTGATTAAATATTTCATGATTTTCTAAGTTATGTACTACTATACATAAATGATTAAGGAAAGATTTTTGTTTATTTTTTTTTAAAAAGCACCTAATATAAAATTAAGTGCTTTTTAAAAATGAATCTGATAAAACTTATCTTACAATTACTTCATGATTTGTTACATTCCCAAAAAAGTTTTCAGTAAGCGTATATGTAAGTATATTGTTACAAGTATTAAAAGAGCCAGAGCCACTGTAGTTAAGAACCCCAAAAGCTACTTGTGGAGGTATGGTTACATTGTTGTTGGCATCGATTGTAAAATTACCACCTACAGCGAGTGGGTTGCCAAGATTTGTAACATATCCGTGCATATCTGAAATTCTGTAACTTCCATCTGCGTTTTCTACGATGGTGACAGTTCTTGCAGCAGCCTGATTTCCATTTACTATATTTGCATATGCAGGTGCTAAACTAATGAGACAGTCATCGTCTAGGATAGTAAGTGTAAAAGTAGATGATAAAGCATCAGGCCCTCTAAAACCTATGCTAAGAGAAGCATCAGTTACACTTGTAATCTGTATGACAACTGTGACACTTAAATCTCCGACTTCAGCGTTCCCTACTGTCCGTAAAACGATATCTTCGCTGGGGCTTCCAGCAGGAATAGTAATTGAACCTGCACTTTCATCCGTAATACGGTCAGAACCATTACTACCATCAGATAGTGTAGCTGTAAGTGTATAATTGACCGTCAGGTCAGTGCTATAGTTAGAAGTTCCACCCCTGATTACTTTCGCTCTCACCTCGTTGCCTTCGCCAGGGTTTCCATCTCCCACACTTGCCTGAGACTGTGAAAACACTAGATATGCCCCATCACTATATATTGGATTCTCTATTTCAGGGCCACAAGAGGTAGCTACAAATGCCATAACTAACAAAAGCGCTGAATATATTTTATTTATTTTCTTGATCATAATTTTCTTACTTTAAAAATTTCATAAATTAATTATACCCTTGGTTCTGCTGTATATTTGGATTCGCAAAAGTCTCAGACTGAGGAATAGGGAACACGAATTTAGGACTAGAAGAATCTAATGTAAATTGAGAAGTAGGAGAGATGAAATCAGCTGGATCTCTCACTACGCCCTTGTTAAGTCTTCTCAAATCAAACCAGCGATGCCCTTCTATCACCAATTCTTTTCTTCTCTCTATCTCAATAACTAAGGCAAGCAGATTACCCGTTTGGTTACCGTCAGCGGCTGCATCAAAGCTAGGCTGCCTTGCGGCACGCAAGTCATTTAGATAACGTCTTGCATTGGTTTCGTCATTGTTGTTAAAGTAAGCTTCAGCAAGAATTAAATACATCTCTCCTGTCCTAAATATCTTAAAATCGGAGAATATATTGACCCCATTATCTGGGTACTTACTCTGAATGAAATCATAATTTTTATCAACTGGAGCATTTACTATCCAAGTGGTAAATCGTATATCATCAGCAGCATAGGTGCCCACTAAGTTATCAGAATATGTAAACTGAGAAGCTCCTCCTACAAAAGGTGTTGCAGCATTGCTAGGACTCCAAAGTAAATTTGTAGCTCCAAATCCACCTTCTACATTACTGTAATGAACACTCAATATATTCTCTCCTGCAAAAGTATCATCTCTCCACATCGTTACAAAATTAGTAGTATTGACTAGAGGAACTTCAGCCACTACATCGAGGGCATAGTCTATGGCATCATCCCATAGGCCTGCATATAATGACACCCTTGCACGCAATGCTTTCATTGCCAATAAATCCATATAGTGTCTTTCTCCCGCACTTACATTTACGGGGGCATCTATATCAGCATACAACAACTCTGCTGCACGTAAATCATCATAAATTTGATCATAAGTCTGTGATACAGTAGAGCGAGATGGCAGGGCAGTTGGAGACAACACCTCTGTAACTACAACCACTCCACCTTGTGCATCTGCATTGTTACGGTCATAACTTATACCATAATATCTCAGTAAGTCAAAATGCACCATTGCACGTAGAGATAAGGCTTGTGCCAATATTCTGTTGTGCTTCTGCTCATCTTCTGCCTTAAAAGGCTCGATGCGAGTAATCACTGTATTTACTCTATTGAGCATTGCATACAAAGTAGCCCACATGCCAGGGTCATCTGAGGGAGAGTAGCCCCAGTCTCTTTGAAATAGGAAGAAGCCTCTTTGTTCAGATGTTACTTTTAAGTTATCCGAAATGATATCGGGCATGATAGAGTAAGTCGAGCCATAGTAGCCTCCAAGTTGGAGTACATCGTATGCACCTGCCAAAGCCTGATTAAAATCTTCTATATTTCTAAAAGCCAAGTTGGCTGCTATTACGCCTCTGGGTTCTATCTCCGTAAAATCCTGACATGATGTCGAGAAGACTAGAAGTGATATCACCAAATATTTTAAAGAATTTATAATTTTCATATTGAATCATTTATAAGATTAAAGGATGTTAAAAACCAATGTCTGCACCAATAGTCCACTGACGTAGTGCAGGATAATTACCCAAGCCTACGTTTGAGCTATCCTCAGGGTCAAGACCAGACCAGTTTGTGAATGTAAACACGTTTTGTCCTTGTACATACACTCTTGCAGATCTAAGACCAGCTTTCTGAACCGCAGCAGTAGGCAATTGATATGACATTGTTACGTTTCTAAGCCTTAAGAAAGAAGCATCTTGAATAAAACCTGAATCAAAACGGCGAGCCTGACCAAAGGCGGCAATTCCAGTAATATCACCTGGCTGTCTCCATATATCAAGCACAGCATCTGATACATTGGCAGTACCTAAACGACCTGGATCTTCTAAGAAAAATCTATCATTGTCTAAACGCGTATTTCCTGCTGCATAAGTAAACAATGCAGATATGGTAACTCCCTTGTAAGAGAGCGTATTTGTGATACCACCATAGTGAGGTGCATAAGCTATCCCATGGTTGGTAGTCCTATTATTTTCGTTGAATACATTGGTAACATTCCCGTTCAAGTCATACCATAGATACTGACCTGTAGATGGATCCACGCCCACTCTTTCTACAAAATAGTGACTCCCGAAAGGCTCTCCTTCTCTAAGTATGAAAGTACCTAACTCAAGCTCCTGCCCATTGTATAGCTTTTCAATTTTGTTATCATTGTACGAATAGTTTCCAGATATATCCCAACGGAATCCATTCGTATTTAACAAGTTTGCATTTACTTGAATCTCTATACCAGAGTTTCTCATTTCTCCTACGTTCAGATCCAAGCTACTGAATCCAGTAGTTCTTGAAAGCTGTGCATCTAAGAATAAGTCTGTGGTAAGGTTATTATAGTACTCTATTGAACCAGTAATGCGACTTTCGAAGAGACCATATTCAATCCCTATGTTAAACTGATTGTTGGTTTCCCAGCGCAAGTCTGGATTGCCGATACCAGGAACAAGTGTAGGCTGTCCATTATATACACCAGCACCATATACTTCTAAGTCATCAAAGTCTCCAACCTCTTGGTTACCCGCAGTACCATAACTTACTCTCAGTTTCAGTAAATCTATAAAGGACACATTCTTCATGAAACTCTCTTCTGAAAGAATCCAGTTTGCACCCACTGAGAAAAAGTTAGCAAATCGATTGTTTCTACCAAACCTAGAAGAACCATCTCTACGAGCACCTACTTTAGCAGAGTACTTTCCTTTGAAGGTATATGTAAAATCTGCGAAGTAAGAGATAAGAGAGTTGGCTGTCTCACCACCTGATAAGGCAGGAGGGTTGGCTTGTTCATTTATGCCATTGGCTATATCAGTAATCCTACCAAGCCCATAGCCCGTAAGTTGGAAATTACTGAAATTTTGATAGAAAATTTCATTGAATATCGTTGCAGATATTTCGTGGTCTTCTCCTATGCTGCGTGTATAGTTAATAGATGTGTTTCCATTAAATCTAATTCTTCTATTCCAAGACTGAGTTAAGATACCCCCTGTTCCTGTAGCAGGATTAGCACCAGGAGATGTCCGACCTGAGATTGAATTCGGATTTCTTAAGTTAAAGAAAGTCCTACTTCTATAGTCAGCACCCCATTGTGTTCTGATAGTTAATCCTTCTATTTTAGGAATATCATAT
This sequence comes from Microscillaceae bacterium, assembly GCA_011390205.1. Classification (GTDB taxonomy): domain Bacteria; phylum Bacteroidota; class Bacteroidia; order Cytophagales; family Microscillaceae; genus JAABSX01. Next base: position 80,744 of record JAABSX010000010.1, on the reverse strand, counting down.
TCTGCATAAATACTTCCTATCAGCTTTAACTCATCATCTGACTCTGTACTTTGATCTCTAAACTCTATAGGATTAAAAGTAATTAGAGCATCAGGATTTGGAGTTCCGTCTGCATTCACAGGACCATAGTAACCGTTTAGACCATTTTCATCATAGATAGGAATGTAAGGCTTCTGACGGATACCACCGAAAAATGGGTTTGAACCAAATGCACCACCCTCACCATTTGTATTAGTTGATTGAGAGTATCCTAGTGATAGGCTTGTCCCGAAACGGAAGTTGTCATTTGGCGCACCTCCATCTAGATTTACTCTTAGTGTATATCTATCTAACCCACTTCTTATGGCAGTTCCTTCTTGTCCAAAGAAGTTACCTGACACATAATAGCGAAGACTTTCGCTACCGCCTGAAGCATTTACTTCATGAGACCAAGTGTTGGCATCTCTTACAAAAGCGTCAAACCAATCTGTCTCGATATTGCGAAACTCTTCAATTCTTTCTGAAGGTAAACCTACCGTGTAACCTAATCCAAATTCTTGCTCTAGGTCTATTACCTCATTGGTAGTAAGTGGACGAAAACCTCTGAACTGTGGTTTGAAAGAGCGACCATATAAAAAACGGTAATTAAACTGCGTTTTTCCAGCTTTACCTCTTTTTGTGGTAATCACGATTACTCCATTTGCTCCTCTAGATCCATAAATAGAAGTAGCAGCAGCATCTTTCAAAACACTTACTTTATCGAAGTCATTTGGGTTTAGTGTAGCAAAGTCACCAGCATTAATCTGGATTCCATCTACTACATATAGAGGATCAGTACTTGCATTGATGGAGTTGATACCTCTGATTACAACTGAGGCTGCCGCTCCTGGGCGACCACTTCCAGCCTGTATTAATAATCCAGGTGCCTGGCCTTGTAAAATCTGATCAAAAGTAGATACAGGCACCTGCTCTATACTTCCACTTGAAATTGTGGATACTGAAGATACCGACTTAATTCTTGACTCATCACGGTATCCCGTTACTACTACTTCATCCAAGCCCTTGGTATCAACACTCATTGAGGGATTAATAGTAGTCTGTTCACCTACTACAATCTCTTGTGTTACAAAACCCACGGCTCTGAATACAAGCGTAGCGCCTTGTGGCACAGAGAGTGTGTAGTTTCCATTTACGTCAGTTATTGTGCCAGTACTAGTCCCTTTAATTAGTACGTTTACGCCTGGCAGCCCTTCTCCGTTTTCGGGGTCGGTTATGCGTCCTTTCACTGTCTTATCTTGTGCAAGTGCCGAAAAAGCGACTGTAAACACTAAAAACAGCATTAATAGTAATTTTTGCTTCATACTTTTAATAATTTAAGATTACTTTTTTATTATTATTTAGCAAACCTACTCAAAAAAATATTTATTTTGAAATAATTCGAGAACAAATTTATGCTCACTACGTAGCATTTCTATTCTTTGGCAAGTAGCAAAATACTTGAAATATTCTGTAATCTATTGCTTTAAAAGACAGAGATATTGTATTTATGACAATTATTGTCTAAACAATTTATTTATTCCATATTTTCCACCTCTTAACTACACATTTATTTTATGCCTTGGTAAAAACCCTGTTTACACTTTGGCAGAGAGGCGAAGGCAGCATATTTTATACTGATTTGAGGTATTGATAGGTCATAGCTGCTGTTTTCAGTCTATATTAATTTTTTGTGAACATTCTCAAAGTGATTTTCAAGAATATTTTCTGTTAATTCAATATTAATCTTTATTTTTGGCGCATTACTAAGCCTTCTGACTGTATGAAAAACATCTTACTTTTTTTAATTTTTTTTGGTTTAAATTGTACTATTCAGGCTCAGGACAAAAACCCTGTGCTTCAATCTGCCCAGAATTTTACTCGCCTGATGATTATTTCTTTTGTCATCATTGTGGCGCTTTGGGCTTTGGTTTGGTTTCGTAGAAAAAAACAATAACTTATTACTTGCCTTATGCCTGAATTTTATCATTCTCCTCTATCTAAATACCTGATAGTATGGGTCTTGCTTGCACTCTCAAGCACACAATGCCACTACAGAGATACAAGCCAACACAAAGTAACGGGGCTTGGTGCTCCCACTGATATGGCAAATATCCGCCTGAATACAACTTTTGACCTGCAAGGACACAGGGGGGCAAGAGGCCTGATGCCTGAGAATAGTCTCCCCGCATTTATCAAAGCTATAGAACTCGGCGTCAGGACCTTAGAACTGGATGTGGTGGTGAGTAAAGACAATCAAATCATCATTTCTCATGAGCCTTTTTTCTCCCCTGAGATATGCCACGATGCCCAAGGAGATACCATACAGCCCAAACAAGAAGAGAAATACAACCTGTATCTGTTTACTGCCGAAGAAATTCAAGCCTATGACTGTGGAAGCTGGGGAAATCCTCGCTTCCCTGAGCAAAAGCCTCAGAAGACTTATAAACCTACACTCCAAGAAATGGTAAGCCATGTGGAAGCCTACCTCATAGAAAAAAAACGCCCGAAAGTTTTTTATAACATCGAGACCAAGTCTTCTCCTGAAGGAGATAGTATTTTTCACCCTGCACCAGAGGAGTTTGCCCGTCTGCTCTACCAAGAAATCAAAAATTTAAAAATATTAGACCGTGTTTTTATCCAATCTTTTGATGTGCGGACTTTGCGGGCTTTTAAGAGATTGAATGAAGAGATTCCTTTGGTTTTGCTTGTAGGAAACAATAAAAGCATTGAGGCGAATATCAAAGAATTGGGCTTTACTCCCTCAGTATATAGCCCCGAATACAAAAGACTCAACGTGGCTGAGGTGAAGAAAGCCAAAGAACTGGGCATGAAGGTCATCCCCTGGACGGTCAATGAGCCTGAAGACATGCGCAAAATGCTTAGATTGGGTGTAGATGGACTGATTACAGATTATCCTGACCGATTTAACAAACTTACCAAAACAAAAAAAACAGCTCCCTAAATACCCAAAAGGGAATCTAGGAAGCCGATGTTCAGAACTTTGTGCATTACTGATTTAATGTCTTAGGAATGGCCCAAAGGTGAAATACACATTTGCCATCACCAAAGCACTCATTATCAGCAACTTAGTATTTAATAAATTAGCCCTTACTTCACTTCATCTTCTTGTGCTACTTTGAGCACTAATTTTCCAAGATTTTCACCCTTGAAAAGCATCAATAAAGTCTCAGGAAAAGCGTCTATATCTTTATCTACAATGTGTTCTTTGGCTTTGAGTTGGTTTTTCTTCATCAGTCCTACCATATCTATCACTGCCTCACGGTAGCGAGGAGCATAATCAAATACCACAAAGCCTTCCATTCTTGCTCTGTTTACGAGTAGAGAAAGGTAATTGCTCGGCCCTTTGACGGGGGTGGTATTGTTGTATTGAGAGATTGCCCCACAGATAGGAATCCTGGCGCCACGGTTGATTCTGGTAAGCAATAAATCTAAAATATCACCGCCCACATTGTCAAAATAAATATCTACTCCTTTGGGAGTGGCTTCTTTGAGGGCTTGTTTGAAATCACTGCTTTTGTAATCTACACAGGCATCAAAGCCAAACTCTTCTACTACATACTTGCATTTGTCTTCACCACCTGCAATGCCTACCACGTGCAAGCCTTTGGCTTTGGCAAGCTGCCCTACTACTGAGCCTACGGCCCCTGCTGCACCAGAGATGACGATGGTTTCGCCTTCTTGTGGCTTTCCTAAATCCATAAAACCAAAATATGCCGTCATGCCTGGCATCCCCAGCACGCCTAAATAGGTCTGTAGCGGAGCGATAGAAGTATCTACTTTTACCAAGCCTTCTCCCTTAGAGATTCCGTATTGCTGTACGCCTATGCCACCTGTTACAAAATCACCTTCTTTAAAATCAGGGTTTTTAGAGGCGATTACTTTGCCTGCAGTGCCTGCACGCATGACTTCATCTATGCCCACAGGAGGGATGTATGATTTGCCTTCATTCATCCAGCCACGCATGGCAGGGTCAAGAGAGATATACATAGTTTTGATGAGTAATTCACCTTCTTTGAGTTCTGGAAGTTCTTCGGTTACGATGTTCCAGTTTTCTGCATTGGGCATGCCTATGGGTCTTTTGGCTAGGCGGCATTGCTTATTTTGTATCATAATTCATAATTTGTTATAGAAATAATATTAAACTTTCTTAAAAAGGATAAAAACCTCAAAATGTTTGGTAAAAAAATTGAACTTAAAATTTCTGAGGTGTTATTTGCTTATTTTTGGGGGGACAAATGCGCTAAGAGTCTTCTGCTTGGCTGTGTTTCTCAAGCTCTTTGTTTCAAGCAAAAAAGAGATTACTTTCTTTTTCGGTAGCCCTTTTTGGCAAGTTTATAGACTTTTTTGGGCATTTCTTCTGCGGGATAGTCTAGCGTTGCTGCCTTGATGAGGTGCTGCTTTGCAAGCGATTTTTCTTCTAAATAAAAATAAGAAAGCCCCAATAAATACCAAATTTCAGCGTCTTCTAAGTTTTTTTCTAGGGCTACTCTGAGGTGTGTTTGTGCCGCCTGATACTGCTCAGTGTGCATATACAGTCTGGCACAAGCCAAGTGATTTTCTATGTTTTCAGGTTGTAATTGCAATGCTTTTTCAAAATCTTGAATGGCTTCGGCTGATTTGCCTTGTTTGGTATAATATACTGCACGCTCTGTAAGTGCCTCTATGTCATCAGGGGCTTTACGCAAAAGCTCTGTGATGACACGGGCTGCTCCTGCATAGTCTTGGACAGATGCCTTGCAAAAAGCATTCAATCTGTACTCGTGTATTTGTACCTCACTCTCTGCTTGTCTGCTCAGATAATCCATATCTTCTGATGCAAGGGCGTAGGCTCCATGGAGATACTGTGCTTCAGCTCTGTAGCGGTAGTAGCTCAGTTTTCGTGGCTCTAAAGCGATGGCTTTAGAAAAATCCTGTGTTGCATCTGCATAATTTTCACTGACCAAATAGCACTTGCCTCTTCCCAAATACAATACAGGGATGAGTGAATCTAATCGGATGGCTTCACTATAATCTTTGATGGCCTGTGAGTTGAGCCCCAATTCTCTGTAACATTCTGCACGGTAGTTATAGACAATGGCGTATTGTGGGTCTCTTGAAAGTGCTTGGTCAAATACCTCTATGGCTTTCTCAAAATATTGCTGCTCATAAAGAATAACCCCTTTGTAAAAAAGAGCATCTATGCGTTTGGCATCTAAGGCAAATACTTTTTCAAAATCTTTTTGGGCTTTTTCAAATTGCTCAAGGTGGTAATGTGCTTTTCCTCTGGAAAAAAAAGCCGCTGTGTACTTCTGATAGCTTCCAATGGCTTGGTCATAATATTTGACTGCCTCCCCAAAATCTCCTACATGAAGTTCTACTTCTCCCTTCTCAAAACGCTCTTTGGCATAGTAGTTTTGGGCAAGTAGAGGGGAAAACCAGCCATTCAAAAAGATGAAAAACAGAAGAAATTTAATTTGGGACATATCTATTTTTTGGAAAATGATTCTATCAGATTTTACGCTATCAGTTCTTGACAAGTTTAGCAAGAAAATATTTATTTTAGGAGTAAACCACTCACTAAAGTCATCGCTTCGTGCTACTTCAAAAATCCATATTCATAGACTTTTGGCTCTATTTTCTGAGCCAACACTTTGAGTGCTTCACGTAAATTACCGATTAGCTCCGTGTATTTTTCGTCATCGCTTCGGCTGTTCATTCTGCCTTTGGCATTTCTGCCCTGAAAATACGCCCTGATGTCATACAAACTTGCATTGATAACTTCACTGCTAATCCCTAAAATTTTCTTGATGCTTGCATGGTAATATTTCCAAAGGGCTTTGCCTGCTTCAAAGACGGCTTGGGCTTCGGCTGAGAACTCAAGAGCGTGGTGATTTATTTTGCCATTCCCGAAAATATCTCCATTGGATTTTGATTTAATCTTGCCTTTGATAAAGTCTGTCATAAAATTACTCTCAAATTTCTCTCTCGAATCTACTTCATATTCCGTGAAAGGTATCCAATGATTTGTACCATGTTCGGAAGTGATTCGGTTTTGTCCATGAAATAGTGTAAAAGCCAAGCAATCATTCTGAAATTTGGTGTCTTTTTCCCACTTTTTGTTAGGATATAAAAACTGGTCAAGGTCATTGAGCCAAGTAGCTTCTATGCAATGACGAACAGCTAATAGTATGGATACTTGTTTAAGATTATAATTAGTGATGGGAATATGTAAACCTCCAAAGGTTTTTTTTGTGTTTGTGTTATCAATGAATACATCATTTTGATGCTGAAAATCATTGCTATTTGAGTGAATTGTCCCAATTTTATCTTCCTGAACTATATCTTTTGAAACAAATGATAGCCAAGTGTTGATTTTTCCCTTTTCATTGTCGTAGCTATGTACTTTTTTGCGTCTGATTTTCTTAGCATTTTTATCAAAAACATCTGCTGTTATTCTTTTAAAGTAATCTTCAACAGACGTATTCCAGATAAAAAATCCTATCGGAAACTTTCCCTTTACATTGTCAAAAGTATCCGCAGGCACTAAAAAAAGTTTTGCTAGTTTTGCCTGAAATACCTTTCTAAACTCTGCAAAATTAGAAGATTGTAATAATTTTAACTTTGAAAATTCTGCTAGGATACAACCATTCAACTCTTCATAAACTCTTATAAAAAACTGAGTGAATAGTTCATTACTTGCCTTACCAATTTTGGCTTTGTATTTTTCATAAGTTTTATTTTCTACGGTTGTTCCGTCTTTGTTTGTACCTGTACCAGATTTTTGCTTGGCATTCCCAGCCTCCGCATAAGGCGGATTGATATAAACGACTAATTTTTTGCGTTTTTCGGGGTCATTGATGACGGCTTGGAGGTCTTTGGGCAATTTAGAAAAATCATCATTCAAGAAATCAAACTGAAAGACGTGGTCTTCTAAGAGGTTAGCTCCATTTTGGATGCGGTCTTTCATTACCTCTACATCTTGTCTGTCTAGGGTAGAAGCCCAGACGTGGTATTTGTTGGTCAATCCTGCCAGCAGATTGCCTGTTCCTGCGGCGCAGTCCCAGATGTAATATTCGTCTTGCCAATCTTCGCCCAATACGTCTGTGAGGTACTTTTGGGAAAGTTCTACCCAGATTTGAGGGGTGAAGAAGCTGCCTTTTCGCTCTCGCACATCTTGCGGTACGAGCAAATCTCTTCGTTTGATGATATAATCCCAATATTCTTCTTTGGGTGGACGTTCGTATTTGTTCCAGAATTGCGTATGTGCTTTTTGTTTATCTGTAAAAGCTGTTTTGCTAGAAGTAAACAAACCATTTTCGTGCATTTGCCTCTCTAGTTCATAGTGGTCTTTTTGGAGCAGTACAAAAAGCGAATCTTTAAGCGTTTCGTTTTCTTGTGAGAGCAAATCAGCCAAATAAAAATCTCCGTCAATAACGCCTATTTTCTTGACTAATTCCCATTTTACGGCAATGGTCGGTTTGACGGTTTGCAGCCATTTGTTATAAATGACCATAAAATTATTTTTGTCAATGCGTGTTTTGGTCAGTCCGTATTTACCCGCCACGAAGTTATCTTTGATGAATCTTCGGAGTTCTTTGTCGTCTTTTTCGTAGTCAAACATCAAAGATTTTTCTTCTAGGCTATTTTTTACTTTTTGATAGACTAGCTGAAACTCTTTGGTATTGTGCTGAGAGGGCGTTACGTTCCAGTTGAAGTCATTGAGGTAAAAAATATCATGAATGTCATTGTAAGGAATAAAAGCGATTTTTTCGGCATCAAAAGCCCCCAGCAGTGCAGGCGGCAAGTAGGTATCAAAAGTGCGAGCCTTGCCGATGGTCAAGATGAGCTGCACGAGTGATTTGTGTAAATCTGCACTGCCTTTTTTTGCCTCTGCCCAGAGGATAGACTCTTGCTCAAAGAGTGGGGTATCGCTTTGGTGCATAGACACACAAAAATCCACATTGCCTATGATTTTGGTGCAGTCATAGAGCCAAAAATATTCTTTTGCTACTTTGTTTTTGAGTTCTTCTTCTCTGATATTTTGGTATTTCATCGTCTTATTTTGGTTTCTGGTAGAAATATAGCCTTTGTTTATGTTCTCTGATTTTCTGCTTTTTAAAGTTAGTAGATTATTATGCTGTGTGCAAGTTTTTTATTTTGTTTTTTGACACATCTTTCGTACTTGTCGTCTGCTGTATTTTATAAATTTTTGGCTTTTGCTGCAAAAAATCATGTGTTCAATCAAACTAAACCTTATAAATCTAGCTTATACACTTTGTAATTAGTGTTAATCTTAGTTTACGAAACTACAAATAGAGAGATTAGGTGTTTTCATCTTCAAAATATTTTAACTCATTAAATATGCACTTAAAATAACAAATCATAGAAGAAATAGAGTCTTTTAGACAACCCAAGCATTTTAATGTAAATGTTTGAACCCTTGGATTTACTCAAAAACCCATTTAAACACAGAGAACTGGTGCATAAAAATCCTATTACTCATTTTGCAGGGTGTCTTGAGCCTAGTGATAAAAAAAAGTCAATGATATTCTTAATGATAAAAAAGAACTTGGAATATCTATTGGTGCTATGTGAGTTTAGAAATTTATTGAGATTCGTTTACCTCTTTAGTAAGTAATATTTTCTTTGTGCTTTGTTAGTGTAAACAACCTTTGTATGTCATTCAAATTAGTATCTGATTTTGTGCCTACGGGCGATCAGCCTCGTGCCATTGAGCAGCTCATCAAAGGCATCTCACAAGGCGAAAAAGCCCAGACCCTCCTCGGCGTAACAGGCTCAGGCAAGACCTTCACGGCTGCCAATGTGGTGGCACAGCTCAACCGCCCTACTTTGGTGATTAGCCACAACAAAACCCTTGCAGCACAGCTTTACGGAGAGTTTAAGCAGTTTTTTCCTGAGAATGCTGTAGAATATTTTATCTCTTACTATGATTATTACCAGCCTGAGGCTTTTATGGCTTCTTCGGGTACTTATATAGAAAAAGAGCTTTCTATCAATGAAGAAATCGAGAAACTACGCCTCAGTGCTACTTCTGCCTTGCTCACTGGGCGGCGTGATGTGCTGATAGTTGCCTCTGTTTCTTGTATTTATGGGATGGGCAATCCCGAAGAATTTAGCAAAAATGTCATTCGCCTCCAAGTAGGGGACGTGGTCAGTCGCAATAAATTCCTGTTTCAGTTGGTTGATATTCTTTACAGCCGCACAGAGGGGGAATTTGCCCGAGGGAATTTTAGGGTAAAAGGAGATACTGTAGATATTTTTGTGGCCTATGATGATTTTGCTTACCGAATTTTCTTTTGGGGAGATGAGATAGAAAGCATTCAGCGGATAGACCCTTACAGCAACCAAAAACTTTCAGACGAAACACAGATTTCTATTTTTCCTGCCAATCTTTTCGTAACAGGGCAAGACCTTTTGCATCAATCCATTTATGAAATACAAGAAGACCTCGTGAAGCAGATTAAATACTTCGAGATGGAAAACCGTGTGGAAGAAGCCAAACGCATCAAAGAACGGACAGAATTTGACCTAGAGATGATGCGTGAATTGGGCTATTGCTCGGGCATTGAGAATTATTCAAGGTATTTTGATAGAAGAAAACCTGGCACTCGTCCTTTCTGCCTTTTAGATTATTTTCCAGAAGATTATCTTATGGTGATAGATGAAAGCCACGTTACGCTTCCACAAGTGAGGGGAATGCACGGAGGAGACCGCTCTCGCAAGAGTGTGCTGGTGGATTATGGCTTTAGGTTGCCTTCGGCAATGGACAACCGCCCCTTGAATTTTAATGAATTTGAGAGCCTTATCAATCAAGTGATTTACATCAGTGCCACCCCTGCAGATTATGAGCTTGCGGAGTCTGGTGGCGTAGTAGTGGAGCAGCTTATCCGCCCTACAGGTGTGCTTGACCCCGAAATCAGCGTACACCCCAGCCTCAACCAAATAGATGATTTATTAGAAGAAATAGACAAAACCATTCAGCTAGATGAGCGAGTACTGGTAACGACACTGACCAAGCGAATGTCGGAAGAATTGAGCAAATACATGGACAAAATCGGCATCAAATGCCGCTACATTCACTCCGAAATCAAACCCATAGAGCGTGTGGAGATTTTGCGTGAGCTGAGATTGGGTGTAATTGATGTTTTGATTGGGGTCAATCTCTTGAGAGAAGGGCTAGATTTACCCGAAGTATCACTGGTGGCGATTATGGATGCCGACAAAGAGGGTTTTTTGAGAAACGAACGCTCCCTGATTCAGACCATTGGGCGTGCCGCACGTAACGAAAGAGGAAGGGTGATTTTGTATGCTGATAAGATTACAGATTCTATGCGAAGGGCTATAGATGAAACCCAACGCCGCCGAATCATCCAAGCAGAATACAACAAAGAGCACAATATCACGCCTTACACTGTCAAAAAATCTAAAGAAGCCATCATGCAGCAAACCAATGTGGCGGATAGAAATAAAATGGCGAAGACCTATTACCTAGAGCCTGAGCAACCAAACCTTGCTGCTGACCCTGTAGTGGCATATATGGGTGCCGAAGAACTCGAGAAGCAAATCCAACAAACGCAAAAGGCCATGCAAAAAGCTGCCAAAGAGCTTGATTTTATTGAGGCTGCTCGGATGAGAGATGAGGTACAGGCCTTGCAAGCATTGCTAAAAAACAAAAAACGTTAGCCATTGCCTAGTCTTTGCCTTCCTCTGGGTCTTCTTCTGGCTTTGGGTTGCTTGGCTTTGCCTTCATTTTGGGGGTAAACTTGGGGCGAGTTGGGGGCTTTTCAGTTTCTTCCGCAGGAGTGTCCGCAGGCTTTGCCTTCATTTTGGGGGTAAACTTGGGGCGAGTTGGGGGCTTTTCAGTTTCTTCCGCAGGAGTGTCCGCAGGCTTTGCCTTCATTTTGGGGGTAAACTTGGGGCGAGCTTGGGGCTTCTCAGTTTCTTCCGAAATGATTGTTTCTGCTTTTTCTCTTTGGGCTTTAGCTTTTGCTTCTTCTTTTTCTTTCTGAAAAAGAACCAACAAATCCATTTTTTCTTGTGCTTGTTCGGGGCTGATGTTTGAGAAGTGGTAATTCATATTGCGTACATCGGTCTCACTGTAGTCATAGCTTTTGGTCATTGTGAGGCACTCTGTGGGGCAGACTGTAGTACACAAGCCGCAGTAGCAGCATTTCGCCATGTCTATGTCAAACTTAGCGGCATACAAGCGAATGGGTGAGCCATCGGAGGCAGTGCCTACCTGCTCAGTGGCTTTGATGGGTTCTATGTCTATGCAATCTACGGGGCAGACCTTTGCACATTTGTCGCAGACGATGCAGTCATCCATTTCATTGTGCAAGCGATACCGCCCATTATCAGGAATGGGGAGGGCTTCATAAGGATATTGCAGCGTAACGATGCCTGTGCTTTGTTTAAAATAATCTGGGTCATCTACATTGTTGGGTAAATGTTTTTGGCTTGCTTGCTTGAAGTGCCTCAGCGACAGCCTCAGCCCAGTCCAAGAAGATTTGATGCCTTCTAAGATATTCCCGAAATAAGTACTGTTTGCTCCTTTGTTCTTTTGCATCCTTTGTTCTTTGATTCTTTAACAAAGATACAGACTCTTTGGTTTTTGGGTGGCAGCTACTTCTTAAAGTTACAAAGCTTACCTTCCTGGTATGATAGAAAGGTCTTTGTCTTGTTGGTGCATATCCTCTTGATTGACAGGGTAAAAATGAACCATCACTAGGCAAAGTCTTCTGTGTGCATCCTCGATTTGTATCGGAGAGATGTGTGGAGGCAATGCCTCACCCCAGCCTTCACTCTCAATCTTTAAGTATTTGACTTTTTGTTTTAACTCTAGTTTTAGGTAAATTTCTAGCTGTTTTGCACGCTGTTTAGAGAGATTCAAATTGCTTTTTTCACGCTCTTGGGTTGGCTGATTGGCATAGAAGGGCTGGGGGTCTGTGAAGCCTTTGATGCTAATCCAGACGTAGAAGTCTTCGTTGGGGTGTTGCTCTTGATGTTTGCTGAGGGTTTCGTGTATGACCCTAAGCAAGTTATCAAACTGTATTTTGTTTCGGCTTGCAAGGGTATGTTCTCCACTTTGGAAATAAATCCTGGCCTCTATATCTGCTTGGAAAGGAGTCTCTTTGATGGTAAAAAGTCTTTTTTTGAAGGATGTCCCATTTTTATCTTTGGGAGAGATATTCGCAAGTGGCTTGTGAATTATTTTATCGTAAGGGTAAGACCAAGTTGGTTTTCCTGCAATGTAATAAAAATCCTTACTAAGTAAGGTATAAGCACTTTGTTTATCTTGAACAGCGGTTTTATTGGCTGCTTTTATTTCTTTTAACAAAGATTTATTGGCTTTTAGAGTTACTGTACTTTGCCTTGACATGGTCAAAGTGCGGTGATTTTTATTGGGTTCTGAGTCTTCTTGTGCATGTACATAAAAACCTGCAAAGACCATCAGAATAGTCATTCCTGTTAGTTTGATGCTCATTGTCGTATTATTTGGTGTCTTTTACTTCTTATCAATACCAGTGCAGGGATAGACGAGGACGCTTCCTCAAGTCTTTTCTTGCATGCTGTTATTTTATAAGGTGTATTTGCTATTTTTGGCTTGTCCTAAGTTTTCATTTTCTATGAGAAAGCATCTGTATTTAAGATAGCCTCCTCATTCCTAAAAAAAATCCTTTTATGAACTTAGAAAATAACGAGAAAGAAGTATTGATTGATTTGTTTTTGACTTATGCCTTGAAGCAGCCTCAGACACATACACGTAAGATAAAGCGTTTATTTATGAGAAATAAGAAGATTTGGATTGCAGAGAAGGATTTTATCAAGCGTTATAAGTCTAAGAAAGTGCTACAGGCTTTGCTGGAAAAGAGAATTATCACAGCACATCCTATTTTTGGGTATCAGTTTTTGATTCGTGAGCAGTATGTAGAAAAGATTTATCTTTTGGCAGACCATGGGGACATTGCCTTGCTTACGCAGCTTGTGGGGCTGTGGGTAGAACCTGTGGAGTAGAGAGATTGCCAAATAAATCTCATTGGCAATCTCTTATCAGCTTTTTTGGTGTGGCTTTACTTGACGAGAGACTTTACCCGTGCAACTTTTGCTTTTAGTTCTTCGCTTCTGTCCTCAGGGGCTACATTGATGCTGTCTTCTACTCGCTTAAATAGATTCATTTCATCTTCTCTGATTTCTCCATCTGCCAAAATATGGTCCACTACGTGTTCAAGCACATTGAGCTTGATGTAATCAAATTCATCAGGTCTTAAGCTCAGCTTGTCGGTGAGCTTGCTGATGTCATCAAGTTCATCTGCAGTGATTGAGCCGTCTTCTGTGGTCTGTTGGATGGCTTCTTTTATTTGAGACGCCAGCTCGTGTGCTCTTACTCTCTCGAAGCCTTCGTTAGAAGAGGATGCGATGACTGAGTTAATAAGATTTCTTAGGATACTCATTTTATGATGATTTAGGGTTTAAGATTATTTATATCTTTAGCTGCCCCAAAAGTACGCAAATTACAAGCCTTTTTCAATATTTTCTTGATAGAATCTAAGTAAATGATATGCTGCTTGTATGGGGGGTGTATCTCCTTTTTTTACTTTTAATTCTATTTTGGGGAGCATTTTTCGGATTTCTTTATTTTCATAAAAATAGGTTTCTAATTGATGTTTGATGGTTTGGTGCATCCACTCGAGGTGCTGTGCTTGGCGGTTTTCAGTTAAAAAACCAGAAGCACTCATCTGTTGGTGGTATTTTTTAATCAGTTCCCATATCTCTCTGATGCCTATTTTGTGGAGTGCCGAGCAGGTCAAAACCTCTGTCTGCCAGCCACTTTCAGAAGGTGGAAAGAGGTGCAAAGCGCCTTCATATTCACTCTTGGCGATGCGTACTGCATGGAGATTTTCTCCGTCTGCTTTGTTGATAGCGATGGCATCTGCCATTTCCATAATTCCTTTTTTGATGCCTTGCAGCTCATCACCTGCACCTGCAAGCATGAGCAGCAAAAAGAAATCTACCATGCCTTTTACCAATGTCTCAGACTGCCCCACGCCTACAGTTTCTACAAAAATCACTTCATAGCCTGCTGCTTCACAGAGAAGCATAGTTTCTCGGGTTTTGTGGGCTACTCCCCCTAGAGAATCCCTTGCGGGAGAAGGTCTAATAAAAGCCAGTGGGTCTATGGCAAGTTCTTCCATGCGGGTCTTATCACCCATGATGCTTCCTTTGCTGCGTGGGCTGCTTGGGTCTATGGCGAGGACGGCTAGTTTTTTGTTTTCTGCCGTTACGAGTTTGCCCAATGCTTCTATAAAAGTACTCTTGCCTACCCCTGGCACACCAGTGATACCCAATCGGATAGACTTCCCAGCATAGGGGAGGATTTGCTCCAGAATCTCTTCGGCCTGTGTGCGGTGTGTAGGCAGATTGCTTTCTATGAGTGTAATGGCACGGCTAAACATGGTCTTGTTTTGTGCCAAAATTCCTTCTACATACTGTGCTGTACTAAACTTAGGTCTGGGATGAGCTTTATCAGAACGCATATAATTTAATGGTTTTTAGTACTCTTTTTGCTTGTTAGGAGTTTTAAAGATACAGAATTAAATGGATTGAAGAACAAGCTTCTGACTTTCAATGAAGAAATTATGCATCATTTTTTCTTTAGAAAGTGAAGAGTTTGAAAAAAATAAACTACACAATTAAGTAAATGGACAATCAAAGATTGAAAGCTGAAAACTACTCAATACGCTGGTTTTCAACTGCTTATGATTAAATAACAATATAAACTATTTTAGTGGAGGTACTTATGCTTAAAAACTTTGTTCATAACATCATCCTTAGCACCCTGGTGCTGCTTTCTCTGTGGGGAGTGAGCAAAATCCCGCTTTTTCAAAATCTGGAAATCCTCAACCCCATTGCGGAGGCTACCAAAGATTTTGACATGACTGACATCGTGTTCTCTCAGCTACGCCCCAACCCCAATGCAGATGACCGCATCACGGTGGTCAATATCGGTGAGCTAGGGCGAGAAGGAATAGCCGACCTGCTCAACATCATCCAAGAGTATAAGCCAAAGGTCATCGGGGTAGATGCTTTTTTTAGAAATCCGCTTGACCCTGCCATAGATAGTATGATGATGAATGTACTTTCTAAGAGTAAAAACATCGTTTTTGTGACAGATTTGGCAAATTTTAATGAAAAAACCAATCAATTTGATTCTTTGGAAACCTCCAATGAACTATTCACCCAATATACGCAGGGAGGCTTTGCCAACCTGACCACAGAGGGAATCGGTAATCAGACGGGCTTCTATACCTGCCGCTCTTTTATGCCCTACACCAGTGTCAAAGACAAGGGCATCCAGTATAGTTTTGGGTTAAAAATCGCTGAAATGTATGATGCCCAAAGTGCCAAAAAATTTATTGAACGTAACCTCGAAAATGAATTTATCAACTACAAAGGCAATATCAATGTGGAGCATCAAAATCTAGGCAATATAGAAGATAAGCAAGGAACTGTATTTACAGCTATAGACTTCTCAGATATATTTGAGGGGCGGTTTGTTCCAGATGCTTTCAAAGATAGAATCGTGATTCTAGGGTATATGGGCAGGCAGTTAGGGCAGATTTCTTTTGATGACAAGCTCTACACGCCTATGAATGAAAACTATGTAGATAAAAGAACCCCTGATATGTATGGAGTGGTGATACATGCCAACATCGTCTCTATGATTTTAGACGGTAACTTTATAGACAAGGCAAGTACTTGGCTGGAGTATAGTATTATATTGTCAATTACATTTTTGAGTGCTTCTCTTTTTTCATTTTTTTTCCGAAAGCTGGGCTATTGGTATGATGCCATCACGATTTTGTTTCAGTTTGCTTTTTCTATCCTAATTGTGGCGGTTGGGCTGTACTCTTTTGTATGGTTCAACTTAAAGGTAAATATTAATTTTACGATTCTTATCGTTCTAATCGTAGGGGTTTTTGTAGAAATCTACCATGGTCTGATTCTCAAATTATTTAACAAACCCAAAAAAAGCACGTAATAAGAAATACTAACAAATTAAACTATGAAAACTAAATACATTTTTATTTCACTCATTCTGCCATTCTTTTTTTTGAATGACAATCTAAATGCCCAAGACTTTGTCTTTAAAGTAATGGCAAGCAGTGGGGCATCCAATGCATCTTACCCCAATGTAAAAGGCAAAGACCTCTATGTGGGGAGTAAATTACAAGCCACAGACCAAATCACCGTTCCTGCCAAAAGCTACTTAAGCCTTATGCACAGCACAGGCGGCACTGTCCAGATAGCCAAAGCAGGTAATTATGCTGTGAGTGATTTGGCAGCCAAACTCAAAGCAAGTACCAAAACCGCCACCGAAAAATACGCAAGCTATGTAGTAGGTGAACTCACCAAAGGTGAAGATGCCAATATGGCGAAATACCCACACAAATACCAAAACGTAACAGGATCAGTAGAGCGTGCTACTTTCTCGTCTGAGCTCGTTACGATGCTCTCTAGCAGCAAAGAAGGAAGTTTTGTGCTAAAAGGGAGTGATTACTTACTGACTTGGCATCACCTAGAAGGCACACAAAGCTATACTTTGGTGGTGATGGATCACTTTGATGAGACACTTCTGGAGGTCAGTGTTGCGGATACTTCTTACACACTGGATGTAGATAACCCTAAATTTGCGGAGGCTGAAATGCTCAAAGTTGTGATTCTTTCCAAAGAAAGAACAGACATTACACCTTACTCAGAAGACAATAACTACGCCTTCTCTTATGGGCTTAACTTCTTAGAAGGGCAGAAAAAATCAGCCTTTGAAGAGGCTTACAAAACCTTCAAAGAAACTCAAGCAAGCACAGAAATCTCTGAAAGTGCCCAAATACTAGATGCAGCTATTTTTTATGAGCAGCAGGGCTTCTTGCTAGATGCCCTAAAAGCCTATCAAAGTCTCTTGGAGATTGAGCCTGATAATGAGGCTTACGAGATTGCTTACAAGCAGTTCTTAGTGCGTAACCAAATAGGCAAGCACAAAGAAATCTTGGCCTCCGAAAAATAAGATTCCACGCCTATAAAATCTAAACATAGACAACAAAGCCTTCTTTCTGCACAGAAAGAAGGCTTTTTTTAGGCACTTCGGCTGATTTCTCTTAATATCCCCAATGATTTGATATGCTCAAAATTGGCGACATGTAGCCTGTAAAAATCCAATAAATAATCTATCAAACCCGAACGCAAAGCCGCAGGAATCTGCCCTAAATCTTCACGAGGCAGACCAATCAGCATATCCATTCCTTGCTCAAAACGCTGGTAAAGCGCTTCATCTAATAGTAGATTTTTATGCTCTTTTATCTGTGCAAACACCTCTTGCCCTGTCTCTGGTGCAAAACCTAAGTAAGCACTCAACTTCATCAAAAAATGTAGGTGTAAATTGATATACCCTCCTTGGCTTTGGTCTAAATACAAGATATTCTCCCATATAAAATCAAACAAAGCCTTGTTTTCAGATTCTTCTTTGAGGGCTTTTTGCATAATCTCTGCCAAAAACATGGCAATGCCTGATTTGCCTATCTCAAAAGGAATACTTTTAAAAGGATAAGCACATTTTACCTCAGAGATTCGGTTAATTTGTGTTCGCTCTGCACGATGATACACCACCAAATCAAGCAAGGTAAGTGGCTGAAAAAAAGCAATTTTATTGTGTTTTGCCTTTCTGGAGCGTACTCCATTGATGATATAACTCTGTATGCCTAACTCTTCTGTGTAAATTTTGGTGATGATAGAGCTTTCTCTAAATTTGAGGTAATGCACCACTACCCCACGAGTTTTTTGTAGCATGTGCCTAGATTAGTATTCAATAAAAAAACCACAAATGACAAGGCAAATGGCCTCATTATTTGTGGTCTAAATTAGTCAATAATTTTGTTATTTTTCCAAAGTTTTTTTCAGTTTGGCGGCTTTAGATTTTAGCTTGCCTGCTGCCCCTCTAGAGATGCTCATGGTGGTGATTTCGTCATCTTCTTCAAAGAGATTGTCTGCATTTTTATTTTGCCCTCTTTCAAAAGTTTCTACATCTTGTTTTTCTTGATAAATGGTTTTCATTTCTTCCAGAAGCACTTTTACTTTGGGGTCTGCTAAATTTTTACATCCTTTGTTTGAGAGAATGATGAGTTCGTCGAGCTCGGCCTCCATTGCCAGCAACGAAACGACCTGAGGCCCGCCGCCTTTGCCAGTGGTGGCTTGGAGGTTTTCACAGGTTTCTATGAATCTGCCTAGCCAATAACCTATGCTAAAATTGGTAGAGAGTTTCTCGAGCTCATCGGCATTTTGTGTGATGCACTGCTGAATGGGTCTATCCATTTGGGGATTACTCTGTGCAGACAGTGTGTGCAGCCCAGAGATACTCAGCATTAGGAGTGTGGTAAATAGGTATTTTTTCATGATTGTTTGTATTTTTAGGCTTAAATTATTGGATACGAATGATATAACGTGTGATATTCAATTTTTTCTGAATTTTCTCTAATTTTTTTAGTAAATCTTCTGCATCTCCCTTGTCCATTTTGGCTTGTATCTCTTCATCATCAAATAATCCAGCACTTGTACTTTCTTTTTGATAGATAATTTTTTTATCAAAAATCTTGTGAATCCCCTCTATTTCAGCCTTTATCTCAGCAAGTTCAGGGCATTCGGCTAGAATCTGGTGTAAGAATATTACCTTTGGTTTCTGAGCAGCTATGGCACTGACATATTCCGAACTGAGCCGCTGAATCATCTTACGAGTGTGGTAATGGAGCTGGGCTGTCCACTCTGAAAGTTCAAAATTTGCTCCTAACTCTCCTTCGGTACAAGCCCTGATACTTTCATCCATCACTTTTTCTTGGGCTGTGGGTGTGTTTTGGGTATCATAAGTTACTTGTGCTGTTGTGAGCTGAAGCCCCCCAAGCAGACAAAGAAACAGACATAAAGTGATATGGTTTAATTGTTTCATTTTGGTGAAATTTTAGGTTTTAGAATAAAATTAGCGTTCATTTTTTATTTTGTATGCTAAGTTGTAAATTAAGCGTATGAAAATCAAACAAATAGAACTAGAAAGTCCTCTTATGTATGAATTAGAGACTTTTTACACGCAATTACTGGGTTTTTCGATACTAGACCGCCAAGAAGATGCGTTTTTTGCTTGCCAAGCAGGTGCATCTATACTTAAATTTAGAAAGAAAGAAGGCTCGCAAGCCAAATATCACTTTGCTTTTAATATTGCGCATAATCAACTAGAATCCGCCAAAGATTGGCTTAAGAGTAAAGATATTCAACTCTGTGATTTTGAAGGAGAGGAAGTCATTGATTTCCCGAATTGGAATGCACATGCACTGTATTTTTTAGATCCTGCGGGCAATGTGCTAGAATTTATTGCAAGGCATGACTTGAGCAATGCTTCTGAGGAAGATTTTTCTATCCACCAAATCATAGAAATTAGCGAGATAGGACTGCCCGTACCAAGTATCAAAGATTTTTATGAGAGGCTGAGTGTTTCCCTAAAAATTCCAATTTATAGCCAAATTAGCAACCTAAAAAGCTTCTGTGCAGCAGGCGATGCCCAAGGGCTATTTATCTTAGTGCCTTTGGAGCGAGCTTGGTTTCCGACAGATATTATGAATGGAATTTACCTCACTAAAATTTGGATAGAAGGTCAAGAGAAAGCAGCATTTGAGTTTGAGGATTTGCCTTATCAGATTTATGCATCTCCTCATCAAAAGAAACCTGACAGATAAAAGAATAAACACGAATCAAGAAAAAGGTGAACTTGTAGAGATGGGTAAAATCGAGATTTGCTGGGAATAACTCAGGCTTTGTAGAAATACAAAAAAGCAAATCGTGTTGGGATTTGCCTTTGTTAAGTAATCATTTGCTTTTCTTGAATTTTAAGATTTTGTATTTGGACTTGGGTTTTGGCGTTATCTGCTGAAACTCTTGAAGTGCTGTTTGGTAATTTTGCAGTGCCAACTGCCATCCAGCCAGATAATTTTGTTGAGGGCTGTTTAGAAGTTGAGAATTAAAAAGTGAATTTTTCATAGTCATTATTTTGAGGATTAATAAAATCCATGACATAAAAAACAGATAAATCGTTGCCTCGACAATTTATTTTTTTCTGTTTTCTTAGATTATTCTAAAAACTTCTTTTTATCATCTAATTATCTAAGTATATTTAGAGGGCATATCCTATGAATTTTCTAAGTCAGTGTAGATTCTACACCCAAAAAACAGTATCTTTATACTAAAAAACCAAGAATAAGCCCCCAAGCTAGTGAGTGCTTGTTTTCTTGTATAATCACAAATTTATCTCTACATTACTGAATGTGCTAAAAGGTCTTTTCAAAAGCAACAAAATACAGACTGCCCGAAACAGGGCGTGATACACATAATCTTGTCTATTTTTTTATTTCTTTGAGAATAAGCTGTAGTTTTGAAGTCTTAAATAAGGTCAAAAAATAATCAGATACTCCATGCGACAAGCTCTTTTACAAGCAGGTGCCAGCGAATTAAGCTACGAAATCAGGGGCATCGTCAAAAAAGCCCATCAAATCCAAGCACTGGGCTTGCCCGTTTTTTGGGAAAATATAGGCGACCCCATCCAAAAAAACAACTATGTGCCTGATTGGATGAAAGAAATTATCACCCAACTCGTACAAGAGAATGATACTTATGGGTATTGTCATTCTAAGGGAGTATTAGAAACCAGACAGTTTCTGGCAGCACAGACCAACGCACTAGGGGGAGTACAAATCAGTGAAGAAGATATTTTGTTTTTTAATGGTTTGGGAGATGCCATCGCTAAGGTCTATCAGTATATCAGACCTACTTCTCGCATCATAGGCCCTTCACCTGCTTACTCTACACACTCTTCGGCTGAGGCAGCCCACGCCAATCATCAGCCCCTTACTTACCGCCTTGACCCTGACAATCGCTGGTATCCTGATATGGAAGATTTGTACAATAAAGTCCGCTATAACCCCAATATTGTAGGTATCCTGATTATCAACCCTGATAACCCCACGGGCATGGTCTATCCGCCTGAGATTCTGCGCCGAATCGTTAATCTTGCCCGAGAGTTTAATCTTTTCTTGATTTGTGATGAGATTTATATCAATGTTACTTACAATGGTGTCCGGCCGCTTGCCCTTGCCGAAGTCATAGAAGATGTGCCTGGCATCGCCATGAGAGGAATGTCAAAAGAATTGCCTTGGCCTGGGGCTAGGTGTGGCTGGGTAGAGTTTTATAACAGAAATCAAGACGCAGAATTTAACAAACTCTGCGAGACCCTAGACAATGCCAAGATGATAGAGGTCTGTGCTACCAAACTTCCTCAACTTGCCCTGCCCCTCATCAAGCAAGACCCTCGCTTCCTCCCCTATCGTGAGGCAGAGAATCAAAAAATAGGGCGGAGAAGTGAGATTATCAGGCAAATCCTTAGCCCTGTAGCTGCCATTAAATTCAATGAAACTTATGGGGCTTTTTACAATACCATTGTGTTTAAGGAGGGTATGCTTCGCCCAGGACAGTATTTACACATCCCTAATCCACAGGTGCAGCACATACTAGAGACTCAGTGGCTCATGGAAGAAAATATAGCCTTAGATAAGCGTTTTGTGTATTATCTTTTGGCAGCTTATGGGGTTTGTGTAGTACCTATTTCTTCCTTTTGCTCTGATTTACAGGGGTTTAGAGTTACTCTTTTAGAAGAGAATGAAGAAATGCTGAGAGATACTTTTAGTAGAATCAAGACAGGGATAGAGGCTTATGTTGCTTCGGCTTAGTGATGTAGATATGAGTACATGACAGAGTTATACCGCTAGTCGGGGATTTGCAATCCCGACTCTAGAGCAAAAGATTTATAATCTAATAAAAAATAAAATAGCTTTTAAATACAAAATTACAGACCAACAGGATACCTATTTCCTGACTACCACAGTCGTAAATTGGATAGATGTCTTTACTAGGGCAGAATTAGCGGATGAAATTGTCACTTCATTAACCCCTATTGCTAAAAAGCCAAAGGACTAAATATCTATGCTTGGTGCCTGATGCCCAGCCATTTGCATTTGATTTCTTCAGCAAAAGAAGGCTTTCACCTTGCAGACATTATGTAAGATTTCAAGAAATTCACCTCAAAAAAGTAGTCAAAACAATTCAGAAAATCAATGAAATTAGGCCTTAGAGGTGCTTTATTTAGATTAATAGTGCAATCAGTTAATTTTTAATAATGAGTAGCATCATATAGACGTGCCACTTTTTAAAAAAGTGGCACGTCTTTTTACAACTTATATATTTTTTGAAAATCTCCCTTTGCTGAATTATAAAATATCAATTGACTGCACTAAAAATCTAAGGATCTGGAGTCAGGATTACAAATCCAAACTAGCTAATTAGGGATTAATTTTTAGAAAAAAGAGAACTTCACTCTAAGCAAAGTCCTCTTTTTTATTGTAAACTATCTTTGCTTAAAATTGTAAGTTTCTTTTTACAAAATTAGGCAAGGCAAAACAAGCCTTATAAATCTCAGGGTTAAAGTATTCCAACTCCAGAGCCATGGCTTTCATATCTTCCCAGCGGGGCTGAGAGTCTTCACGATGTTGCTTAGAAGCAAAAGCAAATGACCAAGTACCGCTAGGGTAAAATGGAATCGCTGATAGATACAAAGCCGTATAAGGATATACTTCACGCAATACCTCAAAAAGTTCTCTTTGGGTTTTTTGGAAATAATACGGGCTTTCTGCTTGTGCTACTACGATGCCGCCAGGCTTCAGAGCCGCATATACTTTCTTGTAAAAATCTTTTGAAAATAAGCCTTCGGCAGGGCCCACGGGGTCAGTAGAATCTACCATGATGATGTCAAAAGTATCTACTTTATCTTCCATGTATTTTACGCCATCTTCTATGCGTAGCTCCATGCGTGGGTCATCTAGCCCTGTAGTAAGTGCAGGGAAAAACTCTCGAGATTTCTCTACTACCAGTCCGTCTATCTCTACCATCACACAGCGTTTGACGCTTTCGTGTCTCAGTACTTCTCTGGAAGTGCCTCCATCACCCCCCCCAATAATGAGCACTTGCTCAGGCTTAGGGTGTGCAAACATGGGTACGTGAGCCATCATCTCGTGATAGGCATATTCGTGTGCGTCTGTGAGCATCACACAGTCATCAAGAATCATCATTCGCCCAAACTTGGGGGTCTCGACAATCTCTAACTTTTGATACTCACTCTGACCTTCAAATAAGGTCTTCCCGATTTTGATAGAAGTGCGTGCACCAATATCAAAAACGTTTTCGTCGATGATTTCGTTAAACCACTTTTCCATGACTCAGGTTAGGCTTTGGCAGCCGTAGGCATTGGTTTGTGGTGTAAATCTCCCTGAATGTCGTGCAGTTGCCCACGTTTCATTTCGATAGTAGCAGTATGTCCTGCCTTAAAGCTATCTTTGAGATGTTGGAAGGCTTTGCCTGCATCAATAGTTTCACCACAAGTAAAAATATCTACCGCAGCATAGCCGTATTCGGGCCAAGTATGGATAGATAGATGAGATTCAGCAATAATCACCACGCCACTTACCCCATGAGGGTTAAAGGTATGAAAATGACTACCTACTACCGTTGCTCCACTCAAAATAGTCGCTTCTACCATCGAATCCTCGATGAATTTAACGTTGTTTAAGATATCGGCATCGCAGCTATAAAACTCAACTAAAATGTGGTTACCTAAAGCTTTCATTGGCAATTTTAAATTTAAAATGTTAGTTTTTGAAAAAAGTGTGCGAAAATGGAGTATTAAATCCAGATTTGCAATTATAATACATTTTTTTTTGTGATTTTGTTCAATTCAGGTGATTATTTATTCCTACCCAAGCCTATGTTTGTATTGCTTCCTGTCATTCTGTGAAGAGTCCGAAGATGAGTTGATGGCTACGCAGTACAGCAGATTTCTATGGAATGACAGTACAAAAGAGTTCGCCCTTCGGGGGCTAGTGGGCTTCTTACTCCGCAAAAATCTCCGCCAAATCTATGCTTAGTTCAGGGAAAATATGCGCATAAAAAACTTCATCTTCAGCAAAAGCACTTTTGAGGACATACTTTTCATCTTCATTCAAGACAAACTGTAATAAAGTCTGCTCTGAGGGATAGACCACCCAATACTCCAATACACCGCTTTCTTCGTAAAGGGCATATTTGGTTTTCATTTCTTTTTTGGAATTGCCAGGGGAGAGGATTTCGATAATCAAATCGGGTGCACCTATGCAGCCCTGCTCGTCTAGTTTCGTCTTATCACAAATCACAGAAATATCGGGCTGCACTACAGTATAGACATCTTTGTTGGCTTTGCTAGATTTCTTTACGTCTAGCAAGCGCACATCAAAAGGGGCAGAGAACAAATCACAAGGTTTATTTCTAAAAGACTGAAACAGATTTCCATATAATTTTCCTGATATTCTCTGATGTCTCACACTCGGAGCAGGCGACATTTTGAATATTTTTCCTTTAATCAACTCTACACTTTGCTCAAAACGCCAAGTGAGGTAATCGGAGTATGTATAAGTGCCATTGAGGTCTAAATCTGAGATGTCGATGATGTATTTCATAACTTTTGTTTTAAGCCTCCTAAGAGGGGAATCAGTCATTGATTCTTAGCAAATATACGAAAAACAAGTAAAACTATCTCACATCTTCACTGTCATACTGAAAGTATCTGAAGGTGTAGTATTAGGCATTGGTTATTATTTTTGAACTCTGACAAAATTTCGAACCTTGTCAGGGCTATGAAAAAAGCTTTGGATTCTATTTTTTTAGTAAATTTGTAACAAGTAGATGAGCTAAATGGGAATATCCTTCTACCTGCGCAGGCATTTCGTTGATTTACTACTTTTAATTTATTTACAAATTTAATTCTTAAAACAATGAACAAGAATCTAGAAAAAATCAATGATGATTTATTTGCTAAGTTTGAGGGGTTTGAAATCTCTAAAATTCAAATGGCAAAAGTTATTGGTGTTAGCCGTACAACTGGAGCAATCCACCCAGAAAAACCACAAAATGGTCCAGCTAAACTTGATGAAAGAGATGATACGACAAATCAAATTATGATGTGGTGTTGGGAAGGATGTAGCGATGATGCTGCTGCAGATATGGGTACAGAGACTACTATTTTAGGTAATTAACTAACTCTAAACAAATCTTGTAACTTTGAAAGTACTCAAAAACAAAAATAATATTTGACTATCGAGTACTTTCATATGTAGAATGTAGGTTCAATTAATAATTTACCCGATTTTTACTAGGTATAGGGTTGCTCTGAGTGACCTTGTTCCTTTTAGTAAAAAGTAAATTTGTTTGTGGTGGGTTATTTCTTGTTTGCTCCTACCTCTCCCCTTACAAGTTTTACTTTTATAGTTTGTTTTATAAAAAATAGAATAGCTTTTATTTTACCAAGTTATTTAGCTATCAATTATTCAAAAAGTATCTACTATGAAAAAAATACTCATATTGCTAAGTGTCATTATGTGTTTTACCTCTTTCAGGATAAAAGCCCAAGAATTAGCCAAAAAATATTATCATTTTACCAATCAGGCAGAGCTAGCTATCATAGACTCAGCTTATAGCAAAGCGCTATCAAACTATGAAAGTGCTTTTGCAGTAGCCAATAAAGGTTTTGCCAAGGATTATTACAATGCTTCCATTTGTGCTTTGTATGTTAAAGACAAGAGCAAGACTAAGGAATATATCAACGTTTTGCTAAAAAAAGGAATTGATACAAGCTACATATCTCAACAAGATGTTTTTCTCAAATTCTGTCAAAGTAAAATGTGGAAAAAAATAAAGGCCAATTATCAGAGACCTATCAAAGATAGTGTATATATACATACATTGGATAGTCTAGCCAAGGTAGATCAACTATTCAGAGTATCGTGGAATTACAATGAGATATATGGAGATACTGTAAGAAAGATTGATTCCGTAAATGCTCACTATCTTATAAAATTGATAAACAAAAAGGGCTTTCCTACTTCTGAAAAGGTGGGAATAGACCGTCCTCATACACTTTATCCTTCTAGAGATTTCTCTTTAATTGCTATTCACTCTATTCAACTAGGATACCTAGAAATATTACCTATACTCAAAGAGGCTTATGAAAATTTAGATTTTCATATCTATGCTTATGTAGGGCTAGAAGATATGTCAGAAATCAGTACGGACTATGGCTCTGAAGTCTTAATCAAACACAGTAGAGGAGAAAAGTGGAGGATGAGGATATTGCCAGAAGAAGAACTTAGAAGAAGAAATGAAAATCGTGCAAAAATAGGAATGGAAACGTGGGAAGAGTATAGCAGGAAAGTTATTTTCTCACTCAAAAAACAGCCTTTTGCATTTGCCTATTTTAATTCTAAATCCATCCTGTTAGGATTACCACAAAAACTAATTGAGAAAGATTTTAAGAACTCTGTAGAAATAGACATAGATTAGAAATGATTTTATTATTCAATAGTAAATATCATCTTGATAGTAATGTAGTGATTGCATACCTTTTGAGTAAAGATATTAACTTTCTGCGAGTAACCGAAAACAGTGTACTAGACATTCACTTGGATTTGAATACTCAAACTACACAATGTGTATTAAGTATTGATAAACAAGCAATTAATGTAAATTCAGTTAGTTCTTTTTGGTCTTATAAAACAGACATTTCCTTTGAAAAAAGACAATATAGCATAGCAAAAGCGGATAGACATTTGTCTACACTAGATACTGAACTCAAATCTTTCCTCTTTACTTTTTTGGAAGATAATGTTAGGTATTTAGGAAATTACAATAATGAAACCCTAAATAAACTTTGGGTACTTCTCGAAGCTAAAGAATGTGAAATAGATATACCTAAGACCACAGTTACAGCTCAAAAACAAGTTATTATAGATTTTTTGAAAAACAATGAAGCTATTACAAAATCTATCAAATTCTTGTCTTCTTTTGTGAAAGATGATTACTTGTATAGTGCTTACACTAGCGAAATATCCCAAGAAAGAATTGAGAAAATCGCATCCTTTTTTCCTTCTCTGATTCAAGAGAAGTTAAACAAAAAATATGAATTACGCATTTTCTTTATGTACAGTAAGTATTTCCCTATGGCAATTTTCTCACAGAATGATCCTCAAACCAATGTAGATTTCAGACATTATAATGATACCAAACCTAATAGAGCAGTTCCTTATATTTTACCCAAAGAGATTGAGAAGAAACTCAAGAAACTGATGCAAAAATTAGGGCTTAATACAGGCTCTATTGATATGGTGGTTACTAAAGATAATCGTTATGTATTTCTTGAGGTCAATCCTGTCGGGCAGTTTGGCATGGTATCTTACCCTTGTAATTATTATTTAGAGAAGAAAATAGCAACATTTTTGAGCGATGAATCAGGAAAAAGAAAATATTGAAGATATAGAAGGGTTACCTTTGCCTTTTTATTTTCTACATAAAACTCTAATCAGTGAAGTACCACACACTAATGATAAATTTATCAAGGTTGAGTTTTACCAAACCGACAAAGTTATTCCAGAAACACACTACAAACCCCTCAGCAAAACGATAGACTGGAAAAAACTTAATAAAGATGTATAAAACTGCAGATTATTTTAGACTATATGCTCCTTGTATTCCCGTAAAAGGCTCAAAATCTCTTGTACTTCTTCGCTTCGGATAAGGTGTAATTCTTCGGGTGAGATAGAGGAGCTTGTTTTCATATCATTTCATGTAAATATATTGTTATTTTTAAAAATCTAAAATTAACTTTTTTTTCAAAAAAAATCAAAAAAGCTTTGGATTCTATTTTTTTTTAGTAAATTTTTAACAAGTAGATGAGCTAAATGGGAAATATCCTTCTACCTGCACAGGCATTTCGTTGATTTACTACTTTTAATTTATTTACAAATTTAATTCTTAAAACTATGAACAAGAATCTAGAAAAAATCAATGATGATTTATTTGCCAAATTCCAAGAGTTTGAAATTTCTACCGAGCAGGCTTCGCTTGTAAGAGGGGGAAACGATTTAAGAGAGTATTGTTCCTCGCTGTATATGATACGCTCTTGTAATACGCTCAGTTCAGGAGCAATGACAGGTTTTCATCTAGGTTGGGGAAGCAATGGATGTAGTAGATACTCAGGTGCTGATTTATGGAATAATGCTCCAAGTCAGATGAGTCAGGTTGATTGTGATACAAGTTGGTATAGTTATTAAAAAAACATCATAAAAATTAATATCTTTTGTACAGAGTGTCATAAGCACACTCTATACAACTTTTAATAAAATTCAACTAAAACTACAATTATGAAATTAATACTAATTACACTATTATTTTCAGTTTTTCAAGTTCTCTATGCACAAAATACTTTTACAGTAATAATATTAGATGGACAAACTAAATTACCCATCAAAGATGTAATTATCAAGACTAATGATAGCACTAAATCTTTTGTAAGTAATTCAAAAGGGAAAACTAAAATAGTAATAAGTAATGAAAATCTCCAAAAAAATATATACTGCTTACATTTTGATTACCCACAAATTAAAATCACTCCTTCTCAGTTAATTGCAGGACAAGACAATATTATTTATTTGAATAATCTACCTTCTTTTACTCACAATGACTTTACTAAAATAAATGACCTAGCTACGCAAGATTTTGCTTTGCAAGAATTAGTCAAACATGCTGTAGATAAATTTCGCCAAGTAATGCCACAACGAAAGCATCAATATAAAGCATTTTTAAGGCAAACCTATAGAGAAAATGAAAAATATGCTTATCTGCTAGAAGCAACTCTGACTATCGAAGACGAAAGCTACTGGAGTAATCCCAGCACTGCAAAAGTATATCTTCATCACCTAAGAGAAAGTCAAAATTTCTTAGAGATCGATAGCCTGAGTACGGTTTTTAGGTACATACAAAAACAAAAAGCACAACAAGAAAACATTTTCTACAAAACCTATAAACAGAATTACTTACGTCTTATTTCAGACCCCTATACAGTTTTTGCCTCAGGAGATAGTTTTATTTGGGGAAAAACTTTTTATTTAGAGGAAACTTATACAAATCAAGAGGGTGATACTTTGTATAAAATAGAGTTTCAAGGTAAGCCACTGGTAGATAATTCTTATATTATCATCAATCAATCAGATCAAGCCATTGTGGAGTTTTCAAGAAATCAATACAATCAAGGGCAATTACTCAATAAAATTAAAGTAAAGTTAAAAAAGGAAACAGATAATAGCTATTACCCCTATTTGATAGAATGGGAAGAACCTATTTTTTATCAAAATTTAGGAGTCTCTCAGAACAGTATTATTCAATTATTTTTGTATAAAGTTAATTTTGGTGAAGAAAGACTAAAAAATACAGAGGTGTTACCAACCACTGGTAAAATAGATGAAGATAGATTTAAAGTGAATTCTGAAATTTGGCAATCTTTTTTTGCAGAGCATCCTGAGTTAGTTTTACCTGAAGAGATTTATCAGCAATTATCAGAGAAGATTCCTCTTGAGCAACAGTTCAAATAACAATTACATTTTGCATCATTCAATATCAATATAAAACTATTCATTCTATGCTATCTACTCAACTATCTAGTAATACTGAGCTAGTATCTTACATACTGAAAAGCTTAGAAATAAAACATACCACTGAAATCCTTCAAACTGAATTACTAAGTCACCCTGAATATCCAGCGCAAACTGGTATGGGCATCTCGCTCATACCAAAGGTTTTTGCATCATTAAGTCGTAGTTTGGGTATTGGTTAGGGTTTATTTCAGAATTTTATTTTATATTTTGAGTTTAAATGATTCATAAAAGTTTGTTCAAATATACTAAAAATTGTACTTTTGAACTATGGAACAAAGATATGAGCGAAACGCTAAAAGCAGTTTGCTATTGTGGGTCAAGACGCTCTGACCAAATGGGGATTTTTCCAAAATGACAGGAATATACGTGTATTGTCATTCTGTAAAAATCTGCTGTATAGCGTAGCCTCAATGACCAATGACCAATTTTAAAACTATATATCTTAACAACTCTCGTATGAACACAAATCTCTTCAATCAATTTACACAATACGCCCTGAGTAAGGAAGAAACTCTGCAAATCAGAGGAGGCAATGATTTGCTCAAAAATGCAGTCATTCGTTTATTGATTAGCAAAGCACGAAATGAACTAGATAAACCTCACTACAGCCATGAGAGCTTTGAGAATCTACTAGACCCTCTAGAAGACTGGAAACACCGTCATTACCGTAGTTTTTCTTGCTTATTGGATATCCCTCTTTCTACGATAAGGTATTTTATGAAAGACAGCCGTTATTTTCAAGATGCAACTCGCAAGAAGATTTTAGACTTCTTGAGTTACGAGAAGTGGGAAGAATTGGAGAAAGAAGCACTTCTGTATGCTTTAAAAGAAGGCTTGAAAGAGTAACCAAATAATCTACTAATAATCTTATTTTTTCTTTTAAATAATTCGTTAAAAAGTTCGCCTAAAATATTTTGCAAGTACCTGATTATCAGAGTTTTACAAGCTAATATTTTTTCAAGCTTTAACGGGATTTCAAGATTGAGTAAATTAACTTTGAAGAGTTCAAATTATTTTATAACTTAAACCCAAATTATTATGAACAACGTATTTGAAAAATTTAAAGATTTCGCTCTTACTCAAGAGCAGACTTCTCAGGTGAGAGGGGGGGGACAAAGTATGTGAAGCAACAATCTCTGATGAAGATGTAAACTATCTTGCTGGTTTAAATCCTGGTATGAAAACACATGAGGCTTATCATCTTCTCATGTTAGCTTGTAAGAATGCTGTTACAGCAGATAGAATAGAATAGTGAGTTTAGGGAAGTTCTCACAAAGTTGAATACCTCATTATTCATAGCCCTACTTCTATCCTAAATTGTTCTAGCAAGTGCTGTTTAGTACTTGTTAGGATTTTAATGCCTCATTAAAGATCACAATTTGACAAGTAATAAATATATGAAAATAAAAATCATACTGTTTTTTTTAGTTCTACCTATGTGTTATTCTTATGCTCAAGAAAATATTACAGAACAATTTGCTCAAGCAAAAGAATATAACCTTAGTGGGAATAAAGAAAAGTCTGAAGAGACGTATGAAATGATTATAGAGCAAAATAAAGATAATTCAGTAGTTAAGTTACTGGCTCAATATTATTTAGCAGAGGTCATTCTTAGAGATTATTATAGAGAAGAATCTAAATATAAAATAGACTATCCGAGAGCAAAGGCTTACCACGAAGAAATATATAAAATGCGTACTTTTTTGAGTGAAAAAGTAAATAGAAAAGAGTTATCAAAATTTACAACTGTGTCTTATTTACAGATACTTCATAATACTTGTGAGGTATTGGCAATAATAAATATGAAACTGGATGATTACAGAGAAGCACTTACTTATGCCTATCTGAGTAAAAATGAATATCCCTCACAAATATCGATGAATGTGGATAATTACTATAATGATTATTATCAAGATAGTTTCATATTCAAATGTTATGTAGGTCTTCAACAGCCTGATAGTGCTGTGGTTATCATGTTACCTTATATCACCAAGGGAAGTATTACTGCCTCTGAGGCACAAGATAGATTACTGGAACTTGTAGAAGAAAATCAGCAAATTAAAGAAGAATTGAGAAAAAGTTTAAACACGACCAAAGTCTTGATAAGTGAATCTAATCCAGATTACCTCAATGTATTGATTACTTATAAAGATTTTATAGTTTTAATAGATAGTGTGAAACTAACTGAAGATGGAGCTACCAACATAAATGATTTGAAGAAAATTTACTCTAGCAAGTTAAAGGCTACTTTCCTCTATGAATCTCTCACAGAAGATATACAAATACCAAGTGAATCATATATCAGTATCCTTGATTATCAAGATTTCAAAGGGAAATACACACTCTTAGATTTCTGGGCAAGCTGGTGTGCACCTTGCAGAGAAGAAAATCCTACACTGATTCAGGCATATCAGCAATTTAAAGATAAAGGCTTTGAAATCCTAAGTGTCTCCATAGACACCAATGAAAGCAAATGGCAAAAAGCCATCAAAGAGGATGAAATAGGTGAATGGAAACACCTCATAGATACTACAGGCTGGAAATCTAAAATTTTAGAAGAATACTCCATCCAATCTATCCCTGCCAACTTCCTCATCAGCCCCAAAGGAAAAATAATCGAGATGAATCTCCGAGGCGAAGCCCTCCTCAAGAAGTTAGAAGAGTTGTTGGGAGAGTAATGCTTGTGTTGCTTACTGTCATACTGAAAGTATCTGAAGGTGTATCAAATGCGGGCGGGCTACGCAGTATAGCAGATGCCTACGGCATGACAGTGTACAAGAGTTTCCTCTTTTTAGGAGGTACTACTCATCTCTTTTACCTGTATCAGACATCTACCAT
This sequence comes from Microscillaceae bacterium, assembly GCA_011390205.1. Taxonomy (GTDB): domain Bacteria; phylum Bacteroidota; class Bacteroidia; order Cytophagales; family Microscillaceae; genus JAABSX01. The sequence continues at coordinate 48,213 of JAABSX010000010.1, read as the reverse complement.
AAGGTTTTCGGCTCAGATATATGAACAACATGCCCAGTAATAATACCATTGCTGAGACAATGCCCAGTGAAAAACCTACCATCTTGGCATCTTTGAAAATATACTGAGTACACACAGCCACGAGTGTAGGGCCAGTAGCCATCCCTAAGAGATTGACCATCAGCAAAAAAACAGCAGAAGCCAAAGAACGCAATTTGGCAGGATAGCTCGCCTGCACAATGGCTGTAGCTGTACCCACTCCGAAACTACCCGAAAAAGCAGCAATTATCAATACAGGAATCAGAAAAGCACTCTCTGCCAAAAAAGGAATCAAAACAGAAGAAAGCATCAAACCAAACATCCCCCAAATCATCACAGTTTGTCTGCCGAATAGATTGCCTTTATTTACTAGGTAATCAGCCACTCGCCCACCGATTAAGATGCCGCTCGTCGCAAAAATAATCACAATCCAGCCATAGATAAAGCCTGCCTCCCCTCTGCCCCAGCCCACAGTGCGGATAAGAAAGGCGGGAATCCAATAGGCACTGCCATAGGTAGCAATGGTCTGCAAGCCAAAACCAAAGTTATGAAACAAAACCATCTTCCAGTTATGGATAAAATATACTTTAGCTTCTCTAATGGGCAGGTCTTGCTGGGCTTTAGTGATAGAGATACCCTTTCGGACGGGCTCTTTCACAAAAAACATTAGCAGCGTAATCAGCAGGCCAGGCAGCCCAATGATGATAAACACGACTTGCCAAGGGTAAATCGTGCCCAAAAGTGGAAGCTCCCAGTTTTCTTGCTTAGATGCCCACTCTGAGACAGTGCCCCCCAGCAAAAAAGCCATTCCTGAGCCAATATAAATCCCCATAGAATAGACACTCAAGGCAAAAGCCAATCTTTTGGGCGGAAAATAATCCGTAATCATCGAGTAAGCAGCAGGTGAAAGGGCTGCCTCACCTACGCCTACGCCTACCCTTGCCAAAAAAAGCTGTGCATAATTTTTGGCTATGCCACACACTGCCGTCATCAGACTCCAGATAAGCACACCGACCATAATGATATTGCGGCGGCTTCGGTTATCAGCCATCCGCCCGATAGGCAGGCCCAATACTGTATAAAATATCGCAAAACTCAAGCCCATCAAAAGACTTACTTGCACATCCGTAACACCCAAATCTCGCTTGATATCATCTACCAAAAAACTCAATATCTGTCTATCTACAAAAGAGGAGATGTATGCCAGCATCAATACACCTACCACAAACCAAGCATAGGCGGGATTTGGATAGACTTCTTCTTCGCTTTTATTTTCCATTTATTTTTTATTAAAACACCTTCATTTTTTGATTTTTGAAGATACTCATTGGTAAAAAATCCTATTTTTTCTTAAAATTAGATTAAAATTTGAGATTTATTAGCATACTTTGAGCTTATTTTTATGTAATTTACCAATGTGCCAATGCTCAGGCACAGACCAAGCCACAAAAAAATGGAGTGTCAGTTGAATACTCAATGCTCTCTTACTAGATACCAATATTTTCAAAAATAAAGATTTAATCAATCTTATCAAATCGTGTATAAGGCTGCAACACTTCGGGTATTTTAATCCAAGTTCCGTTGTCTTGTTGGTTATTCTCAAGCAGTGCCGCCACGATTCGGGGCAGTGCCAAAGCACTTCCATTGAGTGTATGGGCTAAGGGTTTTTGTTTTTGGTCTTTCACCTTGTAGCGGAGTTTGAGGCGGTTGGCCTGGTAAGTTTCAAAATTACTGACCGAACTGACTTCTAGCCAGCGCTTCTGGGCTGCCGAGAACACCTCTAAATCATAGGTAAAAGCTGAGGTAAAGCCCATATCCCCCCCACACAGTTTCAAGATTCTGTATGGCAGCTCTAATTTCTCCAAAAGGCTTTGCACGTGTGCTTTCATCCCTTCTAGGGCTTCATAAGATTTGTCAGGGTGGGCTATTTGCACGATTTCTACTTTGTCAAACTGGTGCAATCGGTTCAGCCCCCTTACATCTGCCCCCCAAGAGCCCGCCTCACGCCTAAAACAAGGGGTATAACCTACTCTTTTGATAGGAAAATCATCTTCATTCAGGATGACATCTCTAAACATGTTTGTAATCGGGACTTCGGCAGTAGGTATCAAGTAGTAGTTATCCACAGTCATGTGATACATCTGCCCTTCTTTGTCGGGTAGCTGCCCTGTGCCTATGCCCGAGTCAGTGTTGATAAGCAAAGGCGGAATCACCTCCAAATAGCCTGCTTCTTGGGCTTGGTCTAAAAAAAAAGCAATCAAAGCCCTTTGTAATCTAGCACCTTTGCCTTTATAAAAAGGAAAACCTGCCCCTGTTACTTTGTTGCCCATCTCAAAATCAATAATGTCTAGCTTCTGAATCAGCTCCCAGTGAGGGAGTGCATGGTCATTTAGCTGGGGTAAAGCACCGTGTGTATAGGCTATTTCGTTGTCTTCGGAGGTTCTGCCCTGAGGCACTTGGGCGTGGGGCGTATTCGGGATGAAGTAGAGCAAATTTTGCATGGCATCTTCGGCTTCACGCATCTGCTGCTCTAGGGTTTTGATTTTTACTTTTAAATCAGCGGTGGCTTCTATGGCACTTTGCGCTTCGGCTTCTTTTTTTTGAGCTTTAAAAATACCTATGTTTTTAGACTGTACATTAAGAGAGGCCTTGGCTTCATCAAGCCTTACTTGCTGTTGTCGGCGGTTTTCATCACTGCTGATAAGCTCCTCAATGACTTGGGCAGCCTTAGGGAAATGCCTTTTTTGGAGTGCTTGGATGATTTCCTCTTTATTTTCTCTGACTTTATGGATTTCTAACATGATTTCTTTGTAGATATATTTTTGTTATTTGAATCTTTTGATTTATGTTTGCATAGAAAATGAATCGCAAATCTAAGGAATTGTAATTAATTTTTGATTTAAGGGTCAAAAAACTAAGTTTTTTTGCATTAGTTTTGGCAATTAAAAAATCTATCTTTAAATTGCCACAGAATTGGGAGCAACGCCTGATTTTTTCCCTTTGATATCAATCTTAACAATCTCTTTAAATCATCAGCAAACCATCAAAGAAGATTTTTAAGGCTTATAGACAAGGTTACGAGGGTTTAAAACAATCTTAAATTCATTTATCATATATTTTGTGATTCATTCATAAAAAAGAAAGTAGGTAGGCTTCCAAAAATTTAGAAAAAACCTGTCTGTCTTCAGAATCAAAATACTCAAAAAATACGCACTACTTTTTTTTAATCATATCTAATTATATATCAAAATCATTTGATCATTTCCAAAACAACGTTTTACTCGTATTATGTACAATATTGATGAATTAAACATGAAACTGCTTTCTGAGCTGAAGGACATCGCAGAAAGCCTACAGGTGAAAAACCACAAGAAACTCTCTAAAAAAGAGCTTATTTACAAGATTCTTGACCAACAAGCTATCCTTCCAGACTCCGAAATACTGCCTCTTAAAGAAAAAGAACAGGCAGCTAACAACTCACCAAGCGAAAACACCCCTAAAAAAGAACCTCTTGTTCGAAAAACCCGAATTCGCCGTCAGAATGTAAACGAACAGGAGGATAGAGACAAAAAAGTGGACAATACACCCAAAAATCAAAACACCCCTGAACCAGTAAGCGCATCTAACGGAAAAGCTGAACAGACAGACTTGCCAAAAACCGTGGAAAAAAAACCAATTAAAAACACCGACACCGAACCCAAAGAAACAGAAAACACGGCTAAAAGCAAAAGAACTGACAAGCCTAACATCCGTGAATTTGATGGGCTGATAGAGAACGAAGGCGTGCTTGAAATCATGCAAGATGGCTATGGCTTCCTGAGGTCTTCTGATTATAATTACTTGGCAAGCCCTGATGATATTTATGTGTCTCCTTCTCAGATTAAACTCTTTGGCCTAAAAACAGGGGATACCATCCGTGGGCAAATCCGCCCTCCCAAAGAAGGTGAAAAATACTTTGCACTCCTGCGTGTAGAAACCATCAATGGCAAAACCACCGAAGAAATCCGTGACCGTATCCCGTTTGAATACCTTACGCCTCTTTTCCCTGAGGAGAAATTAATCCTGAGTACCAAGCAAGACGAAATGTCCACCCGTATTCTGGATTTATTTGCACCCATCGGCAAAGGGCAGAGAGGGATGATCGTGGCACAGCCCAAGACAGGTAAGACGGTATTGCTGAAAAAAATAGCCAATGCCATCGCTCAAAATCACCCCGAAGTGTATTTGATTATCTTACTCATAGACGAACGCCCCGAGGAGGTAACCGACATGGCACGCAGCGTAAGGGCAGAGGTAGTATCTTCTACCTTTGATGAGCAAGCAGAGCGGCATGTAAAAGTATCCAATATTGTGCTCGAAAAAGCCAAAAGAATGGTGGAATCTGGGCATGATGTCGTGATTTTGCTAGACTCTATCACCCGCCTTGCCCGTGCTTACAATACTGTAGTGCCTTCATCAGGCAAAATACTCAGTGGTGGCGTAGATGCCAATGCACTGCACAAGCCTAAAAGATTCTTTGGTGCAGCCCGAAATGTAGAAAATGGCGGCTCACTTACCATCATCGCTACTGCCCTCATAGAAACAGGCTCTAAAATGGATGAGGTAATCTTTGAAGAATTTAAGGGTACAGGCAATATGGAATTACAGCTTGACCGCAAACTTGCCAACAAGCGTGTATATCCTGCCATTGATGTGCCTGCCTCTGGCACACGCCGTGAAGATTTGCTGATGAGCAAAGAAGAACTGGCACGTGTCTGGATTCTAAGAAAATATATGAGTGACATGAACTCACAAGAGGCCATGGATTTCTTACAAGAAAAAATGAAAGGCACAATGGATAATTCTGAGTTTTTAATCTCTATGAATGGCTAATTCAGCCTCCCATTGTCTTTAATCATCGGTTTGTGCCTTACTAAAAACACAGACCTCACAAAACGAAGGGTTTGGTAATCGATTTTGCCAAACCCTTTTTTTATATAAAATCAATAAGGATATGCCTATCTATTTATTTTCTTAAAGATTAATTTAGATATTTGCAGAGAAGCCCCGTGGCTTTGTAGAGTATTGCTCAAAAATAAAGGCATCTTTGAGAAATATCTACACTTAGAGTTTTGTTTGTTTCATCAAAAAAATCTGAATTTTGGGATTTTTAGAAATTAGTAAATTAATCAAGGACATTTCGGCGTATGCCAACACAAGCCGCCAGCTGATAGCGCTAGAGGTAGAAGTACGCAAAAAGCAAATTGCTCCTTTGGTGGTGGCTGCCTTTGTGGGGCTGCTGTTTGTCCTTTTCTTTTTTGTATCGCTTTCTTTTCTCTTGGGAGGTTTGTTTAGATACTTAGGCTTTGAGGTTTTGGTCAGTATTGGCTTGGGCTTTTTGAGTGTCAGTGGGCTTTTCATACTTGTGCTGTTGCTGCTGCTGCTCATCACCAAGTATCAGGATAAAAAACAAAGCATCCAAAAAGCAGCAGATACTCGCCCCGACCAATAAATCATCTCCCATTCACTAAACCGACTCATTTATTATGGCTGATAAACCGACTTCACTCAAAAAAAGAATTGAAAAAGAACTCACGGAAGTTTCTAAAAAAGAACTGCTCAAGATTGCCGAAAAAGAAAAACAGGCTGTGCTAGACGGACTCCAAAAGTTGAAAAAAGATTTGGGTACAGTAGGAATTGCTTTGGGGGCTGCGTATGTTACTTTTAGAGTTACTAGGTATTTGTTCGGAGGTTCACGCAAAAAACATAAATATATCCAGCAGGCTGCCCAACCGCCCACTATCATTTACAAAAATAACACCGATACTCGCTCTACTATTTTAGATACAGTCATACGCAAGTTTACGGAGATAGCCTTAGACATCCTTGAGGATAAACTCAAAGAAAAAATATCAAATGTTGGCAAAGATGACGATAAATAAACTCATGCAAGAATTTTATGAGCGAAAGAAAAATGGCACCAAATCTTTTGTAATGCTCATAGACCCCGATAAGTTTGAAGAATCTCAGGCAGAAAAACTTGCCCAGAAAGCCAGCTTCGAAAAAATAGATTTCCTCTTTGTAGGCGGAAGCCTCATCAATGGAGCAAGTATGGGAGATACCATTCAAACACTCAAAAAATATACCTCTCTGCCTATTATTATCTTTCCAGGAAGCAATATGCACATAGACCACCAAGCAGATGCCATCCTGTTTTTATCTCTTATCTCAGGCAGAAACCCCGAATTTTTGATAGGGCAACACATCGTGGCGGCTCCCTTCCTCAAAAGAAGCAGCCTAGAAGTTCTCTCCACAGGGTATATGCTCATAGAAGGCGGAAAGGCTACTACTGTCTCTTATATCAGCCACACCAGCCCCATCCCCTATGACAAGCCCGAAGTGGCTGCCTGCACCGCCATGGCTGGTGAGATGCTCGGAATGAAACTCATCTATGCAGATGCAGGAAGTGGCGCAGAAAAATCTATCAGCCCAAAAATGATACAAAGCATCCGAAAAGCCACTGATACACCCATCATCATAGGAGGGGGGATTCGCTCAGGTGCAGCCGCCGAAACTATCTGGAAAGCAGGCGCTGACCTTGTGGTCATCGGAAATGCCATAGAAGAAAACCCTGCCCTAATAGATGAAATCTATGAAACCAAACAAAGACTCAATCAATCATAACCTTGGATTTAAAAACCAACACATGAAGCCCCAAGCCTTCTCGCCCTTCTCAAACTTTTATTTGCTGCTGTTTTGCCTCGCTTTTGTGCCGTTGCTTATCAGCTGTGACCGCTATAACCCCGTCAATGACCGCATCAATCCTCCCCCAGAATCCAAGAATTTTCTCTCCTCTGCCAGTTTTCGAGCACTAGAAGATGCCATCAAAGAATATCCAGATGCCCCCGAAAACTATTACAAACTTGCAAGATTGTACTTCTTAAACCAAAATGATAGCTTGGCTACCCTACGAATCAAGGAGGCCATGAAGCTAGACAGCACCCAAGACAAATACAGGTTCTTGTATGCCCAAGTGCTTTATCAGCAAGATAAAAAAGAAGATGCCCTAGCCCAAGTAAGCAGAACACTCAACCCAAATGCACCACATTTAGATAAACTTTTTTTGGCGGCACGCCTTTATTATGACCTCAAAGACTATGACAATGCCACCAGACTCCTGAACCGTGCATTAAAAATAGATGACAAAAACCCTGAGTTTTATCTCTGGAAAGGCAAAGTAGCTGTGGCACGCCGTGACAGTGCAAGTGCATTCCTCAATCTTAAAAAAGCACTTTCTCTAAAACCAAAGTTTGCAGAAGTCTATAATAGCTTCACGGAGCTTTATACCAAATACGAGCTCTTTTCCTCTGCCAACAATGCCGCCAATACTGGACTAAAAATAAAGCCTGACTATGCAGAACTGTATTTTCATAAAGGAGAAGCATTCAGAAGAAGAATCTATTTTGATGACAGTGCAAAGGTGGCTTATAAAAAGGCTTTTGAGCTAGATAAGAACCAATACAGGGCTGCTTATCAGCTCGGAAAATACGCCTACGAGAAAGGGCAGTGTGAGCAAGCCAAATACTACCTAGAGCACGCACTCAAATACCAAGATAACTTAGACAAAGCAAATTACTATCTAGGGGTGTGCTACAGGAGGAGCGGAGACAAAGAAAAAGCACTTCTATGGCTTGCCATTTCACTTAAACAAGAGCCAAATTACTTCCCTGCCAGTGACCTCTACTGGGGTATTAAAAACGAAATAGCCCAAGCAAAAATGCTCGCACGTGAAGACTCTCTCAGAAGGGCCTACTACAAGCAGCTAGAAGAACAAAGAGAGCTACTCAGAGAGCAGCAAAGACAAAGGCAAAAAGAACTCGAGCAGCAACGGCAGCAGCAAAATCAATAAACAAACTTACCGTAGCTTGAGTGTTGCTAAAGTCAGAATGGCCAGCATAATGCCCACAATCCAGAATCTACTGACTATCTTCGCCTCATGGTAGCCCAGTTTCTGATAGTGATGGTGCAAAGGCGACATCTTGAAGATACGCCTGCCTTCTCCGTATTTTCGCTTGGTATATTTAAAATAGCTTACCTGAATAATCACAGAAAGATTCTCTACCAAAAATACGCCACACAGAATAGGAATGAGCATCTCTTTGCGGATAGAAAATGCCAAAACGGCAATGACCCCCCCCAAAGTAAGGCTGCCCGTGTCTCCCATAAAAATCTGTGCAGGATAGGAGTTATACCACAAAAAACCGATGCAAGCCCCTGTCAGTGCTGTGCAAAAGATAACCATCTCGCCAGAATTGGGGATGTACATAATATTGAGGTAATTAGAAAACACCAAATTACCAGAAACATAGGCCAAAATAGCCAAGGTAATGCTCACAATCGCACTTGTACCGCCTGCCAGCCCATCTAGCCCGTCGGTGATATTGACACCATTGGAGACTGCCGTTACTATAAAAATCACTATCAATACATACAAAAGCCATGTGAGGTCTATAGCCCCAAAATCAGCGAAATAACTGTAGTCTAGCTCATTATTTTTTAGAAAGGGCACTGTAGAGGTGCTTGCCTTCACATCTCTGTAGCTAACAGCATCTGTACTCGCCACACTTTCATAAATACCTGTCTGAGCATTTTGGTATTGGCGAACCACCACATTTTCATTAAAATACAGTGTAAGCCCCACGATAAGCCCCAAAATAATCTGCCCAAAAATCTTATACCTTCCCCGAATCCCTCTATCACCTACCAGCCAATTTTCTTTTTTCTTCAATAATTTGGTATAATCATCCAAGAAACCAATCAGCCCAAGCCAGACCGTAGAAAGCAACAATAAGATGATATAAACATTGTCTAGGCGAGCAAAAAGCAACGTAGGGATGACAATAGACGCAATAATGATAAGCCCGCCCATGGTAGGTGTGCCTTGTTTGAGCTCTTCACCTGGAAGCCCTAGTTCACGGCTTTTTTCTTTGATTTGAAAATCTTTGAGTATATTGATAAGCCTCCGCCCATAAATAGCCCCTATCAAAAGCGAAAAAAGCGTGGCCATACCCGCCCTAAAAGAAATGTAATGAAATACACCCGCACCAGTGATGTTGAGCTCACGGTCTAAATATTCAAAAAAGTAATATAACATAATGAAAAATGAGTGATGGAGTAATTTTTTTTAATTTAAGTTTTAGTAAATGGCTTATAAATATTTTTTGAGCATTTTTTTATCATCAAAATCAAACCGCTGCCCCTTGATTTCTTGGTAAGTCTCATGCCCTTTGCCTGCCACCAGTATAATGTCTTTGGGCTGGGCAAGCATACACGCCTGCCTGATGGCATCTTCTCTGAGCACTACAGTCTGCACTTTGTCTTTATCTAGGGTAGGCACGCCTTTCTGCATATCATTCAGAATCTCTGTGGGGTCTTCACTGCGTGGGTTATCAGAGGTAAGCAATACCACATCACTGAGCTGACAAGCTATTTTGGCCATGAGCGGGCGTTTGGTTTTATCTCTGTCTCCTCCGCAGCCTACCACAGTGATAATGCGCTGCCCTGTTGATTTTAAATCCCAGATAGTTTTAAGTACATTCTCAAGTGCATCAGGTGTATGGGCATAATCTACAATCGCAGTAAACCCCTTGGGCGAAGTAAGTTGCTCAAATCTACCTGGTGCAGTCTGAAGCCCTGATAGTTCTGTGAGTACATCCTCTTCGTTTTCTCCTAAAAGGGCAGCAGCACCCCATACTCCTAATAGATTGTATGCATTAAAATCACCGATGAGCCTAAACCAGACCTCTTTTTGGTGAATCTCTAAGAGTAGCCCCTGCAAGGTATTTTCTAATAGTTTTGCTTTAAAATCTGCTGGACTGCGGAGAGAGAAGGTCTTTTGTACTTTGGCCTTACAGTTTTGAAGCATTACATTTCCTCTTTTATCATCTATATTGACGAGTGCAAAGGCAGTAGAGGGCAGCATATCAAAAAGTTTTTTTTTGGCTTTAAGGTAATTGTCAAAAGTCTCATGAAAATCAAGATGGTCATGGGTGAGATTGGTAAAAATAGCTCCTGTAAAGTGAATCCCCGCAGTACGCTCTTGGGCAAGTGCATGAGAGCTTACTTCCATAAAACAATGTGTGCAGCCTTGCTTAAGCATTTTGGCAAACAATGCCTGCATCCGAAGCGCATCAGGGGTAGTGTATTGTGTAGAAAGCACCTCTTCATTGATTTGATTCTGGACTGTAGAAATCAACCCACTGCTATAGCCTAGTTTTCTAAAAAGAGCAAAGAGAAGTGTGGCAGTAGTCGTTTTGCCATTCGTACCCGTAACACCCAGCACTTTGAGCTGCTCGGTAGGTCTTCCGTAAAAGTTAGCAGCTATGATGCCCAGGGTCTGTGCACTGTCTAGGCTCAGCAAGTAAGTAACCCCACTGACCAAGTTGGGGGGGAGTGTCTCACAAATGATTACTTTTGCACCTGCTTTGATGGCAGTCAGTATATAATCATGCCCATCACTCTGTAGCCCCACAACTGCCACGAAGAGAGAGTCAAGCTGAACCTCACGGGAGTCAAAATGTATGGATTTAACAGACTGTGATACATCTCCTCTCACAAGTGTGAGTTTAGTACCTATCAAAATATCCGAAAGAAGGTGCATAATGCGTAAGGCTTAGTGTTATCTTAAAAATAAATATTTAAAATCAAAAATTTACTTTTTATAAAATGTTCTTTGATTGCAAAGATATACAGCCTTTGAGCAATGCCAAGCAAAGTATGTGATAAATCATGAATTAAGCAAAGAAGAATGATTTTGTAGCCTTCATACATAAGATTCGGCACAAGCAAAATAAATAACACGAAGCAACACAATGATTCTTCTACAAAAAACAAATAATTTTGGAATAATCATTGTAAGTTATCTCCCAAATGACAGGGGCAGCAGACACACAAGATTGAATCCTGCTGTTTTAGGCAATGATTGATAAGTAGCACACAATGGTTTTTGTGTATTAAACCACTGATAATCAATTATTTATAAGATATAAGCGCAAAAATACTTTGACTAAAAATACGCAAAAAAAGGGCTTGTCTATACTCTTGATTTACACAGAAGATATGCTCACAAAACCGAGATGAAAGCTTAATACAAAGGCTTCAAACTACATAAAACAGAAATAGGAAGTATTTCGCATAAATATCTTACTTATCATCTATGATTTAGACACAGCATTTTTCAGAAAAGTGCTACGTTTGCACAAATAAAAAATTGGTTAAATCATACTGATATTTATCATAACTCAAGCTTTTAAAAACTAAAATCTATACATAAGAATGGACTTTTTATCCCGAAAAATCAAAAAAATCATCGCTTACTCAGGAGTGAGTCTGGTCATAACTCTTGGCATCATCTGGGGCGTATGGTCTTGTAGCAGCAGCAACACAAGTAGCCAAGAAACACAACAGGATAGCCTCAGCAATGCAAAAAAAGAAAATACTCAACTGGCAGGTATTTCTACTATCCCACCCCAATTAGATAATTTTGATAAATCTTTCAGGGGGACAATCCCTAGTGTAGGAAGTTTGCAGATAAACCTCAGACGCTACGGAAGCGAGCTCTCAGGCAAATGGTGGACAATGAGCAAGCTCGAAAATCAGGATATCAAGGGCAAAATAGAAGCTGACAACCAAACAATCCACCTCATACTTTACAATGCCCAAGGAGATGTACTGGGGAATATGAGCGGAAAAATAGATGAAGGGCAAATAAAAGCCAACTGGAACGCTGCCGAAAACAATACGGGTATCCCTGTGGTGCTGCAAGTAGATGAAAGCAAAGAAAACTACAAAATTAAAATAGATGAGCTAGAGCTCAACCGCAAATCTTCTGACAACAAACAGAGCTTGAAAATCACCTATCCCGTCTTACTGGGCATTCCTAATGAATATATCTCTAATAAAGTGAACCAAGTGATAGAAAAATATTTTGAGTCTAAGACCCTTGTTGATAGCATTGACAAAGTAACCTACCCCTTTAGTGAAGACGTAAAATTTGAGATTACCTTCCTTGCCAATGAATTTATCAGCATCTGCAAGCACCACCACCTCTCCAAAAATAACGATACACAACTATTTGATGACTCACACGGAATTAATATTAACTTTAAGAGAGGAAAACAATACGAACTCAGAGACCTGTTTAATGCCAATGCTTTTGAGCAACTCAATGCGGTAATTCAGGCACGTATCAGCAAATCTTGTGGAGGGGCACTTACCCCAGAACAACTCGAAGCCTGCCGAGTAAAACCCGAAGAAAATACCTCCTTCTCTTTGAGCAAAGATAAAATCACTTTTCACCTTACCGAAAGACTGCCCTACAAACTTAGAGGCTGTGGATATGTGAAAATTAGCTATCAAGATTTGGCAGTCTTGTTTAACCCTAGTGGCCCATTGGCCGAAATTATGCAGTAAATTGGTGCTTCAAAACCTAAATTTATAAAACTTTAAACCTAAGTAGCCGCATTGTTCGGAAAATTGATGCAAAGTACCTATATTTGCAACTCTTTTTTACGAACCTTCATTTTGGAATTAATATGAACGATTTAATAAAATTAGTGGAAGCCGACTCACAAGAAATTCGTGCCTCCTTTCCTGACTTTAAAGCTGGAGATACGCTAAATGTATCTGTAAGAATCCGAGAAGGAAATAAAGAACGTATCCAAGTATTCAAAGGAACTGTCATTCAGCGCCGAAACCCTAACACCAACGGAGAAACTTTTACAGTACGTAAAGTATCTAGTGGCATCGGTGTAGAGCGTGTATTTCCCTTGCTTTCTCCCAACATCGAGAAAATAGAAGTAGTACGCAAAGGTGCTGTACGCCGTGCACGCCTTTTCTACCTCAGAGGTAAAAGCGGTAAAGCTGCCCGTATCAAAGAAAAAATAGCTCAAAAGTAGGCAGCAAATACTGCCCACTGAATAGCCGATATACACATCGCCCATGATTGCTTAAGTCATGGGCTTTTTCTGCTTCATAAGTTCCGCACGTGTTTTATTTTGTGAAGATACCAAAAACGTCTTGGTGTCATTAAATGAGCATAAATGCCTTGCAGCTACAGGCAGTTTAATCAATATCTATGTATTGAGGTAGAACTTTATCTACCAGCCAAACCCCATTTTTAGAAAGATAAAAGATTTCGCCTTTTTGCTGCATTTCACCTGCTTTTATGTGCAGTACGATGGGTCTGCCATGGCGTGCCCCTACTTTTAGTGCAGTTTCTGTGTTACTAGACAAGTGTACGTGCTGTCTATTTTGTCTTTTGAGTCCTTCCTTTTTGATGGCTTCTATGTTTTGTTGGGCGGTGCCATGGTAGAGAACATCGGGTGGCACTTGTGGCTCAAGTGCCAAATCCACCTCTAATGAGTGTCCTTGATTGGCTCGGATTCTGTCAAAAGTTTCATTAAAAGCAAACCTTTGTTTGTCGTTATTGGCTACTATTTCTTTGAGCTTTTCAAAATCAACTTGAATGCCTTTGCCGTTTTTGTTGGCTTTATCTAGGAGTTCGTCCACACTTACCCAGCCATTTTCGTCTAGCTCTAGTTCAATGAGCTGTGGCTGATGCCTGAGTACAAGGCTGAGAAATTTACTAAGGGTTTTGTCGGTTTGCACAAATATTAAGGTTTTAATTTTAGAGTATGTTTATGTAAAGTTAGGCAATGCGTTCGTCTCCCCACATCTCTCGGAGTAGTTTTTTAAAGTAAGGAATGCTGTATTTCAGGCGGCTCCCATACCAAGAAAATAACTCACCATCTACCAGTTTAATTTTAGCCTTTGGATAGATTTCTTTGATTTCGGCAAAATGCTTTTCTTCTTTGAAAGGGTAAGGCTCTGAGGAAAGCAAAATCCATTCAGGTTCTTGGACTTGCAAATCTCCCAAATCTATCTCAGGATAACGGCTCAGATGCCCAAAAACATTCTCAAAACCTGCCTTTTGGAGCATTTTGTCTATAAATGTATCTCCACCTGCCACCATCCAAGGTTTTCGCCAGATAAAATACGCTACTTTGATAGGCTGCGGTAAAAAGCCATGCAGCCAATCTGAATAGGCTGAGAAGGTTTCTTTTAACTCCCCGACCAGTCTATCAGCCTCTTGGCTTCGCTGTGTGATGTTACCTATGCTGGTCATCATCTCCCAAGCATCTTCTATTTCTGTAATATCACTCATCCAGACGGGGTATTTTTGGGCAAGCTGTTCGATGCCTTCTTGGTAATTTTCTTCTTTGTTGCCAATGATGAGGTCAGGCTCAAGGGCTTCTATTCTTTCAAAATTAAAATTTTTAGTGCCTCCTATCTTGGTTTTTTCTTTGAAATACTGTTCAGGATGCACACAAAACTTTGTGATGCCCTGCACTTTATACTCTAAACCAAGCTCAAAGAGTAGCTCTGTCTGAGAAGGTACAAGCGAAATAATTCGCTTTGGTGAGGAAGGAATCTCTACACGCCTTCCCATTTGGTCTGTATAAGTCTGAATGCTCTTCATTTCCTAAAAATAGGCTTTTTCTCTGAAAAAAATAAATTAATTCTAAAAATACAACTATTAAATTAGTTTTAACTAAAAAAATAGTTTACATTTGGGCATTGGAATTATTTATTTACTAAAATTCAACAAAATGAAAAATTTAACGCTTTACACAATTTGGCTCATTTGCTTTGCACTTTCCACAGGATTTTGTTTGGCACAGACACCTATTCCACCACAGCAAGTAGAACAAGAAGAAGATGGTTGCATATATATAATGGAAACCCACCCCGAACCCAAAGGAGGCATGCCAGCCTTTTACAAATACGTGACAGAAAACATGAAATATCCAGAAGAAGCACGAAAAGCAGGCATAGAAGGAAAAGTATTCGTACAGTTTACAATCACAAAAGACGGCTCACTTACAGACATCAAAGTGCTTAGAGGAATCGGATATGGCTGTGATGAAGAGGCAATCAGGGTATTGCAAAATGCCGAAAAATGGAATCCAGGTACACAGCGTGGCAGACCTGTGCATAGTAATATAACGATTCCTGTATTATTCAAGTTAAATGAAACTGACATCATGGAGATTCCAAAAGAAGAAATCTTCGTGATAGTTGAGAACATGCCCGAACCCAAAGAAGGCATGCAGACCTTCTATGAGTACATCGGCAAAAACCTAAAATACCCAGAAGAAGCACGAAAAGCAGGCATAGAAGGAAAAGTATTCGTACAGTTTACGGTAACAAAAGACGGCTCACTTACAGACATCAAAGTACTCAAAGGAATCGGGCATGGCTGTGATGAAGAGGCAATCAAAGTATTGCAAAATGCCGAAAAATGGAAACCAGGTGCACAGCGTGGCAAAGTAGTAAATGTACGGATGTCATTGCCCATTGTGTTTAAATTAGGAGATGTAAAAGAAGTAGCCAACGAAGAAGAAATAGAGGTTGAGATAGAGGAAGTAGCCGTAAATGCCTCTCCTCTGATAGTTTTAGACGGAATAATCTCTAGCAATGAAGCCCTCAAAAGCCTTGACCCCAAAAGTATTGAATCTATTGATGTGCTCAAAGGTGAAACCGCCCTTGAAAAATACGGAAACAAAGGAAAATACGGAGTCATTTTGATTTATACTAAAAAAGGAGTGCAAGCGGCTACCATAGAAATACCCAATACTGATGCCTACAAAATCAATCTCTATCCCAATCCAAGTAAAAAAATAGTAAATATTGATTTGGAAATCCCTCAAAATGAAAAGGTACAAATCACTGCACATAACCAACGCACAGGCAAAAAGCAAATTATCTTGGAGCAAAACTACAAAGCAGGTACTCAGACTTTTGCTTGGGAGGTAAGCCACCTAGAAGTGGGTACTTATATCTTACAAATTATGATGGGAGATACGCTAACTTACCGCCGAGTAGTCATAGAAAAATAAATAAAAACAAGGATTTTTGTTTCTGGCAATGTCAAAACCTTTAGATAAGCTATGTTTATCTAAAGGTTTTGCTCTTTTTATACAACGACAAGGAGATAACCAGGTACATCAGCACATTTATTTTTTGTGAAATCGTGGTGGGCATCGAACTATTCTAAAACTTAAGTGGTTTTAAGCTCAGAATACATCAAAAATTCAACTTTTGAGCATTTCTACCAAAGTCAAGTAATGCTTGCATCAAACTTACGGCAATACTCACACCTCATACTATCCAAAAGCCGTGTTTCGCAAAAAAATATAACCTTCCTTACTCAAACAAAACAAGAATTTACGCATAGAAAAAAGAATTATTTGCCTAAATTTTCTAATTTTGTAAGAAGGATACCCAGATGCTACTGCTCACTTGCCTCCTCTCCAAATACCACAAATCAAAATAGGCTGAAAAACAAGGCCTTAAAAATTTAAAAAAGATGAATAACGAAGAAAAAAAGAAAAGAACCAACACAAAAACACAAAATAAAAAGAAGAAAAAACCCACTAATACACCTAGCTTCTTAGAAACAATCCGCCAATACTTCAAAGAAAACCCGCATCAAGGCATTTCTATCAAACAGCTTTTTAGAAAACTTGATGTAAGAAGCCGAATACTCAAAAGTAAACTTGCCGAAGACCTCGAAAAACTTGCCCAAATGGGTGAAGTAAGCATGGACAACGAAGGCTATTACCGTGGCAGCGAAGCACAAGAAGCCATAGAGGGCGTAGTAGATTTTGTGAATCCTAAGTTTGCATTTGTCGTCTGTGAAGGACAAGAAGATGACATCTGGGTCAATGCCGATGACCTCAAATTTGCTCTAGACGGAGACCGTGTCAAAGTACGTATATTGCCTATGCGCTCAGGCAAAAAAATAGAGGGGGAGGTAACAGAGATTATCTCCAGAACAAAAGATGAATTTGTAGGAAAAATAGAACTCTCCGACCGATACGCATTTGTCATAGCTGACAACCGAAAAATGCACTTAGATATTTTTGTACCTCATAACCAAATCAATGGTGCAAGGCACGGAGATAAAGTAATCGTGAAAGTGCACGAATGGCACGATGCCAAAAGCAGCCCCGTAGGCTCTGTAAAACAAGTGCTGGGCAAAGCAGGCATGCACGAAACAGAGATGCACGCCATCTTGGCTGAGTTTGGGCTGCCCACTGATTTTCCAGAGGAAGTCATCGAGGAGGCAAAGCACATCCCCACCGAAATCCACAAGACAGAAATCACCAAAAGACGTGATATGAGAGGCATCCCGACATGCACCATAGACCCCGCAGATGCCAAAGATTTTGATGATGCACTCTCCATCAGAAAGCTAGAAAACGGAAACTGGGAGATAGGTGTACACATTGCAGACGTAACCCACTACGTAAAACCCAACACCCTCCTAGAAAAAGAGGCCTACAACCGTGCTACTTCTGTCTATCTTGTGGATAGGGTAGTGCCTATGCTCCCCGAAAGGCTTTCCAATGAGCTTTGCTCACTACGCCCACATGAAGACAAACTGACCTTCTCGGCAATCTTTGAAATCAATGACAATGCCGAAGTGCTCACAAAATGGTTTGGACGCACTGTGATTCACTCTGATAGAAGGTTCAGCTATGAAGAAGCCCAAGAAGTCATGGAAACAGGGAAAGGAGATTTTGTAGAAGAATTACAGACACTGAACCGTCTTGCCAAGAAATTTACCCAAAAAAGATTCAAATCTGGTGCTATGAACTTCGAAACGCCTGAAGTGAAGTTTCAACTAGATGAAAAATTTAAACCCGTAGGCATCTACATCAAAGAACGCAAAGATGCCCACAGACTCATAGAAGAGTTTATGCTCCTTGCCAATAAGTATGTGGCTGAGTTTGTCTATTTTATGAAAGAAGGCAAAGACGCCAAAAACCACAAGACGATGATCTATAGAGTCCACGAAAGCCCCGATGCCGAAAAACTCCAAAACTTCGCTGTATTTGCCAAAAAATTTGGCTATGATGTAGCTACCAAAGGCAAAGCCATCTCTCAATCTCTTAACCAAATGATAGACAAGACCCATGGCACAGCTCAGCAAGATGTGCTACAGTACCTTGCCATCCGCACCATGGCAAAGGCACGCTACAGCACCGAAGCCATTGGACATTTTGGCTTGGCTTTTCAACACTATACCCATTTTACATCTCCCATTCGCCGCTACCCTGACATGATGTCGCACCGTCTTTTACAGTATTATTTAGATAAAAAAGACAGTGTGGACAAAGAAGATTATGAAGCAAAATGCAAGCACTCTACTGATATGGAAAAACGTGCTGCCGATGCAGAGCGGGCTTCGATTAAATACAAACAGGTAGAGTATATGCAATACCAAGAAGACAAGGCATTCGAGGGTATCATCACGGGTGTAACGGAATGGGGCATTTATGTAGAAATCGTAGAAACCAAATGCGAGGGCATGGTGCGTGTCAGTGATTTGTTAGATGATTTTTATGAGCTAGATTCAGACAATTACCGCCTGATAGGCAGACGCAGCAAACGGATTCTGGGCTTTGGAGATACTGTAAAAGTAAGGGTAAAAGACACCAACCTCGAGAAAAGAACCATGGACTTGGTGCTGATTTCTGATTAGTGTGAAAAGCCTTCACTTGAAAGTATATACTCTCGAGTGAAGGCTTTCTTATTTTATACAAATGCCTGCCTATTTTCCCATCTTAATTTTGCTGATAATATTTACCTTCTCGGGTACGCAGGCTGATTTGAGGTAGAGCTATACTTTGCGTTTATATCTTATATCCTTACTCGGTCTTTCATCTCAGCGAAGATTTGGCTCAGAATATCGTGTAGGTTGTATTTGTATTGCCATTCAGGGTAATGGGCTTGAAACTTAGACACATCAGAAATCCACCAAATATGGTCGCCTATGCGGTTATCGTCTGTGTAGGCATAGTCCATTTTTTTGCCTGTGATTTCTTCGCAAATCGCTATGCCTTCTTGCATAGAGCAGTTAGAGAAGCGGCTTCCGCCTGCATTATAAACTTCGCCTTGGCGAGGGTTTTGATAAAAGTGCCAAAACATATTGACCAAGTCCCAAGAGTGAATGTTGTCACGGACTTGCTTGCCTTTGTAGCCAAATACGGTGTAATGCTCGCCTGTGATGGCGCATTTCATGAGGTAAGAAAGAAAGCCGTGCAACTGCGTGCCCGAGTGCTTGGGCCCTGTGAGACAGCCCCCTCTGAAAATGCCTACATTCATCCCAAAATACTGCCCATACTCTTGAGCTACTACATCTGCAGCCACTTTAGAAGCCCCAAAAAGAGCGTGTTTGGTCTGATCTATGCTCATCAGCTCGTCTATGCCTTTCTCAAAATAGGGGTGTGTTGCGTCTATTTCCCAGCGAGTTGCCTGCTCTATGAGCGGCAAGCGGTTGGGCGTATCGCCATAGACTTTGTTGGTAGAGGTGAAGATAAAGACGGCTTTTTCGCAGTACTGACGGGTAAGTTCTAAGAGATTGAGTGTGCCATTGGCATTGATGGTAAAATTGGTCAAGGGTTCTTTGGCTGCCCAATCATGGCTGGGTTGTGCAGCAGTATGCACGATGAGCTTGATGTCTGTGCCATATCTTTGAAATATTTTTTCTATATCAGTATAGTTCCGAATATCTGCCGAATAGTGTTCGTATTGCTTCATTTCGCTTTTGAGGCGGTCTATGTTCCACTGCACGGAGGCATCTGCCCCAAAGAGTATTTGGCGGGTATTGTTGTCTATTCCGATGATTTTATCGAACTTCTCGGCAAAGAAACTCACGGCTTCGCTGCCTATCAGCCCTGCCGAACCTGTAATTAATGCGATGCTCATTGTATTTATGTATCAGAATTTTCTGATTTCTTTATTTCTTTCAATTGTATTTTTTTCTTAAAATCTCCCCTCGAAAAGAACTTCTCAATCAAGCAATATAAAAGGATGAAGAAATAACGGCTTCCCATTTCTTTGATTTTGAGTTTAGATACCCTGCCTTTTCTATTTCGCCAAGAGTTGGGCAAAACTGTGTATGTATAACCCCGCACGATTGCTTTCAGAGGAAGCTCTAAGGTCAGGTTAAAATGAGGTGATAAGAAAGGCTTAAGTCCTTCTATCGTTTCTTTTTTGTAAAGTTTAAAGGCATTGGTGGTGTCATTGTAGTGCATTCCCATAGAAATCTTGACAATGAAATTCGCTACTCTGTTAATCATTTTTTTGATGCGGGGGTAGTCTATTACTTTTCCTCCCTTCATAAATCTACTTCCGAATACGCAATCATAGCCTCCCTCTAGCATCTTTTTATAAAACTTTATCAAGTCTTTAGGATCATCCGAAAGGTCAGCCATAAACACTGCCACACAATCTCCTGTAAATCTCTCTAAACCATAGCGGATAGCATAGCCAAAGCCATTAGGCCCTTGATTGGTGTAGAATACCAAGCTAGGTATCTGTAAAGCCAATGCTTTAAGCACTTCTAGTGTATTGTCTTTGGAGTTGTCATTGATGACTACTATCTCATGGCTGATGCCCTCTTGGTCTAGCACTACATACAATGCCCTCACTGTTTCTGTAATGAAGTCTTCTTCATTGAGAGCTGGAATGACAATGCTGAGTTTCATAATACTAGAAGAACTTAAATATTTTAGGAATAATAGGAGAGAACCACTTGATTTCGTCTAAAAAAACAGCGTGGGTAGGCAATAAAAAACACAATGTGCCCACGATTAATAAATATTTTTTTAAATCTTTCTCCTTAGATTGATACAATACCAGCAAACTGATTAATAAAATAGGGTAGGCATAGCCCATGCTCCTAGAGACATCAAACACTAAAAATGCTGTAGTATATGAAAGCCCTGATGCTAAAAATAAAAGTATAGAAAATAGGTATCTCTTATTGGACAAAAGCAGCACATACGCAGCAAAAATCAACAACCAAGCAAACTCTAAAAATGTAAAAAAGCCCATAGGGATGTATTTAAAATTGTATCTCAGCGGCTCTAAGCCAAGCCCTGTTACCCCTGGTTTGAGCTGAAAATACTGTATTAATACAAAATATCTTATCAGAAAATAAGCTACCCAAGCACTGATAATGGCTATTTTTAAGGCATCAAACCTGAGAAAACTCTTAAAATCAATCTCCTGAAAGTGATTCTCTCTCAGATGCCACCAAAGGTATATCATAGCAGAAGCTATCAAGGCACGCTCATCGGTAAAACCAGCCAACAATATTCCAAAAAACACAATGAAAACATTCTTTTTCCACATAGCCAAAAGCAAAAGAAAATAAGCAATGCCATCATAGTAATGAAAATCCTGAAAACCCCACTTACCTACAAAGGTAGTTGCGAAGATAAAACCTATCAAGAGGCTTATGACTCTATCTGCTGTGATATCAAAAGAAATATTCAGAAGTAGATAAAAAAACAATACACTCGTGATGTGCTGAAGAATGATGAGTAAAAAAACATCTAGGTGAAATATATAAGCCAGCAAAGGTACAGTAATCCTGCTCCACCGCTTATCTAAGTGAGAGGGTGCACCCGTTAATTTTTCTTCGGGGAGAAAAGTATATTCTTCTGGGAGCTGCTGCAAAGGATGGGCTATCTGCCAGTTGATGGCCTCAGTAATGATATTATCACCACTACTGTTATCCATCACATACCCATAATAGTCAGGGAAGGAAGTGGTAACGGCTATGAGCGACAAAATAAGTGTAAACTTTAGCACCCAAAGCTTGGTATTTACTGACTCTTCTATGTAATGAATTACATATTGACAATATGCCCTTATATATTCCCGTAGCATTGATATGGTATAGGTTTCAATAACTTTTCGTTTTCTCTCTCTCTGAGACGGCAAAGTGAAGGCTTCCTTATTTTATACAGATGCCTGCCTATTTCCCCATCTTAATTTTGCTGATAATATTTACTTTTTCCGATACACGTGTAGATTTAAGGTAGTGCAAACTTGCCAGTTCTCCTTTTTTCCAGCTAGGGATAAAGTTATCGTAGTAGAAGCTGCCAGGGTTTCCTGATTGCCCTCCAGGGTAAATCCCGTAAGCTGTGGGTGTCCGCCCAAGAGCCACTATCATGCGCCATGAGGGGCCAGTACGGTCGCCTGTGGCATTGACGGTGGTCTTATCTCCAGGGCTTTTTACTGCAAACTGACTAAACTGCGGGATGCGCGCAAGGTGCAGAATACTTAAATCTCTGTCATTGCTCCATTGCCACTGCTCATTGTTAAAGCCTTTGTGTTTTTCAGAAAGGTCTCTGATGGTCTGTTTGAAAGACTCTAATGCGATGTCTTGGAGCGTCTCCACTTTTTCTGTACGGACATTGTCAAACCATTTTACGGGATTTAGGCTATCACTTTGATTGGTCAGGATGGCAGTATATTCTCTTGAAGGATAAATTACGTCTGAGCCATTGAGTTCGTCTTCCCAAGTAGCCCTTGTAAAGTTATCCCACCATCTTTTAAAAATAGTAGGTGCGATTTTCTCTGTATGATAGTAATAATCCCATGTTTTGAGCAGGTCGTAGGCTTGTTTTTCTTCTTTTCCTAGTTTTTCTAAGGGAAGGGTATTGAGCAGCTTAGGCAGCACATCTTGTGCAAATAAGCCATAAGCATCATATTGAAGCATTCGCATGCTGTCTGGGGTGATTTTCTCCATTTGTGCCAATCTTTGATTGATGCGAGCCCCTCGTTCGTAGGTTGCAAACTTCCAGTGCAGATAATAAGGATAGAGAGAATCTGAGACAGGAAATTGATTGGCAGAGCTGACGAACCCTCTTTCGGGATTTTTGACGTGTGGATTTTGCGAAGCAGGAATCCAGCCTTGCCAGTCGTGGGTGGGGTTACTTCCATCCAGTACATACTTGCCTTGCTCTTCCCATTTTAGCGGGATTTTACCATTAGAAGTAATGGCTATGTCTTTATTGACATCGGCAAAGATAAAGTTTTGGGCAGGGCAGACATAGTAAGTGAGTGCTTCTCTGTAATCTTTGTAATTTTTAGCTCGGTTTAGTTTGTAGAAGGTCAAGAAATCATTGGATGCCTCATGGGCTACCCAGCGTAGTGCTGCGCCTAGTGGCACAGATTTTCCTTGCAGCCAAGTTGCTCCTTTTGCTTCTTCTGGGGCTACCAAAGGGCCGTGATGAGTGTAAACAAGTGTGTCTAATACATAGCCTCCTCCTTTGATTTTTATGGTATCTATGTATGTTTTGGCATCTCTCCATTCCTCCCCAAATTTATATTGCGTCTTTTGTGCATCTTTAAAAGTGATTTTGTACCAGTCAGTTACATCAGAGGCTACATTGGTTACCCCCCAGGCCACCTCATTGTTAAAGCCAATAATCACACAAGGGCTACCAGGCAAGGAAGCACCATAGACATTAGATTGGGGGCTTACAAGCTGTATCTCAAACCAAATAGAGGGGAGGTTCAAACCCAAATGAGGGTCATTGCTCAGAATAGGATAGCCTGTGGCAGATTTTTCGGCGGAAACGGCCCAGTTATTACTCCCGATGCCGCTTCGGTCTTCTGGTTTTCCCGCAGTGCTGTCTAGTGGCAGCGGTGCGGTGTAGGCTTTGGGCTTTTTGGGGATATCTTTTGTTTTGAACTTAAAAGGCGTATCTTTCGGGATAATGGGGCTTTGCTTGGCGGTGTAGTTCGGAAACATATTGCTTGTTTCCTCGAGCCCATATTTTTCTAAGACCCTCGTCATAGCAAGGTCTGTATTGTCAAAAGACAAATCTTGAGCCATATATTTGAGCAACAAGGCACTTTTGAGAGGAGACCAACGCTCGGGGGTATAGCCTAAGAGTTTGTACTCAATAGGATAATTCTGTGGGTTAAGTTGTTGAATATAAGCATTGACTCCTTCGCTGTATGCTTCTACAGCCAGCTTGGTGATGGGGTCTTTGAGCATTTCCTCTAGAGAGTTTTCGGCAGCCCTGAGCATCCCGATTCTTCTCTGAAAGCGGTCATGGTCTAGTGCACGCTCTCCCAGTATTTCTGAAAGCCTGCCTGCGGAGGCATAAGTCTGAAACTCCATCTGCCAGAGTCTGTATTGGGCAGTGATATAGCCTTGTGCGAAATAGAGGTCATGGTCATTTTGGGCAAAAATATGAGGTACAAGCCTATCATCTAGCAATATTTCTACCTTGTCTTGCAGTTTATCTGTCTGTATTGTAGTGGTTTCGCTGGGCTTTCGGGCTTCTCCATTCATCCAAAACCCACCAAAGGGATTTAAAAACTGGGCAAAACTGGGGGCATTTTGTAGAGATTGAATATCTTTCAAAAAATAAAGCTGTGCGGGTCTGTTATCAAGTATGATGAATAAAAATGCAGTGATGCCTACTGCCAATAATAAACGAATAAATTTCATAAGACTTGTTTTTTATACTACCCTAGATAATTTGGATAATTCTTTCTTGATGCCAAACTAAGTAAACTAATTACAAAAATAAGAGTTTAAAATAAAATTACCATTAATTACTAATTTTTTAATCTTAAACAAATACAATTCTATGTCTGAATCATCTAATCTTCCTAAAATTGCTCAAAAATCAGCTTATGTTCTTGAAGTAGAGGCTGGCAATTACTTTTGGTGCAGCTGTGGCCTAAGCCAAAAGCAGCCTTTCTGTGATGGCTCACACAAAGGGACTTCGTTTAGCCCCGTCAAAGAGACTATTTCTGAGAAAAAAACGGTCTATTGGTGTGGCTGCAAGGCTTCTAAAAACGCCCCTTTTTGTGATGGCTCACATAAGCAACTAAAAGACGAGTAATCACAAGCATTTAAGCACCTCAAAAATCATCTACTACCCTGATTTCCGACAATTTATACTAAAAATAGTCTGGTAATCATTGATTGAAGTGTGGTACTTTGAAAATTATTTCACTCCATAGTCCATAGGTCGCAGCCTGTGGGCTTAAGGTTTTTTAATCCAGTGAATAGGGTTTAGTTTTTGGCTACCTTTCCAGACTTGAAACTGTAGTCTGCTCAGCCCTTTGCTGTCTTTGTGTACTTTTGCAAATTCATCTCCTTTGTCAAGCCAATCACCTACTTTGACCGTGAGTTTTTCTATTTTGGCATAGACCGTAAAGTACTCTCCGTGCTGTAGCATCAATACTTGCCCTCCCATGCCTGGTATGGTGGCAATGGTAGAAACCTCTCCTTGAAACACAGCCCTGACGGCTTGGCCTGCTGGGCTTTGAATCTCTATTCCAGCATTGTCTATGAACACATTTTTGAGCACAGGGTGCTTTTGCTTGCCAAAATAGCTTGCCAAAAAGCCCCTAACGATGGGTGAAGGTAGTTTTCCTTTGCTACGCACAAAATCTTTGGTGAGCTGTTTGGTATCAGGTTTGCCCGTTTTTTTGCGTGGCACAGCCACATAAGTCGGCTTATTTTCTTTCTGTTCTTTTACAAAGTTATCCACAAGATTGTCTAAATTCTCGAGCTTTACTTGGCTTTTCTTAAGCTCTTTGATGATGGTTTTTTCTTGTTTGGAAAGCGATTTAATGAGTTGGTCTTTTTCCTGTTGGAGGGCTTTGAGTATGTCTATTTCTGGTTTTTTTTCTTCTAGCAATGTTTGTTTTTCTTGAGCCATTTTTTGGGCGAGGGCTTGTTTTTGACTGAGTTGCTGGTGTATTTGCTTGATATATGCTACTTGATTATGCCTGGCTTGGGTGTATTGTTGTAGATATTTGCTGCGGCGGTATAGCTGATGAAAATTTTCGGAAGCAAACACAAAGCTTAGTTTTTGTAAATCTTGATGTGAACGGGCAGCTACATAGACCATTTTTGCATATTCTTCTTTGAGCTGCTGGAGTTGGTCTGTCAGTTTTTGTATGCTTGTTTGCATTTTCTCCAAATTATCTTGTAGGCTATCTAACTCTTGCTCAAGCACCTGCACGAGCTGTGTCTGTACTTGAATTTTCATTTTGATAAAACTCAACTCATTCATACTTACCTCACGGCGAGTATGGATTTGGGAGAGTAGGTTTCTTTTCTCTTTGATTTCTTGTAGTCTTGTTTTACGTTCTTTTTCTATTTTTTTAGTCTGATACTGTGCTACAGACACATAAGCGATGCTGCCGAGCCCCATCAGCAAACAGAGCAAGAAGATTCTTTGGAGTGAGATATATTTACTTAAGAAAAAGCAGCACGCAATCATAGGTATTAGGGGCTATCTATCAGTTTTTGGGCTTATTTTTTGGTTTCTTTCCCTAAGGATGCCTTCTATCTCGGCAAGAGAGGTGTTTTTTTCTTCGAGCAGAATAAGCCAGTGGTAAAGCAAATCAGCACATTCGTTTTTAAATAAATCTGGATTGTCATCTTTTGCTTCTATGACGACCTCAATGGCTTCTTCGCCTACTTTTTGGGCTATTTTATTGATGCCTTTTTTGAAGAGTGAGCTGGTGTATGAATCTTCTTTAGGATTGGTTTTATAACCACGAATAATGCCTTGCAACTCTTCCAAGAATCTGCCTTGGTTTACTTCTTCGAAACAGGTATCACTGCCTTTGTGGCATACAGGGCCTGTTGGTTTTACTTTGATGAGAAGTGTATCTTCATCACAATCCGCCATGATTTCAGTCCATTCTAAAAAATTTCCAGAGGTTTCGCCTTTTGTCCAGAGTCTCTGCTTGCTGCGGCTATAGAAAGTTACTTTTTTTTCACGTGTCGTTTTTTGATACGCCTCCTCGTTCATGTAGCCAAGCATCAGCACTCTTTGAGTGATGTTATCTTGAATGATGACTGGCACAAGTCCCTGATTTTTTTCAAAATCTATCTTCATTTGTTTATTTTTAGGTTCAGTTTTATTTTTTTAGTACTGCATATTATCGATACACGATACATTTATTCTGTGTAGTGTGTTTGTGTTTATGTCAGGCATATGTAAAGCTTTATCAATCAGTATTTTAGCTATTATGATGCCCTGATTTCTTACTTTATCTAGTCCTTTTTGCTTTTAATCCAGAATATAACTTATTCTCTAAGTTACTGATTATCAACATCTACAAAAATAGCAATTCTTCTTCAGATAGTTGGGTTTTATCCTAAAATAGCTTGCAAAGCATCATTTTGAGTATCTTATCAAGTCTCGTCTCAAGCTTGTAAATAAGTTATCCACAGAGTTATCCACATTTTATTTTCCTATTTCCTTGATATTGTGGATAAAAGATACTATGTCATTTGGCAAATCTTTTCCCTGTGCCAGTGTGCGGATGAAAGCACTTCCTATAATTGCTCCGCTGCCAAATTCGCAGGCTTGCAAATAGGTCTGCCTGTCTGAAATCCCGAAGCCAATCAAGATAGGATTCTTCAAACCCAAGCCCTGAAGGCTTTCAAAATAAGCCTCTTGTGTGGCACTGAAAGCCCCTGTTTTGCCTGTGGTGCTTGAGCTAGATACGGCATAGATAAAGCCCTCTGTCTCTGCATCTATAGTGCGGATTCTCTGCTCAGAAGTCTCAGGAGTAATCAAAAAGATATGAGATAAGCCATGCTTCTGAAATAAAGCCTTGTATTGATTTTGGTACTCAAACATAGGCAAATCAGGCAGAATAAGCCCATCTACACCTATCTCTGCTGCCTTCTGACAGAACCTCTCTATGCCATACTGCATCACGGGGTTTAGGTAGCCCATGAGCAATACGGGCAGTTGTGTCTGCTCACGGAAGCCTTCTAATTGAGTAAAAAGCTTTTCTATGGTCATGCCTTGCTCCAGAGCGGCTTGGTTACTTTCCTGAATCGTGGGCCCATCTGCAATAGGGTCAGAAAAAGGCATTCCTATTTCCACGATGTCTGCCCCTGCTTTGCTCAGACTCTCAAGCACGAGTGTGGTGTCTTCTAAACTAGGGTAACCCGCCGTAAAATAAATAGTAAGTAAGTTTTTAGGGCGAGATTTTAGCAATTCAGTCAAACGATTTTTTACAGGCATCGGTTTTAAGGTTTAGTACGTGTTAGTTTGCAGGTGCAAATCTAAGGAGAAGGGACTGGGCTTACAAGATTCTTATCAAAAATGATTCAATTTATAAAATATACCTTACTGGCTGTGTTGATTTTAGGAAATCTAAACTATCTGCAGGCTCAAGAGATTGTCTTATCGGGCAAAATTATAGACCAAGACAGCCAAGAGGCACTCAGCTTTGTGCATATCAGCCTTTGTAGCCAAGCCCTGGGCACTACCAGCAACGAGCAAGGTGATTTTAGGCTAATACTGCCTTCTGCAAAGCAAGAGGATTCTCTTTGTATCTCTTACATTGGCTATAAGACCCAAAAAATAGCCATTAATGATTTTCTCCAAAAAAACCCTCGGAATATAGCATTGCAGGCAAATATTCAAGAGCTTGCCACTATACAGGTTCGTAGCCGCAAACTCCCGGATGCAAAGGGGCTGGTAGGCAAGGCCATCAAAAGAATTGTCAAAAATTATCCTCTCTCGCCCTATCTCATGGAGGGCTACTACCGTGATTATCTACAAGACTCCACAGAGCAAAAGTTTTTACGCTTGCTCGAGGCTGCCGTCGGGATATATGACCCTGGCTATGAAGTGCCCGACGAATCGTCTCGCATCAAGGTCTATCAATCAAGGCACAGCAATGGCTATCCTCTTAATTATGCAGACTACTACGAAAACAATCTGGGGGGAAGAAGCGGCAATATTAGCATTATGGGAGGAAACGAACTTTCGGTACTGATGTACAATAACCCTGTCCGAAATTATGCCCGAATCTCTGACTTGAAAGTGGGCTATGAGCTCAATGCGTATTTTCTGGACCACCATCACTTTGAGATTGAAGACATCGGTGAGGAGCAGGGTGAGACAGTCTATGGCATCACAATCACAGCCAATGACCGAAACCCTTATCTTAGAAAGTTTTTGACGAGCTGCCCCCCCAATGAAAGCTATCACATGAAGGGCAAAATGTATATCCGTGAGCGAGATGCTGCCATTCTTAAGATGGACTATGCCGTCATTCACCAAAAAGCCCAGCAAATAGAGGTATTCAATGAACTGAAATTAGATTTTAGACTTTATCAGGGCAATGTTTATTTACATTATATTTCTTTTTCTAACTTTATCATCATCCAGAGAGATTTCACGAGAGAGCGATACAGGCATTTTAGGGAGCTATTCATCCATCAGATACGCACTGAAAACTTACCAGCACCTGATACTTTTTACTTGTTTAGCAATATCGGTAAGCTACATGACCAGAGTTATTTAAACGAACCCAGATTCTGGGAAAAATACAATATGGTTTTGAAGTATTTGCCTTAGTGAAAGGGAAGGAATCTAATTTTTTTATTGACTCACTCTTGAGATTTAGGGCAACACAAAGGATTGGTTGATCCTTTTGTGTGATGGCGCCAGTAAATAACTTTGCAAGAAAAGTCAATAATAGACATAAAAAAACCGCCTTTTAAGCTAAAAAGGCGGTTTAGTGGAGTCGGAGGGATTCGAACCCTCGTCCGGTCAAGGAAAACAGCGTACTTTCTACACGTTTAGTTATGATTGGTTTTTCGAGCAGGGCAAGGTGCACAACAGACCTAAACCTAGCCTTATCTACTTAATTTTCGCAAAAGTTTCGTAGCCTTACTCTTGCTAGTTCTGCACATTCGATGCCTCTGATGCAAGCCGGGCAAAACAAAGGGCTTGCGAGACACTAGCATTGCTCTAATCTACGATTAGGCAGCTAGGGCGTAATTTCTTTCGCCGTGTATTGTTTGAAAGCCTTATTTACAGGAAGTGCTCTCAACTCCTGACGTGCTTATACGAATCTACTCATGCCGTCAAATCCAGTCGACCCCAATAAATCAAAGAACATTGTGCAATCAGATTGCAATGTATGAACTACAAATGTACTTAAAAAGTTTCTCATTGTCAAAGAATGTCGTCATAAATGTATTAAGAAGAGGGTTTTCGCGGCTTAAATGTTTCTGCAAGGGTTTTGAGTGCATTTTGTTTTTTGTCTTTCATAAAGATGACAATCCTTGCACTGGCTTTTTGCTTTCGGAGTGCCTGCATATGGAGAGAAACAGACTCAAAAGGGGAGCGGGTATATTTGACCATTCCTTCTAAAAATCGGTCTTCTCCAAAAAAAGACTGTGGTAGTTTTTGGCGAGTTTCTTCTTTGACATCAGAGAAAAAGACCAAGAAGCTTTTTCTACTGCTTCGCAAGGACCTTTGGGCTGCTGTTGTTGGTTTTTTGCTCAGATCGGCACTCATCTCTGCAGAGGGTGTCATATAAAGCATCGGGTGGCGATAGGTCAGATACATCCCTGCATTGGGCAGGGCATAGCTCATGCTGTCTATTTCTCTGGCTTCTCCGTCTTTTTGTAATTTTTGAATCATTTTTTTGAGAGTGCTTGGTTCATTGACCCCCATAGCGATGGTATATTCATAGGGGCTTTGCTCGGGCTTCGGCTCGGGGTGCATGTCTTTTACCACTGCCACAAAATCACCTGTGAGCATGTCCATGATTTCATTGGGTGTAGAGCCTGTCAGGGCTTGTGCTTGCCCTTCAAAGAGTGCCCCACCGAGGTTATTAAAAAGTTCTTTGATGCCCTTCATATCTAAGCCTAAGCCCAGCATGGCAAGTTGTTTTTTTTGTGGTATCTTGCTCATAATCTGCTGGTTAAGGCTGTCTTTGACCAATCTGCCATAGCTTGCAAAAGAGTTATTGCCATTGTGAAACTGGAGGTCTGTGATTACTTTACCATCTTCAAAATTAATTTTGGCAGTAAGGTAATTGTTTCTAAAATCAAGATTGAGCGGAAGCGGAAAGTTATTGACTACTTTCTTAATCCTTTGTTCATATACTTCGAGGTTTACCCAGATGGCAAGGTCATGGTCTGAGAGTTTTAAAAACTTAAATCTTTTGTCTTTTTGCTGTAGCAAGGCACGTTTTGGGGGTAAATCACGCAGGCGAATCATTCTATTTTTTAGTACATCTTCTTCTGCTTTTTTATCTAATTTGATATAGAGGGCGGCACTGTTCATCCAGCCCAGTATGGTCTGTTCATCTATCAAAACATAACGCATGCCCGAAAAGGAACGAATGCGAAGCTCCATGCCTTTTTCTTTCTTTTGCTCATTAAAGCCTCTTAAAAATTCATCAAAAGTACTTTCATTTTTAATTTTAAATGATGCCGCAAAATAACTATCTTCGGGTAACTCTGATTGCTCACTGAATAAATAAACAGGGCTTTCAAAATCTATCCCTGACTTCATCAAGTTTTTTCTGAGTATCTCCGTGTCTTTAAAATCGCCAACAACCTGCAATACATCTCTGCTGAACAGGTAATTCCAGTCTATAGATTTTTTTTTGATGTTGGGGATGTTCAGACTCAGCACAAAGGATGCCTCCTTAGGGATGTATTTGCTGTGCTCTACAGGCCTGCCACAGGCAGCACAAAACACTGCCAAGGCAAAAAAATACACGAAATGGTAAGGCGACTTATAAAAAAAAGACTTCATGATTTATAACTTTATATAGATAGTTTCTACGGATTGATTCACTAAAACTTGTACGATAATTTTATTGGTATTGGCATTTTATTCACAAAAAATCACCTCAGACGCAATATTATGGATAAATTCCTTCTTTTTGAAATATTCAACAGTACTTGGTAAAAAATTCATTTATTTTTATGCTTAACTACTTCATAATCAATCATTTATATTTCTACTAATTATTATACAGATATGCTGTGTCTGAGCCTGTTTTGTGCTTCTTTGTTTCTTAATATGGCTTAAAGTTATTTTATATTTCTCACAAACAATCTATATTGATTTGGTATTATGTAATTATTTAAGTTACAACTTAGTTTTAATTTTCTAACTCCATGAATTTCCGAAAAATCTCTATCGTCATTGCTATTATTATTTTGGTAGGGGCAGTATTTGCTTCTCGGTTTATTAGCAGCCAAAAAGAAATAAAAGCACCTCCTCCTCCTCAAAAAATCATCCGAACTGTCCGCTCAGAAATCATCAAAAATAAAACCATCCAAGCACCCATCACGCTCACTGGCAAACTTGTAGCCCCTGACAAAGTAGAGATTTTTGCAGAAGTTCCAGGAATTTTACAAAATACTTCCGCAAGATTTAAAGAGGGGAACGTATTCGGGCAAGGTGCTGTGCTGATACAAATAGATAGTGAAGAAGCTCGTCTTACACTGCAATCTCAAAAGAGCAATCTTCAAAATATCCTCACTCAAATGATGCCTGACTTAAAGCTAGACTATCCCGAAGATTTTCAGCTATGGCAAAACTACCTTGATGTCTTTTCTGTCAATAAATCTCTAGCAGCTTTTCCAGAGCCTAGCTCAGCAAAAGCAAAATATTTTTTGATAAGTAAAAATATTTATAACCAATACTACAGCATCAAAAGCCAAGAAACTCGCCTGCGCAAGCACAACATCACTGCCCCTTTTCAAGGCGTGGTTACGCAATCTAGCATCAACCCTGGCACACTGGTGAGAGTGGGGCAAAAACTGGGTGAATTTATCAACAATAGTAGTTTTGAACTAGAAGCTGCCGTGAGCCTAAAAGATTTAAACTTCCTGAGTGTCGGAGATTTGGTAGAGTTATCTTCCGAAGATATCGCAGGGCAATGGCAAGGCACTGTCAGAAGAATCAGTAAAAGCATTGACCCACAGACACAGAGTGTAAAATTGTATATTCAAGTAAATGACTCTCGGCTGAGAGAAGGAATGTTTATGAATGCCAATATCAAGGCGAACCAAATAGAAAATGCCTATGGCATAGCTCGAGATTTACTCTTAGGAGAAAGTCAAGTATATGTGATAGAACAACAAAGACTCAAAAAACAGACTGTCCAAGTTGTGCGGTTTGCAGGCAGCCAAGTCATCATCAAAGGGCTCAAAGAAGGCACTCGCATCGCCAGTGAATCTTCGCAAGAATTTTATGAAGGCTTAGAAATCAAAACCAATTAATCTGATTTGACGGCATTTATCACCCCAACTTACTTAAATTACTTATGCGTAGTATCATTACTTTTTTTATAAAATATCCTATCTCAGGCAATACATTGATGCTTCTGATACTCATCTTTGGGCTATCATCTTTGTATAATCTACGGTCTAATTTTTTTCCAGAAGAAACCGAAAAACTCGTAACCATTCAGGTTATTTATCCTGGCGCCTCTCCTCAAGAGATAGAAGAGGGCGTGGTAAATAAGATAGAAGAAAGCTTGCAAGGTATCACAGGGCTTGACAGGGTAACCTCCACTTCCAAAGAAAATGCAGGCACGGTCTCTGTAGAAATGCTCACCAGTTACGACATTGATTTGTTTTTGCAAGATGTAAAAAATGCTGTGGACAGAATCAATACTTTTCCAGTGGGGATGGAGCCGCTCATTATCTTCAAACAAGAGAACGTCAATCTATCCATTAATTTTTCTATCAGAGGAGATGTAGATTTAAAAACACTCAAGACCACTGCCAAACGTGTAGAGAATGACCTCAGGGCAGTCAATGGAATCTCCAAAATACAGCTTGGAGGCTTCCCAGATGAAGAGATAGAAGTCAGCTTTAGAGAAAATGACCTCAGGGCTTATAACCTTACCTTTGACCAAGCCACTCTAGCAATCAGCAAAAGCAATGTAGAAATTACAGGCGGAACCATCAAAGGAAAAGAAGAAGAGCTTCTCGTAAGGGCTAAATACAAAGAGTACTATGCCAAAGAGCTTGAAAACATTATCTTGAAAGCAGGGGAAGATGGTAGGCTAATCCGTCTGAGAGATGTGGCGGAGGTGCGTGACCAATGGGCTGATGCCCCTAACCGAAACTATTTTAACCAACAGCCCGCCGTGATTATCTCTGTGAGCAACACCACCGAAGAGGATATTTTGTTTATCACTGATTACGTAAAAAATTATATCAAAGAATTTAACCAAAAAAATGAGGTACTGAAAGCTGATGTGATTCTTGATTTTTCTAAGACACTGCAAGAGCGAATAGACCTCTTGCTAGAAAATGGTGTCATCGGAGGTATTTTGGTATTGATATTTTTGTCTTTATTTCTCAATATTTATCTCTCATTCTGGGTCGCCATCGGGATTCCGATTTCATTCATGGGGATGTTTATACTTGGCGTTTTCAGTGGACTGACCATCAATGTCATCTCTCTCTTTGGGATGATTATCGTTATTGGGATTTTGGTAGATGATGGAATCGTGATTAGTGAGAATATCTACCAGCATTATGAAAAGGGGAAAAACGCCACACAGGCAGCCATAGATGGTACGCTTGAAGTGATTCCTTCTATCCTGACCGCCGTATTTACGACGATTATAGCCTTCTCAGCTTTTTTCTTTTTTGAAGGGCGAATTGGTGATTTCTTCTCAGATTTATCTTTTGTAGTAGTGGCCACACTTGGCATGTCGCTCATAGAAGGTTTATTTATCTTGCCTGCCCACGTAGCCCACTCTCGTGCGCTCCGAGGTGATTACAAAGATAAAAAAACCAACCGTATCCAAAAAATCTTAGACAGTATATTGACTACGCTGCGTGATAAATTATATGCCCCTGTATTAAGATTTGCCATCGGTAACAAAGGCATCATAGCAGCTACTTTCATAGGTTTGCTCATCGTCAGTATTTCACTGATACAAGGTGGCTTTGTGAAGACAACTATCTTCCCGAATGTAGAGCAAGACAATATCAATATCACACTAGAAATGCCCGCAGGCACTAGAGAACATATCACCAAAAAATGGATAGACCATATAGAAAAATCAGTGCTAGAAGTAAACCAAGAGCTGAAAGCAAAGAACGGTGGAGAAGACATTATCTTGGATATTCAAAAAACCATCGGCCCACAGACGCAGCAGGCTTCTATGCTGATTATCTTACTTACGGGTGAGTTTAGGCAGCTAAAAAACTTTCAAATCGCCAACCTTATTCGTGAAAAGGCAGGAAAAATACCCAATGCCGAAAAACTCACCTATGGCTCGGCAAGTCCTTTTGGCAAACCTATTTCTATTGCACTCATCGGAGACAATATCCAGCAGCTCAGAAGTGCTACCGAAGAAGTAAAATCTGAAATGCAAAAAATGCCGAATGTCAAAGATGTGCTGGATACAGACCAAGAAGGATTGAGAGAAATCAACCTCCAACTCAAAGACAAGGCATATGCCCTAGGGCTGCAAGTCCAAGATGTCATCAGGCAGGTAAGGCAGGGCTTCTTTGGGAGTGAAGCCCAAAGACTGCAAAGAGGTGATGATGAAATCAAAGTGTGGGTCAGGTATCAATTAAAAGACAGACAAAGCATTGAAGATTTAGAAAATATGCGTATCAGACTGGCAGATGGCAGTGCTTACCCATTGAGGGAACTGGCAGATATTGAAATCAAAAGGGGCATCGTCGCAATTAATCACTTAGAAAACAAAAGAGAAATCAGAATAGAAGCAGACATAGCCAACCCCGAAGCCTCTCTGACAGACCTACTCACAGAGATAGAAGACAATATCATCAGCCCTGTAGCCAACAAATATCCAGGGCTAAGGGTCTCTTTTGAGGGGCAAAGCCGTGAATCAGGCAAAACAGGAGCTTCGGCTGGCAAAGTAATGCCCATTATTTTGATTCTGATGTTCTCACTGGTTGTTTTTACTTTTAGGTCTTTAAAACAGACACTTTCTGTATTTTTACTTCTCCCCTTTGGGTTTATAGGCGTAATCACAGGGCACTGGATTCATGGAGCGTCTATCAGTGTACTTTCTTTTCTGGGTGTGGTGGCATTGATAGGTGTGATGATTAATGATTCTCTGGTATTTGTGAGTGCCGTCAATAGCAATCTCAAAGAGGGTAATAAATTTTTGGATGCTGTCTATGAGGCAGGGCTTTCTAGATTTAGACCTATTTTACTAACTTCTCTCACCACGATTGCAGGGCTTGCACCCTTGATTTTGGAGAAAAGTTTCCAAGCACAATTCTTAGTGCCTATGGCGATTTCTCTTGCCTACGGCTTGGGCATTGCTACATTCGTTACATTGATAGGTCTGCCCGTGATGCTTATCATTGCCAATAGTGTCAAACTTTATTTCTTTTGGCTTTGGGAGGGTAAAAAACCCAGCGCAGAATCTATGGAAACTGCCATCAAAGAATTACAAGCCGAACAAGAAGCCCATTAAACACATTAGAATTTATGAAATATTTTATTGATTATAAACCCAAGAACATGTTTTATTTATCAAAACCTATTCCTTACCTTCTCGGATGGCTCGGCCTGATGATGAGCTGGAGCATTCAAGCACAAGATACATTAAGTCTGGAGCAGGCAGTAGAGATAGCCCTTTCATCTAACTATGGCGTAAAAATAGCAAAGAATAATTTACAAATAGCAGAGAATAACATCACCAAAGGCAATGCAGGATTACTGCCCACGGTAACTGCCTCAGGAAATCTAAACTATGCCAACAACAATGTCAATCTTAAAATAGCCAACGGACAAGGCATCACAGAAGTAAATCAAAATGGAGCAGCTACTTGGAGCTCAGGTGCTGCCGTAAATCTAAACTACACCCTGTTTAATGGCCAAGCCAATATCCGAAGCTATGATAAGCTAAAACTCAGTGCAGAAGCAAGCAATGCCCAAGTAAAACAGCTTCTAGAAAATACGATTCTAAATGTGGCTGCACAATATTTTAACTTGGTTACCCTTTCAGAAAATCAGCTTATACAACAAGAAAATCTGGCAGTTTCTCAAGAAAGATACCAAAGAGCCAAAGCAAGAAATGAGTTTGGAGGAAATAACCAGCTTGCTGTACTCAATGCCGAAGTAGATTTAAACACAGACAGTGTCAATCTAGTAAGTAGCCAACTCAACATAGAGAATGCCAAAAGAAGTTTTAACCAAATTTTGGGAAGAGACAGCAACTCAGATTTTAAGGTAAGCAGAACCGTAAGCTATGAAACAGACTGGAATCTGACACAAATCATCACCGATGCCAAACAACAAAATGCAGCCATCCAAAGTGCTGCCTATAACCAGTCTCTTGCCGAGCTAGACCTAAAAATAGCCGAAGCTGCCCGTTCTCCACGTGTAGGGCTGAGTGCAGCTTACGCTTTTAGCAGGCAAGATAATGAAGCTGGCCTATTGTTGGTGAATCAAAACATTGGTTTTACTACAGGCCTAAACGTAACTTTTGATATCTTCAATGGAGGTAAAAAAAATCTGCAAATTCAGAATAGCAGAATCAGCATAGACTCAAGAAAACAAGAACTCAAAGAAGCTATGCTACTGATAGAGCAGCAATCTGGAAATGCTTTGGCTACCTTTCAAAACAGATTATATATATTGAGGATGGAAGAGAAAAATATAAAAACTGCCCAAGCCAACTTTGCAAGAACACAAGAACAATTTGAATATGGGCAAGTAAGCAATACGCAGTTCAGAGAAGCACAGCTAAATCTAGCACAGGCAAAAAACAGGCTCAGCAATGCAAGGTATGCTGCTAAGTTGGCTGAGTTAGAGTTATTACAACTCACTGGAAGGATATTAAAGGAGTAAAAATCAGACAACGTAAGAAAAACACAAAAGGGCTTGCTCTCAGAATATGCGTCTGAAAGCAAGCCTTATTGGTTACCAAGTATTCCAAAAAATCTCAACTGTGAGTATTGGTCAAATGCTTCTTTCAGTGTGATTCGATGTGTTGCCAAAAAATCAGGATTGGTCAATATCCTAAAGAAAAACTGGTCAGTCAGCACCAAAATACTAGGATGAATGGGGTTAAAGGCTTTTTTCTCTATTCCTTTTTCATAAAATGCAGACATCTCCTTCGTCAGTGCTTCCAAAAAATCTTCTACAGATTTCCAAAGCGTAGGATATAAATCTCTCAAATCTGCCAAGAAAACATTTGATATATCTGAGATATGTTCCGTCTGAAACCGTAGCACCTCATAGCATCTTTGTTTGAAAGGTTTCTCTTGATTGCGGATGATTTCTTTAAACCCGCTAATCTGAGAGAGTTTGTAGGCTACGGCTTCGGCTATAATTTCTTCTTTAGTTTGAAAATAATCATATACAGTAGTTTTGCTTTTGCCCAACTCCTTTGCGATAATATCCATCGTGATTCCTTTCAGACCATTCTCTTGAAAGTAGGTGAAGAGATGTTTAATCCAAGGTTGTGTTTTTTGTTCATCATTTTTTCGGTCTCTTTTGATTGCTTTTCTTCCCATTTATCTTGGTTTCTATTTTTTCATTCATTAATTGCATTTTCCAGCTCATCTACATATTCTCTTAACTCTTCTATGGCATCTAAGTTTTTGCTTTTGATGGCTTCTGTTACACAGTTCATGATGCTTACTTTTAGATTTCTGAGATATGTTTTGTGAGGGTCTTCGGGCATATTTCTCTGGCTTCTTTGTTTCACCTCTTTGACTGCTTGGTTAAAATTCATCCCCTCTGCCAAAAATAATCCTATCTGTTGGGCATTGTTCCATTCATTTTCTTCGGCATATTTCATAGTAGCAGTTTTAGGGATATTTATTTTTTTGTTGAGAATATCCCATTTAATCTGCTTATTGTCATTGCTAATTTTGTCTATTGCAATGGCAAATTTTTCATCTCTTTTGATGGTTTTTTCAGATACCTTGTGTTGTTCTGCAAGTCTTTGTGCAGTTGGGACACTTTGTCCTTTTTGCTCAGAGTATTGATTTGCACCCGTACCCCCTACTTTTCCTTTTTCTCGGTTATACTGAAGGCCTCTCAGATATGATTTAGTTTCCTCACTTACATTTCGTTTGCCAAGTTGGTTATTGACCATCCAGTCATTGACCGCTTCAGCACCTTCAAATTCTTTTACCTCAATTCTAAATTCGAGGTTGTTTTCAGTACATATTTGATAGCGGTTATGCCCATCTATGAGTACATACTCTTCTTTGTCTTTCCAGACGATAAGTGCATCTCGGCAACCTTCCGCCAATATATTGTCTTTGAGTTTCTCAAATTCATCTCTAGCAAGTGGGGGGATAAGATTCTTAAATTCTTCTCTAATGACGATATTCTTACGGATATCTTCATCACTGCTTTTCTGTTTTTGCTCTGCTGCTTCTTTTTGTTTTTCAGCAGCTTTTATCAATCCATCAAATTTGAAAGTTTTTGCCATGTCTTTTTCTATTGTTATTTATAAATCAATCTTACTGTACCACTAGACAGCCAGGCGCTCAGAAAGAATTTCTTTGGCAAGTGCCGCATAATCCTCTGCACCATTGCATTTTGCATCAAAAGTAAATACATCTTTACCTGCTGCCGAAGCCTCTGCAAGGGTGATGTTCTGCCGAATCGTAGTCTGAAATACTCTTCCTTCATACAACCCCCTGACCGTCTCAGCAATGGTTTTTCTGAATACAGTGTGATTCGTCTGTGTAATGAGCATACCCAATATCTCTAAATCTGTATTCAAATTTTCTTTGAGCTTTTCTATTAAGTTAAAAATGGTCTGTAAACCTTTGACAGCAAGGTACTCAGACTGCACTATCACGATGACATAATCCGATGCAATCAGGGAGTTTAGCGTCAGTACACCCAAAGAAGGAGGGCAATCTACCAGAATAAAATCATAATTAACAGCTACCTTATCGAGTATTTTTCTCAATATAAAATAACCATTCACATCTGACTGAAGCCTTAGCTCTGCCTCAGATAAATCTAAATCGGCAGGCACTATATCAAGGTAATCACTTAGCTTAATCACGGGCAGCTCCGCCTCACCACAGATGGCTTGGTAAATATTGGTTTCAGGCTCTTCTATGCCTGTAGCCTGTGATAGGTTAGCCTGTGGGTCTATGTCCACAATTAAAACCCTTTTAGATTCTAAAGAAAGTGCCTTCCCTAGATTCAGTGTAGAAGTGGTCTTGCCTACCCCTCCTTTGTGATTGATGAGAGAAATAATTTTTGCGCCCATGTTTTTGTGTTATAATGACTTAATTTATTTGATGATGAATTTTTGACCAACCGATAAGCTATTTATGAAAGCCTTCTAAAATTTTACCTAGCGTACATCTTATATCACAAAAATAATAGAATTTGAGGGATATGAGATGTAAATTTGTTTTTTTTAAATTCACTGCTACATTTAGACTGTTTTGAACTATTTATTTACTAAATTTATTACTATAATTGGTTTCACTCTTTACATACCTATAACGTATTTCTAATTTTATGCGACAAAATACACTCTTTTATTTAATCTTGACAATGCTCTCACTAGGGCTTTCACTTTCATCAGAAGCGCAAAGACCTTACGGAAGTGAACCGCTGGCCCATACGTATTCTATTGTAGCCATTGACCCTGAGACTGGAGATATGGGCGTAGCCGTACAATCTCACTGGTTTTCGGTAGGCTCACTCGTCATCTGGGGAGAGGCGGGCGTGGGTGTAGTAGCCACACAATCTTTCGTCAATCCTGCCCTAGGCCCTACTGGGCTAGAGCTTCTCAAAGCAGGCT
Organism: Microscillaceae bacterium; assembly: GCA_011390205.1. GTDB lineage: Bacteria > Bacteroidota > Bacteroidia > Cytophagales > Microscillaceae > JAABSX01. The sequence goes on along the minus strand of JAABSX010000010.1, from coordinate 7,734 downwards.
TTACTGCCACACAAGCACTCAGAGGATTGGTACAAGCAGACCCGGGTGAGGCTGTTAGGCAGTTTGCCATCTTAGATGCCAGCGGAAATGTAGCTACACATACAGGTGCCAAATGTATAGAAGCTGCAGGACACCTGAGCGGTGAAGGGTTCTCAGTGCAAGCCAACATGATGCTCAACAGCAAAGTATGGCCAGCCATGGCAGAAGCTTTTGAGAAGTCAAAAGACAAGGCATTTGCAGATAGATTGCTCATTAGCTTAGAGGCTGCCGAAAAAGCTGGAGGAGACATCAGAGGAAAACAATCTGCCGCCATCCTTATCGTAAAAGCAAAAAGTACAGGAAAAGTCTGGGAAGACCGCCTCGTAGATTTGAGAGTAGATGATAGCCCTGAGCCTCTCAAAGAGCTTCGAAGACTTTGGGATGTGCAGCGTGCCTATACTTATATGAACGAAGGAGACCTTGCCATGGAAAAAAATGACGTGGAAGGTGCACTCAAAGCTTATGGAAAAGCTGAAAAAATGTTTCCTGAAAATGAAGAAATGAAGTTTTGGCATGCCGTGGCGCTTGTCAATATTCAAAAAATGGAAGAGGCACTTCCTATTTTTAAAGAGATTTTTGCCAAAAATAAAAATTGGAAAACACTCACCCCACGCATACAAAAGGCAGGGCTTCTCAATGTAGATGAGATTGAACTGAAAAAAATAATGGCTTTGTAAATTAAATTTTACCTCTCCTAAAGCATAAAAAATCCCATAGATTAAAGTGTATGGGATTTTTTATGCTTTGTAAAATAATGGCTTCTTGATTTTAAGGAGCAAGACGCTCTATTTTCCAGAGGTTACTTCTCTCATTTTGATACAAAATCCTATCGTGCAGGCGGCTAGGGCGACCTTGCCAAAACTCTATCTGCTGCGGAAGCAAACGATACCCTCCCCAGTGCGATGGTTTGGGTACTTTCCCCTCTTCATATTTTGCCTCTAGTGATTTAAAATTATTTTCTAGTACTTCTCTATTTTCTATTGCCTGACTTTGAGGAGACGCCCAAGCTCCTAACTGACTGCTATGTGGGCGAGAGTGAAAGTAAGCAATAGACTCTTCTTCCGCTACCTTTTCTACCTTTCCTTCTATGCGTACCTGCCGTTCTAATTCTGCCCAAAAAAATGTCAGAGAAGCCAGAGGATTCTCAGCAAGATTCTTCCCTTTCTGACTTTCATAATTGGTATAAAATACAAAGCCTGTTTCATCTAATCCTTTCAATAACACAATCCGCCCAGAAGGCTGCCCCGAGGCAGAGGCTGTAGCAAGGTGCATCGCGTTCGGCTCAGGCACTTCTGCCTTCATGGCATCATCAAACCAATGCTTAAATTGTATGAAGGGATTGCTGTCTATGTCCGTAAAATCTAGCCCATGAAGTGTATATTCTTTTCGGATTTGGGCTATTTCTTGTGAGTGATTTTTCATAAATTAATCAATATTTAGAAATGTGCTAATTATCAGTGTGTTATGTAGAAGTACTATAAAAAATTGCATTCAAGTATTCAAGGCCACAAGACAACAAATGCTTGATGTGAGACTCTAGACATAGAATCAATATTTTAATGGAATAGTTTGATGATAAGGCTGCCTAAAAGCAAAAAAACCTCTTCACCTAGATATTTTCAAAATCAGAATTTTATGTAATACAAATACTTTAAACAAAATAAAATTTTGCTTTAAGGTCTAAAAAATTTATTATACAAAATAAAAAGACCGTCTAGAAAACATCCTACACTACAAAACACTGATTTTTAGACGAAAATTAAGTAAAAAACCCTTGCCAAAAAGTTATTCTATATTAACTTATTAACAATAACATAATTAGGTTTTTATATTTGCTTTACACAAAATGAAAAAACCTAAAAATGACTTACCAGTCATTTTTAGGTTCAAAATAAAATGACTTACCAGTCATAATCTAAATTAATCCTGCTATATCAAGGCTTAACTGCCAGAGTTTTTTAGCTTTGGCATCATCCCGTGCATCACGGCTTACGGCCTTGATTTGAGATTTAGAGAAATACTCCCCAGTAATATGCCTTACCTCTGGGTTCGTTGCCAAAAAGATAGAAGTCTGCGCACCTTGCTCTGCCGTCAATAAAAATCTCCTCCCCAGTTTGAGCAGCGTTTCAAAAATCGGCACACTGTCTAGCCCAAAATTAGTGGATACTGCACCAGGGTGTACTGCATTGACAGTAATGCCTGAGCCTTCTAAACGCCTTGCCAATTCTTGTGTAAACCAAATGTTGCAAAGTTTGGAAATGCCATAAGCCTTTAAGCTGCTGTAGCCTCTTGTGAGCTGCAAGTTGGTCAAATCTACTTTTCTGACAAACTTGTGTGCCTCCGAAGATACATTGATAATCCTGCCCTGCGGAGCTGCTTTGACAGCATCCAAAAGTCCGTGTGTAAAGACAAAATAACCCATATGATTGACTGCGAAAGTTTTTTCTAGCCCATCAATGGTAATTTCTCTGTATTTTTTGGCAATAAAGCCTGCGTTGTTGATAAGTACATCTATGACAGGATACTTGGCAGCTACTTCTTTTGCTACGCTTTTGGTTTCTGCGATAGAGGCAAAATCGGCCAAAAAGATTTCAATCTTATCATTCTGGGTTTGGTCTATGATGTCTTTTTTGGCAGCTTCAGCTTTTTGATCATTTCGACAAACCATTACAATCTTTGCACCTTTCTTAGCCAAGGCGAGTGCTGTATAAAAGCCGATGCCCGAGTTGGCACCTGTGATAACACAAATTTTATTTTGCATGATTTTGAATGTATAGGATGATTAATTTATTTCAATATTGGTTTTTTGTACAATTCATTCTAACTCATAAAAAATCCCTGCTTCTGCACGGATTTTATCGAGCACTTCCATTAGCTCAAGACTTAAACTGTGTGGCATTGCATGGCTCTCAAGCTGCTCTGCCCTCAGACAATTTCCTACTTCTGCTGCTTCATAATTATAACCGTTTCCTTCTTGAGTGATTTCGATGAATTGCTCAGAGGCAGGCTGCTCTATGCGGCTTAGCTTGGTCTGTGGTGCATGAAAAGGCTTGCTCATATGGATACTTGCTTTGTCTCCAAAAATATGGGCTTCCACAGATTGCTGTGCTACCAATGAAGATGACAACACTGCCAAAGCACCCGTCTCATATTTAAACAAAATACCACAGCTCTCATCTACCCCTGTGCTCCCTATCTGAGCAGTAGCAAGGATTTGTGCAGGCTTCCCGAGCAGGCTCAAGGCTAAGAATACAGGATAAATCCCTACATCTAGCAAAGAACCTCCACCCAGAGATTTATTAAAAAGCCTTGCATTAGGGTCAAAAGGGGCTTTAAATCCAAAATCAGCTTGAATCAATCGAATATTGCCTATTTCATCAGATTGAATCATCTGCCGTACTTTCTCAAAAGAGGGTAAAAACCTGGTCCAGAGTGCTTCCATCAGAAAGACTTTTTTCTGCTTTGCGAGGGCTGTCATGGCTTTAACCTGTGCCAGATTCATAGCAAAGGGCTTTTCACACAAAACGGCGATGCCCTTTTCTAGGCACTGTAAAGTATTTTGATGATGCAGAGAATGAGGTGTAGCGATATAGATCACATCCAGTTCTGAGTTTTCTAGCATTGCTTCATAAGTAGCATAAAAATACTCCACAGCAAATTTTTGGGCAAAAGCTGCTGCTTTTTCGGGGCTTCGAGAGGCTACAGCCACTAGCCTGCTGTCAGGCACAAAAGCCAATCCTTCTGCAAATTTATGGGCAATCTTGCCCAGCCCCATAATCCCCCAGCGAATAATTTGATGCATAATCTTAGAGAGTTAGTGTAAAATTCAATGGAATTTACTAATTTTCTGGCAATGATTCATTGAATGCAAATAAAAAATTTTAGATATGGCACTTATCAAATCTATAAGAGGCTTTAGCCCAGAGATAGGCGAAGATTGTTTTTTGGCAGAAAATGCTACCCTGATTGGTCAAATCAAAATGGGCAAGCAATGCAGTATATGGTTTAATGCAGTAGTACGTGGAGATGTAAGCCCCATTATTATGGGCAATCAAGTCAATGTGCAAGATGGGGCTGTCATCCATGCGACTTACCAACGCAATGAAACACGCATTGGCAATCAAGTTTCTATTGCACACAATGCCATTGTGCATGGCTGTACTATTGAAGACAAAGTACTCATAGGTATGGGTGCTATAGTGATGGATGGCGTATTGGTCAAAACAGGGGCAATTATAGGCGCAGGCGCAGTAGTGTTACAAAACACAGTGATAGAATCGGGGCAAATCTGGGCAGGCAATCCAGCCAAATTCATCAAAAACACCAATGAGTTTACCCAATCAGAGATTGAACGCATTGCAGGAGCATACCCTATGTATGCCGCTTGGTTTGATGAAAAATCATCCTAAAAAAATCAATCAAAATTTGGCAATTATACTGATTATCTGTATTTTTGCACACTATTACATGAAGCTCACGTGGTGAAATTGGTAGACACGCCATCTTGAGGGGGTGGTGCCTTAAGTGGTGTGGGGGTTCGAATCCCCCCGCGAGCACAATCTCTCAGACCCATTGAAAGTATATTTCAGTGGGTTTTTTGTTTTTTAAGCGATTAAGTTTGGTTTTTTAAAATTGCTTCGTCATTCAAAAAAAATAAGTATGCCCAAGCCTACCTTTTTACGATTATCTGATGCCAAAAGACAAAAATTTATAGAAGCAGCTCTGAAAGAATTTTCTGATTGTCCTTATGAAAAAGCTTCTATAAGTCGCTTAGTAGAAAATTTGCGCATTGCCAAGGGCAGCGTTTATCAATATTTTGAAAATAAAAAAGATGTGTACCTCTACCTGATAACGTATGCCAGTAAACAAAAACAGGCATATATTCAAGAAAGGCTTGCCTCTTCTCCCGAAAATTTCTTTGATTGGTTTGAAACAATCCACAAACTTGGGCTACAGTTTGAAGCAGTCTTTCCGCATATCTCCAGATTTCTATACAATGCCTTCCAAGAAAGGCACGCAGATGACTTAGGAGATTTGCACCTGGTAGTGCTTAAGCAAAGCACAGATTATTTTGAGAAACTCATCAAAGCAGCCCAGGCAAAAGGGAATATCAAAAGCGATGTGCAAGCAAGTTTGTTGGCTTTTTTGCTAAGTCAGTGGAGCTATGGAGTTCAAGACTTTAGCCAAATCAGTGCTTCGGATATACAAGAGAAAGAACAACTGACAGCAAACTTATTGAGAATCATCAAGTATGGTGTCTTGCAAAAAGAAAATTAAAAAGTAAGTTCGGTCTCTGAGATGGGCTTAAGATTTAAATCTTTTTGTGATACAATAATCTCAGAGGCAGGCACATTCCAGTCTATTGCTAGTTCTTCATCACTATAAATCACCCCTGACTCCGAGCTAGGAGCATAATAATGGTCACATTTATAGAGTAGCTCCGCCTCCTCACTCAACACGATGAAGCCGTGAAGAAATCCTTTGGGGATAAAAAGTTGTTTCTTATTTTCGGCAGAAAGCAAAATGCTAAAATGTTGCTTGTAAGTAGGTGAGCATTTACGTACATCTACTGCTACATCTAATATTTCGCCCCTGACTGCACGCACCAGCTTGGATTGGTCATGGGGTGGCAACTGACAGTGTAAGCCACGCATCACTCCATAAGAAGACAAAGAGTGGTTATCTTGCACAAAATGCCCAGTGAAAGCAGTAGCCTCCACGAAATTACGGTGATTAAAGCTTTCATAAAAAAAGCCTCGCTCATCTGTTATGACCTTTGGCTCAAAAACCCACAAACCAGAAAGAGGCGTTTGATGATATGGCATAGTAGTATAGTTATTTGTTTTCGTTAAAGTTTGTCTTAGTTATTTGTTTTACGCTGAAAGAATTTATTTTTCTATCAAACGAAGTAAGTACTCTCCATAGCCACTTTTGAGCAATGGCTGCGCTATTTTTTCTAACTGAGCACTGCCAATATACCCCATCTGATAAGCAATCTCTTCTATACATCCAATCTTAAGCCCTTGTCTTTCTTCTATCACCTGCACATACTGCCCTGCCTGCATCAGAGAAGTAAAAGTGCCTGTATCTAGCCAAGCAGTCCCCCTGTCTAATATACCAACATGCAAGGCTTGGTTTTGTAGATAAATCTTATTTACATCTGTAATTTCATACTCCCCTCTTTGTGAGGGCTTCAAAGATTGTGCGATTTCTACTACTTGATTGTCATAAAAATAAAGCCCTGGTACTGCATAATTGGATTTAGGAAGCTTTGGTTTTTCTTCGATAGAAATCGCCTTTAAATGCTTATCAAACTCTACCACCCCATAACGCTCAGGGTCTGATACATGGTAGGCAAATACTACCCCACCATCAGGGTTATTGTTCTCTTGAAGAAGTCTTTCAAGCCCACTGCCATAAAAAATATTATCGCCCAAAATCAAGGCTACTTTGTCAGTACCTATAAAGTCTTTGCCTATCACAAAAGCCTGTGCAAGCCCATTAGGTACTTCTTGAATGGCATACGAAAACTCACAGCCCAAATGATGCCCATCTCCAAGGAGCTGCTTGAAAAGAGAAATATCCCTCGGTGTGGTGATAATCAAAACCTCTCTGATGCCAGCCTGCATCAAAATAGAAAGTGGATAATAAATCATGGGCTTATCATATACTGGCATCAGCTGCTTACTGATAGATACTGTAAGTGGATGTAAACGAGTACCTGAGCCACCTGCTAATATGATTCCTTTCATAGGTTCTTGATTTAATTTGATTTCGATTGCTAAATTAATAGGATTTTATGGGTATGGCAATTAATTTAGGATTTTGACAAGCTTTTTTATACATTTGATAAACTTAATATCAATACCACATTAATTATATGAGCAAAGAAACCGAACAATTCACAGGAGAAAAACTAAAAGAACTGAGGAAAAAATATGGATTGACACAAGTAGAATTAAGTAAAGAAACAGGTATCACAAGGACAAAGCTAAGCGAATATGAAAACGGAGCTAAAATATCTAAATCGATAACTATGCTTCTAAGACTTTTTTTTGAAAAGAAGGGAGGAGAATTTTAATTTTTTTTATTTAAAATGTCTTTATAAAGACATTTTTATTATATTTGCACCTTTACTTTAAATCAAATAGAATGGAAACAAAATTAATCGTAGAAGCACGTTTTGATGATTTATACTTAGATATTTATCAAGACCAAGAACACGAGTGGCTTCTTGAATCTTATTTAGTAGCTAAAGGCTATGGAGTTACAGCAAATATCATCTCAAACCATAAAAAAAGAAATGAAGAAGAATTAATTGAGGGAATTCATTGGCTGGGTTCACAAATTGTGAAGTCAGGTCAAAGACGTAATGTTATATTTTGGACAAAACGAGGTGTCATCCGCTTAGGCTTTTTCATCAAGTCAGCAAGAGCGAGGCTATTCAGAGATTGGACGGAATATTTCACCAAACAAGCGTCAAAAAACATATTCAAAATTCGTATTTATACCTGATATTCATTATTTTTATTAAACTTTAATCTTTAATCTAATGGAAAATCAACAACAACTCCTCATCGAAACCCAATTTGAAGACCTCACACTCACCATCAGACCACACGAAACCCACGAATGGCTCATGGAAACTAGGCTTGTAGCCGAAGGCTATGGGGTAAGTGAAAGTACTATTAGAGA
>JAABSX010000109.1 GCA_011390205.1 Microscillaceae bacterium | reverse complement strand
TCACTTTTTTGCGGGATAATTCTTCAGAAATTTGGCACAGGTGTAATGTTGAGCGGGCCAGACGGTCTAAACGCGTAATGACGAGAGTATCTCCCTCCCTCACATAATCTAGACAGGTTCGAAGCTGAGGCCGCTTGTCAGAGGTACCGCTTTTCTTTTCTTGATAAATTTTTGAGCAATGGATGAGCTTATCGAGTTGAACATCTAGAGTTTGCCCAACTGAGCTCACCCGTGCATATCCAATTTTGGTTGTCGATTTTTGAAAGAAAGGGTTCATAACATCTTAGTCATTTTGAAAATCACATATTGAGACATCAAATGAGACATGTCAATCTACTGTTTTACAAAGTATACTTTTTAAGACAACTGAAAGGTTTCGAGATGTCTCTTCAAAAACAAAACTCCACAAATGACTCATCGCAACAAAAACGCCTGAAACTCTTAGAAGCAGAGGAAATTAAAAACCTTTTTTCCCACCCTCTTTTTAACCTCAACGACCAAGAAGAGTATTTTTCGCTTTCTCCTTCTGAACAAAAAGCTCTTGAGACTTTCAAAACTTTGCCTTCAAAAATTATTTTTATCTTACAGCTTGGTTATTTTAAATCACATCACCTTTTTTTTGATGTGAAACTTGATGAGGCTCAATCAGATATTACATATATTGTTAACCGTTATTTTCTTGGCACGACACGACCAGAAGATTTTTACCTGACAAAAAAAATACGCTCAAAACAGAAAAAGAGTATTTTATCCTTATGTGGCTACAAAATATTTTGCCACAATATCCATCAAAAACTTGAACTCAGGGCGCGAGAAGCCGCCTGTATCAGTAGCCACCCTCTTTATGTTTTTAGGTCAATTATGACGTACCTATTGGATGAAAAAATTGTCTCGCCTGCTTATAGCACGCTACAGAGTTTTGTGGGAAAAACCCTCACCTATGAACAGAACCGCTTGAGTCAAATTCTGCAAAAAAGCTTAACAGTTTCTCAAGTCAAAGATTTAAACTCTCTTCTAGAAAATTCATCTGGATTACATATTATTACCCAAATAAAACGGGATCCTAGAGACTTCACTCTCACTGAAATCAAGCATGAAATTGAGCGTGGAAAACAAATAAAAGATCTTTATGATAATGGAAAAACCTCTCTTAAAAAATTACAAATTTCGCCAGAGAGTATCAAATATTACGCTTATTTAGTTTCTTATTATTCTGTTTTTAGCCTGAAACGATTTTCAACTTGGAAAAGGTATCTTTATTTAATGTGTTTTGTCCATCATCGTTACCAACAGCATCATGATAATTTAATTGAATGCTTCCTTTTTTATGTGAGAAAATTTTATGAGATAGGGAAAGAAACAGCAAAAGAAAAAGTTTACCAACATAGGATCGAAATTAATCAAAATTTACAAAAGGCAGGTCAGGTCATCAAACTTTTTACAGAGGAAGATATTCCTCAAGAAACTTTATTTTGTGAGACACAAAAAAAAGCTTTTGCGATTTTAGGCAGAGATCAACTCGTGCATGTTGCCGATGAGATTGCCTCGACAATCAGCTTTGATGAAAGGGCTTTTCAATGGGAGGCTATTGAAGCATTAGGAATGAGATATAAGCGTTATTTGAGGCCCCTTTTATTAGCTATTCCCTTAGAAGAAAACCACTCTCTATCTTGCTTAATAGACAGTCTAGATTTTTTAAAAAAGGCTTTTATCAAGGGGGACTCTTTCCATCATTTCTCGGAGTTAGAAATGAAAAAACTGCCTCTTTCTGAACAAAATAAAAAATATCTTTATAGAACAGAAGATGACACTAAAGAGAAGGTTCTAATTCGAGATCGTTATGAATTTTATCTTTATCGTCTTTTACGAAATCATCTAGAAGCAGGAGATATTTTTTGCCGGGAGAGTAGTCGATTCCGGAGTTTTGAAGATGATCTTATTGATGAAACAACTTGGAAAAACCACAAAGATGATTTAATCAAGCGCTCTCATCTTGAGGTTTTGAACGAGCCTATAGAAAGTCACTTAGCAGATCTTGAAGCACAACTTGAAACATCTCTTTCAACAGTGAATCAAAGAATAGCAGCAGGAGATAATAAGTTTATTAAAATCACCAAGAAAAAAAATAAAGAGAGCTGGACACTCTTATATGATGCTGATAGCGACACCTTAAAAGTGTCCCTCCTTGATACACTCCCGCAAGCCAGTATTGGAAACGTTCTAAGATTTACTCAACAAAACTGTCATTTTATGGATGCTTTTGATCATGTTTTAGGGCGTTATGTTAAAAATAAAGCAGACGAAAACGCTCTCTTTGCAAGCCTTATTGCTTGGGGAACTAATACAGGACTTGGTCGTATGGGGCAAGTTTCTGACCTTGATTATATAACTTTATCCCAGGTGTCTGATAATTTTATAAGGCTTGAAACTCTTCATAAATCTAATGATATTATTTGCCATAAGATAGCTCAAACAGCTATTTTTGAGGATCATAATATTGATGATCAGTATCATTCAAGCTCCGATGGACAAAAATTTGAAACAAGTCATCCTACTTTTAATGCTCGTTATTCCCCAAAATATTTTGGTCTTAAAAAGGGCGTTGTTTCCTATTCAATGGTTCTCAATCATATCCCTTTTTGGGCAAAAATTATCGGCGCTAATGAACATGAAAGTCACTACGTTTTTGATATTTTATATAACAATACATCTGATATTGTCCCCAAAATTCATTCGACAGATACGCATGGAACAAACGAGGTGAATTTTGCCATTCTCCACGTCTTTGGGTATCAATTTGCCCCTCGATATCGCAATATTGTTCAAAAAATGAAACAAGGACTTTATAGTTTTAATGATCCAGTTAATAACAACGATTTTTTTAAACCCGTCAGGAAAATTAACAAACAGCTCATCATTGAAAACTGGGACTGGATTCAACGCATCATGGTGTCTCTTGCCCTCAAACAAACAACACAAAACATTATTACGAGCAAGCTTAGTTCCTATGCTCGTCAAAACAAAACGCAAAAGGCACTTTGGGAATATGACAATATTTTTACAAGCCTCTACTTACTTCGATATGTTGATACACTTTCTTTACGAAAAAATGTTCAAAAAGCTCTTAACAGAGGAGAAAGTTACAATAAATTACGTAAGGCTGTTGCGTTTGCTAATTTTGGAAAACTCAGGTTTAAAAACGAGCATGAACAACAAATTTGGCAAGAATGTAGCAGGCTAATGACAAATTGTATCCTCTACTATAATGCTGTTATCCTGTCTAAAATCAAAGAAGACAAAGAAGAAAAGGGTGATATTGAAGGTCTCGCCCTTTTAAAAAAAACATCCCTTGCTGCTTGGCAGCATATTAATCTTTACGGGCGTTATGAATTTACTAAAAATGAAGAGCCTATAGATTTGAAAGAAGTCATCAGCCCTTTGCTCAGGGCTAAGGTAAATGATTTGATTTTATAATTTTTGCGAAAAATTTGACTTTTTTCTAAATATAGTTTATCGCTTTTAAGGGCGATAAACGTTATCCCCTGCTGTATTATTTATTTTGAAAAGCACCATAACGCAGGACTGTATCATCAAAAAATAGTCTATCTGTCGAGCGGCCTAAAAACTCTCTTTTTCTGAGTAATAAAACTCAAATAATAAATATCTTATATTACTTTAACTTAAAACTATACTGTACACCAAAATACCTTTCCAGAAAATTCATCGAAACATAGTAAATCTGCCAAAAATCATACTTTTCTCATCTCCAAGGGTCCCTTTTTGCGGGTTGTGTCAAAACACCCAATTTATGGCTGTCGTTAAGCTTTTGATATCTTCCCATAAATCCTTTGGCATGCGGCTGCCTTTCACGCGCTTCTGCCTCCACTCATTTAAATGATGCTGCACCGATTCTAGGGACACCTTCTTCAAAGAAGATTCCTCATCATACAATGTCATAAAACCTCTCTTGCTCAGCTAAACTAACAAAAGAAGTATAAACCTCAGAAAACCTTAAATCACGCACCGCTGCCGGAAGGATACGCGCGCCACGAGGCGCGCGTTTTCTAGCAGTCTGAAATGACTGCCCTGGCAAAGCTTAACCAGCAGCC
>JAABSX010000108.1 GCA_011390205.1 Microscillaceae bacterium | reverse complement strand
AATAGGCAAGACTTTCTAAAATATACAATTTTGAAAAAAATACTCTTCCTAGGCATGCTAGCCTTCCTTATGTTTTCTCCAAACTCTTTTGCCCAAATCACTTCTGAAAGTTTGCTAGGTAAATGGGTACTTCTGGATTATGATTTGATACCCCAAAAATCCAATGGCAAACTTACCAAGCAAGAAGAAGAAAGTCTAACTACTATGCGTATGATACTTTCTTTGAGACCTGATTTTATGAAATTTACATTCAATGAAGATGGCACAACGATTTTAGAACCCAACCCAGACAATGTACCATCTACTTGGCAATCTAATGGGTCTGTACTTACTTTAAAAACAGGTAAAAATGCAGCACAATATACAGTTACTATGTTGCCCAATGGTAAAATGGAATGGAAAGGGTTCAAAAACAAAGTAGCCTTACCTATAATGACCTTAGAAAAAGAAATGGAAACAGACTTACATACTTTTACATTTACTACTCAACCTCGCAATCCTGATTTTCGCTTTGCAGGCAAACCTTTTTTGGTAGAAGGCAATGTGATAGCCGAATACCTCTATGATGGAGGCAAAAGCCTCTATTTTGCTACCCAAAGGTCAGAATATAACGATATATTGCTTACTTATTTATCGCTCAATACCGCAGGTGAGGCGATAGGTGTATGCTTTGTTTATATCAGCGAAGAGCAAAGCAAAGACTTATACTTTGGAGTTTTGACAGACGAAGAGAGCCTAGATATTTCTATTGATTTTGATACTTTCCTTAGCGAAAACATAGAGGAAAATGTAGCTGATAAAGTAGAAAGCCAGATTAGTGGCATTCTTGTACGTCAATTCAAAACCCAAAATGAGCTTGAGAACTTCAAGAAATTCTTAAAGCGAGATTAATGTTTATTCTATCCATCAAGTACGAGATTAGTTATAAGTTATTAATTATTGGGTTATTAAGCTATTGATAATGAGTTTTTTAGTGAAAAAAAAGTGTTTATTTTTAACCTCTTATTAAACTATTCAAAAAATGAAAAAAATAATTTTCTCCCTTACTTTTTTACTGATATGTGGGTATTCAAATGCACAAAATACATTGCTTGACCCTGAAAGTCTAGACCAAAAACCTACATTTAAGTCATTAAAAGAGGCACTCAAAGCACCTATGGATGTGTATAAATTAGATTTATTTCAGACAAATCTGGGCAAAGTACCTGAAGAAATAACCCAATTCAAGAATTTACAAGAATTATATCTAGGAATGAATAACATCAATAGTATCCCAAAAGAAATAGGTCAATTGAAAAATTTACAGTACTTGAATCTGAGGATGAATGACATTAGCAGTATCCCAAAAGAGATTTGGGGATTGGAAAATCTAGAAATATTGGATTTAATGTATAACCAAGTTAGCAGCATATCAAAAGAAATAGGCAAGCTAAAAAACCTAAAATCACTGTATCTAACCTCTAATCAATTGACCTCTATCCCAAAGGAAATTGGCGAATTGAAAAACTTAAAGAATCTGGCGATAGCTGCCAATCAACTGACCTCTATCCCAAATGAAATAGGTGAATTGAAGAACTTAGAAGAATTGATTTTGAGTAGAACCAAACTCATTAAACTCCCAAATGAAATAGGGCAATGCAAAAAATTAAAGTCTTTAAGCCTAGAAGCAACCCAAGTATCTAAAAAAGAGAGAAAAAAAGTCGAGAAAATGTTGCCCAACTGTGAGATAATTACTGAATAAAAACTATTTTAAACCATGAAAAAATTACTTTTCTTATCTTTTCTGTTGCTTTTTCATAGCTTTTCGCTTAAAGCACAAATGTTTTATCCTGCCAATACCACAAATGTAGAAGAGTGTATCAGTTTTATAGAAACACCCTTAGGTACTGAAATAAATTATAGAGCAAAAGGCACAAAAAAATGGGCTACGCTCAGAATCCTCAATAATCCTGAAATGGGTGGTGAGTACTTGGTAGAGTTTCCTGACAAATCTAAACAGCGAATACTTAAAAATGCAGATGGCACTATGCAGGTAAAAAAAGAAGGTAAAAATACAACCAGAATATTTACAAGCAAAGATTTGTTTTTGTGCCAAGAAGATGAAGCTGAATACTTAGAGATTTCGTATGTTTTGACAAATGATATAATAGGTTTTGTCTGCAGCATTACTACCAAAGAAGGCATCACCAAAGTGTTCAATGTAATGAGCGAAGAAGAGCAAAGTAGCCTTTATGAACTCAGTATAAGCGATGAAGACGGTATTTATATCCTCAAACGCATAGACAACGACTATGAACTAACATACCCTGATGGTAGTAAAAAAATTTACTCTTGGGATGTAATGAGCTACTAATCACTAAAATATGTACAGTAAACTCTTATTTATTCGCAAAAATTAATTTAAAACAATGAAAAAAATAATTTTCCTCCATACAATTCTTGTGTTTTTCCTCGCTTTTAATGCCTTTGGTCAAATAAGCCAAGCAGACCTGATAGGCAGATGGGGCTTGATAGACTTTGAGCTAGAAGCCAAAAACAAAAGCGGAAAACTCAGCCAAAAAGAAATTAATACCATTAGGACTATGAAAGATGCCCTAAAAGCAAACCCAAAGTTTATGCACCTGACTTTCAGAGAAGATGGTGCTTTCATAACAGAACCCAGCAGCCCCGAAATCGGCTACAATGCCCGATGGGAATACAGAGATGGTATATTGTATATCCAATCAGACAAAGGAGTCGACAAACATACGGCAAGGCTTATCAACGGCAATTTAGAGTTTAAGCCCATCAGAAGCCGAGAAGCTATCCCTGTGATGATTTTGGAGAAAGACTAAGCAAGACATAGTTAAAATCAAATTAAAACCTGTTTCAAATAACCCTTAAAACAAACACGTATGAAATCAATAATTCTAATACTCTCATTTCTATTCTTTTCAGTGGCTACTACCCAAGCCCAAACCGAAAAACTACTCAGCACAGGCAATGTTTCTATGTATCTCTGTGATGATTACAGCACTGAAAGAAATGAAATAACAGGACTTTTTACTGGCTTTACCAATAACCTAGGTAAAAAAGACTTTAAAATAGTGGTTCGTACACAAGGTTTTGAGCCAAGTGTAGTGCATCAGTTGATCATAAGAATCATAAATCCAGTCAACAAAAGCATGTTCCCCGACGAACAAATACCCTTCATCCTCAAAAACAGCATGAGCGTACACAGCCAAATTGACAATGTCAATGCTACCTTTGAGATGGAAGGTGCTTATCAGATACAGGCCTGGATTGATGGCAAACTTGTACAATACCTTAATCTTAACATAGGAAGCCATGTAGCTGATAATATGGGCAAAGGAAATGTAGCCATGGTTGTGTGTAGTGATTATAACGATGACGAAGATACTGTTTTTGACATATACACGGGTGTCAAAAGACCCAAAGATACACAACTCAAACTATTGGTGCGTTTTCAAGATTTCCCCCTGAATGTAGCCAACAAAGCCATCATTAAGCTCATCACCCCCTCAGGCAAAGACCTTTTGAGCAAAAAGGAAATTATGTTTACACACGGACACAATTCCCATGTGTACAATCACATAGCCAACCTAACCGTGCCGCTTTCAGTATCGGGTGTGTATCAGTTTCAAGTAGAGGTAAATGGCAAAACAGTGCAGTACCTTAATTTTAATGTCGGAAGCGAATAAGCCCCAAACAAGTATGAAAAAATCAATCATTTTAATACTCTCGTTTTTACTCTTTTCAGTGGCTGCTACTCAAGCTCAGACAGAAGACTTGCTTAGCTCAGGCAATGTCTCTATGTATCTCAGTGATGATTACAACACTGAAAATGATAAAATTACGGGGCTTTTTACGGGCT
Organism: Microscillaceae bacterium; assembly: GCA_011390205.1. Classification (GTDB taxonomy): domain Bacteria; phylum Bacteroidota; class Bacteroidia; order Cytophagales; family Microscillaceae; genus JAABSX01. The sequence goes on along the minus strand of JAABSX010000108.1, from coordinate 426 downwards.
TTACCGATAGCATAGGCAGAAAAGAATTTAGGGTAGTGGTACGCGTACAAGATTTTGAGCCAAATGTAGTGCATCAATTTCAATTAAAATTTATAAATCCAGATAATAATAATAAAACTAGGTATGAGGGCGACAAAATGTCCTTTGTACTCAAAAACAAGACGAGTTTGTACAACCATCAACACGGACTATCTATCTTCCTTGAGATGGAAGGTACGCATCAGGTGCAGGCTTGGATTGATGGCAAACTCGTACAATATCTTAACTTTAATGTAGGAAACCAAGTGGCTGATAATATCGGCAAAGGCAATGTGGCGATGCTAGTATGTGGTGAATATGATGAGGAGGAAAATAACATTCTTGATATTTACACAGGTGTCAGAATGCTCAAAGAGACAGAACTCAAACTGCTCCTGCGTTTTCAAG
>JAABSX010000107.1 GCA_011390205.1 Microscillaceae bacterium | reverse complement strand
TGATGTTCTCTATGATGGCAATGGCAGCCACCCTAGTAACACTCTACACGGCTTACATTGGGCTGTTATTTTTTGTGTATGATTTCCCTACATTGCCTCATTATTACTTATGGTCTATCCGCTTAGGCATTTTGATTTTCGTGGTATTTTCTTTTGAAGGCTTTTTGATGGGTGGGCAGATGAGCCACTCAGTAGGGCTTGAAAATGACAACTCTACCCTTTGGATAGTAGGCTGGAGCAGGCGTGCAGGTGATTTGCGGATTGCCCATTTTATAGGAATGCATGCTTTGCAGTGCTTGCCCTTGCTTTCTTTTTATGTCTTAAAAAGCACCAAGGCAACCCTTCTTGCAGGGCTATTGTATGCTTTGCTCGCTACTTTCACTTTAGTACAAGCCCTCAAAGGTCGTCCATTATTTCCTGAGCAAGGTAAATCTAGCATTACTAAATCTATGGATGATACTAAAAAAAGCAATCTTAATAAATAATCACTCTTATTTTAAAACCATCATAAATGATAAAAAAAATCGATAAAAAACAGAAATTTGGAAATACACATATTTCCATTTTATACCCTGGATTTGCTATCAATGGCATTGATTCAGGTCTGGGAAGCATAGGCAGAATAGACCAAGCCAACATCAAAGCTGGCACTACTATCAAGATGCACCCACATATCAACGATGATATATTGTCCTATTTCAGAATAGGAAAGGTAAAGCATACTGATTCACAGGGTTTTACGGAGTATATTTCAAGAAATAAGCTCATGCTTATGAAGGCTGGGACATTGTTTTACCATGAAGAAAGCATCGTAGAAAATTTAGAAGGCTTGCAGATATTTATCCGCCCCAAAGAAGCAGATACTACGCCTAAGGTAAGTTTTTGTGAGCTTGAAGAAGCCGACAGCATCAATCAATGGCGATTAATTGCTGCTCCCTCAGCAAATGCTCCCCTATTTTTTAGCAGCCAAACGTGGATGTATGATATGTCGCTTGATGGAGGTATTCAGCAATCTAATCCTGAACCGCCTAAGTCAAAAATCACAGGTATTTTATATGTTTTTCAGGGTGATTTGACCATCAATGATGAAATAAAACTGCTCAAAGGTGAATGTGTCATCTTCAAAGACGAGGAAAAACCACTCAATTTTAAAACTAACGATAGTGCCGAGCTTGTCCTTTTCTTGACCGATGAAAACGGTCAATATTCTGAGCAGGGAATGTTTAGTGGCAATCAGGTAAAAATTTAACAATCAATCAAAATAAATTTCTTAAAAACAAACCATCAAATCAAATGAAAAAAGTATTAGGACTTATCATCTGCCTATTGGCACTCAGTGCAAGTGCTATTGCCCAAGAAAAAAAAGAATCAGCCATGTATTTTGGGGCAATTATCGGAACGAAAATAAACGATTTTAACAAACATTTTGACCTTGATGTAGGCACTCAACTGTCTTCTTTCTCCATCGGGGCAGGAAGTTCATGGACAAGAAATAACTACGTCATTGGCTTTGAATTTGTGTATTCGGCAGCCCAAAAAGACAATACAGCAGGGCAAATCCAATATGTAGGCTTCAGCAATATGCTTTCTTTTGGGTATAACATCACCAGAAGTAAGACTTGGAAAGTAGAACCCAACATAGGCATTGTCTTGAACAACAACCAAGTGATTATTCAAGATGAACTCGGAACGAGCTTTCAAAACCTGACCAATAATCCGCTGAGTGGCAATATTGGACTGAATCTCAGGCTAATAGGAGGCAACGGGCTGTTTACTGGGCTAAAGATAGGGTACATTATGCCATTTGCAGGAGATACCGAATGGAAAAACACAGTGGCAGATACAGATACAAGCCTGAAAGATAACCTCGGTACGTTTTACCTTCAGCTCAATATAGGTGGGCTTTTGAAATTGTCAAAAAATGAAGTTGATAGAAAGTAACTAGAAATATTGCTTCGTACCTAGTCCAAGTATTTTTAAAATTAAAAACTAGCATAAGGATAGCGAGGCATCCTTATGCTGGCTTTGCTAGAAGTGTTCACTTTTTATTCAGTAAAATCCGTATCATATTTTAAAATACATTCATTTCTGCTTATCGTGGTCTGAATGTCTCATACCAAGCCTCAGGCTTGTTGGTCCAGCCAATTAACCAAGCGGTTAATTTATCAATAGTCAGTTCGTTAATGTTGTATGATGTTCTAAGCATTATTGAATTTGGAAATAGTTCTCTGGCTCTTTGTTCATTTTCTTGGGTTTGGTTAAATGTTTTATACAAATCCCATGCACCATATAAGTGCATTATTTCGTGAACTATTGATGATGAAGCGAGTTTTCCATTTCCGTTATATCTTTCGTAAAGCACTGCTCCTTCAACATAATATTTTTCTTTTTCCATATCAGTGCTATACGCCATCGCATATCCATTGCCTTTGCCTTTTGCGAATATTATCACTTGATAGTTTTCTGCGTTGGTGTTATTTTTTACCCACGTACCCAAATCCAATGTGCTACTATATCCGATTTTGTAAAGTACTTTTGAGACCCAATCAACAGATTCTTTTCCAGAAGCACTGCCTCTTTCTATGAAAGGTAATTTTATATCTTTATTTAGACCAAAATTACCTGACTGACTAAAATCAACAGATACATTATATTTTGATGCCTCTTTTTTAATCCATTCTTGAGCTTCCTTCAGTAAATTTAAGATTTCTAATTTTTCGTTGTACGTCCATTCGTCATCAGGGCCAGAGACGAAACAACTTAAAGTGTATATTTCTCCACTTAATTTGTACGCACTTCCTGCTCTCCATTTTCCGACACTTTGCGCATTTACGATGAGCGGAAACAAAATTAAAATTATTATTAATCTCTTCATTTTTAAGTAAAGTAATATCTAAATAGTAGCTCCTTACAAATATTATAACTAACGGATTATTAGCAACTTCTCCCAAAAAAAAGTTATTTTTTTCTTGTATAAATCGCAAGAAAAGTCGATTTTTATATAGAGACCTTGCAATATTTTCAGTAATTCTATGATAAGTATTTTTAAAAATAAATATAAAAAAACTTTTTTAAATCCTTGTTGAAAGAGTTTATTGACCTAAAACAAGAACTTACTTTATTGGCAGACGAAATAAATTGGTAAGAATTTAGGAATCACTATTCCCTCCCTCCATTGCTGCAAGTGGATGAACAAAAAGCGGAAGATATTTCAAGTCTGAGCGTAGCGGGGACTTGTGGCAGTGGGGGGGGGTAAACCTTGTAAGACTAAAACAAAAACTAGGTCTGGATGAAGAGCAAGATTTGTAGACTTTTTGTCGTCTGATTTTCAACTAGTCATGGTTTACAATCCTGATAAAAGGATTGACAATCTGCAGGGTCTGTCCTATCATTCGTTTAGATTCTAAAACCTATCACTAGCACATCATCGGTTTGGGTTTGCTTGCCTTTCCATTCAAAAAATTCTTCTTTGAGCTTTTGCTCCTGCAAATCTATGGGCATAAAACTAATAGAGTGGAGGAAATTTCTGAAGCGTTTGCTCATAAATTTCTCGTCGTGTCTTCCTCCGAATTGGTCTTGGAAGCCATCGGAAAAGATATAAAACATACGAGGCACTTGCGGCGTATTTTGATAGGGTGCGTATTGTGCTAGAGGGAGTTGGTGCATCTGAAACTGTCTCTTTTTGGCTTTCTGGAATCCTCCTATGCAGTCATTATTTCCTTTGATTACTTTCATTTCGCCTTGCTCTACATAGTAAAGCGGGTTGCCTGCACCTGCAAAAGAAAGCACTTGGTTTTTTTGGTCTATCACACAGAGTGCAATGTCCATTCCGTCTCTGATTTTAGAGGTTTCTTGCTTGAGGGCAGTTCTGACCCCTTGGTGCAGCGCATTGAGTATTTTATCGGGTTCGGTGACACCTTCCGTGAGGATAATCTCGTGGAGGAGGTCGTGGCCTATCACACTCATAAAAGCACCTGGCACGCCGTGCCCTGTGCAGTCGACGGCTGCAATGAAGACTTTATCGTCTTTTTGGGCAAACCAATAAAAGTCGCCACTGACTATATTTTTGGGTTCATAAAACACGAAGCTTTCGGGCAGGTGCGCTCGGATTTCTTCTAATGGAGGCAGCATTGCGTCTTGTATACGTTTGGCATAGTTGATACTTGCAAAAGTGTCTTTATTGCTCCGCTCTATGATGCGTTGTTTTTCTTGTAGGTCTTTTAATACTTCCTCTACCTGCTGATTTGACTCTTTGAGCTGTTGTGCTTTGATTTCTATTTGCTGTTTTTGTTCTTCTAAGAGTTGATTGCGTACTGCTAGCTCGGCATTTACCTCTTTCATATTTTCGGCTTGCACAGCCATTTCTTCTTTTTGCTGCTCTAAGGCAATAGTTTTTTGGATAATATCATCACGTTGTGATTCTATTTCTTCCATATTTTGGTGCAATTCTTCATTTCTTAGGGCTATTTCTTCGTTAGCGGTTCGAAGCGTTTCGGATTGCATGCTGATTTCCTCCATTTGCTGCTCTATCTCGCTTTGCTTATCTAAGAGGGCATTGCGTTGCTCGGTGAGCGCTTTGGCATTTTCATTAAAAGAGTGTGCCAGTTGCCCTATTTCATCTCTGGTGCTGATTTCTGCCCTAATGTCTAAATTGCCTTTGCTCATCTCTTGGGTCTTGGCTACGAGCATCAGAATAGGGGCAGAAATAGAGCGTGCTATCAGAAAAGAGACCAGCACAATGATAAGTGATACAATAAAAAC
>JAABSX010000106.1 GCA_011390205.1 Microscillaceae bacterium | reverse complement strand
AATATATTAGATAACATAAATCAACCCAATTCTAACGATGTAGAATATTACGAAAACATAGAGAAACAAAGTGTGGATAACCTATTAACTAATACTAACAGTGGTGAGAGTGTTACTGCACAAGAGCAAGTACATAAATTTATGCAAAATAAATCAACTAACGTTAGTGAAGTACAAGAAGGTTACGTAATTTTGAGCGAGGGTAGCGTTATTAAGACTACTAAAATGCAAGATGAATTTGCAGCGGCTGTAAAAGAATTAGATGACGCTGATATTAAAGCTGAAAAAGAAGCTAATTTACGTAAAATTGACCCAGCTTATGATGTTGATAGTTCTGAATTATCAGAACTCGACAAGGAATATCGTAAATTTTTTCAAGAAAATCCTGATACAGGTGAATATTTCACATTTGAAAATGGGACATATAATTTAGATATGGTTAAGTATTTACAGCTTCAAATATCTAACCCTACTTTATATCAAAAAATTAAAGATTTCGGGGATGAAGTATCTCCTGAAATTGAAAATTTACTTGAATATTTATTGAATTTGCAACCAGATGAAGTTGATAGTTCATCTGCACCTGAAACAACAGAAGAATATTTAGCTAGACGAAACGATGACATATTTGCTCGTCGTGAATGGTTCGATTTAGACGAAGATGGAGGTACTAACCATACATTTGTACGATTGGAAGACTACATTGTGGAAGGTTTAGATGAAGTATCAAAAGCTAAATATGAAGAAGACTTAGCGTATGAGGAAAGTTTAACATCAAATGATACGGAAGCGCTTGAAACTGAATTTAACGATTTAACTGACGAAAATTTAAGTAATGGATTTAATGCAATTGATACTATCCCATCCAGTGATACTAAAAATGCGGCAGATGATGGCGAGATAAGCAAAACTTAAAACCCTACACCATCACTTCTGTTTTTACAAAAGGTAAAATACTGCGAACCAATCATTTGCCTACAAAATTTGCCAAGCTAAAACATCAATTCTCCTCTTTCTTCATCCCTTCAAAAGCACTCAGCAGCACCTCTGCCTTGGCCTTGCCCACTACTTGCTCTAGCTCCTCTTGAGGGGCTTCTTTGATTTTTTTGACACTCTTAAAGTGCCTGAGTAGCTTTTCTATGGTGGCTTTGCCCACGCCTTCTATTTTTTCTAGCTCACTGATAAGGCTGCGTTTGCTGCGCTTCAATCGGTGAAACTCTATGGCAAATCTGTGGGCTTCGTCCCTTGCCTTCTGGATGAGCTTAAGCCCTGAGGAGCGCTTGCTGATGTGCAGCGGCACCTCATCTTCGGGTAAGTAGATTTCTTCTAGCCTCTTAGCGATGCCTATAATTGGGATTTGCCCATAAATGCCCACTTCTTTGAGTGCGAGGCAGGCAGAGCTGAGCTGCCCCTTGCCCCCGTCTATGATGATGAGGTCTGGGAGTTCTTTTTTCTCTTCGAGCAGGCGTTTGTATCGGCGGCTTACGATTTCTTGCATAGAGGCAAAATCATTGGGGCCTTCTACAGTTTTGATATTAAAGTGCCTGTATTCTCTTTTGAGGGGCTTTCCATTCTGGAAGTACACCATCGATGCCACGGGGTCAGTGCCTTGGATGTTGGAGTTATCAAAGCACTCAATGTGCACAGGGGGCTTGTCCATCTGGAGGGCTTTCTGTAGCTCTTTGACTGACTGAGTAGGCTCATCAGGAGAGGCTTTTACGTAGGCTTTCATTTTATCTCGCTTATAAAGCAGGGCATTTTTGAGAGATAAGTCCACTAATTTCTTCTTGTCGCCGATTTTGGGGAGAGAATAGGTAAGTGAAGAAGGCTCTTCTGGCTCTAGGGCTAAGTTGGTGATGACTTCGCTTGCCTTGCTGTGATGTACTTGGCGTAGGTCAAAAATCACAAAGCTCAAGATTTCTTCATCGGTTTCGTCTAGTTTTTTCTTGACGTGTACATTTTGGGAGTGAATGATGGCTCCGTCTTTGATTTTGAGGTAATTGATAAAGGCATTTTTTTCTTCGGAAACTATAGAAAATACATCTAGCACTTGGATAGTAGGATTGACCACCAAAGATCTGCTTTGGTAATTTTCTAGTCTCTGGAGTTTTTGCTTAAATTCTTGGGCTTTCTCAAACTCTAAATTTTCGGCACAAGTCATCATTTTTTCTTTGAAATAGCTTTTGACCATTCCTAAGTTTCCTTTCAAGATATGATGCACTTGCTCCATATCTTGCTCATATTCAGTAAGTTGCTGTTTTCCTTCACAAGGACCTTTGCAATTACCAATGTGGTACTCGAGGCAAACCTTAAATTTTTGTGCCTGGATATTTGCCTGCGTGAGTGAAAGCTGGCAAGTCCGTAGGGTATAAAGCTCATGAAGCAGCTCATAGATGGTATTCATCGCCTGCGGCTTGCTATAAGGGCCATAGTATTTTCCTTCTTTTTTTTCGGGCTGTCGGGTTATGAATACACGTGGAAAAGGCTCATCACTGACACAGAGATACGGGAAAGTCTTGTCATCTTTGAGCAAGATATTGTATTTGGGCTGGTTGGTTTTGATGAGTGAGTTCTCGAGCAAAAGGGCCTCTTGTTCACTATTGACCACGGTGTAGCGGATTTGGTGGATTTGAGCCACCATCTTTCGAGTTTTGTAGCTGTGCTGTTTGGAGCTGTTAAAATAGCTGCTGACTCTATTTTTGAGATTTTTGGCTTTGCCTACATACAAAAGCTGGTCTTCCTCGTCATAATATCTGTAAATGCCTGGCTGCTGTGGCAGATTGCTTACCAGTTCTTTGAGGCTTTCTTTGATTTCCATGTGTTTTTTTGAGCTATAGGGTTTGATGCTTCCTAACCAAATTTAGGTGAATATTACTTATTTTTCAAAAAAAAATTTAAAAAGGATGGATTTAAGAAGACAACTTATTGAGTCTGTAAAGGCGGAATTTAGTCTGCCAAACTTAGCCTGTAAAAACAATCTGAATGCTGTCTCCCAGCTTTATGCCCACAAAAGTTGTCAGAGAAACAAATAAACCTTATCTTTATTTTTATAAATAATCCATTCTCAGTATATTCAAGCAATTAAGGCAGGCATTTATATTAACTTACTTTTATGCGTGAAGATTTTTTATCCTTTATCTGGCAGTTTCAATATTTTGATGCCCAAAACCTCCGTACCTCAGAAGGTCAATCACTGCAGGTTATTTCGGCTGGCACGCTCAACCAAGATGCAGGGCCTGATTTTGAATTTGCCAACATCCTCATTGAGGGCGTAGCATGGGCAGGAAGTATAGAGATTCACCTCAAATCATCTGACTGGCAGCAGCACAAGCACACACAAAATACAGCCTACAACAATGTGGTTTTGCACGTAGTCTGGGAAGAAAACCAGCCTATCAAACGCCCTGACAGCACGATGATTCCTACGCTCATCCTCAAAGACCGTGTAAACCCAAAGATGCTTTACAGGTATCAGGCATTACAATCAGAGCTGGGCGAGATTCCTTGTCATCGGCATTTTGCACAAGTAAAACCACTTTATCAGCTCACTATGCTTGACAAAGTGCTCGTACAACGTCTAGAGAAAAAGGGGGCACAGGTATTGGCACTTTGGGAAGCAAACCAAAAAAACTGGGAAGAGACAGCTTATCAGCTTTTGGCCCAGAATTTTGGCTTTAAGACCAATGCCGCTCCTTTTTTAAGATTGGCTCAAAATCTTCCTCTCAAAATCTTACAAAAGCACAAAGGCAATTTATCTCAAATAGAGGCTTTACTATTGGGGCAAGCGGGTTTTCTGGAAGATATGGAAGCAGAAATTTTAGAAAAAAGCTATCCCAAAGATACACTCAGAGAATACCGATTTTTAGCCCAAAAATACCAGCTAAACACAACGCAAATACACACTCAAGAGTGGAAATTTTTGAGAATGAGACCACCCAATTTTCCGACCATCAGAATCGCCCAGTTTGCCCAAATCATCAATCAAAATAACAATCTATTTGCGAAGCTTCTCCAAGCCAAGCCCGAAGATCTAAAAAAAGACTTCAGAATAAAACAGTCTGAATACTGGCAAAAGCACTACCACCTCGGAAAACAAGCCTCCAAAGAGCTAAGTGGTATGGGGATGAGCTCCATTGAAAATATCATCATCAATACAGTTGTACCACTTTTGGCGGCATATTCACAAGCAAAGGACGAGCAAGCCTACTTAGAAAGGGCTATTTTGCATTTAGAAAATCTCCCTGCTGAAAACAATAAAATCTTAAAAATGTGGGAGGAGCTAGGTCTGAAGGTAAAGACTGCCTTTGATTCACAGGCATTGCTGGAGCTTTATAAAAGTTATTGCCTTCCCAAGCAATGTTTATCCTGTTCTATCGGGGTAAACATTGTCAGAGAAGGCAATAGATAAAACTGAAAGAAATCGCCCGCAATTACTTGCTTGCCATGGCAGGCTGAGGTTTCTTATTTTTGAGCCTGATAATATGAAGCTTGTCTAAGCCTAAGATAATCAAATATACGGGGTCAATTTCAAACCAACGTACACCGAAGTTGGCACGTGAGCCATATACGTGGTGATTGTTATGGTAAGCTTCGCCCATCATGATGATATCCACAGGAAGAAAGTTTTTAGAAGTATCTTCGGTTTTGAAGTTTACGTAGCCATATTTGTGTGCAAACCAATTAATGATAGCACCGTGTACGGGTCCCATCAAGATATGCACAGGTATCAAGGCGAACATCCACCACTCAGTAGCAAAGAAATAGTAAAATGCAATGTAAGCAAAAGACCAAGCAATACGCACTGCTAACCAATCAGCAAAAGTATCGAACCATTTCCACTGAGGAAGATCTTTTTTGTACTTCTCATCTACCTCTAACCTATCGTTTAGGATATCAGAATATACATTTTTAGTACGCCACATCATCACAAATACATTCCTGTCATAGCTCGGAGAGTGAGGGTCTAGCTCAGTATCTGTGTGCGCATGGTGCAGGCGGTGTAGCAAGCCGTAAGCATAAGCACTCAAATAAGAAGAGCCTTGAGTTACGAAAGTGAGTACAAAGAAAAACCTTTCCCAGAACTTAGACATCGTGAACATCTTGTGTGCAGCGTATCGGTGGAGAAAGAAAGTTTGGCAAAATAAAGATAAATACCAATGTAGAACGAAGAAAATTAATACAGCCATTATATTAGGGATTATTGAAATTTAAAACAGTTTCACAAATTTAAGTTAGAATTCTATGATTCTTGCTAGTTTTTTTTCTTTAACAAGAATTTAAGCACAATATACTAAGAATTTTACTTTTAAACATACCTAAGCCTAAAAAAAATCATTATGTGTGCTAAATAAATTGATTTGTCAAAATGTTTTAATAGTGATACTATTGTTTTTATTTTTTTTATGAAAAACACCTTATCAGACAATCTGAAACGTTTTTTTTGTAATTATATTTTTTTAGTTGTTTTTAAAGTGTGTTGCTTTTAAATCAAACTTTTACTGTGTGGCTCGATGTATTTCACAGCACATAAAAAACAAGGGCAGTGTCCCCCCTCTCAAAAAAAGCGACACTGCCCTCAGTAAGTTTTGAATACTTATCTCCCAAAAAGCATTTATACCAAGCTAAACTGCTTG
>JAABSX010000105.1 GCA_011390205.1 Microscillaceae bacterium | reverse complement strand
CCCTCCAGGCCTTTGAAGTCCACGCAGTAGATTATCTGCTGAAGCCTTATACCGAAGAACGCTTCAAAATTGCCCTCGAGCGAATAGCAAACCGCAACAGCCTTGATGCGCTACGCCCCCTTGCCGAAAGCCTACTCATGGAAAAACAAGAGTATCCTGAACGAATCTTGGTGCAGGCTTCCAAAAAATTGATTACCATTGCCGTAGCAGAAATCATTAGGGTAGAAGCCTATGGCGACTACTCAAAGCTCATCACCCATAAAGAAAGCTACCTGAGCAACTTTGGAATTGGTATTTTAGAAAATAAGCTCAGTCCGACCATCTTTTTGAGGGTACATCGCTCTGCCATTATCAACCTACACTTCATCAAAGAAATAGAAAAATACCCTAACAGTTATGAAGTAGTGATGCAAAACGGCGACCAAGTGCGGGTAAGCCGAGGCTATATGGATAACCTGAAGAAGCTGATGTTTTGAGTTTTTTGGATAGAATCACATAGAAATAGGTAACTCATCTTGAGGTAAAAAGACGTGCCACTCATTATTAAAAATTAACTGATTGCACTACTGGCTCGTGTCTCATGACCCAAGCATCTGAAAACAACAAAAAAACGACGCCATGACAGTAAAGGGAATGACAAGGCAGCGCAGCAAATTTTTACGTAGAAGCTGCGATTTTTTTAATGACTGGCAAAAGTATTAAATATTTGATTGCATTACTAAACACTGGTTTTGTTACTTGGTCTTTTAAAAACTTTTACGCTGGAGTCAGTTTAGGTAAGGATAAAACTGCCCAACACGCTCGCTCGACGCCTTTTGGGGAAAGATAATCATCTAAGCAATCATCAGAATTATTTAGACGATGACTTTCAATGGCGAGAAGATTTAGGTAATTAATGATGGATAAACAAAAATCTAAGTGAAAGCTGCGAAAATCTGTAGCGGCGGGCTTTAGCCTGCCCCAAAAAATAATGCTGAAAAAACAGAAAAGCTACTTCATACGCTTCAGAAAATCTTGTAACTTATCATTTGATATTTGTATCACTGCACCATTATTGAGCTGGACAGCATTGGAGTTTTGATATTTTAATACACTTTTCAGATTGATAAGGTAAGACCTATGCACACGCATAAAGTCGGGGTGGGCTGAGAGCATTTCTTCAAAATATTTGATGTTTTTGCTCACATAAACTTTCTTAGATGTACTGAAAATTTGTGTGTATGCACCATCAGCCTCGAAATAAATCAGCTCATCAGGGTTAAAAAAATATTTACCTTCTGAAGTAGAGATACAAACCCTGCTCGGAATGGCATTCTGAAGGCTGTTTTTAAGGATATGAACCTGCTCGGCAGCGGTTTTGAGGTGTTTGTTGCCTTGCAATCTTTGAATGGCTCTTTCTAGTTGTTCTGTGTCAATGGGTTTAAGGATGTAATCAATCGCAGCAAGCTCAAAGGCTTTGAGGGCATATTCACTGTAGGCGGTTACAAATACGATTTCAAAATCAAGGGCATTTCCCTCAAAAAAGTTCATAATTTCTAAACCGCTGTGGTGGGGCATTTCAATATCTAAAAATACCACATCAGGTTTTAGTTGCTTGATGGCTGCCACACCTTCTAGCAAATCTTTGCATTCAGACAACACGTGTACTTGTGCAAACTGCTCTTGGAGCATTTGAGAAAGCAAGTGCCGGGCTGCTAACTCATCATCGACAATGATTGCTGTGATTTTTTCCATGGCGCTAAATTGCTTGTTTAAATCTACTACTCCAAAAATAATTGAGGAATGGCTATTTTGAATTTAGGAAATAGCATAAGGGATGTGTAAAATTACTTTTGTGCCACTCGCCTCCCCTTTTTCATCATACAAATCTATGATTTGTAAAGCGATTTTATCTGCACGATGTTGGTTAAGAATATCCAAACGCTTGGCATTGGCAGAGTTGGCATACGAAATATGTACATCATTCTTTCTTTGTTTAATTTCTTCGGCTTTTTTACGCCCGATTCCATTGTCTTCTATCAAGATTTGCAGATAATTTTCCTTTTCACTCAAAAAATCTATGGTCAAATATTTACTTTCCCTGTGCAAAAGCCCGTGCTTGAGGGCATTCTCGATGTAGGGTTGGATAAGCATACTCGGAATGTATATTTCTTCCGTATCTAGGGTTTCATGTACATTGATTTGCCAGTGCAAAGCTTCTTGAAAACGCATTTGCTCTAAGGTCAAATACAATGTAAGTGATTCAATTTCTTCTGCAAGTGAAACAGATTCTACATTAGACATTTGCAAGATTTTGCGCATCAGTTGAGAAAATTTACTCAAAAAATGATTCGCCTTTGCTTTGTCATTGTTAAAAATAAAATACTGAATGGTATTGAGTGCATTAAAAATAAAATGCGGGTTCATCTGTGCTTTGATAGAAGCCAAAAGGCTGCTTTGAAGGTCTTTTTGGAGTTTTTCTTTTTCTATCAAAAGTTTGTCCCTTTCTTTGATGGCACGAATTCGAAGCGAAAAAAGCCCGTAGGCAAGCCCAAGCCCCAATGCGAAAATGATGCTCCAAAACCAAAGCGTTTGCCAATAAGGATAGGCTATTTGAATAGGAATTTTGAGTGCTTCGCCTGTTGGTTTGTCATTTTTATCCAACACAAAAGCCTCAAAAGTATAGTTTCCCGCAGACAAGGCAGTCAAATCAATGCTGTTTTCAGTAAATTTATTTTTTATCCAATTGCTTTTTTTTGAGCCTTTGATACGGTACTGAAACTTTTGTAGCGTCCTGCTGCCAAATGTCATCATGCCTAGCTCTATAACCAGTCTTTTGTAGGCATACTGAAGGTGCAAAGCATTTATTTCAGCAGTGATATGGGGCAGTTCGTCTGTGAGATTTTGGTATTGTAATCTTTGTAAATACAAGCGTGGTTTGGTTTGATTTTGATTTGAGAAATCTTCTGAAAACCGCAGCAGGCCTCTGTTGGTAGCAATATAAACTGTATCATTGAAAATGACCAAATCATTGATTTTGTTAGAAGCCAATCCATTTTGGATACTCAAAGCACTGACAGGCTCTGCCTCAAAGTTTAATTGCTGTAAGCCATTGTCGGTGGCAATCCATATAGATTTTTTTCCTGCCCTTATTTTATAAACTGAGTTGCCCAACAGCCCGTTATTTCTATTGATTTTTTTCAAAACCTTTCCTGATTGATTGATGAGCCAAAGCCCATTGGTGGCAGTGCCTACCCAGTACAAATCCTTTACTTTATCGATACAAGTAGCATAAATTGCTTCGCCTTTGTCGGTCAGCAAAGTTGTTTTTTGATTGTCTATTTTCACCAGTCCATCTTTGGTGATGACCAAAATAATTTGCGCCTTTTCATCATGCAAAAAAGCACTCGCCCGTGTGCTAAGCAGACTCCAATTCTTGTCATTGTCAAATAAATTATATTGCTGGTTTTTAATCTTTCGGCTGAGATACTTGGGCAAATAGCTGCGTGCTGTTGTGTAATCATCGGGAGAGGCAACATACACCCCTGAGGAGGAGCAAAGTATATACAGGGATTTATTTTGATACTTAAACTCATTCCATTGCTTGAGAGCATTGTTGATGACAAATGGCTGAGGTGTTTTTTTAGTTGCTGTAGAATTATACAAAGCAACCGTAAGCAAGTAATTTGCACCAATCAAAGCTGTTTTTTTATCTGCCGAAAAAGCCAAAGTAGAGATAGATTTCTGGTTAGTATCTGCATAGATTAATTGCTTGTTGAGATAAACCTTGCCTTTTTCTGTTCCCATTAAAATTTCATTTTCAGAAATAGCCACTTTCATCAATATTTCGCTATCGGGCAGTGCCATATTGGTAGTTTGCAAGGAAGGTACTTGCAAAACGCCATTGCTCAGGGTGGTCATCCAAAGGTTTCCTTCGTGGTCTTGGATAATATTCGAGACACGCATTTCTCTGAAAAAGTGCTTTTCTAGCTGCCAGAAATTGTTTTTAAAGCCAAAAACCCACAAGCCCTTGTCTGAGCAGGCATATAATTTCCCCCCAATGAATTTGTGCCGATACACAAATGCATCTACTTTGATGCTTTGCCTAAAAGCAATCTTATCATTGGGCAAAAATTCATATATACTGCCTGTGCTTGTGAGTAGTAAATACTGCTTTTTTTGAAATGGATAGACCAAAATTTCGCTGTGCCGACTCAGTTCTGGTATTGGATAAGAAACTGTATCTAACTCCGTGCGGATATGCAAAAGCCTGTGAGGAAGTGCTACAAAGGTTTCGTTTTCAGTAGAAGAAACTGCCCTATGATTGCTGATATTCCAAAATTTATGGTTTTTTTTTCTTTTATCCTTAAAAAGGTAAATGCCCTCATAGCTTACCACCCAAAGCCCTTTTTTGTTTACTTCTAAGTGCGGAAAAGAAAAAGAATTCTTAGGATTCCAAGCGGTGAAAAGTCGGAGTGTATCTTTCTCCACAAAAAAAATCCGCCCTGTAAAATCATTGACCCATATCTTGCCTGCTGCATCTTCATAAATTCCTGTTAGCGCATTGCTGATTTGTTGCTTGGCATGGTAATGTTTAAAATAAAATCCATCAAAGCGTACCAAGCCCCGTGCCGTTACTATCCAAATAAATCCCTGATGGTCTTGCAATAATTCATAGGTTTCGGAATCAGGCAAACCGTTTTCATCACTGTATTTAAAATAAAGTGGGTCTTCTTGGGCAAAAGCAGCTACGCTCAATAGCCATAAAAAACAAAATAAATAGTTTTTCACAAAGTGCTTAATTAATTGAATGGCTAAGTTCATCATTTTTTTGAAAAGAAATCAATAAACTTAATGAATACCAAAAACCAATTGAGCAACTAAAATAAGCAGCTAATAAATTAATACATTTACTGATTTCTAAAAACCGAGAAGGCATTT
This sequence comes from Microscillaceae bacterium, assembly GCA_011390205.1. GTDB lineage: Bacteria > Bacteroidota > Bacteroidia > Cytophagales > Microscillaceae > JAABSX01. Next base: position 767 of record JAABSX010000105.1, on the reverse strand, counting down.
TTTAATTCTTTTTGACAGCTTATCTGGCTTTCGTCAATCCAAAACAAGTCTTTGTTAAGTCTTTTAGGCTTTGTGCTAGACATTGATTTGGTTTGTATCATAAAAAATACGCTCATCAAAAGAAAGCAGTAGAAATGAAAAAAATAACCCTTACTATTTTAATGACTTGCTCATTTTTAATGGCTTGCCAAAACAACACAAAGCAAGCACAAAGCACAGATACTGAAGCACCTGCCTCAGAAGCAGTCAATGACACAGAAGCCAAAGAACAAAAGCCTGATTATACCAAACTTATCTTAGGACGCTGGGTACAGCCCGCAGATGAGGACGGCTTTGAGCCTTGGGCATTTTATGATGCCGAAAAAGTCTATGGCGATGGCTATGAACAAGGTGTAGAATACCAAATAGAAGGCGACAAAATGATTTACAGAGTGCTGGGTGGCGGCGAACCTGCCGAATACAAAATCATTACCCTCAATGAAACAACACTAACTCTACAGTTAGACGAGGATAGACAAGAAACTTGGGCAAAAGGCGATTTGGAAGAAGAAGCTCCGAAAAAAGAAGAAGCCAAAACGCAAGCTCCCATAGATGCAAAATTGCTGGTAGGCACTTGGGTCAATGAACAAGAAACAGATGAGTTTTACAAGCAACGCGTCTATAAAGCCAATGGCAAAATGAATTTAACGCCCTACAACGATATCTATGGCTATAAAGTAGTTGGAAATCTCATCAAGTATTCTAAAATAAGAGAAGATGGTGATGGA
>JAABSX010000104.1 GCA_011390205.1 Microscillaceae bacterium | reverse complement strand
GCTTACCCTGCTTGTGGCTATTTTCTCCTTGATATCGATGTTTCCTTCTGCTGTACCCTCTATTTTTATTTCAAACATTGCACTGCTTCGCCCTTGTATGATGAGTGTGGCGGAGTCAGCAGGGATTTCAAATTGATGGATGAATTGTTTGAATAAAACTTCACCGAGTTTTTGCCCTTCTTGCATTGCTTTTTGTTGGGCATTGTCCCAAGCTACATCTAGAGAGTCATCAGATTGTAAGGAATTTTTCAGGTAGAGGCTGACTTTATTTTTTTGTACTTTCAGTTTATTGATTTCTAAGAATTTATTCAAATCATTGAGCTTGAGCCAATCGTAGTATTCTTGCTCTTGTGCCTCAAAAAAGGCTTTGGTTTCTGGCTCTAAGAAGCCTTGTGCCTTCGCTGAAAGTGTAGAAAAGGCAATGATGATTAGGAGGAAGTATTTTAGCATATTTGTATTAATTTTGGCTGTGCATTCATTTATACTATTTTATCAAAGATATGTTGTTGATAAAATGACTTATCAGGCTATTTTCTCCTAAAAAAGAAACCTCCACCTTCATCCCCCGCAAAAGTACAATAGAGTGGATTGGTAGATTGTATTGTATTGATTATAGTAAAGTATATCTGCTCTGGCCACACATACTTATTGGTATTGCTTAACAGATATGCCACAAATGAGCGTGTAAACTCACTTTGATCAGGTGAGGTTTCTAAGGAGCTGCTGGTCATAAAATTATGGCTACGCAATGAGTACTTTCTTTCTACAAATTCATCTGTGAGTGTGAAATTCGAGTTATTTGCTTCTCCAGCACGTGCACAAAAATTACCCGAAAAACAAGCATCACTCATCACCAAGATATGTTTAGATTTGTACTGTTGTAATTCTGATGTCAATTCTCCAGCCGAAAAACAGCCACTGTATATATTGCCATTTTTGGCATCTTTAAATTGCCAATAAGAGTTTGAATTACGGCTAATGCCATGCCCTGCAAAAAACAACAAGAGATTATCATCTGCACCGAGTTTACTTTTATATTCGAGTAGTTTTCCTCCAAAATCGCTCCTTGTGATGTTCTTCAAAACCTCCACCTCAAAGCCATACTTTTCTCGCAGGACTTTGGCGAAGGTCTCGGTTTCTTTGATAGGATTGTTGAGCTTAGGAATGCTTTTGTCGTCATAGTCTTGGCAGGCTACCAAGAGGGCGTAGTACTTGGCATTGTCTATGCCCGAAGCCTGATAAGTAACTGTAATGCTTTTACTTACCAAGATTCGGCTAGGTGTCAGGCTTTCATAAGCATATACTTCTAGTAGGTTCTTGCCTTCTGAGAGGATGATGTCTTCAAAAGTAAATGATTCTTTATCTGGGGCGACTAGCTCTTTTTTGCTTGAAATACCATAGTTGTTTTTTTTGATGCCCAATGTCAATACGGTGCCAGCTGAAATACCCTGCACCCGACCTTTCAAGCTAGACAGTTTTTTGCTAGTACTCACAAAGCCCTCAGCAGGTGTGCTGAAGTCAATCCTCAAAGAAGCAGTAGCAGAGCTAGGAGTAACACCCACAGGGATACGCAAAGAAGTAGTATTGCTTTCGCCCTCTATAATCTTTTGGGAGAAGGAAAAAAGCACACAACAAGAGAATAGTAAAGATAAAAAGATTGATTTCATTTTGGTATGATTTAGGAGATTGAAACCCAGTGTTACAAAAATAAGGAAAATAAGCATTCAAAACGAGAAAACATAGTGCTTAAGTTTTGTATTAACACAAAAAATAAAAAGATAGATTCTTCAGGAAATATCCTTACCAAAACTATCTTTTTCTAGAATTGCTTCGCCTTTCCTAAAAAAAGGACAGGTAATATTTCTGTTCAAGGGTGCCATCCAGCCATTCTTTGAGCTATAAAGACAAACGAAACCCATTGTTGTTGTTACGGTTCGCAGGGTTGTTGTTGTTGCGATACGCCACACGGCAGTAAGTGGCAAAGTTGAGCCACGAGCCACCACGGAAAACACGGTAGCTATCTTTACGAAATATTACACTTAGATTGCAAAATTATACTTTTCCTGAAATATACATGCCCCACCTGGTCAATAAATGATAATAAAGGTAAGATTTTTCGTTGATACTCTTTTTGGCTAATTTCTTCTTGTGCCAATGCTTGTTCAGCTTGGTAGTATTTTCGGATAAAACGCATCTTGCTTTTGTGTAAAAGGCGTAAATTTCTAGGAAAAATAATATAACCCAAAAAAGGAATGCCTCTATCTACATAATTTAGTAAAGTAGGCTTCAACTGATTGTCTGATTTTTCACTTAAATAAGTGTCTATTGCCTTTTTCCATTCTTTTAAGGTTTCTTTTTCTTGATGAAAAAGCAGCATGTCATCCATATAGCGAATATAAGCCTTGCAAGCTAGTGTTTCTTTAATAAAATGGTCTAGCCCAGAAAGGTAATGATTGGCAAAATATTGACTAGTAAGATTGCCAATAGGCACACCCTTGCCCTCAGAAGTGTGATAACTGTCTATGATTTTATCAAAAATAGTAAGCAATTCTTTTTCTTTGAAAAGACAGGAAAGCTGTTGTTTGAGTGCTGAGTGAGAGATGCTATCAAAAAATTTACGAACATCTAGTTTCAGAAAGCACCTGTACTTTTGAGCATAACTTTGTGCTCTTGCTATTGCCTTGTGTGTTCCTTTACCTACTCTACTTGCATAGCTATCATAAATTTGTGCTTTCTCGAAGTATGGGTGGCATACATTTATTATAGCATGATGCAGTACCTGTTCAGAGAAAGCACTCGCACAAATTTGTCGCTCTTTAGGCTCATAGATTTTGAAGTAATGATAATCACCTACTAGCACCTCATTTGTAAGGATTTGATGACGTAGCAAAAGTAAGTTTTCATCTACATGCGCTTGGTAGGCAAGTACATTCTCTGCATGTCGCTTTCCCTTACTTGCTTTCCAGAAAGCAAGGCGAAGATTGTCTATATCTGCTATTTGTGGTATCAGGTTATTTGCTCTCTTCATTATCGAGAATAAAAAATTTACTGTACTTTTCTACTTTCTTTTGCCCTATCCCTTGTATGGATTTCATGTTAGCAAGCGTAATTACTTCTAACCTTGCCAAACCAGCCAGCTCCTCATCTGTAAAGACTGCATAAGCAGGTACAGCATCATCTTGAGCTACTTTCTTACGTATCTCACGCAGTTTGCTGAAACGAGTAAAACTTTTCTCATCAAGCAAAGCCTTGTAATCAACTTTTTTAGTAGTAAAAACTTCTCCTCGCAAGTTTGTACTATCTATGTATTTGATACAAAAACACCAAAAAGCACTCTTACCGTCTCGTATCAGATGATTTTCCACCTGTAGTATTTTTTTAGAACATAAAAAGACATTCATCTCTACTGTGAGTGAATCACCACCTATAATGGGGATAGTATAAAGTTTAATTTGCATATATTTTCAAAATTTTTCGAGGCTGCGCCTCGTGTATCAGTTTCCCTAAGAAGTTTATTTCTTAGCTCAAAGAATGGCGAATAACACCCCCAAACTAAAAAGACAAACGAAACCCATTGAAGGAGTCACGGTACGCAGGGTAGTCGTTGCTGCGATACGCCACACGGCAGTAAGGGGCAATGCCGCCCCACGAGCCACCACGCAAAACACGGTGGCTGCCACGAGGGCTGTCTATCCAAGGGGAGCCATTTGTAGGAATGCCACTGTAGCTGCCATGCCCATCATCTGCACACCACTCCCATACATTGCCGCTCATATCATAGAGTCCGAGTTCGTTGGGCTTTTTGGTCTTGACGGGATGGGTAGTCCCTTTTGAGCCATGCTTGCTTTGCTGGTAATTTTTATCATACCAAGCCACCTCATCTAGAGTATTGCTGCCTGCATATTGGTAGCCTTTGCTTTGCTTACCTCCTCTTGCGGCATATTCCCAGGCTGCCTCGCTAGGCAATCGGTATTTTTTGCCTGTGAGTTTTTCTAGCTTGGGCAAGAAGTCATTCACGATGTCATCCCAACTGACCCTCTCCACAGGGCATTCATCACAGCCTGTATTATACAAACTAGGTGGATTGCTGCCCATCACGGCTCGCCATAGCTTTTGGGTTACTTCGGTCTCCGCCAGGTAGTAACCAGGGAGAGTGATTTGGGTGAGGGGCTTTTCATAAGCATCACCATTTTCAGAGCCAATGGTAAATGTGCCCCCTTCTACATAAATCATCTGAAAGGATACGCCGTTTACAGTTTCGGTGAAGGAGGTAGTGGCTAGGGGTGGTTTTTTTTCTTCGGGTGTTGGTACTATCTCATTATCTTCCGTAATGCTTATCTGCACTTTAAATTTAAACTTATCGCCTTCCACCTTTTGGGGTGTCCAGATAATTTGTTTTTTGCCTGCCTGCACTACCCCTACATCTCCACTCAAATCTGCAAAATCAAAGGGGTAGCTGTAGCTTCGCCCAGCATTGTCAGAGATGAGGAGTTTGGCATTAAAGCGTTGGTTGGCTTTGGCTTGTGTGATTTCATAAGTAATGACGACACTATTTCCCTCTTGCTTAGCGAGTACATTTTCTGCTTTTTGGGAGAATGCTACAAGGGGAATGCAAAGCAATGTGCAAAATAAAAAGATGATTTTCATATTTTGTATGATTTAGGAGATTGAAATGCCATTTTTACAAAAATAAGGAAAATATTGGTTTTTGTATAGGGATGCACCGAAGGCGTAGTTTTGAGCGTAAGCATTTCGTAATAACGCCGTTGTTTGGGGTTTTCGATGGTCATTAATGTTGCAAGGTGAGAGAATGAAACTCTTTGCAAAAGTAACTTGGTAGTCCCTGATTAAAGTGTGTATGTTTAAAAAAGCCCTTTTTGACAAGCCCCACCCAACCCTCCCCTCAGGGGAGGGCTAAGTCTTAATTCAATAACTCGTTTGTTTTCAACGAGTTAGCTCCCCTTCCCCTGAGGGGAAGGGGCTGGGGGTTGGGGCTAAAAAAGGCATACACACTTAATTGTTGGACTACCAGTAACTTTGCAAAACCAACTTCCTGATTTTCAGCATTTAGCAATTCGACCATCACTGTTGGTCGAATTGAGGCAGGGAGTAAAAATTGCTCTTCTTGTGCCAACACTTGCCCAAAATTCGGATAAGTTTGATAAAACGTCCTACACCTTTTCAAATCTGTAGCACTCCTCAAGCCCTTGATAGTTTTGAGCTTTTGGGCTAAGCTACTGAACAATTTGGTGCCATATTTCGCCCTGTCTTGTCCTTTTTGTTCGTACTCTACGATGTACGCACCAATGCACCAATTCCTAATCGTGAGGGATTAATTGACGCTTTGCGCTGCTTTGGCTTGCAGCTCGGCGTGTGTCTGCGTGATGTTTTCTAGTAAATCTTGAAATTTCATATCGGTTCAAAATCATAGTGCAGACTAAGTTAAGGAAAAATGGGGATATGAGGAAAAAGGAGAGGAAATTTTGTTGAGCTTTGCCAGTTTGGGTAATCCAGATTTAGAGCCTTAGATTTTTAATCTACCAGATTGCAAATCTTTACTAGCTACCTATTCGTTTGTAGTACCTCTTTCACCAAAACAGCAATTGATGAGGTTGAGCACCCTCTATCTTACCTATTTTTGCTAATTCATAGTAAAGTAGCTGATATTTTGAGATAATCCTTAATTTTGTGCCAAAGCTAAAAAAATACAGTTGCTCATGA
>JAABSX010000103.1 GCA_011390205.1 Microscillaceae bacterium | reverse complement strand
GAATATTTCCCAAAAGACTTAAAAATTAGTGTTCAAATCATTCAAAATCAATTACTTATTATGGCTTCTCCCAATGACATACATCAACAAATATCGATGGAACTTTCTGCCTCTATGCACTTTTTTGTAAAACAAAATAAATTGGGCAAAGTATTAACTGCACCTATGGACACCATTCTAAACGAAGATAATTTGGTGCAACCTGATATTTTATTCATTGCCATTACTCGTTATGATATTGTTGAAGATGGAAAAATAAAGGGAGCCCCTGATATGGTCATTGAAATTTGGTCGCCTGCAAATAGTAAAAAAGAACGCGATGCCAAACACAGTTTATATGAAAATAGTCAAATAACAGAATATTGGCAAATCTTCCCCAAAAAACAAAAAGTAATCGTTGAAACATTGAATGAGCACGGGAAATATGAAATCTTTTCAAAAGCAACTAAAAAAGGAGTTTTACATTCAAAGGTTTTAGAAGGTTTTACGATTGAAACACAGACTTTATTTGAAAACATTGAACAAGAAAAATCATAAGTAAATTATGAGCTAGTGTTATTTTGCTAGTCAGGATTCTCTCAATGAGGGCAAGCCTCATAAATAATTGTTTTAACAGCTAAGTTTATAAATCATTGAAAACCAAGTAGTTAAATCTAGCTGTATAGTGTTTGCAGTCCCGACCACAGAGCAAAAGATTTGCAATCTTTTTTCAGGGACGGGGTCACTTGCAAGCGACCCCGTCCTGAGAAAGTCAGATGGGCATTTTGTAAACTAAAGAAGAAAACGAAAACCACTGTTGCTGCTGCCGTAGCCGGGCGTGCGGTTGTGACGACTCGTAGAGTGGCAATACTCCGCATCGTAGGTCCAACCACTGCCACGCAAAACACGAGAAGAGCCATCTACAGCACCTGTAGGGTTTTCCACAGTAGCTCCTGTAGCTTTGCTGCAGCTTTCGTAATAGTCAGAATCATACCAATCTTTGCACCACTCCCAGACATTGCCACTCATATCATAGATTTTTTTTCCGTTGGGCTTTAGCAGACCTGCAGGAAAAGTCTGTGCGCCTTTGCTCGTGTTGCGATACCAAGCTACTTCATCTATCTCATCTGAGCCTGCATAGAGATAGTTGTCTTTGCCAGCACTCCGTGCAGCATATTCCCATTGTGCTTCGCTGGGCAGGTTTCCGCCATAATACTGACAAAATTCATTGGCTCCGTACCAAGTTACATATACTACGGGATGTAACTCATATTCAGGGTATTGGGTGCGCCATTGCTGTAAGGCTTCGTCATAGACCACGCCCCAAGCATGCGCATATATCATCATTTGCTCTTTATGTTCGCCTTCTTTTACTTTATCGCTTTTATATCGGTTCAAGAACACAGAGTAGGCAAGGTTCGTTACCTCGTATTGCCCCATCTGGAAAGCATCTAAGCGTACTTTGTGGCGTGGGAGTTCTTCTTCTTGGCAGTTTTTATCTTTTGTGCTATCACAGCCCATCATAAACTCACCTGCGGGCAGCGGGGCGAGGGCATACTTGGCGGGGTTGAGGGCAGCGGCAATCAGCAGGGTAAGTCTTGCTTGGGGGTTGAGCTGTAGGGCTTTTGCGATTTCTTTTTCGGCTGCTTCGTAGTTGCCTTCTTTGAGCAGTGCGTAGGCGCGGATTTGGGCATTGAGGCAGATTTCGGTATTTTGCAGTCTTTGCTGTATGTCGTTGGTGGTGGGTTTGTCATTGGCGACTCCTGCAAAGATGAAGTTATTGAGTGCCTCTTCGTATTCGCCAAGTTGGTAGGCTTTTTCGCCTTTTTGATAGAAGTATCGGTAGTAGTTATCTTGCTTCCCAGCCAAGATTTCTATGGTATTGCGCATATTTTCTTGTGCTTCTTCGGCTTGTCTTTTGAGTTTTTGCACTTGCTCAAATACATTGGCAATGGATTTTTGTGCCTCTGCTGCTCGGCTAGGGCAGGCAAGGAGGGCAGCAGTATATTCCTGCACGGCTTGGCTGTAGTAGGTTTCGCCTTTTTGGTAAAGGTCATTCCCTTCTTTCATAAGTCTATCAAAGTATGAGCAGTTGTCTTGTGCTTGGGCATAGCCTGTAATCCAGATGAATGCTAAGCAAAGTATCAGTTTTTTCATTGAGATATATTAATGTTTTGGGCAATATATGTAAAAATACTGAAATTTTGAAATGTTGTCTGTATTAGGATTTTTAGGATTTTGGGATGGGTAGGATTATAAACTCTCTGTCATTCCGTAGGAATCTGAAGGCGTGGCAAATGGCTACGCAGTACAGCGGAGTCTTCCAGAATGACAAAGAGGAAAAAGCTACGCAATAAAGCAGATGCCTACAGCATGACAGTAGTACAGTACTGACACTGAAATATGAAAAAAGCAGATGCCTAGGGCATGACAAAAGAATGCCCTGAGCTATGCTTTATATTTAATCCCCAAAAGAAATACCAACACCACGAGCAGTTTTGACCAAGAATGAGTCAGTTTTGACAAAATTATAGTCTTTTACAGCATCTAGCAGTGGAACTGATGTGATGGTATTATTTTTAAGAGCGACCATTTCACCAAATTTTTTCTCTAAAACCAGTTCAAAAGCTTTTACACCAAATTGAGTGGCCAAAACTCTATCAAAAGCTATTGGGGTGCCTCCCCTTTGGGTATGTCCTTATACCATTTCTCGGATGTTTGCTTTACATCCAGCTTTTTTAAGTTGTTTTGATAACTGATAAGCCACTCCACCCAAGCGTTCATTTTCATAACCTATTTCCTCACTTTCATGGCTAACTACAGCTCCATTGTAGTGGCAAATAAAATATTTGATTGCACCAATATGATTTTCTAATTTCTTGGAAAAAGACAATGTTTTTCTGACTAATCCGCTACATCTTTGCCTTAAGGTGTTGTTGAATCTTTCTATATGATTGGTGTATCCTTTTTCTTTTCCTGCTGAGATGTGTTTATCCTCGTTTAAGACCCCATATGCTTTCCAAAAATCTGTAAAAAAAACGGCTTTTGTCTTCAAAATAGTGGGTATTTTATCAAATAATGCCTGAGCATCCGCTTTACTTCGCCCACCTACGTGAAAGCCTATAATTTGACGATTCGCTGTGTTCATAACTAACCAAATCCATTGTTTATTTTCCTTTTTACCCACAAAACTCCACATCTCATCTGCCTCAAAGCGGTATAGCTCATACAAAACCCCTTCTTTTTTTTCGTACAAGTTTTTCATCAAAACATCATTTATTTCGTTAAAGTGCTCAAAATCAGATGCTAAATCTTGCTCAAATGTTTCAATGTCTTCCCATGAAGGCTCAGGTTCAAACACAGAAGCGTTTTTTTTAAAGCCGCAATTTCATACACATACTCATCAAACTTATCTTCCAAATGTGCGCACATACTTGCTTGGTCGGGTAAATCAGCACACAAATCCTCGGGACAGGAAGCATACAAATCGCTAATATATGTTTGAAGCCAAACTTGGGAAACTTCTATCGTGCGGGCAATACCCGCCAAAGATATTTTTTCTAATAAAAGCTTGTTTATCAGGGCTTTATCTTTTTCTGAAACCACTTTGTTGCTCGGATTTAGCACAAATTGGCAACCGCAATCCTTGCAAAGATGGTTTTGTTTACCGTTGTGAATGTGCCCATTTAGTTTAATGTTTTCGCTTTGGCAAGAAGGACAAGTAATCATAAAAATACAATTTAGGGAAACATGAATTTTTCTGTAAATTTACTCAAATTTTTGAAACAGCATTACTTGTTATACACTACCCAATAAACTAACTCCTTCCTCTACTCTTTCACAACTCAATAGAAATAAATCTCTACTAAATCAAATGCCTTACCTTGATTTTCTTGTGTTTTTTGCCCATTCCTAAAAGGATAGCTGTAGGGTTTTTGAGGATTAACTCGCCTTTTTGTAGCCCTGCAATTGCCTCTTTGATTTCTTGAAACTCTTTACCCGATACACCAAATAAATCTTTGATGACTCCATCATTGATAGATTGTTGCTTCATAATCAAAGGATATTGGGCATTGGCATAAAAGTCAAAATACTCACTCTTGTAGCTATCCATATTTTGAGTAGCCAAGATGATGGATAGTCCTTTGTTTCTGCTTATGGCTATCAAATCTCTTAGGGGTTTGTTGTCAAAGCCGAGGTGTTACCCAGTCCTTGTCTATCCACTCTGCAAGCATAGAAGGTTTTACGCCTTCTTTTTTGAGGTCTTGCTTGTGCAAAAAACCTTTGTGCTTCTCAAACAGCCTTTCAATCTTATGTTTTTCTAGTGTTTCCATATTTTTAATCAGTTTATGTTCCTAGCATAAATCTGTGAGGTTTATTATTTTTCTAAGATTATTTTAATGTTATCTATAAATTTTCTGCAATTTTTCCCTGTTTAGTATTCTTTCACAATAAAAGCCCTTCTTTTTTGATATTTTGATAAAATGGGATGATGTTATATTGCTTTTCCCAAACTTTTTTAGCCATCGCAAACACCGAAAAAGCCTCTTGATAATGCAGCTCAAGCGGAAACAAAGCATCTCTATATATTTGTTCTTCTGAAAGGCTTACTTCTTCTACCTCAGGCAGCAATATCAAAATATCCCAATCGGAATCTTGCTGTGTTGTGCCTCTTGCACGTGAACCAAATAAAATCACTTCTGCTTTTGAATTAATATTTTTTATTTGGCTTTTAATGGCTTTTAAAATCTCTTCTTTTCTCATGAATTTCTCTAAAATATATTTTTCCCCTAATCCACCCCAAACTTCAAATAATCCCAACCTTCAAACTCATACGTATTCTCAATCCGATTGCGGCAATAGCGAAAATGAACATTCTTGTTATTATCTTGCATTACTATCAATACGCCTCCAAAGAGTTTTTGATTTCTTTGTTGGTTTTCTTTTTCTATATAGTCTAGCAAGGCATTGTGCTTCAGGTGTGCCTCTGGGTCAGAGTCTTTGGTTTTGGTATCAAACAAAGCCACTCGCCCATCTTTCAGAAGGACGATAAAGTCTATATAAAAAAGGCTTTCTTGCCCTTTAGCATTGGTGTAAGGCACTGCAAAATGCTCCTTGCCTTTGTCGCCGTTTTTATACCACCAAGATATGTGTGCTTCGTGCTGCTCTAGATAATCTCTGAATAGCTTTTCGGGCTGCGAAGCCCCTTGGTACTCATAGAAAGGCATCAAAGCATGGCTTGCTACTTGTTCTTGCTTTTTGTAAATCTCAGGATAGGCACGCTCTACAGGAACTTCCCAAATGTATGACTCAGGTTTTTTTTGTGAGTTTTTGGCTTTTTCTTCCATTCTTTTGGCGTATAGCTCCCTAGATTTCTCGATAAGCTCTATAAAATGCACCTGATTTTGGGCATACAAAATAATTTTGATGGCATCAGTTTCGAAATAATCTAAATATTCTTCAAAAAATAATTTAAGCGCAAGTTCTAAAACGGGGGCAGAATCGGCAGGGGCATAACCGCCTAGATTTCCTCTACAAAAATGAGAGAACAACTGTATGAGTTCTCCCTCACTTTTGGCAAACTTCATTCTGCCTGTAGCTACTTCGGTTGTTATCTCGCCTGTGAGGTACACATCTGTAGGAATGGCAATTTCTATTTTTTTGCAATCTAAGAAGATAAGCCTTTTCTCTAAAAGGTTTCGGTTATGATCGATATAAGAAGTGCCTTCTGCCTGTATGATTCTGCTCACGCCCCACATGGCTTCTGCCGTATCATAGAAGGCTTTTCTGAATTTGCTGCCTAGCCTATTGCGTGTAATGCGCTGATTGATGTAGCTAGATTTCAGCTTTATGTCTTGGTAGCCCTCTATGCGAAGGCTTTTTTCATAAGAGATGTAGTTCATGTCATCTTTTACTACTTCTATGATGTCTTTGCTGAGGTTGGTATAGACATAGCCTTGGTTGAGCAAGGCATTGGGATAGTGCTTTTGCTCGGGCATGCGCAAGATACGCCCTACAGTCTGTATGGTAAAAGTAGTACTTT
>JAABSX010000102.1 GCA_011390205.1 Microscillaceae bacterium | reverse complement strand
TTTACACTAATTTCTCTTGCTGCTAGATTAGACGGAAAATTAGTACTCAAATTTACAATACTTGGTGTGTTTAACGGACTATTTCCAAAGTCTAATCTCCATACTCTGTTTCCAGCAGTGGTTAAAACCAAAAAAGCATGCCAATTATCCCCCATTTTTACGAAGTCTATATCACGCCAAACAGGAGTAACTGGGCTTGAAGATATTATTTTTTCAGTAATAACAGGGTTACTACCAAGATTGTCATTGAAGTTCAGTACTCCAAATTTAATATCTAAAAGAGCTAAATTCGCAGGATTTCTATTAAAACATAATGCCATTACTAAGTACTCTGAACCAGTATAAACCACATCCAAACTTATTACTCCATTGGTAAATATTGTGGGAGATATAAATTGCTGTGCCGTAGGTATATTTATTAAACTATTACCAAATGATAATCTAATTACAGACCCATTTGGTGAGCCACTTGCAAAGCCATTGTTACCAATGAATCCAAACCAATTTCCACTTTTATCTTTTATAATTCTTATTTTAGTAGGTTGGTCATACAAACTAGCTCCTCCAATAATCCCTAAATTAGTATAAATAGGAGGATTACTTAGGCTACTCCCAAAATCTATGCGTAATAAGTTCTTGCCAGTATAATTCATTATAAATCCATACCAATTCCCATTGTCATAGACGATGTCTATGCCTTCTGGTCTCCAAGCATCATGAAAAGCGGTTTGGGTATCATTGATAAAGTCTGTAATCAAGATTCCTGTAGGTGTACGTAAAAGATCTCCTGTGCAGAAATCCCAGTCATAGCTTGTGGCATTGGGGAGTGTGGGCGCTTGGTAAGGAACGTCATTGAGTGGGCAGACATTCAGCTCAGGCGTAAGGTCTTGAGATTTTGTAGGGTGATGAAGCAGCAGCAAAAAGGCAAGCCACAAAAAAGTAAAATAAATGTCAAAGTGTATTTTCATAATTTACACAAATTTGGTATATGTGATTGTTAATCAGTTACTTATGTTTCCCTCTTTCAGCTATTCCCTCAGGGGAAGGACTGAGTATTTGCCCCTCCCAACCTTTCCCTCAAGAGAGGACTCAATGTTTGGGGTTAAAATTTGCAGCAAGAATATTCACATAAAAAAACTGATTTTATGTAGTTTTGCAGCAACGGGCTAAGTTTTTCAAAAATACAATACTTAGGCGAAAAAAAAGAGTTAAAACACAACTATGTTCGAGATACAGCACCTTGTCCTCAAAGAAATCAAACTTGAATGGCGCAACAGAGCAGCCCTCAATGGCTTGCTGCTGTATGTAGTCAGCAGTGTGTGGGTAGTGTATTTGGGCTTTAGTCTGACAGTATCTGCACTTTCGCCTATTATATGGAATACGGTATTCTGGATTATTCTGTTATTTGCTTCTGTAAATAGTGTCGCAAAAAGTTTTTTGCAAGAGTCGGAGGGCAGGGTATTGTATTATTACACCTTGTTTAGCCCTCAGGGGATTATTTTCGCAAAGATACTCTACAATACGCTTTTGCTGTTGGTGGTGGCTTTTTTGGGTTTGTTTTTTTACATTGTCTTGATGGGCAATCCTGTGCAAGACTTTCCCTTATTTTGTGTCATCTTGGCATTGGGTGCTTTGGGCTTTGCCTCTACCCTCACGATGGTTTCGGGCATTGCTGCCAAGGCACAAAACAGCACTACTTTGATGGCAGTGTTGAGTTTTCCCATCATCCTCCCGATGCTGCTGATGTTGATGCGAGTCTCTAAAAATGCCCTTGATGGGCTGGATAGGTCATTGAGCACAGACGAAATCCTTACATTGCTTGCTATGAACCTGATAGTTATCAGTGTTTCGTATTTATTATTTCCGTATCTTTGGCGCAGCTAACAAAACCGAATCAATAGATTGATTGTTAGTGAAAGAGGTCATAATTGCCTAAAAACGAAGAGTAACCTTACAAAGAAATATGCTAAAATTAAGCTGGTGGAAGTACCTGACCATGGCACTTCTTTTTTATACATTGATTGTGGGGCTTTTGTCAGATGTTCCACGTTTAGACATTGTCAATGAGAGCATCCGCAATCTATACTTTCACGTACCGATGTGGTTCGGGATGATTATCATTTTGCTGGTATCTATGGTCTATGCCATCAAATACCTAAGAAGCAATCAAGAGCTGCACGACATTTACGCTGTGGAGGCTGCCAATGTAGGGATTCTGTTTGGGATATTGGGGCTGGTTACAGGGATGGTTTGGGCTCAATTTACTTGGGGGACATTCTGGCACGGAGACCCCAAACAAAACGCCTCTGCCATTGCTTTGCTGATCTACTTGGCTTATTCTGTTTTGAGAAGTTCTTTAGAAGATGAGCAACAGCGTGCAAAGATTTCTGCAGTCTATAATATTTTTGCTTTTGCTACCTTGATTCCGCTTTTGTTTATTTTGCCACGGCTTACGGCTTCTATGCACCCTGGCAATGGCGGCAATCCTGGTTTTAATAGTTATGACCTAGACAGCCGTATGCGGATGGTTTTTTATCCTGCTGTCATTGCCTGGACATTGCTGGGCTGGTGGCTGGTAAGCCTCCGAGTTCGTTTTTCCAAAGCAAAGAATCAACTCAGAACAGAAGCGCATGCGGCACAATCTGAGCAGCTCATCAATGACTAAATAAATGGTAAATTAAAAAAACAATCATGAAAAAATACCTCATTAGTTTGTTATTCATCTTATCAAGCATCTCCCCGAGCATAGCACAAGCGCCCGAAATGGCAGACGCCATGCGTTCTAATGGCAAAATCTATGTGGTGGTGGCAGTGCTCACAATCGTACTGGCTGGTGTCTTGTTTTACCTCATCAGCTTAGATTCTAAAATCTCAAAATTAGAAAAAGAACTCAAAGACTAAATTTTAATAGACAATAGACATGAAAAAAGGATATATTTTCGGAATCGTCATCATCGCCGTGGCTATCAGTATGCTCATGGCCACTGTAGGAGATGCAAGCCAGTATGTAAACTTTGACAAGGCATACAAAATGTCAGAAAATGGCAATAGTACTAAAATACATGTGGTAGGCACGCTCAAAAAGAACTCGGGTGGAGAAATCTTGGGCATGAACTACAACCCCAAGCAAAACCCCAATCTGTTTGTGTTTACACTCGTAGATGAAAACCAAAGAGAGGAGCAGGTGATTTACCGCAGCCCTAAACCCGCAGATTTTGAACGCTCCGAGCAGGTTGTGGTGATTGGGAATGTGCAGAATGGGCAGTTTGTGGCAGATAAAATTCTGATGAAATGCCCCTCCAAATACCAAGAAAACAACTTAGAGTTTAAAGAAGCCAAGGCTACACTCTAAAATAGATACGCACCTTCATCACTCCGTCATCCAAAGATTTTGAGTTCTTCAAGGGTTTTTGAATCCTTGAAGAACTTAATTTGGCACGAAACAAGGAATAGAATCCATAAAAAATATAGCGTAGTTTGGCTTTTTAGCTTAATTTTGGCAATTATTTTGAGCCAGTGCATGACGTGCGGTTCACCCAAAAAACTAAATAAATATGACTATGAAAAAAGCATTCATTTTTGCTTGTATTTTTTTACTGATAGTTCCTCCTCTTTATGCCAGCCGCATCACCAGTGCACAAAAGAAAATTCAAAAAGGAGATTTTGAAAAAGCAAAAGCACTCTTAGACAAAGAACTCCACAAAAACCCAGGCAGTGCTGCTGCACTCCAAGTCTATGCCGTGTATTTTTTCTCCGAAGCCAACCCCGATTATCAGATAGATTCTGCCTATTTTTATGTCCAAAAATCTCTCGAAGCATACGCCGATACAGATGAAAAAACCCTTGAAAAATGGGCAAAAGAAAACTTTGATGCCCAATCAGCCCAGACACTTAAGACAGAGATAGCATCACAGGCGTTCCAGAATGCCCAAATTGAGAATACCCTCCAAGCATTTCAGTATTTTATAAGCTATTATGCAGATGCCTCTCAAATCTCAGTCGCCAAAACACAAAGAAATTTACTGGCTTGGGAGCAGGCATTGCAGCAGAATGATTTGCAAGCCTACCAAGCATTCATAGATGCCTATCCTGCCGCTGTGCAAATCTCAGAGGCTACCCAGAAAAGAGATGAAATCATCTTCAGAGACCAAACCAACAAAGGCTCTCTTGCTTCTTACCAGCGTTTTGTGCGTGAATACCCCAACAGCCAAAACCTTGACCAAGCCCTCAAGCGCATTTTTTACCTCAGTACTTTGCCACACGGCATCGCTTCTTTTGAAGGCTTCGTCAAAAATTATCCCGCAAACTCTATGAGTGATTTTGCCCTTGAGTGGCTCTTGGCTTTTTATGAAAAAGAGCAAAAACTGGCAGACTTTGTTCAAAAATATCCTCAATTTTCCCAAAAAAAGCGCCTCTCTGAGATGCTGCAAGTCAATGCCTTGCAATATGTGCCTGTGCTAGAAAGAGGAATCTTTGGTTTTTATGATGAAATGGGCGCACAGAGAATCCCCTTTCAATATGAGTACATCAACCCCGAATACCTCTGCCAAAGCATTACCGAAGATTACCTGGTCATCAACCGAAATGGCAGACTCGGGATTCTCAATAAACTAGGGCAAGAAGTCGTGCCACCACAGTTTGATAAAATAGAGCAAATAAGCACAGGACTTTTTAAGGTTACCAAAAACGCCTTTTCAGGGCTAGTGCATCAGAGTGGAAGAGAAATATTGCCCACAAAGTATGACGCAATAGAAGTCTTGAATGCCGATTTTTTAAAGGTAAGACAAAATAGACTTTGGGGGCTGAGCAGCTACTCAGGTGAAAGCATCGTGGAGCCGAAATACACCGAAATAGAACCCGAAGAGGGTGGTTTTGTGCTGTTTAGACTTGGAGACCTTGTAGGAATGGCTTCCAATGAAGCTATCTTTGAAATGAACTCCCAACAAAATATTCGTATTCAGGCTGATTTGAACGAAATCAAAGTGCTGGATGAAGGAAAATTCTTGCACATCAGCAGGGCAGGAAAACAAGGAATCATAGACAGATTGGGGCGAGCTGTGATTCCTCTACAGATGGACAAAATACAGAAAACACCCCAAGGCTGGGTAGCACTCAAAGACAGCCTGTGGCAAGTCTATCAGCAAAATGGTGCTTGGATTGAGCAGTTTAAGTTCGAAAATATTGACTTTGGGGGGCAGGTCATCGCAGGCAAAAAACAAGGAAAATGGGGCATTATCAATATGAACGCCGAAACTGTGGTAGATTTTAAGTATGATTCCATTGCTTTCATCGCACAGACTGCCTTTTTGTTTGAAGGAAAAAAAGTAAAGGCGGCTTTTCTCCAAAATCCAAAAGCTTCCGAAGTTGATTTTACTTATTTTAGAGGAATGAGGGCGGAGAAAGGCAATTACCCCAATGCCGAAACTTTGATTTATTATGAAGATAGACAAGGCAAAAAAGGACTCTTTGACCAAAATGGCAAAAAAATACTCTCCCCCAAATACAGCAGCGTCTATGCCCTAGGGGCAGACCTTATCAATGTAGAGCAGTACAACAAATACGGATTGGTAGATTCTACACAAATCCTCGTCATGCCTATCCGATATGATGGTATCATCAATTTAGAAAAAGATGCCGATTATAAAATACTCCTCCTCAACCGAAAATATGGACTGTATAGCAAAAAATACAACCTAAAAATAGAACCTGTCTATGAAAGCCGTCCAGAGATTTTTATCCAAAACAAGCAGCAAACCCTCTTCTTGGTCAGCAAAGGCGGGAAATTCGGACTAATCAATCTCCAGAATAAAACCGTACTCCCATTAAAATTTGACAAAATAGCCCCCTGGAGTGATAGCACCTTCTTGGTAGAGTTAGAACCCGAAGTCTGGACACTGCAGCCGCTAGGAGCAGAAACAGCAAAGGAAATGCCTGTGTTTGAAGAAGTCAAAATCATCAAGAACACAGCCCAAGAAGTCATTGCAGCCATCAGACAAAAAGGCAAATGGGGTGCATGGAGCAGCCTCAGAGGTGAAATCATCCCTGCACAATATGACCTGATAGAAAACCGAGGTATCAGCGAAAGACCCATTTTATTTGGTGAA
>JAABSX010000101.1 GCA_011390205.1 Microscillaceae bacterium | reverse complement strand
TCAATTTTTTTTTAAGATAGGTGTTTTCTACTTGTAGACGTCCTATTTGCTCATATAGAGGACTAGTTAGACCTTCTTCATCCATCTCTGCCTTCACAGACTTTGTGGAAAGTAATTCACGAAGATTCGTAACTACCTGTTGTTTCCATTGGCTTACTTGATTGGCATGAATACCAAACTCACTAGCAATTTGTGAAAGCGTTTTTTGTTCTTTCATTGCCTCCAATACTACTTTCTCTTTGAATGCAGCATCGTAACGTTTTCGCTCTTTTTTGACCATTTTATTAAGGGGTTAATGTCTTAAAATTATAACAATTTTACACCTTATTTAGTGGTACTAATTTTGGGGAGCATTATATATAATCTTGTGAGAATTTTGATTCGTCTATAACTTTTGATACAAAATCTATTGTATTTTTAGCTCTTTTGTTTAGAAACCCAATAGTGTAAACCTCAATACCGTTTCGAATTTCGTCACTAATATAGAAAAACTGTTTTTGAGAATATTTTTCATTACAAGGGTCAAATAAATCATTGAAAATAGTATTATTTTTTAAAGAGTAATTATTTTCTAAAAATTTATTGTAAAATAGATAAGCATCGGATAGATTGTTTTCAGAATTAGAGTAAAAAATATCTAATTCTTTTGAATCTTCACTCCTTTTTTCTACCAGAAAGCATTGGTTATTTGAGGATTGAGAGAGTAAGGACTGTATATCACTATCAGTTCCATTTGTTGGTAATCTTTTTATTGTTTTCATATCCAATTTTCATTTGGGTTAATGCTTTCTAACTTTGTTTTCACAGACAACCAAGTTGAATCTTTTGAAGGAATTATTTTTTCTAACTTTTCATAGGCTTCTTTAGCTTTTTTGTAATCATTTTTTTCATAAGCTTTCTCGAAGTTTATTAATTCTTCTTCATAGTCCATGGATAATTGTTGTTTAGGATTTAAGCGCATTAATTCTAAAATTTCATCTATTCTTAGCCCTGATGTTAAGGCAGTTTCAGAAATTTGATTTGAGCCTAAATCCCAAACTTTCCCTTTTACATTCTGCAATACCAAAGGACTATGTGTAGTAACCATAAATTGAATTTCAGGGAAAATTTCTTGCAGTTTAGGAATTACTTTTCTTTGCCAAAGTGGATGCAGGTGTAAATCAATTTCATCTATTAATACAATTCCTCTACCTTCTTTGAGAGGGTTATCTGCCTCTAGATTAAGTTGAATCAAGCGAATAGCTATATCGCCTACTAAGGCTAATAGATTTCGCTCACCAGAAGAAAGTTGATTGATGTTCAAATCATTATTTCCATCATTTTGTTTTTTGTTGATTAACAACTCAGGTAATCCACTATCATATTCTACTCTTAGGTTGGAATAATCAGCTTCATCATCATTGAGCATTTGAAGAATGGCACCTTTTATCAAAAATAAATGCTGGGCTTCTTGTATGATAGGAAATTCTCTGGGGTTATCTGTATCAACAAAAACATCAATTAATTCAGTGAAATTTTTAATAATACCTTCTATTTGTTTGGCTTTATCTGATGAGTTACTTTCACTATTAAATATCTTTTCAGTTTCTTTTTTTAGTTTTTCATTGGCTATCTTCTGTTTTTCTTCAAACCAATGAAAAAAGTTACTTAATGAAAAACGAGAAGGCAAAAGTGTATTATGATACACACTTTGAGTATCCAAAGAAAAATGTGTGTCATATTTTATATCTGGATTGATAGATGCCCCTCCATAATAGGCAAATAAGGGCATAGGTTGATTTTTATTGTCTAATTGATTTTGAAAAGAGTCCTTTATATCTTCTAAAAAAGCCGTTTGATTCATCTTATTTAAAAAGTCTCTCTCTTTTATATCAACAATAAATGTGGGGTCTTTGTATTGATTAAACTCAAAACCTATTTTTAATTCTTTATCTCTATAATCAGAATCATTCCATATATCTTTATCAGATGACTTTAAAATATCTTGGTCTATGCTTAGTACCCATTCGTTATTTTTATATTCAGCAATCTGAAATTCTTCTTGAGCTATATTGATTTTTGCCTCTGTAACTACTATGATGGGGATATCATCTCCGTTCTCGTCTTCTTCTGTAATGGGTTCATAATTTTTATCAAAAAAAGCTACTTGCCAATATTTCTCTATGATATCAAATTGAATTTTAGCTATACTACCTTTATATTCTCCCTCATTCAACAAGTTAATTACTTTCAAAATTTCTGAAAGTGTGTTTTTTTCAATAAACTCAAAAGAGGTATTAAGGATTATAGTTCCTGAAGCAGGTTCGTTTTTAGGGTTTTTAATATCTTTTACTCTGAACAAGGACTCAAAATTATTATTTTCTAAGATTGTCTGATGCACAAAGTAATGTAGTAAGCCTGCAATACCATCTAAAATACTAGATTTCCCACTACCATTGTTTCCAATAATGACTGTAAGTTTTTCGTTAAAATTGATAGTAATATGGGATTGCCCTCTGAAATTATCTAAGGTAACTTCTTTTAGTCGTACTTCAGGAATATATATTTTTTCTGTCATTGTTTAGTTTAGTATTGAGTTTTTAAAATCTTCTTGCAATAAGCCACTTACATTGCGTTTATGTTTGTCATTGGGTGCAGTATTCAGAGTAGTTATAATTGGTTTTAGAGAATCTTTAATAATAGATACATAAATAGGTGAAGCAAAACGGCCTCCCCTTGCATTACCTATGGAAGCTTCATAACTCCTAGTATCTTCCTGATGGAATTGGTGCGTTCTGTCGCTAATTTTTCTGAGAATTTTATACATATTCTCACTATCAAATTGACTGATTTGGATTTGTCTTATTGATGCATACTCTTGTAAAGAACCAGAGAAGTTATGATAGATTTTTTTACCATCATTCACAAAGTAAGGAGAGAAGTTTTTGAGGTGAGGCAAAATACCTTCTAAACTTGAAGGTTGTATTTGCTGTGGCTCTATGATAGTTACACTACCCATTCCTCTGCGGCTTCTTTTACCAAAACCTCCTAATGTAGCTGTAATTATAAATAAAGATTGCATTTGAATTTCATCAAAGTAATCTAGTTTTTGAGTTAGGCTAAGTTTTATCTCAAAGGTAGTTTGATTAGCCTTAAAAGCTACTTGTTTCATAAAACTTTTGTGAGGTACTAACATTTCTATCCCTGTGCTATGATTTAATATTTTAGCTCTAATAAGTAATTTACTTCTTCCACTTCCTTCTGTTCCTCCAAAAATCTCACTCTCTCTTTCTTTCAGTTCTTTTAGTGATAAATGCCCATTCATAGCCCGCCACCAAAACCGCAGCGCACCTTTGATGCTAGGCGGTCTAAGTTCGGGGGTTTGCCCGTCAGCCCCAGAGAGGAACATAGGCGTAATCGTTTCGCAAGTAAAAGTGATTGTTTTCATAGTTGTCTTTTCTTGGGTTTAGGTATCGTATCAAAAATAGGAGCTATTTCTGATTACTTGTCAGCAGGTCATTACAGGGAGGTTTGGGCTTCTTGTAGGTAGCTTGCTGAAAATGTATAACTCGCTAGTATTTCCCCAAATATACTTTGTAGATTTTAAAAATTAAACAAATACTTGAAAAAATTTAAAAAAACATATTCGGCACAGTGCATAAGCCTACACAGCGAGGCATCAAGATATAAAAATAAATCAACTTTCTGAAATTTATGAAATTCTACTGATACAAAATGAAGCTATTGGCAATCAGCTATTTATGCTTTTCTTGAAATTGGTTTTTGAGCCAATAATTTCAGTGAATTTCAGGAAATTTCTTGAAATCACTTTGTGTAGTAACATTTCAGTAGAGGAGTAGGTAACACTATCTGGCAAGCACCTTATACTTATGCAGATTATACTCAATACTAGAGGCACACACATCTCTAAGCAAAACCACCTCATAGAGGTAAAGCAAGCTACTGGTGAGAAGCAAAGATTCTTGCCCGAAGAGGTTGATATGGTCTTTATCTCCAAAGGAATCAGCCTTAGCTCTGATTTACTTATTTTTGCGATACAACACGGGATAGACATCGTGTTTATCAATCACTCTGGAGAGGCACAGGGGCGTATCTGGAACAATAAATTCGGCTCAATCGCCACCATCCGTAAGCAGCAAATGTATTTTGCACAAGCCCCAGAAGGAATGGAGTGGGTCAGGGCTCAAGTCATTCAGAAGGTGAAAAACCAAATCGCATTCGCTTACCAAGCCCGATACAGCCATACGCAGCAAGAGAATATCCGAAAAATGGAAACGCTCATCAGGCGGATGGAAAGAATCTTAAAACAAATTGAGCATGCTTCGCTCAGCCGAAGCTTTGAGACAAGCCTCAGAGGGTGGGAGGGGGCCGCCTCCAAAAACTATTTCAGAATCCTCTCTATGTGTCTGCCCGAGGCCTATCAATTTGAAAAACGCACAAGAAGACCCGCCGAAGACATCTTTAACTCTTTGCTCAATTATATGTACGGAATCTTGTATGCACGGGTGGAGAGCGCCCTCATCAAGGCGGGTATAGACCCTTTCATAGGGATATGGCACGCAGATGAATACAATAAACCTGTGCTAAGTTATGATTTTATAGAGCCTTACAGAGACTGGGCTGACCGAATCGCTTTCAGGCTTTGTCTGCAATATGCCATACAGCCCCAAGGAGATACGCAGCAATACAAAAATGGAATCTGGCTCGCCAACTCAGGCAAAAAAAAGGTGGTACAGGCATTTAATGAATACCTCAACGAAATCATCAAACAAAAAAACTTGACCCGCAGCCGCAGCACCCATCTTTTATTAGATGCACATGCGCTTGCTCAGAATATTCTTGCACTTAAAAACAAACCCAATGACACACTTTGAGATGAATACAAACCCACTTCGAGGCATTTTTTATGCCCTTATGCTCCTCGGTATTCTGGGCATCAGCACAAAGGCACAAGCGCAATACCAAGAAGCCGAAATCATAGAGGAGGAGGAAGAAGATGACGAAGAAATCATCTACCTCAACGAACTCAGACGCACGGGCGCTATATGCCAAGACGGATACAAAAGCACTGCCATCAAGGCGGGCGCTTGCTCTAGCCACGGAGGGGTAAAATACTGGCTATATACCGAAGAAGCCGAACACTACAGGCAGCAAAGCAACCTCCCTGTCATCTCACCAAGAGGACTCATCAGGCTGGCTCCCCACGAAGTGGAGTATATCCTAAGACGAGGACTCAATGTCTATGAATACCTGAGCCAAAAACAGACAGAATCTGAAAAACGAACGAAGAAACAAAAAAATAGCCCACCACAGACTGAGCAAACACCTGAGCCTGAGCAGCCCCGACAAATCACGAAACCCTCTGAAAGCCCACAAACCCAAGGCAAAGACTCTTTTCATTGGCTTTATATTGGGCTTATTAATATCTTTATCGTCTTTTTTGTGGTCTTTCTTATGTTCGTACTTATTTTTTTCGTGGTCAGAAAACTAATGGATTCATAAACCCCAAAAACAATGCACTACCTTATCATTTATGACATTAGCGAAAACAAGATTAGGACACAAATCGCCAAATATCTCGAGAAAAAAGGCTGTAAACGCATCCAAAAATCAGTATTTGCGGCAAGACTTAGTCCTGATAAAAAATCTCAAATCAAACAAAAAATCCAAGCTTTGCAATATGACCATGGCACAAGCTGGCAAAGTACGGACAGCGTCCTTATTTTTCCCTTTGAGACTGATCAACTCAGACAAACAGAAATCATAGGAGAAAACCCTGATTTTAGTGAATTTTTAGACCCTCCGCACACTTATTTTTTTTGAAAAATGTCAGAATACCTTTTTCCAAACACAAATACAAAGGAAAAAGCCATAATTGGCTTCATAGATTTTGTGATTTGAAAATAATTGAATATCATTGTGCTATCTCAGGGTCTAGACCTATAGAAATGAAAGAAGCAAATGGCTATTTATCTCTGAAACGTTCCTTGACTTCTTGCTATCTACTGAAAAAATACAAAATAAGCTAAGAATAATGCAGCATTTTGGGGCATATAAAACCCTTATTATCGCTCTAATTCTTTGTATTATATCAAGTACTTATTGACTTATTTTAATATCAATGTCATAAATGCTTGATTATCAGTAAATTAAAGAGGGCTATTAAAATGCAATTTCCAGTTGAAAGTAGGATTGCGACTTGTGAACCTTTCTTGGTTTGTAGTTTTACTAAAAAATATTAAAATGCAATTTCCAGTTGAAAGTAGGATTGCGACAGGTTATGCAAACGGGCGTGTGCGTGTTGAAAAACTGTATTAAAATGCAATTTCCAGTTGAAAGTAGGATTGCGACCCATAGAGAAAAACAAATTAAAACTATAGAGCAAAACCAAATTAAA
>JAABSX010000100.1 GCA_011390205.1 Microscillaceae bacterium | reverse complement strand
CACGCCTTACCTACATTATTATTGTGTCATGGAAGCACCTAGTAGCAAACCTGATACACAGGTGTTCATGCCAGAAAAGATAGATTGATCTATCAATGATTGATGGCTGATAATTTGTAAATGGTTAAGTGTTTTTTACAGCCATTTCTGCACTTAATTTTTTTTAAATAAAGGGCGACTTTATACTTTGTAAGGTCGCCTTTTATGCACCCCTAGATTTACAAAAAAATGGCTTGTTCTGATATCCAAAACTAATTTTAAAATAAAATTTAAAAGTCCTGTAAATCCGAATTTATTCACCTCATAAGTTCTGATTTACAGTATTATTCCTAGAAGCTGGGAAATTGGGTTCTGTATTATGGGGATTGATGGGATAGGCTCAGTCTTACTCATACTTTAATGATTTTAGATTTTACTCATAATGCAAAATACATTACTCATAGCTAGCAGATTAATTCAATACTTATGATTGCATCTCTTTTTATGATGAGTAAATAAGTTATGTATGGATTTATGAGGAAAGGACACTGCAAGAGCATAAAATAGTTGTTATTTATAATGCAAAACTCATTTATCTTTATAAATCCATTTTACCACTTTTTTGGGTACTCAATTTATTAATTTACCATGTATTTTGTTTTATTGTTTTTTTTATTGCCAATAAAACACTTTATCTGGCAATGTATGCATAAAGCTATCTCTCAATTACCGATATTATTGGTATATAGTCTAAAATCTTGATTACTATAATACACAAAAAAAACCTCCAAAGTGTAAAGCACACAAAAGAGAGCAATGATAGTTTTTTTGATTAAGAAATAACTCAAAAACAGATACTAAGCATTACTCCTATTTATCCTCATCTTGATTATTCTCATTGTCCTTTTTAGCTATTTGTACTGTTATATCCTTACTCTCATTGTCCTTCTTAGCCATCATCATATCCTTAATCATTTTAATATCCTCTTTCATTCCTTTTACATCCTTGCTCTGCTCCTGAAATTTCTCTACAAAATCTTCAAAATTGTTGATTGTTTGTATTTGAGTCTCTTTTTGTTTATCTTCTTTCTTGAATATATCATCTATGCCTAAGTATTTGAGGACAGCCAGTAGCCTTTTGATGTCAAAATTAATCTTTCCGTTTTCCAAGTCTGCATAGGTACTTGGAGCAATGCCTAAATCTTCTGCAAGTATCTTCCTAGTTATCTTATTTTCTTCCCTTACTTCTCTGATTCTGCTAAGTATTATCTTGTCAAGACCGCCAATGTAATCATCAATGTTATCTATGCTCATAATGTATTTTCCGTTATCAGTTTTTTATTTTTTAGATTTTTTAGATTTTTTACGATATATTCGTAATAATTTCTTGTTTCATAATGTAATAATCACTTTATTTGTGTGATTATAATTTACATAACGTCTTATCCGTAAAACTATGCAAAATTTAAGGAAAATCTACGAAACTGAATTACAAAAAAAAGGATTGCACTCTGAAATAGAAAAAGCAAACCAAACTTTTGAGGTCAAACCCTTTGTTCAAGAGTTTCTAAAGTTAAAACAACCTGTATTAGTTCTTCGCCCAAGCTTGTCTCTATTTAGCATCATTACAGACTCTATTTTTATATTTTATCATATTTGTATTGACTTAGAGTAAGATTTATTAAATAACGAAAATATCGTTTTTTTTGATTAAGAAATAATATAAAACCCATTATTCACAAAGAAACCCCTGCCAACCTTCCGACCAAGACGTTTGACAAGGGTTTCATAACTAAATTACAATGACAAAACTACAAAAAAACCCCGTAACTGCCTTGCTTGAGCAAGAAGAAATGAAGCAAAAAGTAATTTCAGTTGATACAGATGTATCTCTCTATCACCATCATTCTTTGTCTTCAGTCTTATTTAGTTTATCGACAATATCTGACAATGCCATTTTTATAAGTTTCAAGTCCAGTTTCATTTCTTGCACTTCCTCTTTTGTCTCTTTGGCATCATTACTTTGTGTGCTGAAATTTTTCAAAGAACTGCTGAATTCTTCAATAACTTCAAGCTGTGATTTGCTCTCCTCTTTTTTGAAGAAGTCATCTATCTCTAAATATTTGAGTACTGCAATCAATCTCTTTAGGTCAAAATTAATCCTGCCTCGCTCTAAATCTCCATAAGTACTGACAGCAATGCCTAAATCATTGGCTAATTTTTTTCGGCTAATCTTTTTCTCAGTCCTTACTTCCTTGATTCTATCTATAATAATTTTGTCAAGACCATTGATGTACTCGTCTAAATTCATATTTGTAATAGTTGTTTTCTGAAAAGCTATTTTTTAAAAAAAATTGTAATATACAATAAAAATATTTGATATTTATCGCAATATGTGTATAATTGCAGAAGTGTAAACTGAACACCTTAAATTATTAACGAAAATACCGTTTTTTTTGATTAAGAAATAATATAAAACCCATTATTCACAAAGAAACCCCTATCAACCTCCGTCCAAAGTGTTTGATAAGGGCTTCAAAACAAAATTACAATGACAAAACTACAAAAAAACCCCGTAACTGCCTTGCTTGAGCAAGAAGAAATGAAGCAAAAAGTAATTTCAGCCAAAGAACGTTTTAAGTTCAAACCCTTTTTTGTGAAATACAAAGGCGTAAAAAATGCCAGTCAAGTGCTACGGTTTCTGCTCCCTGCGGTAAGCATCGGCACTGGTGCAGTCTTTCTTTCCTCCGTATTGCATCACATTGTGCCTGTTTATTTGTTGGCGATTTGCTTTGCTGTTGGGCTAATCATTGTCTTAGAATACCTCAAAAGTTACTTGCTTAATGTCTCCTTCACTGACATATACGCCAATCATTCTTTTAATATTGCCTTTCTGCTTGCCATAGTCCTTGCAGTATTGAGTGCTTTTGTGTCGCTCAATGGAGTGAGAGAGCTTCACACTCAGCTAGATAAAAGCCTGGTTCATCTCTCAGAAGATCAAAGTTCCACAAAAGACAGTGTAAGGCTGTACTTTGATACGCAAATACAAGCGGCAAAAACAAAACTCGCAAGTGTACCCACCAAACCCACTTGGCAAGCAAGCATAGACAGAGCCAATGAAAAACTCATTGTGAATCTCTCTGATGAAATTAGCCTACTACAAAAAGATAAGTCTGAAGCCCTCTCCTCTCTTGCCAGTGTACACACCCAACAGACTGCAGCGAGTGAGCAAGCCACAGGCTTTAACCTCTCTGTCATATTGCTGATAGTGATTTTAGTGGAGTGCTTGATATTGGCTGCCAATTGGTTTTTAATCTATTATGATTTTATGACTGCCCAGCAAGCAGAGGTATTAACCGCCAACCAAAAAAGCATCACCCTAGACAGTAACAACTTTAAGGAGCTAGTAAATAGCTTTGTGATGACTGGAGGACTGTCATTCGCCAACCATAGAGAAATGAGAGAGGAAGTATTTGCAGAAGGTGATGATGAAACACTTAAAGTACAAGAAAAACCTCAAAGGTCTTTTCCTATCGGGTTTAAAGCAAACAAGCCAGGTATTAATACCATGGGCGAAGAAAGCCAAGAAAATAACCTTGATATAGGTATTAATACAGGTATTAATACCTCCATTGATATAGATCAGGCCAAGTACTTAAATGCCTACAAGGCAGTAGTGAGGGACATAGAAAAAGGTAAGACACAGAGCCAGATATTAAGCAAGGAGTATGAAGTGATTAACTTAAAAACGGCTCAGACTGAGAACAAGGCCATCTCTAAAAGTACGCTCCAAAATATCAAAAGAGTACTCCGTAATATTAAAAAATAGGTAAAAAATCAAACAATATATCAATATTGATTCTAAAATAGACAAACCTATGTTTTTGATTTTCAATATGTTAGAATTTTTAATTTTTAAGAATCGAAAAGAACCACAAAGTTTTTATAACTTTGTAAGGATAAGGCAAAAAAATAGCCCTCAATGTTTGCAGCATTAAGGGCAGTTATTTTGCAAATTTTAAGATTACACTTGAGATAGAGCCTCAAAGTGATAAGGGGATAAAGTTGCTTTTAGAAAACTTGCGTTACTTTACTTTTGATACGCAAATTTACTACTAATATGATGCTTTTCAAAAAAAAAAGTCATATTTTTTAAAAATCCTCTCTTGACTAGCCTCTCCTTAAGTGCCAAACTCAATTTACATGGCACTGAAATATGAAAAATTCACGCCCAATGATAAGGGCGCAAAGGTTTTTGAGACCTACGGAATAAACCCCGATTACAAGCGAAACCAAAAATTTAGGGATGAAAGAACCCCTTCATTCTCTATCAGGTATATTGATACACTTGGTAATTATGGCTTTAATGACTTTGGTAATCCAGATTTTAAAGGAGTAGGCTTTATTAAATTTATCATGCTTGCCGAAAATTGCTCTTATAAAGAAGCAATACAGAAGGCAAAAGCAATGTATCATGAGCCTGATACCTACCATGCTTCAAAACCCACTCGCAAACCTAGATCAGCACAGCAAGCCGCAAAACCCAAAGAACTGACCAAAATAGAGTTTCAAGAGTTCAACCAAGAAGAGCTAGACTATTGGCAGAGCAAGGGGAGAGTAAGCCTAAAAACCCTCACAGAGCTGAATGTAAAGAGTGTAAAGATGTTCTCAGTGTTCAACCCAAATACAGGTGCCACCAAAGAATATTACACAAAAGGATTTGTATTTGCTTTTGAAATCGTAAAAGATAAGGCGTATAAGCTGTATATGCCAAAGGCAAATTACAGAGTTTTTGGCTCTGCCAAAACGACATTCCTGCCTAACCTATCCACAGCCAAAGAACTTGATCCAGAGTATAGCTACCATTTTGGGATTGATTCGCTCAAAGAAAATCAGAGTGCAATACTTTGTGAAGGAGAAGCTGACTGCCTAGCCATCAGAGAGCAGGGCTTTAATGCTTTTACTTTGGGGAATGCTATCACACAAATAAAGCCTTATGTACTCGCCAAACTCAAAAGTAAGAATGTAGAAATTAGTGCTGTTATCTATGATACAGATTATACAGGCTTACAAGCATCTCAAAGACTATCTCAGGGCCTTTCTTGCAAAAGAATAGTACTACCCAAACTACCACAACAAAACTCTAAACAAGAGCCTAAACCTCGTCAAAATGATGTCTGTGATTATATCAGTCTTTATGGATTTGATGATGATTTACTCAACTTAATCAATAATGATTTACCTCTCACCATCCGAGAAAGACTTGCAGAGATTGAACCCAGACTGAAAAACATCATCCAACAAAATAGCTTTATATCGCTCAAAGCACCCACAGGAACAGGGAAGACACACACTCTTATCAAAAGTATTCTACCACAGCTCTTCAATCACTCCATTTTTGCAGTTCCTACACGCCTGCAAAGTGAACAGATAGAAAAGGAATATACATTAGATTGTCTATACAGCTCTAAACAAGTAAGCCAAGAATACCTCGCTCAAAGTGTACTCGTCTGTACTTATGATAAATTAAGCACGGTCTTCAGTGCTCAAAAAGTTGAATGTGTAGTGATTGATGAAGCTCATTTACTTTCAGATAGTTATTCCTATAGGGCAAAGGCTATCAAACAAATTGCTCAATGCGTCAAGTTATGTCAGGAGCAAGGCATCAAAGTAATCTACCTAAGTGCTACTCCCTGCAAAGTCTTGGAAGCAGTACATGGCTCAGACTTAGCCAAGTTTGAAGTTAAGAGGACTCAAAATCCTATTGTAAAGGTGAGAAGGTATGAATATGCTAAGCAGCCTAAAAAAGCCATTTTAGGCTTTCTAAGCAATCTTAATTTTGATACTGATAAAATATATCTAACAAAGGTGGATAGCTACAAAAGGGCCTCTCAAATAGCAAAAATACTGGTAAGGCTTGGGCTACTCAAAGAGGATGAAATTGATTTTGTGTTTAGTGAAAAACGAATACAGGATAAAAGCGACACAGCCAAAGAGATAGAACAAACCTCAAAAATAGGGGAGGGGAGGAGGCTTATTTTCTGCTCAAAAATATTAGACATTGGTACCAACCTCAATAACCAAAACTTAGAACTTGTCTATGCCACTACCAAACGAGAGCAAACCAGGGACCTTATCCAGTTTGTAGCCAGGGCTAGGAAAATGGGAGAAGTGAATCTGCATCTACTCAAAAGAACGGACCTAGAAGAACCTCATAAATTTGATGCTGTCAAAGAAGCTCTTAGTATTTTAGAACTTGCCACAGCCCAAAGTACACTCAATAATCAGTTCAAAAAAGACCCAAAATATAGCAAGGTGATAAGAAATAACTCCAAATTATTTGAGAATGAACTGATTACATACGACTCTGAAAATAAAACCTACAACCCTAACCTACAAGCCATTGCCAATAACCAAAATGAAGTTGAAAGTAAACTACTGGATAATGACCAATATTACCAGATATTAGCGAATCAAGGTTTTGAGTTATCAAAAATCATAGCCCTAGAAAGTGAATTAAGCAGAGAGCAAGAAGCCATCAGTAAGGAAATACAAGAATCCCAAAAACAAGAAATTGAAACCTTTGAGGGTGAGCTTGCCCAACAATGGGCAAAGAGTGAGCAGGAGAGAGAGCCTATTCTTTTAGACTTATCTACCAATTATGAGAGTA